>NZ_MJEJ02000024.1 GCF_002095435.2 Williamsia sp. 1138
GATGACGCGGATGCGCCCGGGTGCTGCGAAGGCGCGGGTGGAGGCGATGGATGCGTTGACGCCGTCGGTGACTCCGAGTGGTGAGGTGATCGGTCCGCGGTTCCCGGAAACAGCGCAGTTGTTGGCCGCGGGTGTGATCGACCTCGATCATGTCGGGGTGGTGATCGAGGTGATGGCGGATATCCCGCACAAGATCGATGCCGAGCAGCGCGCGAACACCGAGGTCGCGTTGGCCGATCTGTGCCGCAAGTATCCGCCGGGGCAGGTCAAGACGATCGGTGAGCGGATCGTCGACTACTTGGATCCCGACGGCAAACTCGCTGACGATGTTGATCGCGCGAAGAAGCGGGGTGTCGATCTGGGTAAGCCGGCGACGGATTTCATGGCGAAGGTGGCCGGTCATCTGGATCCGACGACGACGGCGTTGATGGAAGTGATGTTGGGGGTGTGGGCGGCGCCGGGGATGAACAATCCCGATGATGAGTTGTCCCCGTCGGGGGCTGCCGATGACCCGGCACTGGATCCTGCGGTTCTGCAGGCCGCGGCGGACAATGATCTTCGTACGCAGTCGCAGCGTAATCATGACGCTCTCAAGGCGATGCTCATGTATCTGCTCGAGTCCGGACAGCTCGGCAAGACTCATCGCGGGTTGCCGGTGCAGTTGATCATCACCATGACCAAAGACCAACTCGACGAAGCACTTCGGGAGCAAGAAGCCGCCGCCGCCGAGGACGACGTACACGAGCCCGAACCAACGCCAGAGCCCGAACCCGAGCCTGAGCCAGCGCCTGAGCCCGAACCGGAATCTGAGCCGCAGCCTGAACCTGAGTCATCGCCGGAGCGTGCGTATCCGGATCCGCGGACGCAGTGGGAGGACCCGACGTGGTTGCCCTCGTTGACCGGTGGCCCGATGCGTCCGTACGGGAGGGGTGTTGTCTATACCGCGACGGGCACTGTGTTGCCGATCAGCGATGCCATCAAGCTGCTCGCGCGAAGCGACAAGACATTGGCGGTGTTCGCCAACCACAGCAACGAAGTGCTGTACCTCGGGCGGGCGAAACGGTTGGCCAGCGAAGCGCAACGCATTGCAATGTTCGCTGCGCACCGGGGTTGCTCGTTCGGTGGGTGTACGAACCCGGCGATGTGGGCTGAAGCTCATCACACCGCGGAGTGGATGCTGGGTGGGCTCACCGACATCACGCATTTGGCTCCGGCGTGCCCGCAGCACCACAAGCTGGTGGGGCCGGGCGAGCATCAGTGGCAGACGGTCATGATCACCGAAGGCCCCGACGCCGGACGCTGCGCGTGGATACCACCGGCGTTCCTGGATCCGGACCGAAAGCCCCGGGTCAACCGGGCCCACCACCCCGACGAGGCCTTGATCGAGGCCCGCCAGGCTATGCTCGCACGCCGCAAAGCCGAACTGGAACAACGTATTCGAGAACACGGCGGGCAACCGCCCGACCCACCTGACCCGCCCGGCGAATAGGCGTCAGTTGTCGTCGTAAAGATCGTCCAGTTCGTCGATGGTCTTGCCGGACGCGTCTGTGATGATGTCGAGGATCTTGCCGTAGACGGGCCGATCTGAGCTGACTATCGAGACGTGGTCCTCGTCCTGTGCGAGAACCAGATCACCGATTCCGTTCTGGCGCTCGACCTCGTCGATGTACCGCTCCGACAGAATCGGCGGCACAAGGGTGTCTGCGGTGCCGTGGATGGCGACGACCGGCATGGTCGGGTCGATGTTCTGCACCGGGTCCACCGACGCGTACCGGCCGGGGACCTGCTCAGGTGTGCCACCGAGAGCCGTGACGATCCTGTCGTTGCCGTGGTGCGCGGCGTAGACCATGTCGAGCGGACCTGCCAGGGACACCACCCGGGTGGGGCGGAACTTCGGATCGTGCCCGATCTCACTCTTGGACAGCTTGTTCCGCGTACCGGCCCACATGGCCAACTGCGCGCCCGCACTGTGCCCGACGACGAGCTCGTCGTCCGTGGTGATCTGCGGGTACTGCTTGTCCAGCTCCACCACGTAGTCGAGAGCATTGCCGACGTCGGTGAAGGTGTTAGGCCAGCCGCCGCCGGACCCGACCCGCCGGTATTCGACGTTGTAGACGGCCATCCCGCGCTTGGCCAGGTCGATCGCGTAGGGACGCATGGTCTGTGCGTCGAGCTGCGACTTCCACGATCCGCCATGGATCAGCACGACGAGGGGGACGGTGTCGACGGCTTGCTCGCCCGCAGGCAGATACAGGTCGCCCCAGTTCTGGGTGGAATCGCTGCCCTCGGACGTGTCGTAGGCGACGCGATGAACGGTGACTTCGCCCAGAGGTTGCGCCGAGGATGACGTCGTACTGGGTGTCTCGCTGCTCGTGCAGGCACACGCCGCCGCGATCACTCCGAGGAAAGCCACGGTGGTAGACACCGCTCTCATGGTCAGCATGGTCAATAGTCGATCCTGTCCGGGGCGCGGCAATGGACGTTTCACCGGGATGACGCTACCGGCGTGCGTAGGTATCGACATACCGTTGCCCGGACATCTCGCGGATCTCCATCATGAGCTGGTCGGTGCATATGCGAATGTTGCTGCTGCGTAGATCGGATGGCGGACCGATCGTAATTCGGGCACGTCGCCACGGGCGTAGTCGCGCGCTGTGCTGCAGGGCGATGGGGATCACCGGTGCGCCGGTCGCAGCAGCAACCCTGGCGACACCGGTCCGGCCACGATGTAGGTGCCCGTCTGGCGACCGCGTGCCTTCGGGGTGGATCGCCCAGACATCGCCCGACTCCAAGATCGCCGTCGCGGCGTCCAAGGCCGCGGCCGCAGCGTCGCCACCCGCGCGATCGACGGGCACCTGACCTGCGGCTGTGAAGAACCAACGCTGCAACGCACCGCGCACGCCGGGTCGGATGAAGTAATCGTGCTTGGCCAGGAAGGTCAGGCGTCTGTCGATCACGAGGCACAACAGGAACGAGTCGATGACGGCCAGGTGATTGGCGGCGATGATGACCGGACCCGACCGAGGAACGTGATGGAGACCGGAGACGAGCGGGCGGGCGATCAGTCGCAGCACGGGCCCCACCAGCAAGTACTTGAGTATTCGGTACCACATGGTCGGCAGGTCCCTTCGTCGATGACGGCAGTAGACAATGTCTACGAATGCGATGGTAGACAATGTCTACATGACCCAAGACGGTGGAACTCGAGCGCGGCTGGTTCAGGCAGGCGTGGACCTACTCGAAGACGGGGGACTGCCGGCTGTGGGGCTCAGGGCGATCACCCGGGCCGCGGGCGTCTCTCACGGCGCACCGAGGCGGTATTTTCCTACCCATCGCGCGCTGCTGGCTGCGATCGCAGAAGCAGGCTTTGCAGATTTGCGAGCCGAACTCGAACCGGCGCTGTCTGGTTCGGGGCCGGCTGATTCCACAGGGGCGCGCGCACGACTGCTCGAGATGGCGCGCCTCTACGTGGATTTCGCGCGCCGTCGCCCGGACATGTTCGCGCTGATCTTCCGGCACGATCTGCTCGAGGGCGCAGGAGAGAACCTCCGTGAAAAGACCGTTCCGGTTGTCGACGCACTGGCACGCCTGATCGGTGGACAGGAAGAGATGCACCGCGCGCTGGGGTTCTGGACGTCTGTGCACGGCATTGCGATGCTCACCTCGACCCGGGCTCTTGAGCTGTTCGATGCCGACGTGGATGCGCTGGTCGCCGCAGAGGTCGATTCGGTGGATGCCGCAACGTGATTGACGCCCGGACGCCGCGCAAACCTACATCGGGGAGGCGATTTTCTGGCCGAGCTCGGCGAGCACGCCGACGAACTCGTCCGCGGTGAACACGAGCGTTCCCCGGAGCCACCGGTCGAGCAGTTCGGTCGTTCCGGCCACCATGAGGATGGTCGAGGCACGGTCCCGCGGGTTGTCCGGGTCGGTGCCGAGCACCTCGGTCATGAGCAGCGGTGTCAGCTCATCGACGATCAGTCGTCGGCGTGCCTCCAGGGTGATGTTCCCCGACGCCGAGGTATAGAGATAGGCCGCGCGGGGATCGGCAGTCAGGGCTTTGACCAGTGACGATGCGACGTGTTCTATCCGCTGGTCGGTGGACAGGTCGGGCGGGAGTTGCTCTACGAGTGCGGTACCCAACGGCCGGAGAACGCCGTCGATGGCCTCGACAAGAATGGCATCCCGGTCGCGAAAGCTCTCGTAGAAGTACCGCTTCGACAGGCCCGCCCTGGCGCTGATCGAGTCGACGGTGATCGCGGTGGCACCCGATTCGGCAACCAGGTCGAGACAAGACTGGAGCAACTGCTCGCGGCGCCGGTCTCGACGCGTTTGCGCGGCGACACCCCGGTAGGGACGTACGACGGCGGCCATGAGGCCATATTGGCACGTAAAGGTTCTCAGTTGCATCTCTTGGCAAGGACGCGAGCGTTCGGTTCTGGGGACATCAGACTCGGGCTCGCTTCAGCGTCAGGCGGTTGTCGGGCCGAGCGCATTAGGATCAACCGAGCGCAGTGCCGACGGAAGGACATGTGGTGGACGGACTCCAGGTGGTGGTGGCGGACGATGATCTGCTGCTGCGGGAAGGCCTGGCGAGTCTGCTGAGCCAGTCGGGGCTCGACGTGATCGGACAAGCCGGCGATGGCGATGAGCTCATCGCGCTGGTCCGCAAGGCACCTCCGCAGCTGGCCGTCATCGACATCCGGATGCCCCCGACGCACAGCGCCGAGGGTCTGGACGCGGCAAAACTGATTCGGCGGGAGTTCCCCGATGTCGCAATGCTGCTGCTGTCCGCGCACGTCGAGGTCGACCACGCGCTGGAATTGCTCGACAGCGGCAAAGGCATCGGCTACCTCCTCAAGAGTCGGGTCACCGACATCGCCGACTTCGTCGACACCCTCTCTCGAGTGGCGAACGGTGCGTCGGTCATCGACCCGGCGCTCGTCCAGGAGCTGATCGCCGCAAAAAGGCGTGACGATCCACTGGCGGTGCTGAGTGCACGCGAGCGCGATGTGTTGACGCTGATGGCCGAAGGATTGTCGAACTCCGGTATCGCCAAGCGGCTCTGGATCACCGAGGGCACGGTCGAGAAGCATGTCCGCAGCATCCTCAACAAGCTGGACCTCAGTGAGACCTCCGAAGATCATCGGCGAGTGCGCGCGGTGATCCTGTATCTCGATGCGATGAGCTGACTCAGGGAGTTCAGGCGCCGTCCCCGTTTCGGGACATGATCTGCAAAATACGATCGGCTGAGAGCTCGAACTTCGGCAGGAACCCGATCGCTGAACTCGCCTCGACCATGTCCGCGAAATCCTCTTCGTCGTGCGTCGACACCAGGACCATCGTGAGCCGGGGATCGTCCTCGTGAAGTGCTTCCACCACGTCGAAACCGCTTTCGCCGCCGAGGTCGATGTCGACCAAGATCAGATCCGGGTGCGAGGAACGTGCTGCCTGCACCGCGGTGGCAAGCGTCGACGCCGTCCCCACCACCGTCATCCCGGCAGACTCCAGCACACTGCGTGCCGCGAGGCAGAATGCGCTGCTGTCGTCCACTATCAGACAGCGATGGTCGGGGGGCTTCACTCTTTCGAGAGTGTCAGAGAACGACCGGCGGGGCATGCCCGCTAGCGGTACTTCCGCCCGCCGACCGCATACGGATTACGATCGCCATGTGCCTGATCACGACGGTGGGACCTGGCGAGATCGGCTCGTCACCAGTGTATTGCGACCCAGCACCCCGCCCGTGGCGTGGGGAATCGCGGTGGGGGCCGCACTGATCGCGGTCGAGATGCTGATCGTGTTCATGCTGGAGAAGATCGCCCCGGACAGTGCGTTCGGTGCGGTGTTCCTGTTCGGTGTGTTGGTGGTGTCGGCAGGGTGGGGCTTCGGTATCGCCATCGCAACCTCCGTCGCGAGTGCTGCCGCCTATGCGTATGTACACGTCGCAGAGAACACCCAGAGTCTGCTGCCCGCCGTCATCGTGTTCACGAGTGTGGCTCTGCTCACCAATGTGCTCGTCGGCCAATCTCGGCTGCGCGCAGCGGAATCCGATCAGCGCCGGCGGGAAGCGGACATGATGGCCGCGTTTGCGCGATCCATGTTGCGTGAGCCGATGTCCACGGAGATGTTCAGCGGCGCGAGTGCTCGCCTGACCGAGGTGCTGGATCTCCCCGCTCCCTATGCGGTCCTCGGCCCTGCGGATGCTCCGGTGACACCGGAACAGCAGCGGATCAACCTGTTCGACGACGGCGTCGCCGCAGGGTCGCTGCTGGTGCCGGCAGTGCTGTCGGCCTCGGACACGCGGCGGGTGCGGAGAATCGTGCCCGCGCTGGAAGCGCTACTCGCGGCGGCGCGAGACCGGCACGAGTTGGGGGAGCAGACCGAATCCCTGGCACGCCAGCAGGCAGCGCTGCGCCGGGTCGCGACACTGGTCGCCCAGCGGGGTGAGCCCGACGTCGTCTATCCGGTCGCAGCTGCAGAGCTCGCCGATGGCCTCGGTGTCGAACATGTGTCGCTGGTACGTTTCGACGGAGACGATTCCTGCCTCGTACTCGCTGCTTGGGACGGTGATCCCGGGGGACATCACCTCACGGTAGGTGAGCGGCTACCCCTCGGCGGATACAACGCCAGCACCCTCGTTCACGCCACGGGGGAGAGCGTTGCCGTCGACTATTCGAACGCGACGGGTCCCATCGCCGAGCGGCTACGACGACGTGGTTTCGTCTCGGGTCTCGGTGTGCCGATCAAACTCGACGACTCCATCTGGGGGGCCGTGATCGTCGGCTCCTCCGATCGCCGCCCGGCCCACGACATCGAGGCGCGGGTGCTGGACTTCGCCGATCTCGTGGCAACCGCCGTGTACAACAGTGAAACCCGAGGTCAGCTGACCCGATCTCGGGCGCGCGTGGTCGCGGCGGCCGATCAGGCGCGCCGGATGATCGAACGTGACCTGCACGACGGGGCGCAGCAACGCATCGTCTCGCTGGGTATGGAACTGCGGGCCGCCCAGATGACTGTGCCACCCGGTGAGGAGGACCTCCGCGAACGGTTGGATCGCAGCGTCGAAACGCTGTCGCAGGTGCACACCGATCTCCAGGAACTGTCGCGCGGCATCCACCCCGCGATCCTGTCCCGCGGAGGCCTCGGCCCCGCGCTGAAGACCCTGGCCCGCCGCTCGCCGGTACCGGTGTCGCTCACCATCTCGATTCCGACCCGGCTACCCGACACGGTCGAGGTCGCTGCGTACTACGTGGTCGCAGAGGCGCTGACGAACACGGCGAAATACGCCCATGCCACGGAGATCACGATCGTCGCCACATCGGACGACGGCTTCCTGGACCTGACCGTCAGTGACGACGGGAATGGCGGCGCCGACTCCGCAAGCGGGTCGGGGCTCATCGGGCTGCACGATCGAATCGACACTGTCGGTGGCACGTTGACGATCACGAGCCCGCCCGGTGTCGGGACGACCCTGGTGGTCCGCATACCCGCTGCGTCCTCGTGACGCCGGCCCGTCGTGGGTCGTATACCGGCTAGCAGGTATGTCCACCCGCCGAAAGTCCTCCCCTGGTTTGGACGCCAGCAGCGACGACTTACGCCTCCGATAGGACGAATGTTGTTCTCACAAGAGCGAGACAACAACCGCAGGAGGACACCATGCCGTACATCACCACCACCGACGGAACCGAGATCTACTACACCGAGCAGGGCACCGGACAGCCTGTGCTGCTGAGCCACGGCTGGCCGCTCTCATCCGATGCCTGGCAGATCGAGCTCAAGTTGCTCGCCGACGCCGGCTACCGGGCGATCGCCCACGACCGTCGCGGACACGGCCGGTCGTCGAAGACCTACCAGGGCAACGACATGGACACCTACGCCAAGGATCTCGCGGAGCTGGTCGAAGCACTCGATCTGAACGACCTGGTCCTCATCGGGCATTCGACCGGTGGCGGCGAAGTGGTTCGCTATGCAGCACAGTACGGAAAGGGCCGCGTCGTCAAGGTGATCACCGCCGGCGCCGTTCCTCCGATCATGGTCAAGTCCGACACCAATCCCGAGGGCACGCCCATCGAGGTGTTCGACGGTATCCGCGAGGGCGTCCTCAATGATCGCTCGCAGTTCTACAAGGACCTGTCCGAATCCTTCTTCGGCGCGAACCGTGAGGGTTCGAACGTGTCGCAGGGAGCCAAGGACGACTTCTGGCGGCAGGGCATGCTCGTCAACCTCGCAGCAGCCTACGACTGCGTGAAGGCGTTCTCCGAGACCGACTTCACCGAAGACCTGAAGGCACTCGACGTCCCGATCTTCATCGCCCAGGGTGACGACGATCAGATCGTGCCCATCGTCGCGGCCGCGAAGAAGTCCATCGAGCTCGTCAAGAACGGCCGCCTCGAGGTCTACCCGGGCGCCCCGCACGGCATCTACGGCGACTACCAGAAGGCTCTGGACACAGACATTCTCAAGTTCATCGCCGAATAAGACACCGCACTCGAATCTCAGTCCCCACCGCCCACCCGTTTTCGCACCCTCCACCCGCAGTAACTGCCGGATCGTGCGAAAACGGGTGGGCGGTCGGGCACCAAACCCCGTTCATCACCCTGCACAAGGAGCTCGCCATGACCACCACACCCACCATCGTTCTCATCCACGGCGCATTCGCGGACGGCGCCAGCTGGGCGCCGGTCACCCGACGCCTGCTCGACAAAGGCCACACCGTGCTCGTCCCGCCGGTGCCGAACCGCAGCCTGATCGGTGATTCGGCCTACATCCGCTCGTTCGTCGAGCAGATCGAGGGCCCTGTACTCCTGGCCGGACATTCTTACGGCGGAGCAGTCATCACCGTCGCCGGGGTGGCAGAGAACGTCGTCGGACTCGTCTACGTTGCCGGTTACGCGCTGGAAGAAGGCGAGAGCCTCGGCGAATTGCAGGGTCGATTCCCCGACTCCGATCTCGCAGCCAATCTGGTCTACTCGCCGTTCCCGATCGAGGGAGCAGAACCCGGCACCGACGTATCGGTGAACATCAAGACCTTCCACGAGATCTTCGCCGCCGGAATCACCCAGGAAGAGGCAGAGGTGCTCGCAGTATCTCAGCGCCCCTTGGCCGCAGCCGCTTTCGGCGAGGCTGCGCCGGTCGCCGCATGGAAGACCAAGCCCGGCTGGGGCATCGTCAGCCGCGACGACCACACCATCAACCCGGATGTAGAGCGCTTCGGATACGAGCGTGCCGGCCTGCGCAAGGTCGTCGAGATCGACGCTCCGCACCTGGCGATGATCGCCAAGCCGGCCGAGGTCGTCGCGGTGATCGAAGAAGCCCTGTCCGAAGTGACCTCGCCTCAGGAAGCCCCGTCAGCGGGCGCCCAGTCCTGAAATACTGGACCTCGACAGCGGAACGGAAGGCTCGAAGCCATGACCGGAGCACTCGCCCTGGGGCCGATCGGCAACATCTTCTACTTCGTCGACCAGTTCGATGAAGCGGTCGACTGGTACACCACCCGCCTCGGGCGCGAGCCGGTGGTGCGGGGTGGTGCCCTGGTCGCCTTCGACATCGACGGCGTCAGGCTGACCATCCACAAGTCCGACGAGTTCAACTCACCGGGGCCGACGGGCGTTTCCGCGTACTGGACGGTCTCGGACGTCGACGCGATCGTTGCCGACTGGACCGCCCATGGCGCGGTGGCCCACCGGGGACCGAAAACCGTCTTCACCGGCGAGAGACTGTGCCAGCTGCTCGATCCGTTCGGTAATCTCTTTGCGATCCGGGAAGCGCCGAGGTCTGCGGCCCTCGAGTCAGGTGCGGCGTCATGACCACCGTCGCGTCGACCGGGAATCCGGCGTGGGCGCCACTGCGAAGCCGGATCTACCGGATGCTCTTCATCGCCCAGCTGGTGTCGAACATCGGCCTGTGGATGCAAACCGTCGGCGCGCAGTGGTTCCTGGTGGAGCACCACAGCAGTGCGGTCATCATCGCGCTCGTACAGACGGCGAGTCTGCTCCCCACTCTGTTCCTGGCGCTTCCGGCGGGCGGCCTGGCCGACCTGCTCGACCGGCGCCGGCTACTCATCGCGGTGAGCGTGTACACCGCGCTCGCAGCGGGTCTGCTGACGTTCCTGGCCTGGACAGACATCTTGACCCCGGTGATGCTGCTCGCGATGACCTTTCTCCTCGGATGCGGATCGGCGTTGTCCGCACCTGCCTGGCAGGCGATCCAGCCCGAATTGGTTCCGAAAGAACAGATCCCGGCCGCATCTGCCCTGGGCAGCGTGACGGTCAACGGCGCTCGCGCCGTCGGCCCGGCGATCGGTGGCGTACTGGTGGCAGCGGCGGGACCGGCTGCGGTCTTCGCAATCAATGCACTGACGTTCCTTGCGATCATTGGCGCATTGATCTGGTGGCGGCGACCAGCAGACAACAAGGCGGTCGACCGCGAACGGTTCGGGCGGTCGATGGTCACCGGAATGCACTACATCCAGTCAGCGCCGGTCGTTCGCCGGATCATGTTGCGCTCAGCGTTGTTCGCTTTCCCGGCCTCCGCGCTGTGGGCGCTGCTACCCCTGGCGTCGTCGGAGAACCTGCACTTCGGGGCGTCGGGTTACGGCCTGGTGCTCGGGCTACTCGGGGCCGGCGCGCTCATCGGGGTCGTCGTGTACCCCCGGGTGCGTAAGAAGTTGTCGGCGAACGGTGTTCTGGTCGGATCGGCCGTCGCCTATGCGGTCGGGGTCGTGGCGGTGGCCTACCTCCCGATCTGGGCGGTGTTGCCCCTGTTACTGGTTGCCGGAGCGGCTTGGATCGGAACCCTGACCACGCTGAATGCCTCCATCCAGCTGTCGCTCGCCCCGTGGGTCCGGGCTCGGGGTATGTCGATCTACCTGCTCGTGTTCATGGGTAGTCAGGCACTGGGATCGTTCATCTGGGGTGTGGTCGCCTCACACACCGGATTTGCTGTTGCACTGCTGATCTCGGCAGTGCTCTTGGCCCTGGCTGCGGCAAGTGTCAAGGTTCTACCGCTGCGGCCCGAGACCGGGACGCTGCCGCGTGGGGTGTCGACTGCCTGGCCGACGCCGATGGTCGTCTTCGGGCCCGAACCCGACGATGGCCCCGTCATCATCTCCAACACGTACCGCGTGCGGTCCGGCGAACTCGAACAATTCGAGCAGGACATGATGGCGGTGGGTAGAGCTCGACGCCGGACCGGCGCTTATTCATGGGGCCTGTACTGCCACGGCGGCGATCCGGATGTGCGGGTCGAGCAGTTCACGGTGCCGTCGTGGGGGGAATTCGAACACCAGCATCGCGAGAGGTGGACCGACTCCGACCACGATCTCATCACGGCCGCGCTCGCTCACACGGCCACCGGCGCCACCGAGGACGAGCAACAGTTGTTCGCCCTGCGGGCAAAGGTGCGCTCATCGTCGGACTCGACGAGGTAGGTTCGGCGAGGCCCGGATCAGCCCGACTGTTGACGGCAACTGGCGCTCGTCACCCGTGTCGTCGAAGCTGGGTTCCTTACCAGTAGAGCTGCGGGGCGGATCGGTCGAACGGACAGGTTGCCGCCGCAGTTGGGGCAGCGACGATCGGGGAATCCCGAGGCGCACGCCGGACACCACGTGCACTCGAAGGTGCAGATCCAGGCTTCGTCCTCTGGCCGCAGGTCGCGGTCGCAGCATTCGCAGTTCGGTCGGATCTCGAGCATCGGATTGCCTCCTCCGGTGTCCCGCCGAGTCTAACGGGTTGTCACGGCCGGGCGGGTCATCGACGAATCAGGTTGCGAGAGTGCAGCATCCGAGGGCAGCCGACGACCTCGCGATCTGGCGATGATCGCGATGTTGGTGCCCGAGATGAGCGCGATGCCGAGCCACTCGTGAAGGCCGAGGAACTGGCCGAGCACCACCATTCCCGCGATGGCGGCCCACACCGGGTTGAAGCTGGTGAAGATCGCGAACAGCCCGGTGGGCACCCGTCGAAGCGCCAGCAGGTCGACGGCATAGGGCACCGCTGATGCGAGCACGCCGGCGCCGATCGTGAACCAGAGCGTCGACCCCGTCAGCTTTCCGGCCGAGATGGTGAGTACGAGCACAGGAAGGTAGATCAGGGTGGCACCGGTGGTGGCCAAGGCGGCCCCGTCCAGACCCGGTAACCGCGTGCCGACGACACGGTTGAGCACGATGTACGACGCCCACCCCGCCGCCGCGATGAGGCCCAGCCCGACGCCGAGGTAGTCCGTGGACGGGCTGGGCCAGACGAGGATGTAGACCCCGGCGCCCGCGATCACCACGAAGATCAGATCGGCTCGCCGCCGCGAGGCGAACGTGGCCACCAGCAGCGGGCCGAGGAACTCCAGCGACACCGCCAGGCCCAGCCCGATGCGGTCGATGGCGAGGTAGAGGGTCAGATTCATGGTCGAGACGGTGATGGCGAGCAGCAGCACCGGCCACCACTGGGGCCACCGGACTGCTCGCACGTGAGGCCGGGCGATGGCGAGCAACACTGCTGCGGCCACGACCTGCCGCACTGCGACCACGGCCGCCGGACCGACCGCCGCGAAGGCATGTGCGCCGAGACCGGCCCCGATCTGATTGCTGAGTCCACCGGTCAGCATCAGCGCGACACCGCCCGCGGTGGCACGGGTATCGGACGGCGCTACGGCGGCGGCCCCCGAGACTGCGACCGCACCTGGATCGGTGCTCATGTCGCCCAGTCTTGCCTGCGTAGACCCACAGCAAAAATGCCTGACGCGCATGCGTTATACGCTTGGCGTATGGCAACGGATCTGCATCAGCTCCGAGCTTTCGTCGCGGTGGTCGACGAAGGCACCTTCACCGACGCGGCCATCACCCTGCAGCTCTCGCAGGCCGCGGTGTCGCGTGCTGTCGCGGGGTTCGAGTCATCGATCGGCGCGCGGCTCCTCCACCGAGGTCCGCGGGAGGCGACGCTCACCACTGCGGGTTCCAGAGTGCTCGTACACGCCCGGCGGGTGCTGGACGAGGTCGCGCGACTGGAGGAGTCGTTGTCGCGGCCCGCCGGAGAGTTCCGGATCGGCTATCACTTCGCCGTGCTCGGCGCTCACACCGTTGCCGTGCAACGGGATTGGTCGGCCCGACATCCCGGCAACCCGCTGGTGTTCGTGCAGTCCACGAGCGCGAGCGCCGGTCTCCACGAGGGGCTGGTGGAAGCGGCGGTGCTGCGGCGGGTGCCTTCGGTGCGCAGGATCGCCACCGAACTGATCGGCACCGAGAATCGCTATGCCGCGATCGCTGCAACGGACCCACTGGCTCGACGCCGGCGGCTGACCCTGAGAGATCTGGAAGACAGGATCATTGCGGTGGATCCGCTCGTGGGGACCACCTCGGGCGACTTGTTCGCAGGCAGGCCGGTAGAGGTTCGGACGACCCACAACATCGACGAGTGGATGACGGCGATCGCCGCGGGTCAGGCCATCGGTATGACGCCCGAGTCCACAGTGCACCAGTACCGTAGGCCCGGCATGGTGTACCGACGCGTCGTCGATGTAGAGCCGGTGTCGGTGTGGCTTGCCTGGCAGCGCGACGCGCCGCCGGACCGCATCGACGATCTGCTGGCGATGATGCGCAAGGCCTACGCGAGTTGAACCTACTGAAGGGTCCGCTTGTGGGGCGTGATCTGGTGGGGCTCGACGTCCATGTCGCCGGCGGCAAGGCCGAACGAGATGATCTTGGTCGGATGGATCCGGATCAGCGGCCCCTGATTGCCTCGCTCTGACCCGGACTCGACCTGCTCGCCCCTGCCGCGGATCTCCAGGCAGCGCACTCGCCAGGGATCTCTGGTGGCGATGTCGTCGACGACGAAGGCAACCGTCGGATTGGTCGCCAGATTCTTGTACTTCTGGCTGGCTGCCATGTTGAAGCCACCGATGTCGATGGTGCCGAGATCAATGTTGCACGTGAAACCAACCGGACTTGCCTGCAAGGTCCCGTTCGGCTGCATGGTTGCCAATCTGCCGAGATCTTGGCTGGTCAGGTACTCGATCTCGGCGTTCGTGAAAGTCATCGTGATCCTCATGTCGTCGGTCGGCTGCTGCGCCCAGTCTGCGACTTCACGTCGGCTTGAAGTCAACACCGCGGCCGGGAGCGCACAACGGGTGCACTCCCGGCCAGGCCTGGTGTCACTTGAGCGTGAAGGTGGCGTTGGCGTTGGGGAACGCCGACTGGATGCCGGGGATCAGGACATAGTTCGTCGATCCGTCGCCGTTGATACCCGAGCCGAAGGTGCTCGCCCCGTCCATCTGCGAATCGACGACCCGGTACGTCGCGATCGGACCGGTGGCCCCGATCTGGTATTCGACGTCCGTCTCGAGGATGTTCTGATTTCCGGCAACGGCCACAACGGTTTCACTCTCGCCAGGCGCCAAGGTGTCCTTCGGGGCATTCACCCAGCCGCCCGAAGAGGACTCATTCCCGGCGAGATACTGGGTCTGGTCGGTGTTGTTCGTGATCGTCATGGCGATGGACGGCTCACCCGGGTGGGTGACGGGGACTGTGCCGGCGTTGGCCGCGCCTGCTACTCCGAAGCCGATGGCGGCCGTCGCTGCGATACCCAGGCAGCCGGCGCCGATGCGGTTCAGGGTGCGTCGTGTGGTGGTGGTCATGTCATTCTCCCTGTCTGGCTGTTCTTTTCGTGATTCTCTCCGGCTTGTTGTCGGCGATGAATCAACTATGTGCCCTCGGGAGACGACGCGGTGTCGGGCCAACGGACCGTTGAGGGGATGAAACGGTTGTCCACCGATAGGTGGACGTGGCGCCTCACTCAGGACGGGATCCAGCGTGGGTTCGGCGAGCACGCACCACGGTCAGGGCGATCACCCCGAGACCCACGAGCAGCACGAAGGCATTGGCGGACGTCAGGGCGACGGTCTCGGTGGTCGTCGCCCCGTGGGTGTGGCCGAGGTGGAACAAGAAGTGCGGCAGGGAGAAGACCGTGTAGGCGGCGGCCGCCGGGATGACGAACGCAGCGCGCGGTCTGATCAGGGCGATGAGAAGCAGCAACGCGATGCCCAGGGTGGCACCGCCGAAGTCGCGGGCGTAGTGCTCGCTGTACGGCGGCGTGAGGTCGACGGTGGGGAAGTGCTCGTAGAAGGACGCCGGGAACACCTGATTCCAGACTCCGACGACGAACTCCACCACAAAGAGGATCAGCAGGCCGAGGCGGATGAGAAGGCTCATACCGGACAGACCGGCGACGAACCTCAAACGTGACGTACTCCGACAGAACTCGAAAGTCGCCCTCGCGCGACCAGCTCCGTGATAATCACCAGCGCGCAGGAGCTCACCGCGAGGATCGAGATCAGCACGAACAGCTGCATGACAGCGGCATCCGCCGGCGATGCACCACCGAGGACCATTCCGACGAACGCGCCGGGAATCGTCACCAGTCCTACCGTGCGGGTCTGGTCGAGCGCGGGTACGAGTGCGGTGGCGGCGGCGCCCCGGCAGACCTCCATCCGCGAGTGGTAGTCAGAGATGCCCAGTGACATCGCCGCCTCGACCTCTCCGCGGCGAGCCGAGAGTTCGTCGAAGGCGCGACGTCCCGCGAGCGATGTCGTGTTCATGGCGCCGCCGATCATGATTCCCGCACTGGGGATCACGGCGAGGCCGGTGGGCGGAAGTACTCCCGACGCAACCAGAACGGTGACGACGACGACCGACGCGAGAGCCACCGGAAGGAGAAGGGTCGCGGCTTCCCCCACCGTGGGGCGCCGGTTCACCACCCGGCCGGCAGAGGTCCACGCCGCGACAACAGACATGACGGCGACGAATCCCGCGGATGCCCACAGGTGTTCGACCAGCACGCCGAGGACGAGGGCAAGCAATCCGAGTTGGACGGCCGCTCGGACGGATGCCCACGCCACGGCCCGCTCATGACCTGTTCGGCCCAGGTAGGCGATGCCGGTGGCGGCAACGGCCAGCAACGCAACAGCGATGGCCAAAGCCGGACCGATCCGGATCACCGTGTCCGACAATTGCCCTCCCGACTCTGATCTCACTGATGGTGTCAGACTGCCTCGTAGAGGGTTGACTGACCACCGAGCGTGTCTGTCTCCGTTCGTCACAGTGGATGTCAGACCGCCTTGCTACACTGCCGCCAATAGTGCTTTGCATGGCGAAAGATGTTGCAGCACAGTGAAATAGATCTTGTCGAACACTTGTGCGAACGGGAAGATCGCGGTAGATTTTAGTCATGAACTTCCGGGGGCTGTTCGAACACCTATCAACGATGGCGGCGGATCCATTGTTGGTCGCACCGCTCGACGACTTGGCTTTGTCAAAGGAGACGGTATTCGCACTGCGGGCGAAAAACGTGTCGGACCAGCTTCTGTTCCGGTTCACCGGCGACCTCGACAAGCGTGGTGTGGCAAAGACATTGGGGGTGGACGCGACCGCTGAACTACTGCAGTCCGCCGGAGTGCCACCCGCAGTCGCCGGCCGCTACGTGCGAGTGGGTCGCGCCCTGGGATCCATCCCTTCGGTCGCCACCTACGCCATCGACGGGACACTGTCCGCTGAACACACGGACGCCATCGTCAAAGGCCTGGGTCACATCGACCGGCGCGACCCCGACCTCTCAGAATCTGATCGTTCTGACTGCGTACGCGGATTGCTCACAGAAGCCTGCGTGTCGACACCGGCGGCAGTGAGCAGGCGAGCCCACGAGATGGCCCTTGCCGATGAGGTGTCGTTCGGGACCGGCGACGACGGCCGTACCCACGTCACCCTCGACCTCGACAAAACCCTCGGCGAGAAACTGGCGACCGCGTTGCGTCCCCTGGCCAAGCCGGTCCCGGAACCCGACGGGTCACCCGACCCCCGCAGTACACCGAAACCGCGGGTGACGATGACCGTCTCCGCCGAGCAGCTCCTGGCCTTCCAGATGAACGGCATCGTGGGTGCGAAAGCCCCCACCGCGGCCGCGACGTTCGAGTGGACCGGGCCGGTGTCGTTGCCCACCGCCCAAATGACGGTGTGCGATTCGGTGATCACCAAGATCCTGCTCGACAACAATGCCGTACCGCTGGATGTCGGACGCGAATTCCGTACCGTCACACCATCAATCCGCAAAGCACTCACTGTGCGAGACCGCGGATGTGCCTTCCCGGGTTGCGGCTGCCCCGCCGGTTGGACGGACGCGCATCACATCAAGTTCTGGAGTCAAGGCGGCGAGACGAGCCTGACCAACACAGTCCTGCTGTGCCGACGGCACCACAACTACATCCACCACAAAGGCTGGACAGTGTTCATCGGACACGACGGACACCCCTGGTTCGTCGCGCCTGGCAAGACCGAACCAATCCGATCCCACGCCCGGCGCACCCTGACCAACGAACCACTCGCCGCCTGACAGGCCCACAAGTTCACGAGAAACTCCAGACGACGACGCAGTCCGAAGTTACTACCGCAGCACCGGATGACACCGGTGCGGCTGGAACATTGACAACTCAATAGTGTGATCCGTCCGTCGACGGGAGACAGCAGCGGCATGACATCTGTCATGCGGTTCTCGTGACATCGGCAGTGGGTGCGACAGCGCCGGTTGCAGCAGTGTTTCTCTCATGAACACAACCGCAATCGAATTGAGCGGACTGACCAAGACGTTCGCTTCGTCCAACGGGCCCGTCAGGGCCGTCGACGGCATCGACCTGCGCATCGGTGCCGGAGAAGTCGTCGCGTTCCTCGGCCCGAACGGCGCAGGCAAGACGAGCACGATCGACATGATGCTGGGCCTGTCCACACCCGATTCAGGGACGGTCCGGGTATTCGGCGCCGACCCCGTGACAGCCGCGGGGAACGGCCGGATCGCCGCGGTGATGCAGACCGGGGGACTGTTGCCCGACTTCACCGTTGCTGAGACCGTGCGCATCGTTGCCGGCACGTTCGGAGCCGCCGCTGCTGTCGACGGGGTCGTCGAGCGAGCCCGGCTGACGGACATTGCCGACCGCAAGGTCTCCAAATGCTCCGGCGGTGAACAACAACGACTCAAGTTCGCGTTGGCGCTCCTGCCCGATCCCGACCTCATCGTGCTCGACGAACCGACAGCGGGCATGGACGTCGAGTCGCGTCGGTCGTTCTGGGCGACGATGCGCGCCGACGCACAGAGCGGCCGAACGGTGGTGTTCGCAACCCACTACCTCGAGGAGGCGGACGCTTTCGCGGATCGGATAGTCATGGTCGCGAAAGGACGGATCGTCGCGGATGGTTCGACAGCGAGCATCCGGGCGCAGGCGAGCGGCCGTACGGTCTCGGCCATTCTCGATCGCGACGATCTCGCGGCGGTCCGCGCAGCGTTTCCGGCGTTGACCGACGTCACCGAGCGCGGTGGTCGCCACCATCTGCGTACGCCCGACTCCGATGCGCTCGCCCGCCACCTGCTCACCGCAACCGGGGCTCGTGACGTCGAGATCACCTCCCACAACCTGGAAGACGCCTTCGTCGCGCTGACCAGTGATCACCCGCAGCCCGCCACACCCGAGAGGATCAGCCGATGACCACCCTGACCACCACCCCGACCGCGCGTTCGAGGACCCGTGTGCTGCGCGGCTTCTCCACCACCTATGTCCGCCTCGACCTCCGGCGGGTGATGCGGAATCGGCGCGCGATGATCTTCACCCTGGCCGTGCCCACGCTGATGTACCTGATCTTCGGGGCCACCGCCGACTACGGCAGCGACAAGATCGGCAGCGCGAACACCGCGGCCTACGTGATGATCCACATGGCGATCTACGGCGCGATCCTCGCCACCACGACCACCGCCGCGTCGGTGGCCCTCGAACAGCAGGCCGGGTGGACGAGGACACTTCGGATGACCCCGATGACACCGGCGGCCTACGTGGTCTCCAAGGTGCTCGTCGCACTCACCGTCGCCGCGCTGCCGCTGATCCTGCTGTCGGCGGTCGGTGCCGCGACGGGAGCGAGCGCGCCCGTCGGTGACTGGGTCGCCGCGGTCCTGCTCGGGTGGCTCGGTTCGGCACTGTTCGCCGCATTCGGCCTTGCGGTCGGCAGTGCCCTGAGGTCTGACGCCGCCACCCAGGTACTCGGCGGAGTCCTGACGTTGCTGGCGTTCGCGGGCAACGTGTTCGTCCCGCTCAAGGGTGCGATGCTGACGTTCTCCATGGTCACGCCGATGTTCGGGGTGAGCCAATTGGCGAATTATCCGATCACCGGTGGCGTCACCGCGTACGGCGATCACATCTCGCTGCTGGTCTGCTTCGCCAACATCGCCGTCTGGGCAGCGATATTCGGATATGCGGCAATTCACTACTACCGCAAGAGCACGGCGCGCCAGTAGGTAACTTCGACAGTGACCACACGTCGCGACCACAGACCGGAGATTTCACATGTCCCTCACTGCCCTCCTCGAAGTGAAGTTCAAGCCCGAAGCCCTCGAAGAAGCGACGGCAGTGTTCAAGCGGGCTCTGAACGAGACACGGGCGTTCGACGGATGCGAATCGGTCGAGGTCCTCGTCGACGCGTCTGATCCGACTCGCTGGGTGATCCTCGAGCGGTGGGCGTCGGTGGAGCAGGACGCGAAGTACCGCGAGTTCCGGGCGGGTGAAGGTGCGATCACCGAACTGGGGCCGCTGCTCGCCGGCGCACCCAGCCTCACCTCGTACCACACGGACGACAGCATCTGAGCTCTGAAAGTCTGAGCCTGGACAACCAAAACAGAAACATGTTCTAGTCCTTGCATGTTGCATTTCGCGCAAGAGGATGTCGACGACGCCGAACTCGAACGGCTTCGTGGCCTGTACGGCTCGTTCACCGACGCCGTCCGGGATCTGGTGGACGCGACCATCCGCACGGAGGTCGACGAGGACACGCTCCGCGCCGTGCAAGGCGAGATCGAGGCCGCCACCGCCCGACTGAGGACGAAGCAGCTCGACGGGCCGTACGGGGTGCGGGTGACCCCGACGGGCAAGAGCATGGCGTGGGGCAATGCGGCGGTAGGGCTACGCAACGCCGCGGCCCCGCCGATGGTGATCAATCACGACGGGAAGGGCAGCTCGTGGGCAGAAGTCGACCTGGGTGCCGCCTACGAGGGCCCTCCCGGACTGGTTCATGGAGGGGTGGCTGCGCTGCTCCTCGACCACATCCTCGGAGAGACGGGCAGCTTCGGACGCCGGACCAATCTCACCGGGACGATCGAGATCAAGTTCCTGCGCGCCACCCCGCTCGGACCACTGCGGGTCGAGGCGCGGATCGACCGCGACGAGCAGTACAAGACATTCGTGGTCGGGAGCATCTCTGATGCCGAAGGAGTCACCGTGGAGGCTCGCGGGGTCTTCATCGTCCCGAAGTGGGCCCGCGGCAAAGGGAACCTCTGGGGCTCGGAGCAGTAATCGGCTCGACCCGTGGCGGGACGTGCGGTGGGGCTTTGCTGCAGTCTGGCTGCTGTTCCTGATCTATCCGGTTGCGTCGGTCGTGTCCTCGGACACCCTCAGCACCGCCGAGCGCATCTTTACGTTGACCGTGCTCGGATGTTTTGCGCTCGTCTATGTCCTCGCCTGCGTCTATGTCCTGTTTCGGCGTGGACTCCCCGAAACCGTTCGCACCCGGAACTCGATCGCCGTCTTCCTGCTGCTGATCGCTCTCGCCGGGGCCGCGATGGTGACGCTCGGCGAGAACATCTTCGCCCTCGCGCCGTACTTGATGGCGGTCTCGGCCTTCGCGTTCCCTCTGCCGATCGCGGTCGCAACCTGCGTGGTCCTTCTCGGGGCCGCGATACTCACGCCGGAGATCGTCGATGGCTGGTCCCTCGACACGAGCATCGTGGTGATGCTCCTGGTGGTGGGCCCGACGCTGCTCGCCGTCCGCGTCCTGCGCGCCCGCGAGGAGTTGCGGGAGCAATCGGCCGCCGCGTCGCGGAGACTGGACGAACAACTGGCCGTGGTCGCGGAGCGAGAACGAGTTGCGCGTGACGTCCACGACATCCTCGGCCACTCCCTCACGGTGATGACGGTGAAATCGGAGCTCGCCGGAAGGCTCGTCGATGTCGACCCCACTGCGGCGAAGGCCGAATTGGCTGATCTGCACCGGATCTCACGCGAGGCGCTGGCCGAGATCCGGGCGACGGTGGGAGGGTTGCGTTCCCCGGATCTGGCCACCGAACTGCTCTCGGCCCGCACCGCGCTCGTCGCGGCTCGGATCGAGCCATCACTGCCCTCAGACGTCGAGGTGGTGGATCCGGCCCACCGGATCTTGTTCGCCTGGACCCTGCGCGAGGCCGTCACCAACGTCGTCCGCCATTCGGGCGCGACGCAGGCGCGCGTCACGCTGGGGGAGAATCGGATCGAGGTCGCCGACAACGGCGTCGGTCTGCAGGGGCCGGCCGACGGGAACGGCCTGCGAGGGTTGCGCGAACGCGTTGAGGGTTCCGGTGGCACCCTGCGTATCGCCGGTGACGACGGAACCGGCACGACGATCGAGGTCGAGGTGTCATGAGCGAGATACGGCTACTGCTGGCCGACGATCAGGCGCTCGTTCGCGGAGCGCTGGCGGCGCTGCTGAATCTGGAGCCCGACCTGGCCGTGGTTGCCCAGGTCGGACGAGGCGACGACGTGCTCGAGGCGGCCCGAGCGGCCGCGGTCGACGTCTGCCTGCTCGACATCGAGATGCCCGGTGCCGACGGCATCGAGGTGGCGGCACTCGTGCACGCCGAACTCCCGGAGGTCAGGACCCTGATCGTCACCACGTTCGGCAGGCCTGGATATCTGCGCCGAGCCGTGGAGGCAGGCGCATCGGGCTTCGTCGTCAAGGACACCCCCGCCGCAGAACTCGCCGACGCAGTGCGCCGTGTCCACGCCGGTCTGCGGGTGATCGATCCCACGCTGGCGACCGAAAGTCTCACTGCCGGAAGCAATCCGCTTACCCAACGCGAACGCGACGTGCTCACCATCGCGCTGGCCGGAGCGCCGGTGAGCGAGATCGCGGGGCAGGTCCACCTCTCGGCGGGAACCGTACGCAACTACTTGTCCAGCGCCATCGGCAAGACCGGCGCGGAGACCCGGGCCCAAGCCGCCCGCATCGCCCAGCAGCGGGGCTGGCTCTGACGGCCGGGTCTCACGGGACCCGATCGGCACCCGTAAGTCGAGTTCTGTCGGCTCGCGTGGGAGCGGTGTCGAGGTCGCCGATTTCAATACGGCGAGGGTGGCGTGAGAAAATGAGTCGATGCTCATTGCCGGGGTGATCCTTCGTGCAATGATCTTCCGATCATCTGCGGTCAGCAACGGCGCTGGCCTGGAGTAAGAGGTGCAGCCCACCTGTGGAGTGTCAGCGCTGGTGGACGTGATTTAAGGCTTGCCTAACGGGGTAAGTCCCAGCTCACTTGCCGTATCCTCTGCTGAAACGGTGCGCCCCGCGTGGGCGCGATGTTAAGGGCGAATAAGTATGAAGCACGCTCCCGGCCCTATAGGGCTCTACGATCCGCAGAACGAGCACGACTCGTGCGGTGTTGCCTTTGTCGTCGACATGCATGGTCGACGCAGTCGCGACATCGTCGACAAGGCGATCTCGGCACTGGTGAACCTCGAACATCGAGGTGCTGCCGGAGCCGAGCCGAACACCGGCGACGGCGCCGGCATCATGATCCAGGTCCCGGACGCGTTCTTCCGCGCCGTGGTCGACTTCGATCTGCCCGCCGAGGGTTCGTACGCCACCGGTGTCGCGTTCCTTCCGCAGGGTTCCGGCGACGCCAAGACCGCGTGCGACGGCGTCGAGAAGATCGTGACGTCCGAGGGCCTCACCGTCCTGGGCTGGCGCGATGTCCCCATCGACGAGAGTTCGCTGGGCGCTCTGGCGCGCGACGCGATGCCCACGTTCCGCCAGATCTTCATCGCCGGTGCCGCCGGTGACGACCTCGAGCGTCGCTCGTACGTCGTGCGCAAGCGCGTCGAGACCGAACTCGGCAACAAGGGCGCCGGGCAGGATGGCCCGGGCCGCGAAACGGTCTACTTCCCAAGTCTTTCCGGACGTACCTTCGTCTACAAGGGCATGTTGACCACCCCGCAGCTGCGGGGCTTCTACGTGGACCTGCAGGACGACCGTGTCGAGAGCGCGCTGGGCCTGGTCCACTCGCGCTTCTCCACCAACACCTTCCCGAGCTGGCCGCTGGCCCACCCGTTCCGTCGCGTCGCCCACAACGGTGAGATCAACACCGCGACCGGCAACGAGAACTGGATGCGGGCGCGTGAGGCGCTCATCGACACCAGCGTGTTCGGCGAGGGCACCGGCGAGAAGATCTTCCCCGTCGTCACCCAAGGTGCTTCTGACACCGCACGCTTCGACGAGGTGCTGGAGTTGCTGCACCTCGGTGGACGCTCGCTGCCGCACGCCGTGCTCATGATGATCCCGGAGGCCTGGGAGCGGCACGAGTCGATGAAGCCGGAGCACCGGGCTTTCTACGAGTACCACTCGACGCTCATGGAGGCCTGGGACGGTCCCGCGTCGGTCTGCTTCACCGACGGCACCCTGATCGGCGCCGTCCTCGACCGAAACGGACTGCGCCCGAGCCGCATCTGGGTCACCAAGGACGGATTGGTCGTGATGGCGTCGGAGGTCGGTGTCCTCGACATCGATCACGGTGACGTGGTGCAGAAGTTGCGCTTGCAGCCCGGCCGGATGTTCCTCGTGGACACCGCCGCCGGTCGCATCGTCGACGACAACGAGATCAAGGACGAGCTCGCCGCCGAGCACCCGTATCAGGAGTGGCTCGACGAGGGCATGAAGCACCTCGACGACCTGCCCGGTGAGCCACACAGCCACATGGCGCATGATCGGGTGAAACTGCGTCAGCAGGTCTTCGGCTACACCACCGAGGAGATCAGCCTGCTGGTCGAGCCGATGGCCCGGACCGGCGCAGAGGCGATCGGCTCGATGGGCACCGACACCCCCATCGCGGTGCTCTCACAGCGACCCCGGATGCTGTTCGACTACTTCCAGCAGATGTTTGCCCAGGTCACCAACCCGCCGCTCGACGCCATTCGCGAAGAGGTCGTCACCAGCATCGGCGTCACGATCGGCCGCGAGGCCGACCTGCTGAACCCGGGTCCGGAGTCGTGCAAGCAGATCGTGCTGCCGCAGCCGATCCTCGACAACGACAACCTGGCCAAGCTCGTACGTCTGGGCGAGGACGAGCGTTTCGCCGACTACCGCAGCGTGCAGATCCGTGGCCTGTACCCGGTCGCCGACGGTGGCGCCGGATTGCGCAAGGCCCTCGACGACGTCCGCACGCAGGTCTCCGAAGCCATCGCCGCCGGCGCCCGGCTGGTGGTCCTGTCGGACCGCGAGTCCGACGAGACCCTCGCGCCGATCCCGTCGCTGCTGCTGACCTCGGCCGTTCACCATCACCTCGTCCGCGAGAAGACCCGCACCCAGGTCGGGCTCCTCGTCGAGGCCGGTGACGCCCGCGAGGTGCACCACATGGCCGCGCTCGTCGGTTTCGGCGCCGCCGCGATCAACCCCTACATGGCTCTCGAGACCATCGAGGACATGGCGCTGCGTGACGCCCTGGGCGGACTCGACTACAAGACCGCGCAGAAGAACTACATCAAGGCCGCGGGCAAGGGCGTGCTCAAGGTGATGTCGAAGATGGGCATCTCCACGCTGGCGTCCTACACCGGCGCGCAGCTGTTCCAGGTCATCGGCATCAACCAGGACACCGTCGACGAGTTCTTCACCGGGCTGCGGTCGCATCTCGGTGGCATCGGTCTCGATGAGATCGCCGCCGACGTGGCCGTCCGCCACGCCATGGCCTTCACCGGTCGACCCGAAGAGCGGGCGCATCGCGAGCTCGAGGTCGGCGGTGAATACCAGTGGCGTCGCGAGGGTGAATACCACCTGTTCAACCCGGACACCGTCTTCAAGTTGCAGCACTCCACCCGCACCGGTCAGTACTCGGTGTTCAAGGAGTACACGAAGCTCGTCGACGACCAGTCCAAGCGCATGGCGTCGCTGCGCGGGCTGTTCGACTTCAACTTCGACGACCGCGATCCGATCCCCATCGACAAGGTCGAGTCTGCGCGCGACATCGTCAAGCGGTTCTCCACCGGCGCGATGAGCTTCGGCTCCATCTCGGCGGAGGCTCACGAGACCCTCGCGATCGCGATGAACCGTCTCGGCGGTCGCTCGAACTCCGGTGAGGGCGGCGAGGACGTGCGCCGGTTCGAACACGACGAGAACGGCGACTGGCGGCGCAGTGCCATCAAGCAGGTCGCCTCGGGCCGCTTCGGCGTCAACTCGCACTACCTGACGAACTGCACCGATATCCAGATCAAGATGGCCCAGGGTGCGAAACCCGGTGAAGGCGGACAGCTCCCGCCGCACAAGGTGTACCCGTGGGTTGCCGAGGTCCGTGGTTCGACACCCGGTGTCGGACTGATCTCGCCGCCGCCGCACCACGACATCTACTCGATCGAGGATCTCGCACAGCTGATCCACGACCTGAAGAACGCGAACCCGGCAGCTCGGATTCACGTGAAACTTGTCTCCGAGGTCGGTGTCGGAACGGTTGCTGCCGGCGTCTCGAAGGCTCACGCCGACGTCGTGCTGATCTCCGGTCACGACGGCGGAACCGGTGCGACGCCGCTCACGAGCGAGAAGCATGCCGGCGGACCCTGGGAACTCGGTTTGGCCGAGACCCAGCAGACCCTGCTGCTCAACGGCCTGCGTGACCGGATCGTCGTGCAGGTCGACGGCCAGCTCAAGACCGGCCGCGACGTCGTCGTCGCCGCACTGCTCGGCGGTGAGGAGTTCGGTTTCGCCACCGCACCGCTGGTGGTCTCGGGTTGCATCATGATGCGGGTCTGCCACCTCGACACCTGCCCGGTGGGCGTCGCGACGCAGAACCCGGTGCTGCGTGAGCGGTTCACCGGCAAGCCCGAGTTCGTCGAGAACTTCTTCCTCTTCATCGCCGAAGAGGTCCGGGAGTTGCTGGCGCGACTCGGGTTCCGGACGCTGCAAGAGGCCGTCGGACAGGTGCAGATGCTCGACACCGCCAAGGCGCTGAATCACTGGAAGTCGGCGAAAGCGGGCAAGCTCGACCTGTCGGCCATTCTGACGCAGGCGGATTCGCCGTTCATGAACCAGGATCTGTACTGCTCCGGCAGTCAGGACCACGCCCTGGACAAGGCGCTCGACCAGCAGCTGATCGCCCAGGCGCGCGCCGCCATCGACAAGGGTGAGCGGGTCAGCTTCTCGTCCGACATCGCCAACGTCAACCGCACGGTCGGCACGATGCTCGGCCACGAGATCACCAAGAACTACGGTGCCAACGGCTTGCCGGACGGCACGGTGATCATCGACTTCAAGGGTTCTGCGGGCAACAGCTTCGGGGCGTTCGTTCCGAAGGGTGTGACGCTGCGTCTCAAGGGCGATGCCAACGACTTCGTCGGCAAGGGACTCTCGGGCGGGCGGATCGTGGTCAGCCCGGCCGACAACGCGCCCGCAGACTTTGTGGCAGAAGAGAACATCATCGCCGGCAACGTCATCGGATTCGGTGCCACCGGCGGTGAGATCCTCCTTCGCGGTGTCGTGGGCGAACGCTTCTGCGTGCGTAACTCCGGGGCGACCGCGGTTGTCGAAGGGGTTGGCGACCACGGGTGCGAGTACATGACCGGTGGACGTGTGGTGGTTCTCGGACCGACGGGCCGTAACTTCGCCGCCGGTATGTCCGGTGGCATCGCCTACGTGTACGACCCGGCGAACGTCCTGAAGGACAACCTGAACACGGAACTGGTGCAACCCGAAGAGCTGGAAGCAGAGGATCTCGAGTTCCTCGAAGCCATCGTCGGCAAGCACCGCAACGAGACCGGATCGCCGGTCGCAGAGAACATTCTGAGCGACTGGGACAGCAACTCCCAGAAGTTCGTCAAAGTGATGCCCCAGGACTACAAGCGGGTGTTGCAGGCTATCGCCTCGGCCGAGAACGACGGGCGCGATGTCGACGAGGCAGTGATGGAGGCCGCACGTGGCTGATCAAAGAGGCTTTATCAAGCACACCGAGCGGGAATTGCCCCAGCGGCGGCCGGTGCCCCTGCGGTTGATGGACTGGAAAGAGGTGTACGAGGATTTCGACCACGACACCCTCAAGACCCAGGCCAGTCGCTGCATGGACTGCGGAATCCCGTTCTGCCACAACGGTTGCCCGCTCGGCAACCTCATTCCCGAGTGGAATGACCTGGTGTACAAGGACCGCTGGGCCGACGGCATCGAACGCCTGCACGCGACCAACAACTTCCCGGAGTTCACCGGCCGCTTGTGCCCGGCGCCCTGCGAGGCGTCGTGCGTGCTCGGTATCAATCAGCCGGCGGTCACCATCAAGCAGGTCGAGGTCGAACTCATCGACAACGCCTTCGACGAGGGCTGGGTCAAGCCGGTGCTGCCGTCGGTCAAGACCGGCAAGTCGGTAGCCGTCATCGGTTCCGGGCCCGCGGGTCTGGCTGCGGCGCAACAGCTCACCCGGGCCGGCCACGACGTGACGGTCTTCGAGCGGGCCGACCGCATCGGTGGACTGCTGCGTTACGGGATTCCCGAGTTCAAGATGGAGAAGCGGCACATCGATCGCCGGCTCGAGCAGATGGAGGCCGAAGGCACGCAGTTCCGCCCCGGCGTCAATGTCGGTGTCGATCTCACGGTCGAGCGGTTGCGGGCCGACTTCGATTCGGTGATCCTCGCCAACGGGTCGACCCAGGGTCGCGACCTGCCCATCCCCGGGCGTGATCTCGACGGCATCCACCAGGCGATGGAGTTCTTGCCGTGGGCCAACCGCGTACAGCAGGGCGACGACATCCTCGACGCCGATGGCCAGCCGCCGATCAACGCCAAGGGCAAGCGGGTGATCATCATCGGCGGCGGCGACACCGGCGCCGACTGCCTCGGCACCTCGCTGCGGCAGGGCGCCGAGATCGTGCACCAGTTCGAGATCATGCCCAGGCCGCCGGACGAGCGCGCCGAGTCGACCCCGTGGCCGACGTACCCGCTGATGTTCCGGGTCTCCTCGGCCCACGAAGAGGGCGGCGAGCGGGTGTTCTCCGTGAACACTGAGGAATTTGTCGGCAACGACGGCAAGGTCACCGGGTTGCGCGCGCACGAGGTCAAGATGAACAACGGCCGGCCGGAGAAGATGGAGGGCAGCGACTTCGAACTCGAGGCCGACCTCGTCCTGCTCGCCATGGGCTTCATCGGACCCGAGCGTGCCGACTTCCTCGACAAGCTCGGCGTCGACTACAACGAGCGTGGAAACGTCAAGCGCAACGACAATTTCGAGACGACCGTGCCCGGCGTCTTCGTGGCCGGGGACGCCGGCCGTGGGCAGTCGCTGATCGTCTGGGCGATTGCTGAGGGAAGGGCGGCCGCCGCCGCTGCGGACCGCTTTCTCGCCGGTGAGACCTTGCTGCCCGCACCTATCGTCCCGACGCAGGCGCCGCAGCGGTAGGACTCGCGAAACCGAGTCCGAACTGCAATGATGAGTCCGGGTTCGGGGAGCTTACGAGTCAGATGACGGGTGGGGAACTGCCCGGCGCGATCTATGAACGAGGGAAAGTACATGCGCGTGCGGCGGTGGGTCAGTGCTCTGGCGGCAGGAATCTTGACGGCGGGTACCGTCAGCGTTCTCTCCGCACCGACGGCGGTTGCCGACCCGGCGGACTGCCCTGAGCTCTACGTTCTGGCCATCCCGGGAACCTGGGAGAACTCGGCCGACGGGCAGGTGCCCGGCATGTTGTCGTACCCGACCTCGGGGCTCGGATCGGAGACCAGGGTCCAACTGGTCGGTTACAACGCCACCGCGTTCCCGTGGGAGACCGGCGGCAGCATCTACGGCAAGTCGAAGGCCCAGGCCGTCGCCAACGCCGAGGGCTTGGCCATCACCATGACCAAACGGTGCCCCGCCACCAAGATCGCCGTGATCGGCTACAGCCAGGGCGCCGACGCAGCCGGCGACTTCGCCGCCGAAGTCGGTACCCGCCGCGGTGTCATCAAACCGAGCCAGTTCGCGGGCGCCGTGTTGATCTCGGATCCGCGCCGCACCAAACGGGACGCGCTCATCGGTCCGAAGCTCTCCGGTGAAGGCAACGGCGGACCTCGTCAGGGCGGGTTCGGCTGGGTCAGCGACCGCACGTTCACGATCTGCGAGCCCGGTGACCAGTACTGCAACATCCCGCGCGACTATTACGTCTCGCGGATCGCCGGGTACTTGGCGGAGACCAGTGACCCCAATCCCGATCAGCTCGGTCAGTACCAGGCCGAGGCCTGGGCGATCGTCAGCGAATTGGTGACCAGGGGTGGGCCCGGCGCGCTTGTCGACGAATTGAGCAACGAGAAGGCTCGCGCACAGATCGTTGCGTTCAACCGCTTCCTGCAATCCGGTTCGCATGGGGATTACGCCAACTTCCAGGTGGAGCCGGGCGTCACCGCGTTGCAGTGGGCACAGAACTATCTCGCAGGCCTCGCCTGACGCTCGCCCTGTGTGATTCCTGGGGCAGATGGGGTTTCCCCGCGTGTGCTCCCCGGGAAGATGCCAAGCCCGGCGTAACGTGGCTCACGTCACAGCGTTTGGAGACCAATATCGCGATGACCTGCGAAGAGTAACAACGCTTTTGGTCGTCACGACACACAGGGCGAGAGATGCTGATGTCTTGACTGGCGATGGACTGGCCGACGACATACAGTATCGACAAGAGTATCCACTGCATTAAACAGGATGTGATCCGTCGTGAAGCTGGCGAACCCCCGCACCCGCCGCCGAACCCAACTGCTCGGAATGACCCCACATATCTTCGGGTCCGATGGTTATATCGCGCACCGGCGTCTCGCTCGGCGGTTGCCCGAGAACGGCGAACGACTCGTCACCACGGCCGAACTCCGCAGCTTCAACCTCTGACCGCGAGGTAGGCACCGAAGTCGTCGATCAACTCGGCGGCGAGAGTCGGCTGCTGCACCACGAAGAAGTGGCGCGCAGGGCTCAACGGCCGGTACTCGGCCCCCAACAAGCGCGCGAACCGCTGCTGCTTCCAGTTCCAGAACACATGCACCGGTGTTCGTCGAGCGGGCAGCGCCGACACCACCAGTGCGGGAGTCGACAGCGGATGAGTGCGTCGCAGCCCGATCAGCTGTGAGTTCAGCACACCAAAGGCTGCCTGTTCGACCAGCAGCGCCCGGGGATAGCGGGATCCACCGTAGACTTCGGCGATCCAGAGCCGCTGCGTCTTCGTGAATCCACCCGGCGGACCGGGTCTGGTGGCGATGGCATGCCCGCGGACCCCGGCAGAGCGTGGCAGTCGCAAAGCCTTGATGAAACGTGCCGCAAGGTGGGCGAGGCCGTTGCTCCAACTCGGCGGAACAAGCTGCAACGGCAGCATCACGTACGAGCCGTCGAGCATGATCACGCCCGCGACCCGGTCCGGCCTACTCCTCGCGTAGGCCTCGGCGTAGAGCGAGGCCAGCGAATGTCCGGCCAGCAGGACGGGTTCGGTGATCCCGAGGGCATCGAGGACCGCATCGATTCGGTCGACCTCATCGGCGATCGACGGGATCTGGCCGGCCGGCAACGAATCGGACAGGCCGTATCCCGGCCGGTCGTACCGGATGACCGTCCAGCGATCGGACAGGATCTCGGTGACCTGATCGAAATCGAACCAGTTGCCGCCCAATGCCGCGAGAAACAGCAGCGGCGGCCCCTCCCCGTCGACCACGACATGGGTTCGGAGCCCCGCAATCGTGTGAAAGGTCCCGGGTGGCTGCACCTGCGCCAGTTTAGGCCGGGTGGCTCTACTCGCGCCCACCGACGAGGTCGCGCATCCGTTCGCGGCGGTTCACGTACTTCTCGTAGCGCTTCTCCGCACGTGCGATCTTCTTCGGCGAGTAGAAGCGCTTGGCCCAGAACGAGGTCGGATGGGCCAAGCGACACGCTCCGACGAATCCGAGCAGCGGCACCGGCAGCCCGATCAATCCGGTGGCCAGCTTGCCCTTGAGCAGGGTGATGACGGAATAGGTGATGTGGATGACGACGCTGCCGGCGGCCGCCAGGATGCCGAGTGCGTTCGATCCGGGCTCGTCGACGCCGATCGGTGAGGTTCCCACCAGCAGGGCCAGACCCACCACGGCCGCGATCATGACGGCGTCGATCGACTTACGGCCCTCCTCGGACCAATAGACGTCTTCGAGGTGGAGCCACAAGGCGAACTCGTCGAGGGCCAGCGCCGCGCCGATCCCGAACATGGCGGCGAGGACCTCGCGCCATGGTGAGTCGGGCTGGAAGCGGAACTCGAGCAGACCGGCCACCAGGATGAGCAAGATGCCCCACACCTGGTGGTGGATGTGCACGCCACCGATGTAGATGTCGTTGACGGCGCCACCCGCATCGGCGTCCTCGGTCGGCGGTGCTGCGCTGCGGGCCTTGATCTTCCGGGTGATCGCGCGGGTGATCCCGTAGGTGACGACGAACCCGATCAAGGCCACCAGCGCGGCGGACCGCCCCGTGTCGACGACGTGTTTGATGTACCAGTCCACCGACTAACCCGCCGGACCTGTCGGCGGGGGAAGCAGCGGGGTCACTTCGGCTTGGCGAGCGGGAACGCGAGGGTTTCCCGGATCGACTGCCCGGTGAGGAGCATGACGATCCGGTCGACACCGATACCCAGACCGCCGGTCGGGAACATCCCGTGCTCGAGGGCCTGCAGGAAGTCCTCGTCGAGCTCCATCGCCTCGGGATCGCCGCCTGCCGCCAGCAGTGACTGCTCGGTGAGGCGCTTGCGCTGCTCCACCGGGTCGGTCAACTCGGTGTATGCGGTACCCAGCTCGACTCCCCACGCCACCAGGTCCCAGCGCTCGGTGACTCCGGGTATGGTCCGGTGCTGCCGGGTCAACGGCGACACCGACGTCGGGAAGTCCTTGTAGAACGTCGGGAACGTCGTCTGGTCCTCGACGAGATGTTCGTACATCTCGAGCGCCACCTGGCCGGCGTCCCAGTCGTTGCGGTAGGGGATCTCATGCTTGTCGCAGAGCGCTTTGAGCGTATCGACGTCGGTGTACGGGGTGACGTCTTCGTCGATCGCCTCCGACACCGCGCCGTGCAGCGTCTTCACCGGCCATTCGCCGGAGATGTCGACCTTCTCGATCACCCCGTCCTTGCCCTCGATGTAGACCACCTGCTCGCCGTGTGCCGCGACGGCGGCGTTCTGGATCATCTCTCGGGTCAGATGCAGCATCCGGTCGTAATCGCTGTGCGCCTCATAGGCTTCCAGGCTGGTGAACTCCGGGTTGTGCTTGAAGTCCACGCCCTCGTTGCGGAAGTTGCGACCCATCTCGAAGACGCGCTCCAGGCCGCCGACGCACAGTCGCTTAAGGTAGAGCTCCGGCGCGATGCGGAGATAGAGGTCGAGGTCGTAGGCGTTGATGTGGGTGCGGAACGGCGCGGCGTTGGCCCCGCCGTGGATCTGCTGGAGGATCGGGGTCTCGACCTCCATGTAGTCGCGGCCGCCCAGGTAGTCCCGCATCGACTTCACGATCGCGCTGTGCACGCGCATCAGCTCGCGCGCCTTGGGGTTGATGGTCAGGTCCACGTACCGCTGGCGGACGCGGGCCTCGGGATCGGTGAGGCCACTCCACTTGTCGGGCAACGGATGTAGACACTTGCCGAGCATCCGCCAGTCCTTGGCCAGCAGCGACAGCTCACCTTTGCGGCTGCGGCCGACGACACCGCTGACCTCGATGAGATCGCCGAGGTCGACGGTGCTCGCGAGGTCCAGGGTCTCCGGCCTCAGTGCGCTCGCGTCGACGAGTACCTGCATGTCGCCACTCCAGTCGCGGACGTCGCAGAAGACGACCTTGCCGAAGTCGCGCATGCGGATGACACGGCCGGCGATCCGGCCGGTCGTGCCCTCAGGGGCGGCCACGGCCTCGGCGATGGTGTGGGTGGGCGGGTAGGCGGGCGGATAGGGGTCGACGCCTGCGGCGGTGAGCTGTTCGAGTTTCGCCAGCCGGACGCGTACCTGTTCGGGGCGCCGCGGACCACGGTGTTCGGCCTTCTCCATACCCGCGATCTCGGCGGCCACGGCATCGACGTCGACGCCCTCGGGGATCGACGACGCCTGACCCGTGAAGTCCCGGCCCTTGCCGAACTTGGGGAGTTTGACGAACCCCTCGTTGACGACTGCCGCCAGGCCGACACGAGGCACCGTCCGGGCATCCTCGAAGCAGAGGAAGCGCGGCACCCACTCGGGCTGATACTTGGCGTTCGATTTGTACAGCGACTCCATCTGCACGTACTTGGACGCGAAGGTCAGCGCGCCGTACATCGTGCGCATGATCGGGCCAGCGCCGATCTGGCCGCCCTCTTCGAACACGGCGCGGAAGGCGGCGAAGTTCATCGAGATGTACAGGATCCCGAACGCCTCGGCGTTCTCGGCGAACTCCGTCACCATGGTCTCGGTGAGCCCGTTGATCGAGTTGTGGTCGCGGCGCATCACGTCGAGCGAGGCCCCGGTGGTGCCCCACGGCACGAAGGAGAGCATGCCGACGACCTTCTCGTCGTCGGTACCGGCGTTCTGCACCGCTTCGACGAGGATCGACCGGCCGTCCTGCGGATCGCCGAGGCGACCGAGCGCCATGGAGAAGCCGCGCTCTTCGTCGGTGTCACGCCAGGCGTCGGCACGGCCGATCATCGCGGCCATCTGCTCTTCGCTCAGGTCTTCGTGACGGGCGATGCGCACGGTGATCCCGGCGCGCTTGGTACGGGCGACCGACTGCCGCACGGCTTTCATGTCCGGACCGTTGAGGTTGTATCCGCGGGTGTGGACGATCGCCTCGTCGCCGATGTTCAGCGTGGTGAATCCGGCCGCTTCCCAGACCTCGGCCCCGTGGATGCTGACGCCGATCGCACCCGGATGCCATCCGTATTGATCACAGACCTTGATGAACTCGGCAACCGCGTCGGGCCAGTACTTCTTGTCGCCGACGGGGTCTCCGCCGGCCATGGCGGTGCCGACCTCGACGCGATAGGTGATCGCCGCCATGCCGTTCGGCGCGAAGACGACCGCCTTGTCGTGCCGGGTGGAGAAGAAGGCCAGCGAATCGTCGCCGCTGTACCCCTCGATCAGCAAGCGGATGAGGCGTTCGTCCGCAGGCGTCATCGAGTTGCTGGAGCGCTGCGACCGGAACAGGATCAGCGCGGCCGCGATGAGCGCCAGGGCGCCGAGCAGGCCGAGGAAGGTCTCCAGCGCGGCGTAGGTGTGGTGGTTGTCGAAGTCGGTGGAGACGTCGATCGAGCCGAAGGTCACGACGTGGTTGATCGCGTAGGGCAACCGCTCGGACTGCTTCAGGTCGCGCGGCCAGATCTCGACCAGGCCCCAGCCGATCAGGGATGCCGCGACCAGGCCGGCGACGAGAACTCCGAGCGCACGCCAGATCGCGCCTCGGCGGACCTTCGTATAGAACTGCCGGTAGCTGGCGATGAGGTAGCCAAGGGCGAGCAACTGGATCGCGAGGCCGATGAAGATGTTGACCCGGACCACCGTGTCGACACCGTTCTCGGAGGCGAAGGGCTCGAAGAGATAGATGACGTTGGCCGTGCCGAACAGCAGGATGTAGACGACGGTGAGCCACCAGGCGATCCGCTTACGCGAGGCGAGCGCAAACGCCAACAGCGCCAGCACGAATGCCCACGCGAAACTGGTGTCGGGGGCGACGACAATGTAATTGTCGACGTACGTGCGAGGCACTTCGGTGAGCCGGCGGAATTGCACCGAGAGACTGCTGATGAGGGAAATGGCGGCGAGGACGCCGACCACCCAGCTCGTGTGCCGGGGTGCGTTCTTGAAAAATCCCGACGGGGCAGTTCTCCGCACCATGTGATGCTCGGTTGGCCTTGCCAGTTCCTGGCTTTCAGGTAAATCCACGCTCACAGGTGTTGCCTTTCCACGGCTGGTCCGACGTAACGTTAGCGTGGCGATGCGATGATTGAACGGTGAGCCGAGAAACAATTCCGATCCGCGACAACACCATCCGTCTGGGCCAGTTCTTGAAACTCGCAAATTTGATCGAATCCGGGTCGGAAGCCAAAGAAGTGATCGCCGACGGACTGGTGAGCGTCAACGGCGACACCGAGACCCGGCGGGGCCGGCAACTGGTGGTCGGGGACGTGGTGGAGATCGGTGGCACCGAGGCGGTCGTCGGGTCCGGAGACGAGCCGGAGCCGGACATCACCTGGTGACCGACACGAAGCCTTGTTACCGGCGGGTAAGTACGAGTCGTTAGGCTGTTGTCCATGACTGAGACGACCTTTGTCGCGACGGCCGATCTGGTGGATGAGATCGGCCCGGACGTACGCAGCTGCGATCTTCAATTCACCCAATACGGGGGCAGGCGTGAGTTCGCGGGCCGGGTCACGACCGTGCGCTGTCTGCAGGACAATGCCCTGCTCAAGGAGATTCTCGGCGAACCGGGCAACGGTGGGGTGCTGGTGATCGACGGCTCGGGATCGCTGCACACCGCCCTCGTCGGCGACGTGATCGCGGAGCTGGGCCGCTCCAACGGCTGGGCCGGGATCATCGTCAACGGCGCGATCCGCGACGCCAAGATCATCGGGACCCTCGACATCGGCGTGAAAGCGCTGGGTACCAATCCTCGCAAGTCCACCAAGTCCGGCGCAGGGGAGCGCGATGTGCCGGTCGAGCTCGGCGGCATCACCTTCACTCCCGGCGACCTGGCGTACAGCGACGACGACGGCATCGTCCTCGTCGCGTCTGAATAGGGGAAGAAACAATGGCGAAACCAGATGCAGCGACATTTGACCGGTTGCGCGAACTGATCGCAATCGACGACCTCGGATCCCGGCCGACGCGACCGGTGCTCGAGGCGTTCAGCGGCACCGAGATGACGACGGTTCCGGTGGGAACCGCCGACGACGTCGATGCCGCCTTCGAGATCGCACGTGCCGCACAGCGCACGTGGGCCCAGGTGTGGCCCCGTGAGCGGTCAGCGGTGCTCATCGAGTTCGCCGCCCTGGTGATGAAGAACCTCGACGCGCTGGCCGACATGGCGCAGGCCGAGACGGGCAAGGCACGAAGCTATGCCCAAGAAGAGGTGCTCGACGTCGCGATGACCGCGCGGCACTACGCCAAGACCGGACCGAAGCTGCTGGCGGCGGGCAAGGTCAAAGGCATGTTGCCGCTCGCGACCGATGCCCGGGTGCGTTACCAGCCCAAGGGTGTCGTCGGCGTGATCTCGCCGTGGAACTACCCGATGACCCTCGCGGTGTCGGATGGCCTGGCCGCCTTGATGGCCGGCAACGCCGTGGTCCTCAAGCCGGACAGCCAGACACCGTATTGCGCGCTGGCGATGGTGGAGCTGCTCTACAAAGCCGGTCTGCCCAGGGAACTCTTCGCAGTGGTCCCGGGTCCGGGCTCAGTGGTGGGACAAGCGATCGTTGCCAAAGCGGACTACCTGATGTTCACCGGCTCGTCGGCGACGGGAGCGCAGCTCGCCGAGCAGTGCGGTCGCAGGCTGATCGGTTTCTCCGCCGAACTCGGGGGCAAGAACCCGATGATCATCACCAAGACCGCCGACATCGACAACGCGGTCGAGGGGGCGGTGCGCGCCTGCTACTCCAACTCCGGGCAGCTGTGCATCTCCATCGAACGCATCTACGTGGAGAACCCCGTCGCCGAGGAGTTCTCGGCAAAGTTCGCCAAACGGGTTGCCTCGATGAAACTCGGCAGCGCGTACGACTTCACCACAGAAATGGGATCTCTCGCGTCGGCGGCCCAGGTCGACACCGTCGCCGCCCACGTCGCGGATGCCAAAGACAAAGGCGCGGTGGTGCTGGCGGGCGGTAACCGCCGGGATGACCTCGGCCCGTTCTTCTTCGAGCCGACCGTCCTCACCGGGGTCGCCGAGGGCATGGAGTGCTTCGCGGCCGAGACCTTCGGGCCGCTCGTAGCGATCTATCCGGTGGACACCGTGGCCGAAGCGGTGAAACGGGCCAACGACACCGAATACGGATTGAACGCCAGCGTCTTCGCGGGGTCGTCGGACGAGGGACGCAAGATCGCTGCGGAACTGCGGGCGGGCACGGTGAACCTGAACGAGGGATACGCCGCCGCGTGGGGTTCCACTGCCGCTCCGATGGGCGGGATGGGCATTTCCGGGGTCGGGCGCCGCCACGGCGCCGAGGGGTTGCTGAAGTACACCGAGCCGCAGACCGTCGCCGAACAGCGGGTCATCGGTCTCGGCGGCATCAAGGGTGTGCCGCGCGGGTTGTTCCTGCGCATCGTGCCGACCTTCATCAAATCGCTGAAGTTCCTGCCCGGGCGGTAGCGGCTACTCCAGGGTCCGGGCCTACCCCGAGGGTCAGCGCCTACCCCGGTGGCTCCGCCGGCGCACCAGATAGATCACCACAGCACAGATCAGCACCAGTCCGACGCTGAGAATCGGTATCTGCCGCGACGGCTCGGGTACCGGCGTGGGTGCGGTGCGCTTGAGGGCGGTGAACCGTGCAGCGTGCTCCTCGGCGCCTGTGGGGGTGGGGGTGACGGACCCGGGTGTCGAAGAGGTGGCCGGCGGCGGGGGCGCGGGCGCCACTGTCTGGGCGGGCGTCGACTTGGGCGGTGCGGTGTTACCCGGTTTGGCGGGGCCCTTCTTCGCCGGCGGCTTCCGTGGCGCGGATTTCGCGGCGGCAGACCGGGCGGCAGGCACCGAGTCGGTGGTGGGTCCGGACGCCTTCTTGGGTGGGGCCTTCTTCGCCGGAACTTTCTTGGCAGCAGCCTTTTTCGCGGGTGCCTTCTTTGCCGGTGCCTTCTTTGCGGGGGTCTCTTTGGCCGGCGCCTTCTTCGCGGCAGTGGCCTTCTTCACCGGCGCAGTCTTCTTGGCGGCCGCCTTTTTTGCGGGTGCCTTTTTCGCCGGTGGGGTCCCGGGCCTGTCAGAAGAAGGCTGGTCGGCGGAGGAATTCGGATCCAGGTCGGCCATGGAAGATTGCGCTCCTTCGCTCTCGGCTGCGTCCCTGTCAATCATGCCCGGTACCGACCGTGTCGGCTCAGTTGGGTGCGGTGGTTCCCAGGCCGGCGGCAAGGCCGATCACCACAGCCATCAGCGTCACTTCGACGAGCGCGCGCTGCAGGGACACCTCTTCGCCGATGCGGTGCGCGCGCGCCGCGGGCAACCAGGTGGTGCGCTGACGGAAGGCAACGACGATCAGGATCGCGAGGCCTGCGGATTTGGCCAACAGGACGCGGCCGTAGCCGGTGCCCGTCAGCTCACCGAGCGAGTCGAGTTCGAGAAACGCCGCCACGACGCCGGTGACGAACAGGACGAGGACGCACCACTGGGCGTATCCGGAGAACAGCGGCAAGCTCGTCGCCCAGCCCTTCCGGCCGCGCACGGTCAGGGCCAGCGCCGCCAACGCGCCGCACCACCACCCGGCCGCAAGAACGTGGACGGCGACGAGCACCGGACCGCCGGTCTGCTGACCGAGATGACCGGTGACGGGTCCGATCAGCAGTCCGAGGGCGGTCACCGCAGCGGCGGCCTCGGGAACCGCCATCGCCGGCCGGAACATCCAGACCACCGCGAACATTGCCACCAGCAGGGCGCATCCGGTGCCGATCAGGGCCGGTGTCGCCCCGCTCACCCGCACGAAGTCCGACAATCCGACCGCTCCGGGCGAGCGCCCGGTCCGCTCGGCGACCCCGAGCCAGGCGGCGACCAGCGCGGCCACGAACCAGACGCCGGCCACGATGGCGATCAACTGCAGCGCCCGCGGTTCGGTGGGTTCTCCGCCGAGCACCCGCAGGCTGGTCAGTCCCAGCACGGTGATGGCAGCGCAGATGGCCACCGCGCCGGCCGCGGCATCCATCTCGGGGCCGCCCGGGCGGGCGATCACCCAGCACAATGCGACTCCGAGCCAGGCCGCGGGCACGGCACCGATCAACCATCCACGATGCGTCGTGCCCGCAGCCCGCACGACCTACTTCCTGCGCTGCAGACGGAGAGCAACAGCCAGGCCGCCTCCGAACAAGATCACGGCGACGACGATGAACGGCCACACCGGGATGCCCGACGACGAGGATTCGTCGTCGTCGACGGAGGCGCCGGGAGTGCCTTGCCCGGCAGTCGTGAGGGTGAACGTGAGCTGACCCTCCACCGGATGTCCGTCCGCCGAGGTCACCCGATAGTTGATCAGGTACTCGCCCGCAGGCCCGAGCTCGCGCAACTGAGTGCTGACGGTGCGGCCCGTGACCGTGGGTTGGCCGTCCTGCCAATAGTTTCGATCCGGCCCCACCACGGTCAACGCCGGGAAGCTCTCTTGCAGCGGTTCGTTGAACGTGAGCGTCACCGTCGGAGGTCCCACGCTGACAGACGCCCCGTCGGCGGGGTCGGAGCCGACCAGCGCCGAGTGGGCCGACGCCGTCGGAGCGAACGCGAACGTCGTCAGCAATGCCAGTGCGATCGCGCCGATGGTCAGCGCCAACCGCCTCACGAGCGCTTGCGGGCCAGCGCGCCGACCGCCACGCCGATGCCCAAGGCGCCCAATACGATTCCGGTACCGGCGAGCCAGCGCGCGGTGTTGTCCGTGCCCGACTCCGACGACTCGGACGCGGTCTGGGTGTCCTCCTCATGGGTTGCGGTGTCGGCACCGTGTCCGTGTCCGTCGGCGGTCTTCGCGCCCAGTGTCACGGTCGGGGCAGGCTTGTCCGGCTCCGGTTGGCCTTCGACCGTCGGCTGGTCCCACGCCACCACTTCACCATCGGAATAGGTCTGCACGGCAGGCAATGTCATTGTTTCCTGCTCGGGCAGCGGTCCGCCGGAGAGCCGGAACTGAACGAACTCTCCCGGGTTGATGCCCGGGTTACCGGGTGCGGCCGTCCACGTCACGGAGGTGGCCTCCTCGGTGGCCGGATCCTTGGCGATCTCGGCGGTCCAGCCCGGCATCGGTTCGGTGCGTGCGGATTTGAGATTCGGCAAGGTCACCGCCACCTTCGTGGTGCTCGCGGTGTCCGACTCGTTGGGGACCCGGAAGGTGATGACGCCGTAGCCGCCCTGGGTGAGGTCGTCGCCGACCGCGGTGACATGTGCCGCTGCGACGCCGGCGCCGAGCAGGCTCAGACCACCGACCACGGTGGCGGCAGCGAGTGACGCGCCGAGGACGCGGGCGCGTCGTGAAAATGAAGACATGATTGTTCCTGACTTGATATCGCAATGATTCCACCGCGCACGAGAGGCGGGTGGTGTGGGGAGGATGAGGCGGTCAGGCCGCCGGCGGACCGCGGAGTCCGACTCCGCCGGGTGCGAAGACACCGACGAGGGGTCGCCGTTGCGGAGCTGTCGCCGCCACGAATCGGGTGAGGTCGGGGATCGGGCCGGCGACCGAGAAGTGCAGGGTCCGGATGACCGAGGTGATCACGGAGTGCAGCCTGCTCGACCCCGCGATCAATGCTGCACAGACGGGGATGGCGACGAGGTGCGTCGCAGCCATGGCCGCCGTCGACGAATGCCCGTGGGCCATCGGGTCCGCGGTCAGGGACAGGACGGTATGACCCGCCAACTGGGCGCCGGTGAGCAAGGCGCCGAATGCCACGATCGAACCGAGCCGGCGGGAGAGGGCACCCGCGGCGATGCCGATCACCACGAGCAACACGAGCCCGGCCGAACCGGGCAGATGGCCGGACGCCGCACCGTGGGCGGCGACCGCCAACGCCGGTGCGGTGAGAGTGACGGCCAGAGGGATCAGGGACGGACTCCCAGCCGGGCCAGGAGGTCGGCGTCGATGGCGGCCAGTTCACGGCTGATGGCTGCGTGCGCACTGCGCCGACGCGCCGCGGGCATGTGCTCGGCCGCCGCGACCGCGGTCGACAGATCCGACAACCGCTGCTCCATGATCGTGGTGAACGTTTTCGTCTCGGCGTCCGAATGCTTGGCGGTGAGGGTGTGCAGCGACTCGCTCGCGCCCGAGATTCGCGCGGACAGGGCCGCGCCGTGTCCGCTGTACCGGTTCAGTTCCGCGATGGGAACCCCGGCGCGGTCGGCCTGGACGCGGCTGATCTGTTCGCGGGCAGCCGTGCTCGCGCGGTAGGCGATGGGGACGAGAACCGGGGACAGCACTTTCGCGACCTGCAGGTATCGCTTGACGCGGGCGGTGGAGAGCACCTTGCCGTCGGCAACGGCCTTGGCGTTGGCCTGCGCGATCTTCAAGTTCGTCTCGTTGGTCTTCGACAGGACCTTCGCGGCGTTCTTGTCCAGTTGGGCCTGAGCCTTGAACGACTTCTTCGCGAGCTTGCGCTGCTGCTTGCGCTCGGCTTTGGCGTCCTTGCGGCCGGACTTGTCCTCGAGCCGGGCCTCCAGTTTGGCCTTGGCCTTGAGAGCTTTCGCCTGCGCCTTGCGCTGGGCTCGGCTTGTGCGACCGGAACTGAACAGACCCATGCGGTGCGACCCTCTCGCTTGTTTCGACCAAGCCCCGCCTGCGGCGGTGTGCGAATTGTCGTGCAGTTGCGGTACAAGCATTACATAGCGTGCTCACCGGAGTTGTAGGCCCGAGCGCACAAGACGGAGGATGGTGTCGATGGCAACACGATCATCGGTGCCATCTGGCCCGACACACACAACTCTGCTGACGCCTCGTGACCTGAGCGGTTGCGAACATCGTCTTGCCCTGGACTCCAGGTTTCCCGCCACGGTTGCCGTCCCCGACGACGCCGGGGTGGCCATGCGCAAAGAAGCGGCGGCCGACCACCGCAGCCGGGTCCGGGACATGCTCCACGCGCTGCACTCCGACGAACTCGCGGGGTGGGCCGACGCGTCCGCCGGCGGGCGGGCCTACCGGGTGCAGCAGACGATGGCGGCCATCTCCGCCGGTGCGCGCTGGATCTGGGGCGCCACCCTGCCCGACGACGTCGAGGGTGGTCGCCGCGGGTGGGCGGAGTTGCTGATCCGGGTGGACGACACCCGGGGTGCCGAGGCCCACGAGGGCGCGGCGTACGTCCCGGTGAGCGTCGTCAACCACAAGGCGTCCGATCCGGGCTCGGGCGCCATCACCAGTCCGGTGTGGGCCTGGCAGCCGATGATCGACGAGACGCGAAAGGTGCGCGGCAATTCCAGGGACACCACGCGGCTGGCCCAGCTCTACCGGATGTTGCAGTCGCTCGGTGTCGCCGGAGTCGGGTTGCTGCCCGCCGGGCCGGCGGGCGGCGTCATCGGCCTCGACATCGACTGCATGGTGGTCCTCGACCTCACCGATGCCCTGATCCGCTACGACGCCTTGCTGGTCAGACGGCAGGGGATCGCAAACGGCGAGGTGCCGACGGCGCCGTCGCGGATCGGCGAGTGCCGCAGCTGCGCCTGGTGGACGAAGTGCGGACCGGAACTCGAGGCGGCCAGGGACGTCAGCCTCGTCGTCAACGGAAATCTGACCCAGCTGCTCGCGACCGTCGACGTACGGACCATCGACGAGCTGGCCGGCTACGAAGGGCCTGCACCCGAAGGGTGGCCGGGCAAGCTCGACGACGCGATCCTCATGGCGCGTGCCCGCCTGGCAGACGTGTCGCTGATCCGCCGGATGCCCGAGGTCGACGTCGTGCGCGCCGACGTGGAGGTCGATGTCGACATGGAGAGCTACCAGGACGACGGGGCGTATCTGTGGGGCACCCTGCTCACCGACAACACCGACCCGTCGCGACCGGTGATCTATCGCCCGTTCGTCACGTGGACGCCGTTGCCGACCCGCGACGAGGCCCGCTCGTTCGCCGAGTTCTGGACGTGGCTGATCGGTGAACGGGACCGCAGTCTTGCGGAAGGCAAGACGTTTGCGGCCTACTGCTATTCACAACAGGCCGAGAACCGGTGGTTGCTCGGCTCGGCGGACCGGTTCGTCGGTGAGCCGGGGGTCCCGACCCGCGACGAGGTGCTCGCGTTCATCAATTCACCCCAGTGGGTGGACATCTACGAGGCCGTCAACCGCAACTTCCTCAGCCCGCAGGGCAAAGGCCTCAAGAAGGTCGCTCCCCACGCCGGTTTTCACTGGCGCGACGACGAGGCCGGGGGCGAGGCGTCGATGCAGTGGTACCGCCGTGCGGTGGGCCTGGACGGTGATCAGATCGATCACACCCAGCGAGCTCGATTGCTCGAGTACAACGAAGACGACGTCCAGGCCACGAAGGCCTTGCGTGAGTGGATGAGCGCAGGCGCCGCCGAACAGGTCCCGTTGGGCACCGATCTGCCCGGTCCCACTGTGCGGCCGTAGACCGGGCCCGCCGCAAACCCACGTTTTCCAGGCAAAAATCAGGTGCCGCAACACCGGGGTCTGCCTGGAGTCAGTGGGTTTGTCAGCCGCGGAGGGATCCGCGCAGGGATTCGAGGAACGAGCCGCTGCCGAGCAACGCCAGGGCGCCGAGGGCGAGCAACCCGGCAGGGGCCAGGTCGCGTGCGGTGTCCGCGCCGGAACATCCGCCCGCCGAGTCCGTTCCGAGTAGACAACTGGCCGAGGCGGGGACCAGGGCTCCCGCGTCTGTGGCGACAGGCGGCTGAGCCGGACTCGCAGGCGTCGCGGCGGGATTCTGTGGAGCCTGGGGCGCCGGCGGCAGTGCGGGCGACGCGGTGACCTCGGGGACCTCGACAGTCGGCACCGGGATGATGGCGCCGCCGCTTCCGCCGGAACCCGTCCCCCCTCCACCACCCCCTGCGAGGCCGGGGGCCCGCTCGGGAGCGGATTGCGCGGGGGACTGTGGCTGCGGCTTCCCGTTCGAAGGCTTCTTGGTCGACACGGTGCCGGGTAAACGTGTGCCGGTGGATCTGGCCGTCGGGGTCGGCGCGGTGGATTTCTGGTGGGTGCCGTCCGAGCCACCACCGATGATCGGCGGGACGTTGGCCGAGGTTGTCGACGTCGTGGTGGTCGAGTCGCCCGTGGTCGACGTGCTCGTGGTGGTTGTCGTCGACTCGGTTGTTGTCGTTGTTGTTGTTGTCGTCGTCGTCGTTTCTGTTGCGGTCTCACTGGGGCCGTCACAGTGGTGATGGTGGTAATTGCCGGGATGACAGTGCGCCTGCGCAGGAGACGAGGTGGTCAGGACCAGTGCGATGCCCCCGGTCACCAGGGCGGCTGCGGCCGCGGCTGCCGACCATCGCAGGACACGGCCCCGCGGCGCACGGTGCTTCGACATCGAACCTCCATGGGGTGAACAGCGCGTGACTCTTGAAATTTCGTGCTGTTCACGGTTTATTCAGGTGGGCCCGGTCAGCGTCGACCTGGAGTCCGAGAGCATTTGCATGCCATTGCGGGCAGCCTGCACCGCCTTGGCAGCAATATTTCGATAAGCTACCATATGGCAAACACGACGTGCGGAGTAGTGAATTTCTTACTTCTAGCCGGTCGCTGCGCAGCGACCGGCCCTCACTGGGAGGCACACCTGAGATGCGCGTGGAGCGTTGAATGTCTGACAATGTGAACCCGGTGGATCCCGACACCACCTTCGATCCGGGCCTGTTCGCACGGCGACTGGAAGAGCTGTTCCGCACCGTCCCCGGCCCGAATGGACGGGCATACAGCGCCAAAGCGATCGCGAATCGGTCTACCGAGCTCGGATTCCGTCTCGGTGAGTCGTACTTGAGTCAGCTCCGGTCGGGCAAGGCGAAGTCACCGTCGTTCCGGACTGTCGAAGGCATTTCCGCAGCGTTCGGCGTCGACGTGCATTACTTTCTCGAGGACCGGGCGGCGCAGCGCACCCGCGATCAGATCGATCTGATGCGCTTGCAGGCCGACACCAGCGTGCAGCTGGCCGCCTTCCGGCTGGCCGGATTGTCCAGCGACTCGGTCACCGTCGTCAACGAGCTGATCAAGGTGCTCCGGGTGCAGCAAGGCCTACCCGCGGATCCCCCAGACCTCCTCAAGTCGTCAGAGCCAGAACTCGGTCACGGCCATTCCGGGCTGCGAGTGGTGGAGAGGCGAGAAGCAGCCGACTAGCACGTCAGGAACCGAAGGATGGTTTGATGCGATCCGAACGAATCCTGCGGGCCCTGTGTCGTCGCGAACTCGCCGACCTGGACCTCGATCTACCTCTCGATGCCGAGCAGTTGTGCGCCCGCTACGGGGACAAGCGTGGCCGGGCGATCAAGATCCTGGCGCATCCGCTGCCGGCAGGTACCCCCAACGGCGTCTGGCTGATGGCCGACGACGCCGACTACTTCTTCTACCAGGCGAACACCACAAAACTGCATCGCGATCAGATCGTCATCCACGAGTTCGGGCACCTCATCGCCGGTCACCAGATCCTGGGCACCCCGGGGTCGTTGCTGATCGCCGGTGCGCCGGACGAGGCCGGTACATCTGAGGCTCTGAGCCGGACGTGTTATTCGGATGAGCGGGAGTGGGAGGCCGAGATGTTGGCGACGATCATTCGCGAATGGGCGGCCACGGCGGCACAGGGCGTCGGCCAATCGGCCAAACACGATGGGTTGCGGGGCATCCAGAGCATTCTTGGAGGACATTCCGGATGGTTGTAGGCCACCGATGGTGATAGCAACCGTCAACGCAGTTGCGCTCGCGTTGTTCGCGATCGCGCTGTGCTGGCGGATAGATCGGATACGACGAGAGGGCGCGGGACTCCAGCCGACGGCCATGACCGTCGCCATCTCCGCGATGACCCTTGCCTTCGTGAGTATCAACCCGCATGTGCGGGAATGGCTGGATTCGACCCTGTTCACCGGCGCGGCACGGGTGATCTTCTACTGTCTGCTGGCATTCGGGGTGGCGGCACTGGTCATCGTGTTCTTCTTCGGGTCCGCCGAGGAGCAACGGCAGAGGCGAGCGGGCATGGAAGCGGTCCCGCTGGTCATCGCGATGATCGGGCTGAACGTGGCGATGTTGGTCACCCCGACCCCGGTGCGCACCGAGAATGTCTCCGAATGGACGGTGCAGCACTTCGGATTTGCGCTCTTCTTCGTGATCGCCGGATGCTATCTCGTCTACGGTCTCGGCGCGTGCGTACTCTCCATCCGGCGATATGTCGGATTGGCAGACGGCTATCTCCGGCATTCCCTGATGGTCCTGCTGATCGGTCTCTCACTCGTCGGGCTGGGTTCGCTGGTGCAAACCGCATTCGTGGTGCTGTCGGGGCTGAGTCTGGCAACAGTCCCTGTGCTGCTGAAGATCTCGGCGGTGATCTCGTCCATCGGTGCGGTTCTCTTCCTGGCAGGGATCTGCTACCCGATGCTGCGGGCCCGCTGGATCAAGGTGCGCTACAACCTGCGCCACCGCCGAGACCACTCGGAGCTCGAACCACTGTGGTCTCTGACCACGTCGGCACTGCCTGAGGTGGTATTGCCTCTTCGGTCGGTTGACGAGGCCGACGGATCGATCAATCTGCTCTATCAGCGTCGGGTCATCGAGATCCGGGATGCGCTGTTACAGCTCAGTCCGTTGCTGCCGGACGACTTCGACCATCTGACCGAGCGGGATCAGGTCTTCTACCTGCGTGACGCCGTCGAGGTGTATCGCGAGGCCGGCGGCTCGTCCGGTCCTGTCCGGCAGGTGCTCGGCGGCGCAGGTGATGATCTGGACGCCGAAGCCGCACCCCTACTACGTATTTCGCGGGCGTTGGCCGACCAGCCGGTCAGCCAGGGGCGCAACCGAACTGGGTGACCGCGAACTATCGGGCGCGACGGCCGGCTGCGCGGACCATGTCGCCGACCGTGGTGAACTTGACCCGCGGGCGCTCGAGTTCGGCCCCGGCCCGCCGTTCGGCGCGATCGATGGCTCGTACGCCCCGATAGCCGATGACGGTGCGCTTCCGCTTGCGCAGCAGGCTCTCGAAGTCGGACGGGGAGCGCTGTGATCGTGAGATCGAGCCGTCGGCAGCATCTTTCAGGAAGAGCTCGACCGTGCTTTCGGCGCACACCTTGTTGGCGCCGATACCTCCGCGTGGTCCACGCCGGGCCCAGCCCGCCACGTACGCGCCCGGTACAACCGCGCCGTCAGAGCCTACGAGTCGGCCGTCCACGTTGGGGAACACCCCGCGGCCATCGTCGAACGGAAGGCCGGCGATCGGGGTCGACCGGTAGCCGATCGACCGGACGACGAGGTCGGCGGCGATCTCGTGCCGACGCTCACCCGTGGTGACCCGGAGGCCCTCGACATGGTCGTCGCCGACGATGGCCTCGGGCGTGGTGTGGAAGAGGAAGACGATGCGGCGGCGCGTGGGATCCGCGGGGGTCCCGAGGTCGACAGCGGCGTCCGGGTCGTCGTGGACGATCACCTCGACGCCGGGGATCGACGACAGCGCACGATATTCCGCCGAAGAGTACGCGGCACCGGCCTGATCCTTGCGACCGACCACGATCACCTCGCGGACGTTCTGTTCCCGCAAGACGTCCAACGCGCGGTCGGCGATGTCCGTGGTTGCGAGTATCTCCGGCGGCGACACCAGGATCCGCGCGACATCGAGTGCCACGTTTCCGGTGCCGATGACCACCACCCGGCCGGACCGGTCGGTGGCGGCTACCGGGATCTCGCCGGAGTCGGGTGCCGAGTTGTACCAGGCCACAAGATCGGTTGCCGACGTCGAGCCCGGGAGATCTTCACCCGGAATACCCAGGCGGCGTGAATCACTGGCGCCCACAGCGTAGATGACACCATCGAAGTGTTCGCCGAGTTCGGCGGGTGTGATCTGGCCGGCGGCCACGTCGTCGCCGATCTCGACGTTGGTCGCCATCGTGACCCGGGGGTCCCGGTAGAGCAGATCGAAACCTTGGAGCACCTTCTTGGTGCCGGGGTGATCGGGCGCCACACCGGCCCGCACCAGGCCGCCGGGGGTGGGGAGTTTGTCGATCACGGTCACCTGCGCGGAGCTGCGATCGAGCAGGGTCCGCAGGGCATATCCACCCGAGGGCCCGGTGCCCACCAGTGCAACCCGCAGCCCTGCAGGGACTTTCGGGATGACCGGGTAGGAGATCGGGGTCCAGCCGGATGTGACGTCGGTGTTGTCTCGGTAGTACGAGGCGTTGATCTCGATGAAGACCTTGTCCCGGGTGCCGAGCTTGTCCGCGGGATAAATGGCGTCCACGGGACAGGCGTCGGCGCAGGCGCCGCAGTCGATGCAGGCCTCGGGGTCGATGTGCAGGATGTCGGAGCTGCCGAATCCGCGCTCCTCCGGTGTCGGGTGGATGCAGTTGACCGGGCAGACCGAGACGCATGCTGCGTCGCTGCAGCAGGTTTGGGTGATGACGAACATCAGAGCATGTTGACTTTCCGGTAGACCCGCGCCGCGGGCTCGGTGAGGAGTCCGACTTCGTCGAGGAAGCTCATCAGGTGCGCGCAGCTGCTCCGGACCATCGACTTGAAGTGCTCGTTCTCCCGGCGGGCGGCGACTGCCCTCTCGGCGTCCAGTCCGGCGTCGGTGTAGGCCTGCGGCCGGATCATGCTCGTGAAGATGAAGGCTGCGCCCACGGCGATGACGAAGGCGCTCCACTGGCGTCGCGCCCACCCGACACCCTTCATCGAGTCCCGGACCTCTTCCCGGGCGAACTTCATGTGGCGCGATTCTTCGAGGACGTGGATCTCGTTGACCGTGCGGATGAAGGGGAGGACCTGTTCGTCGCGCATGCAGCCGCGCTGGAAGACATCCAGGATCTCTTCGGCGACCAGGATGCCGCTGTAGGCGACCTCGGCACGCGCGGTACGCATGAAGACCTTGCCGAGGCGGCCGACGAACTTCGAAGGGTGGTAGGACTTTCCGACCATCTTCTGCGATGCTTTGGCGAACATGATCGAGTGCCGGCATTCGTCGGCGACCTCGGTGAGAGCGAACTGGAACTCGGGGCTGTGGTAATCACCGAGGTACTGGTCGCGGATGACCATCTCCTGCAGGATCATCTCGAACCAGATGCCGATGTTCATGATGGATGCGAACTCGTGACGGGTCAGCGAGACCCGCTGCTCCTCGGTCATCTCGTCCCAGTAATCCGTGCCGTACAGCGACGACCATTCCGGGCTGCACCCGTACTTGGCGGGGTCCATCGGCTGATCCCAGTCGATCTCGGTCATGGCGTTGCGCGACAACCGCGCCGACGACGCCAGCAGACGCTGGGACACCTCGTCGGCACCCTGATCGCGCAGGCTGACGACGTTGTCTCCGTGATCGCGTATGGACGATGTGTTCGCAGCTGTGGCCACCATGGGGAGTCCCTTTCACCCGAGTCCGACAATGCTCATTGATATAACAACAGATGTTGTCACGATAGGACGTGAGCGGTCAAGGGTTGGCGCAAGACACGGCAGAACCAGACGCTTCGGCGCCGGTGCGGTCCCGGGTTATCGTCGCAGGCATGCCCGCCTACGAACTGTGGGACGCCCGCTACGGAAAGGTGGCCGTCGATCTGCGAGTCGACGAGCGCCGCGTCACGGTGAGCGGTGAGTCCATTCCCATCGCGACGCTCGAACGCGCCGGTACTGCCGGTCTCGATCCGGACGGACTCCGGAAGGATGTTCCGATCGGCACGCGGCACGGTCGTGAACTCCGCCTGACGCTCGACGGCGATCGGTATGAACTCCACCCGGGACGGGGGAGGTTCTCACGACGGTCGTATCGGATCGGTGTCACCGGCCACGGCCACGAGTGGCTGTTCACCCCGGCGACGCCGGACAGCCACCGGCTCGTCAGGGGTTCGCGATACCGCGGCGACAACGAAGTGGCCATGTTCACCACCGACGAATCCGGCATCACCGCCGAGTGGTCGACCGAGATCCGGGTCGCCGGTGTGGTCGCAGCTGCCGCTGATCCGACGCCGGCGGACTGCGCTCTCGGGTATGCGCTCGCCGCCGCATTCGGGACCGGTGCCCGACTCATGGTTGTCGCCATCGCCGCGGCGGCGTCGGATGCCTTCTTTCCGGGCTGAACGCGGTGGTCCGCTGTCAGCCCGGCGTCATCAGACGGTGAGCAGGCGAAGGACCAGCGCCGCAATTGCCAGGACGGCGAGGAACGCCGCCGGGCCGACACCCGCCACGTCCTTGACGCGCAGGTGCGCGATGACCGCCCCGACGAAGTACGCGATCACGCCGATTGCTGCCGCGACGCCGATCGGCCACCAGAACAGGCCGATCACCAGGCCGATCGCGCCCGCGATCTCGAGATAGGCGAGGACCGGAATCCGCTGCGCCGGAACTCCCACGGTGCTCATCGATTCGATGACAGCGGGCATCTTGGTCAGTTTGCCGACGGCGGAGACCGTCAGCGCTACAGCAAGAAAGATCGAAACGATGAGTGTCGCGATGAACATGGTGTTGTGTCTCGTTTTCGTAGGTGTACGAACAAGGCCGGACTCGAACGAGTCCGGCCTTGTCGTGGGGTGGGGAGAGCTTAACGCGGCGCCATGCGCAGTGCGCCGTCCATGCGGATGGTCTCGCCGTTGATGTAGTCGTGATCGACGAGGAACGCGGCCAGCTTCGCGTAGTCGTCAGGCTCGCCGAGACGCTGCGGGAACGGGATCCCGGCCTCGAGGGTCTTCTTGAACTCCGGGGTGATGCCGTCGAGCATCGGGGTGTTGATGGTGCCCGGCGCGATGGTGTTGACGCGGACGCCGACCTGCGCGAGGTCGCGGGCGGCGGTGATGGTCATGGCGTGCACGCCGCCTTTGGAGGCGGTGTAGGCGATCTGACCGATCTGGCCTTCGAAGGCGGCGACCGACGCGGTGTTGATGACGATCCCGCGCTGGTTGTTCTCGTCGACAGCGTCCTGCTTCTGCATGCGGTTGGCGGCCAGGCGCATCACGTTGAAGGTGCCGACCAGGTTGATCTCGATGATCTTCTTGAACAGGTCGAGCTCGTGGGGACCCTTCTTGGTGAGGATCCGGCTCGCCCAGCCCACGCCGGCGCAGTTGACCGCGACGCGCAACGGGGCGCCGGATTCGGCGATGGTGTCCAGTGCTGCCTCGACGTCGGCCTCGCTGGTCACGTCGGCGGCGATCAAGGTGACGCCCTCTGTAGCGCCGGCCTTGTCGATCGACGGCTGCAGATCCAGCCCGAAGACGACCGCGCCCGCGTCGGCGAACCGCTTGGCGGTGGCCGCTCCGAGGCCTGATGCGCCGCCTGTGACCAATACTGCTGAACCTGAGATCTCCACTGGTGTTGCCGTCCCTTCTACAAGTGTCCGCGGGTTGTCGACCCCGCTGGGAACACCCTAGTCAGCGGCCGCGGTGAGCGATCGCTCGGCTGGTGCTTGCTCGTCGGCGATGTGCTCGCCCTCCGCACGTTCGGCGTGCAGGCGAGCGTGCTCGCGGTGACTGCGGACGTACCAGGTACCCCCGCTGACGATCATCGCGACCGCGGTGATGGTGAACACGGTGACGACGAAGTTGTCGGCAGTGACGAGCCCTTCGGCGGTCAGCCAGACGGCGAAGACGAAGAACAGCACGGCTGCTCCGTACGCGATGGCCTTCTCCGGGAGACGGCGACCCAGCAGGGCGCCCACGGCAATGGCGAGACCATCTGCGGCCACCATGCCGATGGTGGACCCGATCCACACGCCTGCCCAGTTGTGGTCCGTGGCCAGGGTGATGGTCGCGAGCATGGTCTTGTCGCCGAGTTCGGCGAGGAAGAACGATCCGACCACCGCGAGCAGGATCGACTTGCTGACCCGTTCGGCCTTTGCCGATTCGTCGTCGTCGAGAGAATCGCCGCGCAGTGTCCAGAATCCGAAGATCAACATCGCGAGCCCGCCGACGATGGACATCACGTCACCGGGGATCGACAGGCCGAGGAAATGGCCTAGGCCGACGGAGACCGCATGCACCGCAGTCGTGGCGATGGTGATCCCGAGGACGACTACCCACCACCGGTAGCGGAGGGCGAACGTCATGGCCATCAGCTGGGACTTGTCGCCGAGTTCGGCTACGAAGATCACGCCGAAGCTGACCAGGAATGCGGTAATCACCCGACCAACGTAAGCCTGTCCCATGAGTTGCTGCAACAGCTTGCGCACCCGTATTTGCGCAGGTGGGAGGCCCTTTCTTAAAAGTTTGGGGACCCGAAACTTAGGTTTCCCTTACCCGGTGAATCCGGGCCGGTGAACCGCGCTGCCCTGACCTGCGTCATCAGTGGTCGAGAGGACACAAAAACGGTGCCGGTCGGGGGGATCTAAGCAGCGAGGAGCATCGCCAGGACGGCGGTGTCGGGGTCGTTGCCGAGATCGACACCCACCTGATTGCGCATCATCACGACGGTGCCGTCGGCCTCGGCCTCGGCCCACCCCGCGCGATGCTCGAGCCCGAGCTCGGGCAGACCGGGCAGGAGCACACACCCGGAGGCGACATCGGAGCACTCGGGAAGCGACGGACGCGTCTCTGACGGCGGATGCAGCATCAACAGAGCAGGTGGCGGCGTATGGAACGGGCCGGCGTCCGCGAAGTCGTTGTCGATGACACTGCCCACCGCGAGCATCAGACCGACGGTATCGGGGTCGCACACCTCGGGGCGGTCCTCGATCACGCTGAACACCGTCGTCGTGCGCAGGAAGCCGGGGCGGCAGGCGATCCGCACCGATGCAACGAGGGTCTGTGTCCATTCGAGCGTGGTGTCCGGCCAGCGACCGGAGATCAGGATCCCGCGTAGTTCGCCGTCTCGATGGAAGGGAGTGAGCCCGATCGGAATGGATCCGGACCGCGACTTCTCGTGACCGGTGGCGTCCTCGCTCATGGTGACCTCCTGTTGCCGGAAGTGCAGATACCTATATGTGATCGCCCTTGATCTCTGTTTCTACTCTCCTCGCAGCATGCCCGGTAACTGATTGGCACACAAGCCGACTCGAGTGCCAAACCGGCGGTTTAACACGGAGTTTCTTTTCCCGCGCGAAGGCGGGCAAAAAAGCACGGCGGCCGCCCCGAAGGGCGACCGCCGTGTCACGTGCGTGGAGCGGGTGCGATCAGGCAGGCACGATCAGGCCGGAACCCTGCGCCTGAGCCTTGGCGAAACGCTCGGAGGCGTCGGCCCAGTTGACCACGTTCCACCAAGCCTTGACGTAGTCCGGCTTGACGTTCTGGTAGTCGAGGTAGAAGGCGTGCTCCCACATGTCCAGCATGACGATGGGGATGAAACCAACGGAAGTATTTCCGTGCTGATCGGTCAGCTGCTCGATGAGGAGCTTGCCCTCGATGGTGTCGTAGCCCAGGATCGCCCAGCCACTGCCCTGCAGCGTGGTGGCCGCGGCGGTGAAGTGCGCCTGGAACTTGTCGAAGCCGCCGAACTGATCGTCGATGGCTGCAGCGAGGTCGCCTTCCGGCTTGTCGCCACCGTTGGGCGACAGGTTCTTCCAGAAGATCGAGTGGTTGGTGTGCCCGCCGAGGTGAAAGGCGAGGTTGGCCGACAGCTGAAAGACCTTGTCAGCGATGGTGCCGTCTTCACGAGCAGCCGCGAGCTTCTCAACGGCAGTGTTCACGCCCTTGACGTAGGTGGCGTGGTGCTTGCTGTGGTGCAGCTCCATGATCCTGCCGGAGATGTGCGGCTCGAGAGCTGCGTAGTCGTAGTCCAGGTCCGGCAAGGTGTATTCAGACACGATGTTCCTCTCACTATGCGGGGACGTTAGGTCCCCAGTTTGTCGTCCTCTAAATGGGCTCTACCCGTTCGAGTGCACTTCCTACCCTTACGCAGGATATGGGGATGTGCAATAGCGTGCGCCAGATGCACCTCAAGCCTGGTTGAGGTTTGGCGGCACCGCTCGGCCGTGGATCCGGCGCTCGTTGTCCGCGCTAGGAGGCGAAGATCAAGATGGCGAGAACCAGGAGAAGTGCGACGACGCTGATGCCGGTGGTGAGGCAGCGCGCCCCGACATTGATGGGTTCGGCACCCGGCCACGTACGGGGACGACGCTCGAACAACGGAGCGTCGTTTCCGGAACTGGTCGAGGCTGCCACCCGTTCTCCTGCCGTCCGTTTCCGTCGGTGATGTGCGAACTCGTGAGTGATAACCGTCACAAATGCACGTGTGTCGGCAAGCTAAGCATGTCTTCGCCCAGTACTCAAGCCGCGATCGCAGGATGGGACCTGCCGCCGGTCCAACTATCATCTTCCGCGGGGCACGCAACGGCGTTGCTGTGCGTCCAAACGCCAGGAAGATCGAGCGGAGGTGGATCGATTGGCACGCCCGACTGCAGCGCAGCTCTACGCCGCATACGGTGACAACGCAGACAGCGACGTCACCCTTCGCCTCCTACGCTCGCGAAACGCGGTTCCCTACCTAGCGATCATGGCCGCCCGGCTGGCCGACGGTCAGGTCGATGGTGACCATCTCGGCGCGGGCGTGGAGAAAGACCTCGCAGACCTGGCCGACCATTGGCTTCAGCGCGGGTGGGAGCTGCCCACCGCGGACGACCTGCTCGACCGTTGGGTGCGCGCGGGGTATCTGGCCCGCACCCTGGTGGCCGACACCCAGATCGAGCGGTACCAGCTCACGCGCGGTGCCACCCAGGCCATCGCCCAGGTGCAGGCTGTGCGACAGAACCGGACGGTCGCCACCGAGACGGTGCTTGAGTTGGTGATGTCGCGATTGTCGAACATCGCGGTGTCGATCAATCCCGATCCCGGTGAGCACATCCGTGACATCGATCAGAAGATCGCCGAATTGACTGCGCGCAGAGCAGAACTCGCAGCCGGAGCGATTCCGGCGGTCGATACCCGCCGGGTTCTGGACGACATCAGGATGGTCAGTTCGCTCGCCGAACGGATGCCGGCGGACATCATCGGGTACGGGGAGAAGATGCGGGAGAACTCGCGTGCCTTGCTCACCAGTGGGCTCGACGCCGAGCAGGGGTCGCACGCGGACGTGCTCAACCGGATGTTCGACGGCCACGATGCGCTCGCCGACTCGGACGAGGGCAAGGCGTTCGACACGTTCTACACGCTGATCGCCGACCACCGGCTCCGCGAGGATCTCGAGGCGAGTATCGCGGCGATCGCGTCAGGGTTACCGAACCTGCCCCACGACCTGCTCGACACCCTCACCGGGTTCATCGACCGGATGTGGGACGAGGTGCAGTCGGTCGACGAGGTGCGGGGGCAGGTCTACCGCCGGATCAACACGTTCGTGAAGGACGGCGACTTCCTGCATTACCGGGCCCTGCGTAGCCAGATCTCCGACGCCCAGCGCGCCGCCGCCGCCGCATTTGTCCATGCGGGTCCGGGCAAGGACATGGGTATCGCCGTACCGATGAGCGCCGCAAGCTCCAATTCCGTTGGAGCACTGGTCTTTCACGACGGGATCATCGATTCACCCGGTGCGGTTGCCGACACCGCGGGTGAGATCAGGATCGACCCGGCCGACCTGGTCGGTGTGGAGTCGATCGATTGGCATGCCCTGACCGACGCGGTGAACGATGCGATCGCATCCGGGCCTGCCGGGATCGATGAGGTCCTGGCGTTGCTGCCGACCGCGCGGACCGGTGACGTGATCGGGATCTGGTCGCTGGCGCAGCGGCACGGTGCCACCGACGACTCCGGCGCCGAGATCACCGTCCTTGCTCACACGGCCCGTGGCCTGCGTGAGATCAACATGCCTGCCGTGCTTTTCACGCATTCGCTGCCCGACCCCATAACCGCGCAGCCACATGAGGTGATGCACTTGCTGGACGAGCCAGACGTAGCGGGACAGAAGGTGGTCAGGTGAGTACCCCAGAGGAACCGATGGTAGAGCCGACAGGCGAGCAGAACCTCGGGCAGCAGGAAGGCGAAGACCTGTTCGTCGACGATCCGGGTGCATTGACCGAACCATCGGTCGACCTGTCGCACTTCGCCTTCGACGGCTCGGAGCCCGTCGGGACGATCAGCGACCCGCAGGTGGACGCGCGATTCGATGGTGACACCTCCGCGTTACCCGCCCCGGTCTGTTACGCGCTGCAGGAGCTGGTCGCCGCCGCGCATGTCTCGGTGCGCTCGCGCAACTGGAAGACCATCGAGGTGCACGAAGAGGTCATCAGATCCAGGCTCTCCGAGCTGAACCTGCAGCTCGAGATCAACCGTGAGCACAAGTACGCCTTCACCCGGCAGGTCTCGGAAAATGATCCGAGGCAACGCAATATCCTGCGCGCACAGACCCTCACCCTGGCTGCCTCGGTGCTCGCCCTGTTCCTGCGGCAGAAGTATCTGACGAGTGCAGACGAGTCCGTGGTCGCAGAACGCGGCGAGATCATGGACCACATGCTCACCTACAAGCCGGTGTCGGACACCGACGAGGCCGGGTTCATCAAGCGTATCGATGCCGCGATCAATCAACTCGAGTCGCGCAAGATCATTCGCGCACTGCCGGGCACCGATCGCTACGTGGTGCACGGGGTGATCGCCTCACTGCTCGGGCCGGAGCAGGTCGCTGCATACACCGAGGCCTATCGGCGACTCGCCGGCGAGCATGCCGAAGACGGAACCGACCTGACCGAACTCGACGACCGGGAGCGCACGACATGACCGAGATCCTGGAAACCCCGGTTCGTGCGGGCAAGCGGACCATGAACATCGGCCAGTTTCGTTTGACCCGTATTCAGTTGGTCAACTGGGGCACGTTCGACGGGTACAAGGACTACCCCATCGACGAGCGTGGCGTGATGCTCACCGGACCGTCGGGCTCCGGTAAGTCGTCGATGATGGACGGTCACTCGGTGGTCTTGCTTCCCACCTACGACCAGGTGTTCAACGCGTCCGCCGACCTGTCCGCGAAGGGCGCGAAGAAGGCCGCTCGTTCCATGGCCGATTACGTCCGTGGGGCCTGGGCCGAGAACGATGACCGCTACAACCAGTCGCAGGTGCAGTACCTGCGCGCCGACGGGGCGACCTGGTCGGCGATTGCCGCGACCTACGACAACGGTGCCGGCTCGTCCACCACCGCAGTGGCCATCAAGTGGTTTCCGGGCTCGGGTACCGACGGCAGTTCGCTGCGATCCTGGTATCAGCTGCACACCGGGCATTTCGACCTGCTGTCGCTGAATGTCTGGGCGCAGAGCGGTTTCGACATCCGCCGGTACCGCGCGGCGAATCCTGAGGTGGAATGCTTCGACGTGCAGAGTGCGTATCAGGAGGCACTGCGACGCCGGGTCGGTATCGGTCAGTCGTCGGCCGCGTTGTCTCTGATGGGCAAGGCGAAGGCGATGAAGAACGTCGGCGATCTCAACCTGTTCATCCGCACCTACATGCTCGACCGGCCGGAGACGTACGCGAAAGCGGAACGGCTGGTGGAGAACTTCACCCAGCTGGACGAGGCATACCAGGCCGCAGCCCGAGCCAACGCCCAGGAGCAGGTGCTGCGCCCCATCCCTGATGCGTGGGACACCTATTGCAGCGCAGAAGAATCGACGACCCGCGCCGGAACCCTGCTGGGCCCTCCGATGCGCGCGTTCATGCGCGAGCACCGGATGACGCTGCTGCAGGCACGCCTGGACCAGATCGACACCGACCGTGAGCGTCTCGACAACGAGGTGGCCAAGTGGGAGAACCTTGCCGACGAGCGCGAGGAGCGCCACACGTCGCTGCGTGATCAACTGACCTCGGAGAAGGGCGAGCTGACCACCCTCGAATCCGAACTGAAATCGTTCGAGCAGCAGGTCACTGCGCGGAACCGGGCGTATGAACGGTATGCGACGCTCGTCGGTGGGCTCGGAGAACGGACCCCGGAGACGCAGGACGAGTTCGCGGCGCTGCGGCTGCGGGCCCCGGAGATCGCTCGTGCGGCACGGGAATCCGCCGACAAGCTGGCCACCACGGCGCACAGCTTCTTTGCCGCGGAGACCGATGCCCGGCGCGAGTTCGAAGCGGCGGTGGAGGAACTCGCCAGCCTCAACACCCGACGATCCCTGTTGCCGCGCGAGGTCTTGGGCCAGCGGGACGGGATCGCCCAGGCCACGGGTGTGCCCGCCGAAGACCTGCCGTTCGCCGCGGAGCTGATCGACGTCGACCCGGCCGACAAGGATCGGTGGGCCGGGGCCGCCGAGCGGGTGCTGCGTGGTCTGGGCATGACCATGCTCGTACCCGAGGCGCACCGGACGACGATCGGCGAGTTCGTGAACCGCACCAATCTCGGAGGTGTGCTCGAATACCGCGTTTACCAAGAACATTCATCCCCGGGTGCTGATCCGGTCCCGGGTTCACTGGCGGAGAAACTGCTGGTCGACGAACGCCATCCCGCGGGCGGCTGGCTCGCCGGTGTGGTGGCGCGTAGTGCAGAACACATCTGTGTCGATCTCCCGGCGCAGCTCGACCAGCATCCACTCGCCGTCACACCGCAGGGCCTGGTGAAGTCGGGGCGAGACCGATTCCGCAAGGACGATCGCCGCTCGGTCTCCGATCGCACGCAGTGGATTCTCGGATCGAACACCGACGGTAAGCGCACCGCACTCGAGGAACTGCGGGACCACCGGGAAGCGCTGTTCGCCGAGGCCCGTCAGGCCGCCCAGGACAAGCGAGATCTGTTGGAGGCCAATCGCGAACGCGCAAAGAACGCGGACGCGCTCGCGGCGTACGCCTCGTGGGCCGAGCTCAACTGGTGGTCCTCTCGCCGCGACGCCGACGAACTCAACGCCCGGATCGATCGCGTCCGGGAGAATCGTGTCGATCTCGCGGAACTCGAAGAGCAGGTCGAGATCGCCCGCGCCGACTGGCGAGAGGCCGTGGCCCGGGTCGGTGCGCTCGGTGACCAACTGGGTCATGTCGGTTCGGACTGGGACCGGTGGTTTGCCGAAGCCGAGCAGGTGAAGGCCGAGAGCACGAAACTCGACGACGCGGACCGGGAGTATCTCGCGGGTGTCCTCGCGGAGACCCTTGCCGCCGGCGGCAAGACGCTGACTCTCGACAATTACGGCGAGGTGCGGTCGGACCTGCGAAATGCCTTGGAAGCTGTTGTCGGAAAGGCCAATGCCGAGCGTGACGGCGCGGAGAACCGGATCGTGCGTGCGGGCGAGGCGTTCCTGCGGGAGTGGCCCGAGGCATCGGCAAACCTCAGTGCGAGTGTCGAATACGCAGCTGACCTGGTGTCCATCCACCAGAGTCTCGTCGAGCACGGATTGGCTTCGACGCAGCAGCGGTTCCGGCAGTTGATCACCACCGACATCAGTCATTCGGTGTCCAACCTGTACAAGGAGATCGCGGACACCAACAAACGGATCACCCGCGGGATCGCCGAGGTCAACATCGGCTTGCAACGGGTCGACTTCAACGAGGACACCTATCTGCAGATCGCACAACTGCACAACCCGACGGACGAGTCGCGGGAGTTCGCCAAGATCGTCGACTCGATGATCCGGGATGCTCCGGCGGCCAAGTCCGGCGACGGCGCAGTGCTGGCGCGGCAGTTCTACCGCATCCGTGGTCTCGTCGCACGGCTCACAGGAACCGATGCGGAGAACCGCCGCTGGTGCGACAACGTGCTGGACGTTCGCAACAGCTACACCTTCTACGGTAAGGAACTGAGCTCCGGGGCCCCCGCCGACGACCCTCCGGTCCACACCTACCGCAACACCGCCTCCAACTCCGGTGGCGAGCAGGAGAAGCTCGTTGCCTTCTGTCTTGCTGCGGCGCTGAGCTTTTCTCTCTCGCACGGAGAAGACCACCGACCGGGCTTCGCCCCGTTGATGCTGGATGAGGCGTTCAGCAAATCGGATGAGACCTTCAGCTCGCAGTCGCTGCGGGCGTTCGAGCAGTTCGGTTTCCAGCTGATCATCGCGGCCCCGATCCGTATGGTCGGCATCGTCGAACCGTTCATCGGTCAGGTCATCCTGGTGGACAAGCAGACCGGGGAAGGTGGCGCTCGTTCGGATGCTCGCGCAGCGACCTTCGGTGAGCTCGCGGCAGCCCGGGCAACCGGCGGAAGAAAGTAGACGTGACCCGGCAGATCTCGCTACGACAGTGGAATCGGACGCTGCTGCAGCGACAGCATCTACTCGAGCGGGTCGACGAGGACATCCTCGAGGTGCTCGATCGCTGCGTCGGATTGCAATCCCAGGATCCTCGTGCCGCGTTCTTCGGATTGTGGTCCCGTATCACCGATTTCGATCCACTCGATCTCGACGATCTGATGACGGACCGAGAAGTGATCCGGATGGCATTGCTGCGGAGCACAGTCTTCCTGATGGATGCCGAGGACGCCCGCTGGGTCCGCCCGCTCGCCCAGGCGAGTCTGGACGGTGAGCTGCGGTCCAACCACGCGAAGCGGCTCGCCGGGGCCGATCTCGCCGACGTTGCCGAGTACGGCCGGCAATTGCTCACCGGCACAGAGCTTCCCGTCAAGTCGCTGAAAGACTCGTTGGCGGTGCGGTGGCCCGATGCCGACAGTTCGTCCCTGGTGACCGTGGTCCGATGCCTGGTGCCCCTGGTGCAGGTACCACCGAGGGGGACCTGGACGGGTTCGGCGACCACAACTTACTCCCTCTACGACGAGTGGTGCGGCCCCGGAGAATCGGCTGTCACGGGCGAGGATGCGATCAAGGATCTGATCAGGCTGTACCTGCGCGGGTTCGGGCCGGCCAGTATCAAAGGTATCCAGACCTGGGCCGGCATGACCAGGCTGCGGCCGATCGTGGAGGCCATGGAAGCCGACTGGGAACTGGGGAAGCTCGAAGGTCCGGACGGCGAGGAGCTGTTCGACATCGACGGACTCGCGCTCGCCGACGAGGACGCCGCCGCACCGGTGAGATTGGTGGCCCCCTTCGACAACATCGTGCTGGCCCAGGGGCCCGATCGTGGGCGGGTCGTCGACGACGACATCTTCAAGAAGCTCGCCACCCCGAACGGCCGCTCGCCGGGTTTCGTGCTGATCGACGGTCGCGTCGCAGGAATGTGGCACCCGCGAAAGAACGGCAAGGCCACCACCATCGAGGTGGACATCTTCTCGGAGATCTCGGCCGTCGATCGTCGGGCGGTAGAGGCCGAGCGGGCGCAGCTCGTCGACTTCTGCAACGCCTGATCGTACTCGGCGTCCGGCAGTTACTGTCTATGATGACAAGTAAGTCACTGGAGACGGGTATCTGCCGTCGAGGCCGGAGGTTTCATCATGACGCGTTTGCAGGACAAGGTCGCCCTGGTCACCGGGGGTGCCTCCGGAATCGGTGAGGCCACGGTTCGCAGGTTCGCCAGTGAAGGTGCGCTGGTGGTCTTCACCGACGTCGCGGACGGCACCGAACTGGCCGCCGAGACCGGGTCGACGTTCCTGCGCCAGGATGTCGCGGACCCGGTGACCTGGACCGAGGTGGTGCGCTCGATCGAAGAGCGGCACGGCCGTCTCGACGTGCTGGTCAACAACGCCGGGATCGTCGGAAATCAGTCCATCGTCGATCTCGATCTCGAGACGATGAACCGGGTCATGGCCATCAACGTGACCGGCGTCGCCCTCGGAACCCAGGCCGCCATCGCCAGCATGCGCAAGAGTGGCGGCGGATCGATCATCAACGTCGCGTCGACCACGTCGTTTCTCGGCCTCGCCTTCGACGTCGCCTACACCGCATCGAAGCACGCCGTCGTCGGCATCACCCGGTCGAGCGCCGCGTACTGCGCCCAGGAGCGGTTGGGGATCCGGGTCAACACACTGCACCCGGGTGCCATCTACACGGCGATCTTGCAGGGTCACGTCGAGAAGCGTCCGGAGTTGTTCGACGTTTTCAGCAACATGGCCCCGGTGGGACGTATGGGTGATGCCTCGGAGGTGGCTTCCATGGCGGTCTACCTGGCCTCGGACGATTCGAGTTTCTCGACAGGCGCGCAGTTCGTCGTCGACGGCGGGATCGTCAACACCCACCCCTCGATGTAGGTCGCCCGGACAACTCAGTCGTCGGGCAGATTGCCCGAGCGCGGGTTCCGGTGCGTGATGCAGTACCGGCGTCCGATGGGATCCGCCATCACCGTCCAGAATCGTTGCTGCTCGAGCACGCTCGCGCCCCAGCCCTCGTGCCGCGCAACCTCCTCTTCGGGATGTGTGCTCGCGAGGTCGAGATGACCACCCACCTCGGATGATCCCACCCGCTGCAGCAGGATGCGCAGCGGCATGTCTTTGGGGCGCTGCAGGTTTCGGAACTCGGGCATCACCCCCTGGCGCCACGCCCAGTTCGTCAGGGTCGCCCAGAACGTGCATTCGGCCTCGAATGCGGCCGCAGGCACATCGATACACAACTGGTCGATGATGCTGATGGTGTCCCCGGGCCAGCGAATGGGCCGCGAGCGTTCATGCTCGCCTTGCCAGGGCACCAGGCAGAACGGAAAACCGGCCGGCGAGCTCAGGACCACGACACTCTTGCTCTCGGAGACCACTTTCGCGCCGAGCGCTTTCGCGTGGGCGGTGGAGTCGCGTAAGTCGTCGACGTGGATGTCGAGGTGAACGCCGCCGGGTCCTTCTTTGACGCGTTGCACCCTCAGATGTGGATCGCCGTTGAAGGGTTCCAGCGACGCGAACTCCCGGTCCACCCCACGAGCGGGCGAGACGGTGCTCCCGGCGATGGCACGCCAGAACGTGACCTCGGGCCCGAAACTGTCGGCGGGCAGGTCGAGAAACGCGGTCAGCCATTTGATCGCCACGGGCGTCACCGGGCCCCGGTCTGCGCGTCGTCACTGCCCCCGGCGGGCGATGAGGGGCTGGTGCGGTCGAGCGGCGGAACGGTGACCATGACGGTCAGTCTTGCAGTACCGCCACGCCGCGCGGTCGGTACGGCGGCATCGGCAGCAGCGATCCTGGTCGGAGACCCGCATAGGCTGGCAGACATGGGTCCATTCAAGAAGATCGCAGAGAAGTTGGCCAAGGCACACGCCGACAAGGTCGCGGTGGTGCGTCTCGATGGCACGATCGGCGTGGGCGGTGCGGGTCGTGGCGGGCTCACTGCCGACAATCTGGAATCCAACCTGAAGAAGGCGTTCGACACCGAGCGGCTCAAAGCGGTTGTTCTGGTGATCAACTCACCGGGCGGCTCGCCGGCGCAGTCGGAGTACATCGCCGAGCGGATTCGGCAGTTGTCGTCGGAGAAAGGTGTACGGGTCCTCGCATTCTGTGAAGACGTGGCCGCCTCCGGGGGCTACTGGATCGCGTGCGCCGCTGACGAGATCTATGCGGCACACACCTCGATGGTCGGCTCCATCGGTGTGGTGTCGACCGGCTTCGGGCTCAAGGACCTGATCGGCAAGGCCGGTGTGGAACGGCGTGTCTACACCGCGGGCGCCAACAAGGCTCGACTCGATCCGTTCCTCGACGAGAAGCCCGAAGACGTGGAATGGCTTCGGGGGCTCCAGAAGGATCTCCACGCCGCGTTCATCACGTGGGTGCGTCAGCGACGCGGTGCCAAGCTCGTCGGCACCGACGCCGAACTCTTCAGCGGCGACGTGTGGATCGGGCGCGGCGCCCTCGACGTCGGTCTCGTCGATGGTGTCGGTGTGCTGCGATCAGTGCTGGCCGAGCGCTATCCCGATGCCGAGTTGGAAGTGATCGCGTCTCCCAAGCCCCTGTTTGCGCGCCTGACCGGAAGTGTGTCGTCTCCGGACGCAGTCGTGTCGTCAATCGCCACGCAGGCTGTCGACGGGATCGTCACCGGCGTCGTGGCCGCCCTGGAGCGACGGGCCCACTGGACCCGATACGGCCTGTAGTGGTCGGCGCGTCCACGCGGCGTGTCGGACCTGTGGTCGACCGTCGGCCTCTGGCGTCCACCGGCCGGTTACCTGTGAGTAGTCGCCAGGCCAAGTTCCGAAGTTATCCACAGGCTGCTCCTAATGCGCTGGTTCGGCGCTTGTCGAGCAACACTCAACCTGTGGATGAGGCTGTGGAAACTGTGGAGAACTCGGCAACTTTCCAGCGCCTTTAGTGAATCGGGTCACAATTTGAGTTCACTCTGATCTAAAAGAATGTCAGATCATCAATTACCGCGGTTATGGTGTAACAAAATTGAGCAGAACAAAGGCCTGTGGATAACCTGTTGAAAACTACGGGGCGACGGCGCATTCTCGTGCTGCATGCCACCATGGTCAGGTGAATATGTCGGAGATTCCGTCGGTGCCCGTTTCCGAACTGCCGGACGATTTCACCGGAGAGACAAACCGCCTCCTGCTCGATGTCCGTGAGCACGACGAGTGGGAGTCCGGCCATGTGGCCGGGGCCCTGCACATCCCGCTGGGTGACGTGCCCGCCCGCATCGACGAGATCGACCCCGATTCCGAGCTGTTCGTCATCTGTCACGCGGGTGGTCGCTCGGAGCGAGTGCTCGGTTATCTGATCCAGCGCGGTTACGAGGGAACCAACGTCAGCGGAGGCATGGCCGCATGGGCAGGCGCAGGCCGGCCGATGCAAACGGGTCCGGGAGGGTCCCGGGGTGTTGCCCCGGATTCTGGGGCCTCCCTGTGAGTGGACCCCGGGGCGGCACGCCCAGCGGGCCGCCCGCCAGGGATTACTGTCCGCGGTGCAGGATCGCCGGACCTCACGACATCAGCAGGCCGCACTGCCCCCGATGTGGTGGTCCGCTGACCCCGCTCGACGCTTACGGCCGGGTGGCCCAGCCGGTCAGGATGCCTGCTCCGCCGATGCCGCGGGCCCAGGCGAACAACATGTACGTTCCGCCGCGCTCCTCCCCGGCGCGGCCTGCGCCCGCGCGGCCTACAGGTGGTCCCGCGCGTGGCGGTCGGGCGCGTGTGCGTTGGGTGGCGCTGCGGCCTCCGTCTGCACGGCCGAAACCCCGCGTCGACGGAACCGCGGAGACGGGCCCTACGCCGCGATACGAACACACGCCGGGCTGGGGCTTGCGCGACTTCCCACCGATCGAGCCCGCAGAACCGCAACGCGGCCCGATCGAATGGCTCCGGGACTGGCTGCCGAGCCTCTTACTCGCAGCCGCGGGAGTACTGGTGCTGGCCGCGGCGGCCGAGTCGTGGATCTACGCGTTGCTCGTGGTGAACCTGGAAGACCCGATCAGCAGGCCGATGCAGGTCGCGGCCGAGACCGCAGTCTGGATCACCGGTCTGGCCGCGGTCGTTCTCATGGTGGCCTGCCTCGTCGGTGTCGCCGGCTGGCTGATCGACGAACGCGCGAAGGCCTACTCCGATCACGAACAACTCGACCCGAGATCGCGCAGGCAGTTGATGATCGGCCTGTGGGTACCTGTCCTGAGTCTCTTCTGGCCGGTCGCGTTCTTCCGTGAGCTGCTCGACCGCCGCGACGATCTCCTGCCCGTCCACACGCGTAAGCGGCTGTGGTGGTTGTGGTCCGGATGGCTGGCCGTCAACGGGCTGGTCGTCGTCGGGGTCCTGGTGCGGATCTTCGCGGAATCGCTGGTCTGGCAGGCCAATGCGGTCGTGCTGGTGATCATCTCGAATCTCGTGAGTGCCGCGTTCGCCGGCGGGCTCTGGTGGACGATCACCCGGTTGTTCGCCCGCGAAGCCCCGGCGACCGCGCCGACGCGATGGCTGGCCGCGGTATGAGCGATACCCACCGGGTACTGCGGCAGGACATGCCGGCAGTGGTCGCGCACCGCGGTGCGTCCGGGCACAAACCCGAACACACCCTGGCGGCCTACGAACTGGCGCTCGAGCAGGGCGCCGACGGCCTGGAGTGCGACGTGCGACTGACCGCCGACCACGAACTGGTCTGCATCCACGACCGCACCATCGACCGGACGTCCGACGGATCAGGCGCCGTGAGCGAGCTGACCCTCGCCCAGCTGCGCGAGTTCAACTTCGGTGGATGGCACACCTCCGGTCTCGACGCACAGGTGCTCACGCTGCGGGAGCTACTCGAGCTGACACTCGATTGGAAACGTCCGGTGCGGCTGTTCATCGAGACCAAGCACCCGGTGCGCTTCGGCGGGCTGGTCGAACAACTGCTGCTGGCCGAGTTGCAGCGCTTCGGAGTCGCGACCCCGGCGTCGGCTGATCACAGCCGGGCGGTGGTCATCTCGTTCTCGACGGCTGGGGTCTGGCGCATTCGTCGCAACGCCCCGATGCTCCCGACGGTGTTGCTGGGCGACACCGCACGATTTCTGGGCGGCAGTGCCGCGACGGCGGTCGGCGCCACCGCAATCGGGCCGTCGATCGCCACCCTGCGCGAGCATCCCGACGCAGTCGACCGGGCCGCGGCCGCGGGTCGGGCCACCTACTGCTGGACCGTCGACGAACGCCGGGACGCCACGTACTGCGCAGACCTCGGCGTCGGGTGGATCGCGACCAACTACCCCGACCGGGTGCTGGGCTGGCTCGCTGCCTGACGCCAGTCAGTCTGGGTATTCGAGCGCACCGCTGGCTTGGTACAGGTCTTCTGGCCTGCGCGGGTGTCGATCCAGTACTCCCGGTTGCCGCGCATCTCCACCCGGATGATGCCGCGGGTCTTGAGGTCGTGATGCTCCTTGCACAAGCACGCCAGATTCGATTCGATCGTCCAGCCACCGGCCATGGGGTTGGCATGGTTGAACGGCACGATGTGGTCGATCTCGCAGTCCTTCGCGGGTTTCTTGCAGCCGGTGAAGCGGCAGGTTCCATCCAGCATTCGGATGATCCGGGCAAGCTTGCGCCCGGGTTTGTACTTCAATGCACCCCGCGGCGGATGCTTCCACCCGCCATGACCATCCTTGGAAGGTGGCGCTTTCACCGGCGGAGCCGGACCGACATCCTTCTCCCCTAGAACCAGCCGGTTGCCGTTGTCGACGGCTTTCATCAATGCGGCGGCGACGTCCTCGGCCGTGACCGGTCGACCATCGGCCGAGTTGATCAACTCCACCAACGCAGCGATCGCGTCCTGCCCGATCGTCACCAACGCCTTCCACCGGGAACGGCCTGCCAGCGACCGCGACTGATCACCATCGAGCGACCCATACCCCAGCAAGTACCCGGGATCCTTCGACAACCCGAGCAGGGTCGGCAGATCAAGCACCAACTCTGTCCACGCACGCCGGGCAGCGCGCGAAGGCGCAGCAGCAGACGGGCGAGCCGCAGGCTCGGGCTCTACTTCTGGCTCGGGTTCGGGTTCGGCATCTTCAGTAGCCGCAGCGTTGGCGTTCGCGATCGCCTCGAGCACCGCATCGACCTCACCCGCCGGGTCATCGAGCGCCATCTCCTCCAGCTGAGCTTTCGCCCTGATCGCCTCCTCCGCCGTGCACCCCGTGGTCAGACTCGCCATCCCACCCGCCCGACGACGTACGGTCACCCGACGCAACGGATCCGCCGCACCATCATCATCAGGGCGGTCCGGTTCGAACGGCATCAAATGACGATCCAGCTCCTCCGCGAAGATGTTGTCACCCAACAACATCGCATCCTCCGCCAGAACGCCATCGAGATCCATCAACGCATCCCGATACCCACGACTGGCACGATGATAGAGCGCTTTGAGTTTCTCGATAGACAGGTCACCCGCTGAGAAAGCCTCCGCCAGCTCCGGCAGATGATCCAACAACCGCCGACACCGCAACAGATGATCAGCCTGACCAGTCGTGCACCGCCACGCCACCGCGATCTCACACGCCGCGGCCCGCGTCCCATGCTCATCCTCGA
>NZ_MJEJ02000038.1 GCF_002095435.2 Williamsia sp. 1138
CGGCGGCGGCTTCTTGCTCCCGAAGTGCTTCGTCGAGTTGGTCTTTGGTCATGGTGATGATCAACTGCACCGGCAACCCGCGATGAGTCTTGCCGAGCTGTCCGGACTCGAGCAGATACATGAGCATCGCCTTGAGAGCGTCATGATTACGCTGCGACTGCGTACGAAGATCATTGTCCGCCGCGGCCTGCAGAACCGCAGGATCCAGTGCCGGGTCATCGGCAGCCCCCGACGGGGACAACTCATCATCGGGATTGTTCATCCCCGGCGCCGCCCACACCCCCAACATCACTTCCATCAACGCCGTCGTCGTCGGATCCAGATGACCGGCCACCTTCGCCATGAAATCCGTCGCCGGCTTACCCAGATCGACACCCCGCTTCTTCGCGCGATCAACATCGTCAGCGAGTTTGCCGTCGGGATCCAAGTAGTCGACGATCCGCTCACCGATCGTCTTGACCTGCCCCGGCGGATACTTGCGGCACAGATCGGCCAACGCGACCTCGGTGTTCGCGCGCTGCTCGGCATCGATCTTGTGCGGGATATCCGCCATCACCTCGATCACCACCCCGACATGATCGAGGTCGATCACACCCGCGGCCAACAACTGCGCTGTTTCCGGGAACCGCGGACCGATCACCTCACCACTCGGAGTCACCGACGGCGTCAACGCATCCATCGCCTCCACCCGCGCCTTCGCAGCACCCGGGCGCATCCGCGTCATCAACGTCAACACCGCCGCCGGAGACGAACACCCCGCCGTCGAATATGCCCGCCGCACAGCAACTTCCCGCAACACCGGCAACGAGGCTGACTGCAACCGCCGCGCCGCGATCTCCAACCGCTCAGTCAACCGAACACAATCAGAATCAGAGAACGCCGTCAGATCCAACTCAGCCAACTGTGCGATAGCCGCATCAAGCCCTGCCACCGCGCCGACAACCGGCGAATCAACAACAACACCCTCCGACACGAAGACCCCCTCCCCAGGGAACCGAGAAACCAACGCAGACAACAACCACCACAAACAATGAATCGTCGTCAGGAAGTTTCTCTATCACTGATGGTACTCCGAAAAGTCTAATCTGTCGAACGTATGTTCCCCTCTTTTGCGACAAGTGTCGGACGGCGACAGGAAATCGGCCGAAGTCGCAGATCCGGAGACCCTGACTGCTGACATCGCGGCCAACAAGGGCAAGGTTCCCCGCCGCAACCCCCTGACAGTGAGTTGATTACTGCTCGTTCTGGCGAGGCGGCCGCAGTGACCGTTTCGCCAGAACGGGCTTCGTCACTCGAGGCGGCTATTGGACGAACAGCGGACTGAGGTCTTCGAACCCGCCGTCTTGCACGATCTTTCCGTCTTCGACGGTGGTGTAGACGACGTTGCGATTGAACACCCGGTTCAGCTCAGGCGCGGTGAACTCGACGGTGAAGTCGACCGGAGCCATCAGGCCGCCGGCGTTGATCTCCTTGGCGCCCTCCATCGCCTGCGTCACGGTGGCGGCGGTGATGTCGGTGTGGCCTCGCATGACGTCGGCAAGTACCTGATACGAAGCCCAGGTGTCCTGGTTGTAGACGCCGGTCCAGTCGACGTCATCGCTGGCCGACTTTGCGGCATCCCACGCGGGATCGCTCGCGACGACGAAATTGCTGGCCGAAGTCGCGCCGGCCATAGCCTCGCCGGCCTGGGACAACACCGTTTCGTTCAAGGCTCCGGTCAACGGGTAGTAGCGGGTGTCGACACCGACGCTCTCGCCGGCCTTGGCCACCGCGACCACCTGATCATTGGGGAGGCCGAGAATGGCGCAATCCGATTCGCCCGCGGACTTGGCGACACTCGTGAAGTCCGTTGTGGTCGTCGGTACTTTGATGACGTTGGCGGGCTGCCCGCCGGCGTTTCTGATACCCAAGTTGATCAGATCTGTGGAGTGCCCCGTGGCCGGGCTGTCGTACTGCACCGTCGAGATCGTGGAGCAACCATCTTTGACAGCCTTCGCGGCGATACCCGCGAATGATGTTCCGCCGGCCAGCAGCAGGTAAGAGTTCTTGTCCCCGAGTTCATTTGCCGAGAACCCAGGGGCGCCGATCCAGGGAATCCCGGCGTCTTCGAGGATGGGATTGATCGTTGCACCATTGGTGGTGAAGCCACCGAGAACGGCAACAGCCTTTTCCGATACCGCCCGCCGCGCACAATCGGCAGCCTTGTTGGTGTCATTGCCGTCGTTGCAGGTGATCAGCTTCACCTCGTGCCCACCGAGTCCGCCGGCGGCGTTGATCGTGGCGACCGCGGCTTTCGCTGATTCGTGGATCTCGGGCTGATTGATGGCAGCGGTATCGACGGGTGCGATCGTCATCACGGTGACGGGTACCCCCGTGAACGTCTGATCGGATGAGGATTCGCTGCTCGCGGTGTTGTCGTCGCCGCACGCGGTCAGCGCCAGCAGTAGGGCGGTGCCGGCGGCCAGCACAAAGGTTCCGGATTTCATGGACATGGTTTCGCTCCTCGTGACGCGGACGGATCGTCCGACGTGAATGGGCGTCATCTGGTGACGAGTGCGAAGCCTATAGGCATTAGATAAAACCGTGTGGCCGTTTTCGAAAAGCCCACCACGATATGGATTTACAACCGCCGGCAGCGACTACAAGAGGCTAGTGACCAGCCCGAGGGTTCTCGGCCTGACCCCGAGGGAGCAGGGCGGGAACGAAGAACTCTCTGAGCTTGGTCCGAAATCGATCGAGGTCGCCCGCCTCGTCGCCCTGGCTGATGTAAAGCATCTCGAGTTCGGAGATCCACTCGCAGAGCAGGGGTAGGTCCAGGTCGGCGCGAAGGTCGCCGCGCTCCTGCGCTGCGAGGAGAATCGGTTCCCAGAGTTCGCGGGTGAGCTCGACCGCTTTGCCGGACGTCACCAGCAGCGAGTTCGCCAGCGCCATTGCCGCCGGTGAGACCAGCATGTGCACCATGGGGTCCCGGAACCCGCGAGTGACGTTGTGGCAGATGCCTTCTACGATCTGTTCGCCGATGGTCGGCCACGCGGCGATGTGGTCCCGCGCGGGTCCGAAGTTCATCCGGGCGCGCCGGGCAACCGATGCCATGATCAGGCTGTCGCGATCGGAGAAGTAGCGATAGACGGTGGCGCGCGACAGGGTGGCTGCTCGTGCGACATCCTCCATCGTGGTCTTGCCGATGCCGAATTGCTCGAAGCACGATTCGGCCGCCACCAAGATCGTCGTTCGGATCTCGGCCGTCGGGTCGTTCTCCGGCTCCTTGTCGATGGTCACGGCCCTACGGTATCGCGAGTCAGGTCGACGACCATGAGACGAAACACGGAATATGTCTTATGTCGTGTGAAACAATAGACACCAGATGTCTTATGTGCCACTCTCGATGTATGCAACGGGAAGACAAGATCGAACTGACCCAGCGGCTGATCGCGCATGTTGACAACAACTCGACCGACTACGCGGACGACGTTCTGCGCGTGCCGTTCTCGGCGTTCAACGATCCCGAACTCGCGGAGTCGGAACGCCAGGTCGTGCGGCGGTTTCCGCATATCGTCGCGCACCTGGACGAGTTGCAGAAGGCCGGCGACTTCATCACCACCACTCTGATCGGCACTCCGCTGCTGGTTGTGCGGCAACCCGACGGCAGTGTGAAGGCCTTTTCGAATGTCTGCCGGCACCGCGGTGCGAAGGTCGAGTTCGCCGAATCCGGGTGTAAGCGCATCTTCGCGTGCCCGTATCACAACTGGTCATACGGCCGCGGCGGCGATCTTCGAGGAATGCCGCACGCCGAGGGCTTCGAGGGTATGGATCGAAGTGAGTACGGTCTGGTCGAGTTCCCCTGCGAGGTACGCCATGGGCTGGTGTGGGTGGTCCCGACGGTCGGTGCCGAGATGGATATCGCGGCGGTACTTGGTGACAAGCACGACGCGGAGGTCATCGATACCGGAATGGCCGACTCCTACCAGGTGCGCAAGGAAACCTGGAAACTCGACATGAACTGGAAGATCGCCGTCGACGGCGTCCAGGACTCGTATCACCTGTGCCAGCTGCACACCAAGACCGTCTGCAACTACCTCGAAGGCAACATCACAGCGCTCGATGTGGTGGACCGGTCATGGCGACTTGTGGTGGCACGCAAGTCGATCACCGAGGTGCGGGATGCCGATCCGGACAGTTTTGACGTCCGGGACTATTCGCTGGCGAACTACACCGTGTACCCCGGGACAATGCTGGTCACCGAGCCGAACCACTTCGAGATCTGGACCATCGTTCCTGACACCGACGATCCGAACGTCAGCTACTGCACCATTCGGCTGCTGTCCCCGAAGAAGCCGGAGACGCCTCGCGAGGTGCGAATCCTCGAGAAGAACTGGGAGCTGTTGATGGCGACCTTGCACGACGAGGATTGGTTCGTGACCAAGACGATCACGGACAACGCGGCACACGGTCAGGTGAAAGAACTGATCTATGGCCGAAATGAACTGCCCGGGCAGCTGTTCCACAACATGGTTGCGAGCGATGTCGTGGAACTGGAACGAGAGCGTTCGGCGCAGACCGCGTCCACCGGGTAGCGAGATGGCTGTCGACGAACACGGTCCATCACTGCTTGCGGAACGCCCCGCATCGGGCGTGCTCCGCCTGACCCTGAATCGCCCACAGGTTCACAACGCGATCTCGGTTGCGCTGCAGCGAGATCTCGACGACTCACTCCTGGCCGCGGCGGACGACGATGACGTGCGCGCGGTGATCATCACCGGCGCGGGGACAGACACGTTTTCTGCGGGTTACGACCTCAAAGAACTCGCTGAGATGTCATCGGAGCAGGCCGCCTCCGCGATGCTGGAGCGGGATGAGCTGCTCTGGCGTTATCTGACCTTTCCCAAGCCGACTGTCGCAGCGATTGCCGGCGCCGCGTACGGCGCCGGGACCATCATCGCCGCGTGCTCCGACCTCCGGGTCGGTGGGCCCTCGACCCGACTCACCTTGTCGGGCGCGCGGTATGGCGGGGCGAGTCTGACCTGGCTGCTGGACGACCTCGTCGGTGCGGGTCGTGCCCGGGATCTGCTCATGACATCGCGCACCGTCGACGGAGAAGAGGCTCACCGGATCGGGTTGCTCAGCCGCTACGGCAGCGACATCGCCGCGAAGGCACTCCAGGCGGCCACGGAACTGGCCGCGCAGCCGGCAGATGGTCTCCGCGACCTCAAGGCCCTGCTGCTGGACCGGCACGGCCGCGACCTCCGGGCTCGATACGACAGAGAGAACGCTCTCGCACGCAGCGCCCTCGGTAACCGGTCCGTGGCCGAGATGTTTGCGGGCTTCTTCGCCGGAGGCAGGGCGTGAACACGCCTGGCTGGGACGATCCCCTTGTGCCGTCGACTCCGATCGATGACGAGTTCGCCCAGTTGATCGAGGCACTTCGTGACGTTCAGGAGGCCATCACCCGGTCTAACCCCACCGCGTCCGGTGCGGCGGCGGCCGCCGAGTCGCTGCGAACGGTGGCCGCCGGCATGCGTGACTTCGAGGTCGGGGAGGACGAACAGGTATCGGGCAAGCGGTGGGACCTGCCGGGGAGTGGTCGTGCGTTGGGTCCACCTCTGTACCTCGACACCGTCACCGAGAACACTGCAGCGGGGCGAGTGACGGTCGGCCGCTTCCACTCGGGCCGCTATGCCCTCAACGGTGGTATCACGCCACTTGTCTTCGACGAGATCATGGCGAGGCTCGCGAACAGCTCGGGTCGGCCGTGGGCGCGCACCGCGTACCTGAACGTGAACTTCCGGGCGCCGGCGCCGCTGCACGCCGAGCTCTCGGTGACCGCTGAGCTGGTGAGCCAAGAGGGACGCAAGCGTCTTGTGCGCGGTGCCATCCACCACGGCGATGTGCTGGTGGCGGACGCCGAGGGGCTGTGGGTCGAGCTCAAACCTGAACAGACACACAATGTCTCGAACATCACGGAGGTAGGTGGACGATGAGCGGATTCTCGTTGCTCAACGGCGTGCGGATTCTTGAAGTGGCACAACTGGCGCCGGCGTCCCTGGGTGGCCATCTGGCCGATCTCGGGGCCGAGGTCATCAAGGTGGAGTCAGGGCCACTCGGTGATCCGGTCCGAGTGGGCGGAAGTCGTGCGGTCGGCGGGCCCGATGGCCCGGCATTCATGCATCTCCGGTGGAATCGGGGCAAGAAGTCGGTGGCTCTCGATCTGCGCACCCCCGAGGGTCGGCAGGCGTTCCTCGACATCGCCCGTCCTTGTGATGCCGTGATCGAGGGGATGCGCGGAGGCTATCTCGACTGGCTGGAGATCGGTTACGACGCTCTGCGGCAGGTCAATCCGAAGATCGTCCTGTGTACGGTGTCCGGGATGGGCACCGACGGGCCGTACCACGGTCTCGGCAGTGGAGGCCCCATGTTCGACGCATACGCGGGTCTTCGTGAGGTACGCACACCTGACGAACCCCCGACCGAGGGAATGGCCGGTTCGACAACTCCGCCGATTGCCATGTACGCACTCGGCGCGTATGGGGCGATGGGGCTACTCGCGGCGTTGCACAAGGCCGGAGCGACGGGGGAGGGGAGCCACGTCGAAGTCTCCGGAATCGACGTTGCGGCCGCCTGGATGCCCGATGGTGTTGATGCCGAGCTGAACCGAGAGCGTTCGATCCCTCGGCCCACCTGGCTCCCCGACGGTCGCCTACCGGATTGGCCGAGGCTCGAGGCCTACCGGACCAGCGATGGCGAGGCGATTCTCTTCGGATCCCACGTCGAGAAGTTCTGGCATCATTTTCTGATCGCGGTCGATCGAGAGGACCTCGCCGATGTCGACCTCTCGAGTGCCGACCGGGAGGCGCCGGGCCGGGCGAACCTGGTCTGGCGCGAGCTGACCGGCATTTTCGCTCAGCGGACCCGTGCCCAGTGGGTCGAGCTCTTCCTCGAACACGAGATAGCCGGGGGCCCGGTCAACAGCATCCCGGACATGCTCTCCGACCCGCACTTTCGGGCGCGGGACAACACCTATCGGGTCGACCACCCCGACGTCGGCGAGCTGGAGTTCGTCGTCAGTCCGGTGCGGGTCGATGGCGAGAAGTTCGATCCCGCTCTGCCGCCGACGATGGGTGCCGACACCGAAGAGGTACTGCGCACCGTCGCCGGCTACCGCCCGGCGGAAATTTTGTCCTTGGCTGACTGACAGTCGCGCCGAAGCGAAGCACACCCACACGGAAATGACTGTGTGGGTGTGTTTTTGGTGTTCGAGCCAGGAGCCTTGCGAGGCTTTCGAGTGTCTTGCCCCGGTTGCATCTCTTACCTACAGATGTTAGTTTTACCGAAGTGGAAGTGAGCACGGTCACAACCGCAGACGGGACGGCCGGATTGGATCGGCCGATGACGAGGAGTGCGCAGAAATGAACTTGGCAGACCTGACTCGGTTCTGGGGAAAGACGCGGTCTGCACAGCAGGCCATCGTGTTCGGAGACACTGCGCAGACCTGGGCCGAGGTCGACGCGATCACCGACGCGCTGGCTCGTGGTCTGGCGGCGCGAGGTGTGTGCAAGGGCGATCGTGTCGCTGTGATGATGCTCAATCGACCGGAACTCGCTCATGTCATCCTGGCAACTCTCAAGCTCGGTGCGATCAGTGTTCCGCTGAACTTCCGACTCACCGCAAGAGAACTCGCGCCGATGGTGGTCGATTCCGCGCCTCGGGTCGTGGTCATCGAAGACGAGTTCTCGCCCCTGCTCGAAGTCGCCGCGACGCAGACCGATTTCGAGATCTTTGCCATCGGCGGCAGTGCGCACCCGTCATACGACGTATTGATCGACCCCGGAACCGCGCCGGATGTTGCGATCGACGCCGATGACCCGGGCTTCATCTGCTACACCTCCGGAACCACCGGAGTCCAAAAAGGTGCCTTGATCACGCACCGGAACGCGATGACCCCGGGCCTGTCCCAAACCCTCACATTCGGATTCTCCTCCGCCGACCGGGTGCTGTGTTCCGCGCCTCTGGTGTACACCGGTTCGGTGCTGTCGGTCTTCATGCAGTTGGTCGTCGTGCCCGGCGCGACCATGGTGCTGCTGCGGGAGTACGACCCCCAGATCGCACTCGATACGCTCGAGCGCGAGCAGATCACCGCCGCCACAACCGTTCCGGTTATCTGGGAGCGGATGACCACCCTCCCGGGATTCGACGGGCGAAAGCTCGCCGACTTCACCTTCGCGGGAACGGGCGGCGCGCCGGTCAGTCTCGATCTCCTGGACTTTTACCGCTCCCACGGCATTCCTTTGACGCAGTGCTACGGCCTCACCGAGGCGTCGGGGATGGTGACCACCCTGCAGTACGAGGACGCTCGGTCTCGTCCCGGATTCGCCGGGTTGCCGATGGTCGGCACCCACGTCCGAATCGGAGATCCCAGCGTGGACACTCCGTCCGGTGACGTCGGTGAGATCCTCGTTCGGGGTGAGCATGTGTTGCGCGAGTACTGGCGCAAGCCCGAAGCGACCGCGTCCACCTTGGTCGACGGCTGGCTGCGCACCGGGGACCTGGGCCTGAAAGACGACGACGGCTTCCTCAGGATCGTGGACCGCAGCAAGGACATGCTCATCTCAGGTGGACTCAATGTCTATCCGGCCGAGATCGAGAATGCGTTGCACGGGATAGAAGGTCTGGTCGACCTCGCGGTGATCGGTGTCCACGACGACCGGTGGGGCGAGGTGCCGATGGTGGTCTTCCACAGTGACCGCTCCGCCGATGACATCGTGGCCGACATCGCAAAGGTCGCCGGCGAGCATCTCGCAAAGTTCAAGCAGCCGAAGCATGCTGTGGCCCTGGACGAGCCATTGCCACGCACGTTCTCCGGAAAGCTCGCCAAGCCCAAGCTGCGGCAGCGTTTTCCATCGGTTCCGGGTGAGGCGCTCGCGGTCCAGGGTGTACCGACGCAGGCCTGACGGCGTCGCCGAGAGGTCCGAATGCTGCCCAACACATCTCGCCACGTCTCTTACTGCCGACTGTGCGCCTCCTCGTGCGGGGTCCTCGTCGATGTGGAGGACGGGCGGATCGGCCGAATCCTCGGCGACACCCATCACCCGATCTCCGGTGGGTACACGTGTCCGAAAGGGCGCAGAGGCGGCGACCTGACCCACGGCCCAGGCCGTTTGACCACCTCGATGCGCCGAACTGACGGGACATCCTCCGACGGCGGCAGGCACGTTCCGGTTGCAGCGGCCGAGGCGGTCCGCGACATCGCGGCACGCCTCGGCGAGGTAGTCGCCCGGCACGGACCGGAGTCGGTGGCCATGTTCACCGGGACACAGCACAACTTCGCGGCACTCACCCCGTTGATGGCCCGAGCGTGGTTTCGCGGCACCGGATCCCACAAGCTGTTTTCCACGATGACGATCGACCAATCCGCGAAATGGGTTGTTGCCGAAAGAATGGGAACCTACCTGGGCGGCAGGCAACAATTCGAGGACGCTGACGTCTGGCTGCTTGCCGGGACCAACCCGGTCGTCTCGGCCAACGGAGGCGACGGGGATGGCGCTGTGGTCCAGAACCCGTCGTGGACCCTGCGATCGGCCCGGGCGCGCGGGCTCCGGCTCATCGTCATCGATCCGCGGCGCACCGAGACTGCCGCACTGGCCGATATCCATCTGGCCCCACGCCCCGGGACCGATGCGGTTCTCTTCGCAGGATTGTTGCACGTGATTCTCGCGGAGGGGCTGCACGACAAAGACTTCACTGCGCGGTATGTCTCGGACTTTCCTCAGCTGACCGGAACCGTCTCCCCGGTGACGCCTGCTGTCGTCGAACGAATCTGCGCCGTACCCGCCGAGCAGGTCATCGAGACGGCGAGGGTTTTCGCCGGTGGGTCACGGGGGATGGCGACCAGCGGAACCGGAGTGTGCATGGGCCCGCACTCGAATGTGGCCGAGCACCTGCTCGCGGCACTGAACGTCGTCTGCGGTAGGTACCTGCGCGAAGGCGAACCGGCTGACGACCGTGCGGTGCTCACGCGGCAGGTACCGGCGCGCGCAGAGGTCGCCCCGGCCGACCGCGCCTATCGCCGCGGCTTCCGCAGCCGAATCGGCGGGCTGCGAGCGATTCGCGGGGAGCTACCGTCGGGCATTCTCGCCGACGAGATCCTCGAACCGGCCCCCGACCGGGTCCGCGCGCTGATCGTCTCGGGCGGCAACCCGGCTGCCGCACTGCCCGATCGAGACAAGACGCTGCGTGCCTTGCGGTCACTGGACCTGCTGGTGTGTATCGACCCCTGGATGTCTGACACTGCACGACTGGCGGGTTACGTGATCGCTCCGACGACGATGTACGAGCGCGCAGACCACACCATGATCATGGAACCGTTCTTCCCGACTCCGTTTGCGCAGTTCACACCCGCCGTGCTGACGCCGCCGGACGGCGTCGTGGACGACTGGCGCTTCTTCTTCGACCTCGCGGCCGCGTCGGGTCAACCGATCAAGTTCGCCGGTCGCCTGCTCGACCCCGACAACCCGCCGACTGCCGAAGATCTGCTGGCGATGGCGGCCGAACGGGGCCGGGTTCCGATGAACGAGTTGGCGGCCGCGCCTCACGGGCGCCTCGCACCCCGCAGCGATTCGGTCGTCGGCCCTGCCGATCCGGAGCGGGCCGAACATCGCCTGACCCTGATGCCCGACGACGTCGCGGCTGAGCTGCGTTCGGCGTTGACCGAAAACCCCGCCTCCGCGCGGTATCCACTTCTGCTGACCGTACGACGCATTCGCGAGGCGGTGAACTCCACCGGCACCAGAGTTCCCGGGTTGGTCCATGGCGGGATCAATCCGATCTCCGTCCATCCCAGCGATCTGTCTTCCCTGGGGCTCCGCGACGGACAGCACGTCGAAGTCCGATCGTCGTCGGGGAAGCTACGGACCCGCGCGCGGAGCGATTCCACTCTCACTCGGGGGACTGTCACGCTCACACATTGTTTCGGCAATCTCGACAGCGGGGAGTCCGGTGCGAACGTCAACGCTCTCACCGGAGCCAGCAACGGTGTGCAGACCATCAACGCGATGCCCGCTCTGACCGCCGTGCCGGTCGTGGTTGCGGCGGCGCCCCAGTCTCGACGTCCGGAGACTCCGTGAGCGCACTCACCGAAAACACTGTCGGGCACCGGATATGTCCACTCTGCGAATCCACCTGCGGGTTGCTGGTGGAACTCGAGGGCAGAAGGGTCGTCGGTGTGTCGCCGAACGACGATGACCTGCTGAGCGGCGGCCACAGTTGTGCGAAGGGTTTGGGTCTGGGCCGGATCGAGGGCGACCCGGACCGGATCCGGTCGCCGCTGCTGCGCACTGATACCGGTGGGTTCCGGGAGGCCACCTGGGACGAAGCCTTCGCCGAGATCAACAGGCGCCTGCCTGAATTCGTTGCGGACGCCGGCAGTTGCGCCATCTATCACGGCAATCCCGCCGCGCACCACCTCGATGCCACCTTCTATCTGGGTGAACTGATCAGCGCGCTCGGTACCCGAAACATCTATTCGCCGGCCAGCGTCGACACCTGGCCGAAGAACTTGGCGCACATGTTGCTGTACGGCGGCGGACTGGGTCTGAGCCTGCCCGACATCGACCGCACCGACTACTTTCTGGTCTTGGGTTCGAATCCGATGGTGTCGAACGGCAGTACGGTGACCGCACCCGGCATGGAGCAGAGATTGCGTGTGCTCCGGGAACGGGGCGGCACACTTGTGGTGGTGGACCCGGTTCGCACCCGCACTGCAGAGGTCGCTGATCTGCACGTGCCGATCCGGCCGGGCACCGATGCCTTGTTCTTGCTGGGTGTGCTCTCTGCGATCGCGACCGAGGGGCTGACCCGGCGTGATCGGGTGCCGGAGGTGGTGGACGGTCTCGACGAGATGCTCACCCTCACTGCCGATTATGAACCGGATGTGGTCGCGACGGCGTGCGGCATCGACGCGGAGCTGATCCGTACGGTCGCGCGCGGTTTCGCCGGTGCACCTTCAGCTGTGGCACACAGCCGGATCGGTACGTGCATGCAGGAATTCGGAACCCTGGCCAACTGGCTTGTCGAAGTCCTGACCATCGTCACGGGGAACCTGGACCGACCAGGCGGTGCGATGTTCTCGCTCCCGCCGGCAGGCGGTCAGAATACCTGGCCGGTGTCGAGACCACCGAAGCTCATGTTCGACCGGTGGCGTTCGCGGGTGCGTGATCTCCCGGAGGCGATGGGGGAGTTGCCGGGTGTCTGCTTCGCAGAGGAGATCCTGACCCCCGGGCCCGGCCGGACCCGAGCTCTGATCACCCTCGCAGGTAATCCCGCGCGTTCGCTCCCCAACAGCGCCGCGATCGAGCGGGCCCTCGGCGCCCTCGATTTCATGGTGTCGATCGACTGCTATGTGAACGAGACGACGCGCTACGCCGACGTCATCTTGCCGCCGCCGCCGTTGGTGACCCGTGGGCACCACGATGTGACGCTGGCCCACTTCCAGATCCGGAATGTCGCCCGGTACACCCCGCCGTTGCTGGATCTCGCCGACGATGAACGCGCCGAGTGGCAGATCCTGCTGCGGCTGGCAGCGATAGCGAAGGGGACTCCGGAGCGGACGGTCGAGGAGATCGATGACGACGTGGCTGTCATCGCCACCCGCCGGGCAGCGAAGCTCGCCGGCTGCGAACCGGCCGCGGCGGCGATTGCCACCGGCTCACGCCGCGGTCCGCTTCGCCTCCTGGACCTTCGGCTCCGCAGCGGGCCCTACGGCGACCGGTTCGGGCTTGAACCTGCAGGCCTGACTCTCGAACTGCTGGAACAGAACCCGGACGGCATCGACCATGGTCCTCTGACTCCCCGGCTACCCGAGGTCCTGCGCACCCCGGATGGTCGGGTCAACCTGGTCCCGCCGATGATCACCGCCGACCTGCCGAGGCTGCGTGCGTCGATGGCCCGCCCCGTCGACAACCTCTTGCTCATTAACCGTCGGCAGCGGCGGGGGATGAACTCGTGGTTGCACAACGCGCTTCCGCAGCCGGACGGTGGGCAGTGCGCGCTGATGATGGACCCGCACGACGCCGCGATGCGCGGCCTGGTGGACGGTGACCGGGTGGCCGTCACGTCTTCCACGAACACTGTGCACGCCGAACTGCGCGTCGACGCCGCGATGCGCACCGGCGTGGTGAGCATGCCGCACGGATGGGGACACAGCGCACCGGGCCTGCGGACGCCACGATCGGAGGCCGTTCCCGGAAGCAACTACAACGCGTTGGTGGATGACTCCACCGAACTCGAGGCGCTGACCTCATCACCCATCTTCAACGGAGTCCCGGTCAGCGTGACCCGACTGAGCGAGGAGCGATCCTGATGGCCTACGTCGTCACCCAGAACTGCTGCAACGACGCCACCTGCGCCGCGGTGTGTCCGGTCGACTGCATTCACCCCACGCCCGCGGAACGGGACTATTCGCGTACCGAGATGCTCTACATCGACCCGGCCACGTGCATCGACTGCGGAGCCTGCGCAGACGTGTGTCCGGTGGATGCGATCGTGCCCGGGGACGCGATCGCTCCCGACGTCGACCGATACCGGGAGATGAATGCCGATTACTTCCAACGAAACCCACGAGCGACGGGGTCGGGCGCGCATGTGCAACCGCTACCCCTGACGCTCGCGACAGCGGTTGTCGCTGATCCACCCGCACTGCGGGTTGCGATCGTCGGGTCGGGACCGTCCGCGTTCTACGCGGCCGAAGAGTTGCTGGCCAGACGCGACATCGCCGCAGAGGTCACGATGTTCGAGCGGCTCCCGGTGGCCGGCGGGTTGGTCCGATTCGGTGTCGCCCCGGATCACTGGCACACCAAGACCGTGGACAAGGTGTTCAACCGCACCGCGAGGCGAGCCGGCTTCACGTTCCACCTTGGCGTCGACGTCGGACGGGACCTCAGCCTCGACGAGGTCTTGGCCCATCACCACGCGGTGATCCACGCATCCGGAGCATCGGGTGACCGACGGCTCGGCATCTCAGGCGAGGATCTTCCGGGCAGCGGCTCGGCGCGTGAGTTCGTCGCCTGGTACAACGGTCATCCCGACCAGGCCAACGCCTCTTTCGACCTGTCGACGAGGCGGGTGGTCGTCGTCGGTAACGGCAACGTGGCCCTCGACGTCGCGCGAATCCTGGTGTCCGACGTGGACGTTTTGCGGCGGACGGATATCGCCGACCACGCGCTGGCGACGTTGGCCGACAGCGCGGTCGAAGAAGTGATCGTTCTCGGCCGCCGAGGTCCCGAGTTCGCCGCCTGCACCACCCCGGAGCTCCTTGCTCTGGGCTCGCTGCCCGGGATCGACGTCCTCGTCGAGGGGCCGGTGACGGCAGAACCGGACTCGTCGATCAAGATGCAGATTCTCGCCGAGTACGCACAGCGGGAGCCAACACCGGGGAATCGGCGCATCATCATGCGTTTCGGGTCCACGCCGGAGGCCGTGATCGGCTCACAACACATCGAGGCGCTGGAGGTGAGAGCCACCGAGGATGGGTCCTTCGCCCGAATCGATTGCGGATTGCTGTTGCGGGCAGTCGGATACCGCGGGCGCCCGATCGAAGGGTTGCCCTTCGACTCTGCAACCGGCACTGTCGCCAACGTCGCGGGTCGCGTGGTCGAGCCGCTCACCGACAAGGCCGTCACCGGGCATTACACCGCGGGCTGGATCAAACGGGGCGCGACCGGGGTGATCGGCACCAATCGATACTGCGCAGCGGAGACGGTGGCCACCTTGCTCGATGATCACCGCCGGGGACTCCTCGAAACGCCGGAGGGATCCGAGGCTGACCTGGAAGAGCTGGTGCGGCAACGCTGTCCGGACGCACTCAGCGGTACGGATTGGCGAAGCATCGACCGGTACGAGCGAGCGCGCGGCCGGGAGGTGGATCGACCACGTATCAAGATCGTCGATGCGCGCGAGGCGGCAGCGGTCGCCTCTGCAAGCCGATCGTCGTGTCCGTCAGTCGCCGGATGAGCGTGTCCGACCCGGCGCAGGTGCACACCTTTTGCCGCATCTGCGAGCCGGGATGTGGACTGCTCGCCGAGGTGGCCGACGGTGCCGTCGTACGCCTGCAACCGGACTCCGATCACCCTGTGCACAAGGGATTTGCCTGCCACAAGGGTGTGCACTACCTGCAGGTTCACGACGACCCGGACCGGATCGACAGACCCCTCAAGCGAATGAATCCGCGCAGCGAGGAGCGCGGTGTCTTCGAGCCCATCGAATGGGACGATGCCGTGAGGGAGATCGCCGAGAAGCTGTTGCAACTGCGTGGTGATCACGGCCGAAACTCGGTTGGCATCTATCAGGGCAACCCGTCGGCGTTCAATGGCGCCTACTACGCGAACGCGGCGTCGATCGCCCGCGGATTCGACACCCGGATGCGTTTCAGCGCCGGAACGCAGGACACATCCGCCAAGTACGCGGCAAGCGAGGCGATCTACGGGGCGTCGATGGCCCATCCGATCCCTGATCTGCTCCACACCGACTACTTTCTGTGCCTCGGGAGCAACCCTGCGGTGTCGCACATGACGCTGATCCACATCTCGGACCCGATGGCGAAGATTCGGAACGTGAAAAAGCGAGGTGGCACAACCCTGTTCGTCAATCCGCGTCAGATCGAGTCGGCGGGCCCCGAGACCGGTGAGGTGCTGCTGATCAAGCCGGACACCGACTTCTACTTCCTTGCCGGGATCGTGCACGAGATCGCCTTCGGTATCGGTTTCGACCGGGAAGAGGTGCAGCGGCATGCGAAGGGCATCGACGAACTCCTTGATTTCGTGGCGCACTACCCGGTCGAGCGAGTCGCCGAGGTCACCGGAATCCAGGCCGCCCGGATCAGGCAGGTCGCCGCCGAGTTCTGCGCGGCGCCGAGCGCGAGTGTCTACATGGCCACCGGCGTCAACCAGGGACGCCAAGGTGCGCTGGCCTATTGGATGCTGAACATGGTGAGTCTGCTGTCGGGCAACCTCGGACGTCGCGGAGGCAACATCTATTCTCGTGGGGTCGCGGACGTGGTCCAGAACTCGAAACGCAGGCGGGCCGATCCGTTCTTCACCGGACCACTGGGCACGATGCGTACGGTGAGCGGCGATCTGCCGGCAGCTCTGCTGCCTGACTTCATCGACAACGCCGACGACCCGATCCGCGCGTTGATCGTGGTGTCGGGAAATCCGCTGTTGTCGGTGGGCGGGGGAGCGCGTCTGCGCGAGGCCTTCGGCAAGCTCGAACTGATCGTCACCATCGATCTGTACCGCACGGTCACCGGTGAGATGGCGGATTACGTGCTGCCCGCGACCGATTGGCTGGAACGCGAGGACATCAACTTCCTCAACACCATGGGTGTAGCGATAGAACCGTATGTGCAGTACACACCGGCGGTGGTAGTGCCCGCGGGTGAGCGTCGCGACGACTGGTGGATCCTCTCGCGCATACTGCAGGAGATGGGGGTGGCCACACTCCTCGACGATCCGCACCCCGACCCCTTCGCGATCGTCGACGCCGTGATGAATGATTCCGGTCTGTCGGTCGATCTGTTGAAGAAGATGCCTTGCCAGACTGCAGTGTTGCCCGAAGCTGTTCCTTCCCAGGTGTTCAGCATCGCCGTGCAACACGACGACGGTCTGATCGACTGTTTCCCGGCCGTCTTCGAGAGTGCGTGCCGGACTGCAGCAGATATCTACGACGAGCTGGTCGCTGAACCCCTCGGCCAGCTCAAACTCATCACGCGGCGCACCAACTTCATGGTCAACAGCTGGCTACACAACCTGCCGGTACTCAAACAAGGTGTTCATCAGGACAATCCGCTGTGGATCAATCCTGACGATGCGCGCCGGCTGTCGCTGGTCGACGGGGACACGGTCCACGTCAGCAACCGGTACGGGAAAGTCGACGCCGTCTTGGTGTGCGACGACACCCTGAGAACCGGTGTTGTGGCAATGACACACGGTTGGGGGCAAGGCGCCGCTCGGGGTCTGGACGTCGCCCGCCGACACCCGGGTGTGAACGCCAACCAGCTTTCGCCGACCGGTGCCGGGGCGTTCGATCCGCTCAGCAATCAATCGCACCTCACCGGAATCAACGTCGAAGTGTCCCGGGACACTCGTACAGCAGCAGGAGGAAACTTATGAGTGGCACCGTGAACGATGCGCTGACCTATTGGGCGCGGGCCGTGCCCGAACAGGTGGCGATCGACTTCGCCGGCGACGAGGTCACCTACCACGAGCTGGGCAGTTGGATCGACGCAGTGGCACACGACCTCACATCGAGAGGAGTCCGGGTTGGAGACCGCGTCGGTCTCCTCGGGAAGAACTCGCTGGAGTGGTGTGTCGCAGCGTTGGGGGCGATGAGGGTGGGCGCGATCGCGGCGCCTTTCAACCAACGCTTTCTCCCACGCGAACTCGAAGCCCTCGTAGACACGTGTGAACCGGTGGTGGTGTATTGCGACTCAGAATTGCGCACACGGCTCGACGAGGTGCGCACCGTTGGACAGACCTTCGCGGTCGCGGAGTTCGAGCGGGATGTACGGCCGTTCCGGTGGACAATCACTGTCCCATTTCTCACCCCGATGGTCGAGTTGTCGGATCCCACCGCGATCGTGTTCACCAGCGGCACCACCGGCGCTCCGAAAGGTGTCATCTTCACCCACGCCACCATCGCCGGGATGATGCATCAGTGGGCAATGCAGGAACCGATAGAACACAACGCCCTTCGACCGCTGATGGCGATCCCTCTGTTCACGGCCGGTGGGATCATCTGGGGTATCGCTCGCACGGTGCTGCACGGCGGCACGTTACTTCTGCAACCAGGTTTCGATCCTGCTGCTGCCCTGCGCGTGTTGATCGACAGCCACGCGACCACATTCACCGGACCGCCGATCCTCTGGGAGCAGATCTCCCGGGTTCCGGGATTCGACGACGCAGACCTGAGCCACCTGACCACCGCTCACGTCGGGGGTGCGCGTGTGTCGCCGGCGTTGGTCGGCACCTGGTTGGCCAGAGGTGTGCAGTTGCGGCAGCTGTACGGGCAGACGGAGATCGGCGGGTCGGCGACGGTGATGCCGCGTGACGAGGCCGCCGAACACCCGGACAAGTGCGGTTGGGGCGGGATCTTCACGAAGATCCGGGTTGTGGATGCCGACGGCAAGGATTGTGCGCCGCACGAGTCCGGGGAAATCTTGCTGCGAGGTCCGGGCATGATGCCGGGTTACTGGCGCAACGACGAGGCCACGCGCGCCGCGTTCGTCGACGGTTGGCTGCGCACCGGTGACCTCGGAAAGTTGGACGAGAACGGATATCTCACGTTTGTCGATCGCCTCAAGGACCTGATCATCTCCGGTGGACTCAACATCTCACCTGCAGAGATCGAGCACGTGATCAGCCTGCTGCCGGGTGTCGAGGAGGTCGCCGTCATCAGTGTGGACGACGAGAAGTTCGGGGAGACACCGGCCGCGATAGTCAAGCGGGTCGACGGTCTGACCGAGGCCGACGTGGTCGCCCACTGCAACGAGAATCTCGCCGACTACAAGGTGCCCAGATACGTGGTGTTCACCGATGGTCCGTTGCCGCGGATGGCCAGCGGCAAGATCTCGAAGCCGAACCTGCGGAACACGTACTCCAATGTGCCGCAGCTGTACTCGAAGGTGCGGTGACAGTGACGCCGCGTTCCATCCCGTAAACCCATGCGTTCCAGGGACACCCAGGTGTTGGAACACCTGGGTGTACCCGGAACGAGTGGGTTTGTCCGGGAACTACTGGCGGATGACTTCGGCCGTGTCCTCCGCCGCCGCCACCGGCTCCCCGAGATACGCGGCGCGAACCGCTTCGTCACTGCGGATCTCATCAGGTGTGCCCGCGGCGATCGTCCGACCGAAGTCGAGGACGTGCACCCGGTCGGCGGTCCGGAGCACCATCGGCACATCGTGTTCGATGAGCAGTACCCCGATACCCCAATCATCGGCCAGGCGCCGGATGAGATGTCCGACCTCGCGGCTTTCCTCCTCGTCGAGCCCGGCGGCGGGCTCGTCGAGGAGCAGGATCGACGGCCTCGTCGCCACCGCACGGGCGATGGCGACCAACCGCCGCCGCCCATAGGACAGTTCCTCGGCCCGGACGTCCAACACATCACTGAGGCCGAGCTCCTCGATGGCTGCCAGCACGGTGTCGGTGGGACGCGACGGTCCCGGATAGAACAGATTGGTGACGTACGCCAACAGGTCTCGGGAATCCGAGGCCGCCAAGAGATTCTCGCGAACGGTCAAGTCGTTGAACAGCTCCAGGGACTGGAACGACCGCGACAGGCCGGCGCGGGCGCGCCGGTGCGGCGACCAGGACGTCATGTCCTGCTGATCCCATCGGACGGATCCGTCAGAGATCCGGTTGTAGCCGGTTACGGCGTCGATCAGCGTTGTCTTGCCGGCGCCGTTGGGACCGAGCAACCCGACGACCTGGCCGGGGCTGACGGTCATCGACACCTCTGAGAGCGCGGTGAAGCCTCCGAAACGTTGTGTGACACCGATGATGTCGAGGGTGTGCGGCGTGACCTCCGCTTTGACCCCCATCGACCGCACAGGAACTGCTTGCGCCTCAGTTCCACGTCGCCGGGACGGCACTTTCTGCCAGAGTTCGGTGAGCAGGGTCTGCGCCCTATCGACGATGCCGTTCTGACTGCCGATCAAGGTCGCGAGCAGCAGGAATCCGGTGATCAACGGTAGGTACTTGACGAAGCTCGAATCGGCGCTGGTGGTGGCGTCGCCGAAGAAGAGGACACCGACTCCGCCGGTGGCCAACGTTGCTCCGACCATCGGTCCGAGCACGTACCCGGCGCCTCCGATCACGGTGAGGACCAGGACGTTGATCGACATGTCGGACGGGAACAGTTGCTGGTAGAGGATGGTGGAGTAGCTGAATCCGTAGAGGGCGCCACCGAGTCCGGCGATACCCGCGGAGATGGTGAAGGCGTACAACTTCGATTGGAAGACGTTGACACCGACGGCTGCCGCCGCCCGTTCATTGGTGCGGACGGCGAGCAGTCGCCGCCCGACACGGCTGCGGCGCAGGTTTGCGACGACGAGGGCTACCACCACCAGAGCGACAAGGCAGATGGTGCTGTAATTGGCCGGATGCGTCACCGGGTCGACGTCCAGACCGAGGAAGGTCGGGGAGTCGATCTTGGTCTGGGCATCGCGGCCTGTGTAGTCACTGTTGGCGAAGACGAGTTGGTAGATGACGAAGCCGAGGCCGAAGGTGATCACCGCGAGATTGACACCGCGGGTGCGCAGGGCCGGTAGTCCGATGACGAACCCGACGATCATGGCCACCAGGACGCCGGCGATCAGCGCCGGTTCCATCGGCCAACCCTGGGCTGCGGCCAATCGGCCTGCAGCATAGGCGCCCACACCACCGAGCGCGAACTGTGCCAGTGAGAGTTGGCCGGCGTATCCGGTGATGACCACCACCGACAGTCCGACGATGGCAAAGGTGATCGAAACGATGATTGCCGGCTGCCAATCGTCCGGCACGGCAAAACGCACGACGACGAAGGCGAGGACGGCGGCGATCAGAACCGGCACCGGGCGGATCCGGCCGGTGCCGACGCGGGGTAGCCGGTCGGTGATCATGCCGCGCACGGGCAGTCCGCGGCCGCGAACCACCAACACCAGAATGATCACGATGAACGGCACTGCGTCGGCGACGCCGGTCTGGTCGATGTAGCGGGTGGCGAGCGCTTGCCCCATCCCGATCAGCAGACCGCCCACCACCGCGAGTCCGTACGACCTGAATTCGGCGAGGAGCGCCGTGGCGAGCGCCCCGATGATGAGGGCGCTCATCTGGGTCACCGAGATGAAACCGGAGGACGTCGCCGGGAAGAAGGCGCCTGCGACGGCGGCGAGTGCGCCGGCCAGACCCCAGGTGAGGCAGGCGAGCAGGTCCGGCGACCAGCCGAGGGCTGCTGCGGCCCTGGGGTTCTCCGCCGATGCGGACAGGGCCCGGCCGACCTTGGTGCGATTACTGATGGCAGCGAGGGCGAGAGCGCAGACGATCGTGATGAGCAGAAGGTAGATGTTCTGTTTACCGATGAGGACATCGTCGGTGAGGCTGATCGAGTCGGTGGATACCGGCACGTCGACGGTGCGCTGCTCGGCCCCGTACTTCAGCAAGACCCCTTGCGTCACGATCGTGAGGACGCCGAGTGTGGCGATGACCCTGGCGAGTGGGCTCGCCGAGCGCAGGGGACGCATGACGAGGAAGTGCACCAGTATCGCCGCCGCAGCAACGACGACCATGGCCACCACCAGCGCGATATAGAACGGCAACTCGGCCTCGGTGCGCAACTGGAAGACGGTGTACGCACCCAGGAGTGCGAATGCTCCGTGCGCAAAGTTGATCACGCCGGAGCCGCGATAGATCAGGACCAAGCCCATCGCCAGCAGCGCGTAGATGGAGCCGGTCCCCAGTCCGAGAAAGGCAAAAGTGAGTGTGTCCATCATGATTCCCCGGTCAGGTAGTGTTGGGCGATTTCGTCTGCTGAGCCGCGGAGGTCTGCGGCGGGTCCCTCGAGTACGATCCGGCCGCGCCGCAGAACGTACGCGTGGTCGGCGATCTCGAGTGCGTGTCGGACGTGCTGCTCGACCAGGACAACTGCGACGCCGCGGTCGGCGGCCTGCCGTAGGACCTTGAGTAGTCGCTGCACTATCAATGGCGCCAGACCGAGTGAGAGTTCATCGGCCAGCAGTACCTTCGGTTGCCCGGCCAGTACGCGGCCCAGGGCAAGCATCTGTTGCTGCCCACCGGACATCAGACCGGCCTTCTTGCCCAGGTGCTCCCGCAATTCGGGAAAATACTCGAGAGCGGCGTCCACCGACCCTCGACCCAACGAAAGATTCTCGCGCCCGGTCAGATTCATGAAGACACAGCGTTCTTCGGTGAGGTAGCCGAGACCGTGCCGGGCGCGGTGATCGAGACTGCGACGTTTCGAGTCTCCCAGCACCTGGACGTCTCCGCTCATCGGGGAGATCTCGCCGGCGATGGTCAGCAGTGTGGTGGTCTTGCCCGCGCCGTTGGCGCCGAGCAGCGACACGATCTGCCCGGGTTCGACCCGGATATCGAGGTCGTGGACAGCGGGCGTCCCGCCATACCCGGCTGTCAGATGATCTAGATGTACCGCGGGTACTGCGGTGACGGTTGTGCTCATTGGCTGTCTTTCTCTGCTGGAGACGGGATGCGGCCCTGCCGAGATCGGAGGCAGGGCCGCACCGCGGGAAGTACTACTGGCCGAAGAACGGACCCAGGTCTTCGAAGCCGCCTTCTTGGACGACCTCTCCACCGTCGGCCGTGATGTAGACGACGTTGCGGTTGAAGACCCGGTTCAGGCCCGGAACAGCGAACTCGGTGGTGAAGTCGACCGGTGCCATGAGTCCGCCGGCGTCGATGTCTTTGGCGCCGTTCATCGCTGCGGTGACCGTTGCTGCTGTGATGTCGGGTTGTCCTGCCATCACGTCCGCGAACACTCGATAGGAAGCCCAGGTGTCCTGGTTGTACGGACCGGTCCAGTCGACATCGTCAGTGGATGCCTTTGCTTCGTCCCAGACCGGGTTGCTGGCGACCACGAAGTTGCTCGCCGAGCCCGCGCCCTCGAATGCTTTGCCCGCCTGGGAGAGTACCGTGTCGTTCAGGCCTCCCGACAGGATGTAGTACCGGGTGTCGACACCGACGCTCTCGCCCGCTTTGGCGACGGCGACGGTCTGATCGTTGGGTAGTCCGATGATGGCGCAGTCGGCCTCACCTGCAGACTTCGCGACACTGCCGAAGTCGGTGGTTGTCGTGGGGACCTTGATGTTGGTCGCCGGCTGACCACCCGCCGCGGTCAGGCCGAGATTGATCAGATCGACGGCCTTGCCTGTGGTCGGTGTGTCGTACAGGACGGTGGCGACGGACGTGCAGCCGTCCTTCACCGCTTTGGCTGCGATGCCGGCGAACGTGGGGGCGCCGGACAGCAGGGGGAAGGAGTTCTTGTCCGCCAGTTCATTCGGCGAGAATCCAGGAGCGCCGATCCAGGGGATACCGGCTTGATCGAGGATCGGGTTGATGGTGGCGCCGTTGGTGGTGAAACCACCCAGTACCGCGACAACATTCTCGGAGACGGCCTGGCGTGCACACTCGGCTGCCTTGTTCGTGTCATTGCCGTCGTTGCAATTGATGACCTTGACTTCATGGCCGTTCAGACCGCCGGCGTTGTTGATCGATGCCGCAGCAGCTTTCGCTGCGTCGTGGATCTCCGGCTGATTGATGGCGGCGGTGTCGACAGGGGCGATGGTCATCACCGTGACCGGGTCGCCGGTAAAGGATTGGTTGGACGATGTCTGATCGTCGCTCGAGCTGTCGTCTCCGCAGGCGGCCAGCGCCAGGACCAAGCTGGCACTGGCCGCGATGACGAGGGAACCGGATCTGATACGCATGTTCTTCGCTCCTGATCTTCGGACGATGATGTCCGGAGTGGTTTACGTCACCATGTGACGAGAGCGAAGCCTACAGCCATTAGTTTTAAACAATCTAGGGTTTCGAAGAAATTGGCTTGAACTGGTTTTACGTGACTCACGACGATAGGTTTATGGCACTGAGTGCCTCAACCGATCGTCGCCACTCTGCCCTCACCCACTGTGACGCTCGTGCCTGCGGGTTCGGAGTCGAGCATGTGCCGGACCTGGTCTGGATCGACGATCGCGGCAAGGGTCCGGGCGCCCGCTGGAGTCCGCACCGCCACCAAGCCGGTCTTCGGAGAGCCCTCGCGGTCATAGGCGACGGTCCAGGATTCGATCGCGGCACTGCCGGTCCATGTGTGGTCGGCGACCACGGTCGGCAGTCGATCGACCTCGGATTGAGTCTCCGCCCAACGGAATCCGTGTGCTGGTGGTTCAGTGCTGTAGATCCCGAAGGCGTGCTTGGTCAGGTAGCCGCCGTTTGCGGTCACCAAACCGCTGGTCCCAGGATTCTCACGGAGACGTTCTGCCATCGTCGCGATGGAGTGTGAGACGTAGTTGTTCCAGGGCCCGCCTGCGAAGCTGAGCCCGCCGGTGACGGTCAAGGGACGATCCGATTCGTTCAGCGGCAGGCCCAACTCGGCGGCCGCGATCTGGACGGCAGACGGAAAACACGAGTAGACATCGACCAGATCGACGTCGTCGATGCCCAGCCCGGCCAACTTCAGCACCGCTCGTCCCGCGATCCGGATCGCCGGCGACTGGTCCAGCCGCCGGCGCTCACTGATCGCGTACGTGTCGTGAGCATCGGTGCCTGCAACAGGGAAGATCCAGTCTTCCTGTGGCACACCGAGTGATCGCGCCGTCGCGACCGACGTGAGCACCAGGGCGGCAGCCTGCTCGACGGAGTTGTTCGAATTCATCAGCTTCGTGTACGGATCGCAGATGAGTCGATTGGCGGGGGACGGCGTCGCGATCTCCTCGGCGGTGAAGGGAGTGCGGACCCAGGCGTGGTCGTTGTCGACGGCGACCGCGTTGAACGTCGACCACAGCTCGGCGATCGCCCGGGAATGTTCGGCTCGGGTGCGGCCCGAGGAGAGCCTGATCGCCTGTTCGAACAGGGGATACACGTGCGCCGGCCGATCGAGACCGCTCTGCTCCTCGGCGGGACCGTTCATGGGCACCGTACCAACGGTGTTCTGCGCCTTGGGCAGATCGTCCGGTTGCTGTGTCCAATCCGGCCGCAGGCCCTGCTTCTTCAGGCGCATCCTGGTTCGCCAGGTCTCGGCGCCGCCGATCAACACCACGTTCGTCTTGCCTGCGGAGATGTCCATGCAGGCGCGATTGAGGAGGGTCTGAGGCCCGTTGCCGCCGTCGCCGATGTACTCGGTGGTCGTGGGTGAGGCACCCAGTCGGTGGCCGAGAAGCAGACCGGGGTCGCGATAGCGCCATGACAGCATCCGGACGAGTCGGATGGAGTCGACGGATCGCAGCACGGAGTCGGAGGCGCCTGCACGCGCCGCTGCTGCGATGAGGTCGACCGGGTCGAGCAGCGGTGAGGCGTCATCGCGCTGATTCACCTGTCCGTAGCCGATCAGCACCGGGGTGGTGGGGTCGAGGGCCATCGGTCTACCTCCGAGGTCGTGTGACGGGGGATGGCCTGCGCTTGCCATCCGAAAAACTAACGTCATGAGTTTACTTCTGCCGGCGGCTATGGCCGCCGCAGCGCTGGCGCGCCGCGCTACGTTACGTAGAACGAAATATGTCTCGATGTTCGACCAAGTCGGGAGGAATCGCAATCAGCGGACGGGATGGAAGCGTTTGGAGGGCCTTGAACAGGCCATATAAGCAGAGTCGAGCACATGACAAATCGTGATTGACGTCTCAAACCTATGGGAGTAAGGTTTCTTGATGTCAGCCAAAAGTGACCTAGGCCACTCATCGCGGACAGTACTGGCGCAGACCACACGCCCCTCGGCGCCAGAAGTTTCGAAGACCTGGCCCGCGTCGTCGTGGGCCCGTCCCAATGACGGAGGAAACACATCATGAAGCTCGAAGGCAAGGTCGTACTCATCACCGGAGCCGGATCCGGACTCGGTCGGCAGGCGTCACAACTGTTCGCATCCGAAGGGGCGAAGATCGCGGTTGTCGACATCGACGCAGAGCGGGCCGAACACACCGCGAAGCTGGTTGAGCAGCAGGGCGGCGACGCCATCGCGCTAACCGCGGACGTGGCGCAGAAGAGCCAGATCGTCGCTGCTGTCGACAAGACGGTCGAGCACTTCGGAAAGCTGGACGTCGCGTGGGCCAATGCCGGCATCGTTTCGCGTGGCGGTGTTCCCTCGGTTGCCGGTGGTGAGCAAGTCGAGTTCCAGGACCTCACCGAAGACGACTGGCACGCAGTGTGTGGCGTGAACCTCAGCGGTGTCATCTACACGGCGCAGGCTGCGGTCCCGGCGTTGCGGGCCAATGGTGGTGGAACCATTCTGGCGACCTCGTCCGCTGCGTCGCTGTTGGCCTATCACAGCATCTCGATGTACTCGGCTACCAAAGCCGGCGTCAATGCTCTGGTGCGTGGCCTCAGTCTCGATCTCGGAAAGTACGGTATCCGGGTCAACGCGATCGCGCCGACCCACGGGATGTCGCCCAACTTCCTGATGGACGCCGGTGCGCCGGTGGTGGGCCAGTCCTACGAAGAGGTCTCGGGCCCTTGGGATCCCGTGGTATCGCCCATCTCGCTGCGGCTCAACCGTCCGCCATCACTGGTCGACAATGCCAAAGCCGCATTGTTCCTGATCTCAGACGATTCCGCGTACATGTCGGGTGTGGTTCTGCCCGCAACCGATGGCGGGACCCTCGCCCGGGTCGGCATGTGGTTCGACGAGGATCTGCGGCCAGAACCCGTGGAGAACTAGGACGCCGATGCCAGCCGACGATGGGGCGTTCACCCTCGAGGTCGATCGAACGGCGTGCGCAGGTCACGGAATGTGTTACGGCACAAGGCCGGAGCTCATCGACTGTGACGACGAAGGCTATCCGGTGATCCCGGATCCGAACATTGGTCCGGACACCATCGACCCCGCCCGCGATGCCGTCGCGGTGTGCCCCGAGCGGGCGCTCGAACTCGTGCCGCGAAGCACGGCCACACCCCTGCACCGACAATGAGGAACACATGACAACAGTTGAACAAGCGCCGGCCGATCTGGTCGTCGACTTCGACATCTACGACCAGTCCATCGCTGCGCCCGTCGATACCGTGCAGGCTCAAGTCGCTGAGTTGGCAAGCAAAGGTCCTGTCGTGTACTCGACAGCCCACGGCGGCCACTGGATCGTGACGCAGTACCGGGAGATTCAAGAAGTGCTCCGCGACCCGGAGACCTTCTCGAGCTATCCCAACAACCTCGTCACCGATGAGTCTTTCGGTAAGTTCATCCCGGTCGAGATCGATCCGCCTGATCACACCGGGTATCGACAGGCCATGCAGCCCCTGTTCAGCCCCGGCCGGATGAAGGAGCTCGAAGAGAGCATCCGCGTCGTGGTCAACGAACTGATCGACAAGTTCGAGTCCAGAGGTGAGGCCGAGTTCATCGGCGAATTCGCTCACGAGCTGCCGACTCGAGTCTTCCTCGCCCTCATGAACTGGCCGCTCGAGGATGCGGAGGTCTTCACCGAGGCCACCAACGTCATGTTGCTGGGCAAGCCTGGTGGAACTGAAGAGGAGTCGAATCAGGCACGGGCACTCGCGGGCATGGAGATGCTGGGATACTTCCAGAAGATGGTCACCGAGCGCCGGGAGAACCCCAGCGACGACATCACGTCGACGCTTGTCCACACCGAGGTGAATCTCGAGGCCGGTCCGCGGCTGCTCACCGACGAAGAGCTGACCCGGATGTTCTTCTTGCTGCTCATCGGCGGTCTGCACACGGTGCAGGGGTCGTTGGCGTGGAGCATCATTCACCTTGTCAACAATCCTGAGCAACGCCAGGAGATCATCGCTGATTCCTCACTGATCCCTTCAGCGGTCGAGGAGATTCTTCGGATCGAGGCTGCGGTCATCCCGGGGCGGCGTGCCACGAAGGACACGACGCTTGGCGGAGTCAATATTGCCGAGGGGGATCAGGTCATCCTGATGCTGTGTGGCGCGAATCGGGACTCCGAGGAGTTCGACAGCCCGACCGAACTGGACATCCAGCGGCACCCGAATCGGCATCTGTCGTTCGGAGGTGGGCCACACCGTTGCATCGGATCGCATCTCGCCCGCATCGAGCTCAAACTCGCACTCGAGGAGTTGCACCGGAGAATCCCGGACTATCGACTGGTGGACGGTGACCCGCCGATCCTGCACGCGAGCCAGGTCCGCGGGTGTGTTCGATTGCCGATCACGTTCACACCGAGTTCGTAGTCGGACCGTCCGGAGACTTGTCCGCTTAAACTAAAGGCTGTAGATTTAAAGTTCGTCAGCCCAGCCGGCGCGTGCTGCTGCACTCGCTGCACCCCTGCGATCGGGAGGATCACATGACCACTTCACTACCGCGCCAGGACCGCATCCGTCGGGCTCTGGAGTTGTTGCGCAACGAGACGACCGACAAGTTCGACGACATCGTCGACTTTGCGCCCGACGAGTTCACCGATCCACACCTCGCCAAGCAGGAGCGTGACCAGGTCTTCGGGCGGGTTCCGTCCATCGTCGCCCATTCGTCGGAGTTGGTGAAGGCCGGCGACTTCATGACCTTGCAGATGCCGCGGAACAACATCCTGGTGGTCCGGCAGAAGGATGGCAGTGTCCGCACTTTCGTCAATCTGTGCCGCCATCGTGGTGCGCTGCTCGAGGAGCAGGAGAAGGGGCGCTGCCGCATCTTTTCGTGCGCCTACCACCGGTGGTCGTACGACCCTGACGGATCTCTTCGGGCGATCACCAGGGATTCGACCTTCGGTGAGGTCGATCGGTCGGAGCACGGACTGATCGAGCTGCCCACGGAGGAGCGTCACGGCTTCGTCTGGATCGTCGACAACGCCGACGCGGAGATCGACGTGGCGGCCTGGCTCGGTGCGGAGATGGACGAGATCCTGGCGGGTTACGAACTCGACGAGCTGGTGTCGTTCCGATCGGCGGGATTCGACGAACCCGTCAACTGGAAGATCATGCAGGATGCCTTCCTGGACGGCTATCACATCCAGTACGCCCATCCCAACACCGCGGGAAAGATCATCCACACGAACGTGATGGCCTTCGAGGACTTCGGCAGGCACTGCCGCTTCATCGCACCCCGTAAAACCATCGACCGTTGGCTCGAAGAGGATCCCGGCGACGAGTTGCTCGACAAGTACGTCACCGAGACGCACTTCCTGCTTCCCAACAGCACCCTGCTGCGGCAGCCGGATCACTTTCAGCTCTTGACTTTCCGGCCGCATCCGACAGATCCGGGTCGGTCGGTGATGGAACAGCGCCTGATGGTGCCCAAGGTCGAGGTGAGTGGTTTCACCGAAGAGCACTGGAACAAGCGGTGGAACAAGAACTGGGACATCCTGCTGGCCGTTCTGCACCAAGAGGACTTCCCGTTGTTGCGGCAATCCCAGAAAGGCATGGGCAGCGCCAGTGCGGGCAAGATGATGCTGGGCCGGAACGAGGTGGCCAATCAGGTCTTCCGACGCGAGATCAAGAAGCTGATCGCCGACGGCGCCTCTGCGACGTGATGAACGCTCCGAGATCCGAAGGTGTGCGGAGATGATCAGATACCAGTGGCAGACCGAACTCAGCGACTCCGAAGCCGCCGAGGTGCGCAATCTGCTCGAGTCCGCCTCCGGATACGACGCCGAGCCCGAGTTCTCTGGAATCGACTTCGCTGACGTCGAACACGATCTTGCGCAAAGGGATCCCAACCGGCGGCTGCTACTGATTCGTATGCTGGCACGACAAGTGCGGGCAGGCGAGGACGAAGAGCCCGAGTGCCTCGCCGGCGTGCTGCGGATGGTCATCGATCACCACGGCGTCGGCGATGTCCAACTGGTGGTCGCACCGGAACTGCGCTCTCTGGGCATCGTCACACTCTTCGTGGAACAGGCCGGTCTCGATGTCGGGGTCGAGGGCGGCTGGCTCGGGAGCGGTGCGCGTTCGTTACGCGCGTGGGCACAGGGCAACCACCCAGCTGCGGGCCGGCTCTCGGACCGGCACCTCATTCCCCGGATCCAGCGGGTGTGGAAGCTGATTCGTCCGGTCGAGGAACCCGTCGATCAATCCCTTCCTCTCTCGCGGGTGAGCGCCGTCGGTGCCGATGGAGACCGCGCGGGATCCTTGGCTGCCTTCGTCGAACGCGCGGCGGAAACGGCCGTGCCCTGCCCAGGGTTGGTACGCGACCTGAACCACGATCACAAGACAGTGTTGATCGCCGAGGACGATGGCGGCCACGTGGTCGGCGCACTGACGTTGAACACGAACCCGGTGGTGTCGGACGAGTTCGGTAAATGCGGTGTCGTGGAGTATCTCTCGCGAGACCCCGCCAACGATGAACCGGCTTTGACCAGGGCTCTGCTGACGTCGGCATTCACCCAGGCAGCCGAGGCCGGACTCGAAGGCGTCATCGTCTATGTCGACTCCGAAAACGCCGCCCTGGTCAATGCGTGCCGGCTGACCCGCTTCCAGCACGATCGAACCGACGTCCGCTTCGGTCTCTGAACCCACAACCTCCAGGCCGCAGCCCGCAGTCTGAGACAACTCATTTCAGTTTCATCGCAAGGAGAATGATGCAGTCCGATCTGTTCGAAGCCGACCACGAGGCGTACCGCGAAACAGTGCGGGGATTCGTCGACTGCGAGGTGGTGCCCAATCTGGAGCGCTGGGATGAACAACGGCTGATCGATCGCGACACGTGGCGTGCGGCAGGCAAGCTCGGGCTCCTCGGACTGTCGATACCCGAACAGTTCGGTGGCGCGGACGAGCAGGACTACCGATTCCGGGTGGTGGTGATCGAGGAACTCGCGCGGGTGGGAGCGGCCTCACTGCAATCGGGGTTCTCAACCAACGACGACATCGTGCTCAACTACTTGCTGCGCCTGGCCGACGAGGAGCAGCGCGAGCGCTGGTTGCCGGGCTTCGCCTCGGGCGAATCGATCGGTGCGATCGCCATGAGTGAACCCGGTACCGGAAGCGACCTCCGGGGTATCACCACCTCCGCGATCAAGCGCGATGACGGTTGGCTTCTGAACGGAACGAAAACCTTCATCACGAGCGGAATACTCGCCGACCTGGTGATAGTCGTGGCCCGCACCGACCCTGATGCGGGTTCGCGTGGGTTCACATTGCTGGTGGTCGAGGAAGGGATGGAGGGCTTCAGCCGCGGCAGGCAACTCGACAAGGTGGGGCTTGCTGCCCAGGACACCGCCGAGCTGATCTTCGAGGACGTCTGTGTGCCGGCTCGTAACGTCCTCGGACAGATAGGTGGGGGATTCGGGCACCTGATGGACAGCCTTCCGCTCGAACGCTTGGGGATCGGACTGGCCGCGCAGATGTCGGCCGAGGCGGTACTGAAGTGGACGGTCGACTACGTCTCCGAGAGGTCCGCGTTCGGGAAGAAGATCTCGCAGTTCCAGAACACCGGCTTTGTTCTCGCCGATCTGGCGACCAGAATCGATCTGTCGCGAGCGTTCCTCGATCGGGCAGTGCGCCAACACAACCGAGGTGACCTGAGTGTCGTCGATGCGGCAAAAGCGAAGCTCGCGGCCACGGAGTTGCAGTGGGACGTCATCGACGCCGGTGTGCAACTGCACGGCGGATACGGCTACATGAAGGAATATCCGGTCGCCAAGGCGTTCGTCGATGCGCGGATTCAACGCATCTATGGCGGCACGAACGAGATCATGAAGGAGATCATCCAGCGTGATTTGTTTGCCGCTGCCGGCCGTGTCTGACCCGGCAATCGGGCTGTTCACCAAAGCCTGACTCGCGCCTTGACAGTGATCTGGACCACTTTATAAACTATTGACTGTAGTTAAATTCGGGCGCTTCCGGTTCCGGACCCCCGATCCGTGTCGGCCGAATTCGATTACGCACTCTGCGTCCGCGTCGCCGATGCACAACCCTGAGGAGAACACATGGCCGCCACAATCGGATCGGCTCTGCACTGGTGGTCGCGCGCGGAAAGTGATCGGAGCGCGATCATCGTCGACGACGAGTCGGTGACGTACCGCGAGCTCGCGGGCTGGACCAGCCGGATCGCGCGCTCGCTGGTCGACCAGGGTGTCGCACCCGGTGACCGGGTCGGGCTTCTGGGAGCCAATTCACTGCAGTGGCCTGCAATGGCATTGGGCATTCTCAAGTCCGGTGCGGTGCTGGTCCCACTCAACAGCCGACTCAAGCCAGCGGAGTTGCGTAAGGTCGCCGACGACGCGGGAATCACCAAAGTGGTTGCGGCCGAAGACTTGCATACGGAGGCATCCGCCGCCGGCTCGCTGGGGAAGCCGTACGACATCGTTGGATTCGGCGGACTCGCCGAGCTGCGCACAGGCGACCATGATGACTTCCGGGTGGACCTACCCGAGGACGAGCCGACGACGATTCTGTTCACGAGCGGGTCGACGGGTACGTCCAAAGGCGTCATTCTCACCAACCGCACCTTGCTGAACATCGTGCTGGAGAACACCCTGACCGACGAAGGATTCCGGCCGCAGACCACCACGCTGCTGGTGCTGCCGCTGGCGTTCACCCCGGGCCTGGTCTACGGACTGCTCATCACCACCGTCCTCGGCGGGACTCTGGTGGTGGAGAAGGAACTCAACCCGGCGCGGGCGGTCCAGCTCATCGAAAAGCACTCGGTCAAGGCGATCTTCGGGGTGCCGCTGATCTTCGAGGCAATCTCTCGCGCGCCCGAGTTCGCGGACGCAGATCTGAGCTCGCTGAGGACGGCGATCGTGGGTGGAGCGGCGGTGCCCACGCCGTTGCTCAAGCGATGGGCCGACAAGGGTGTACTCCTACGGCAGATCTACGGGATGACCGAAGCCGGCGGCGTCGCCACTGCGACGCTGCGTGACGAGGCGATGGACTACCCGGATCGATGCGGTACCGGGAACATCTTCACCGAGGTGACGGTGATGCGACCCGATGGGACGCTCGCCGATGCAGACGAGCAGGGTGAGATCGTCGTTCGTGGGCCCCTGGTGACCCCAGGTTACTGGCAGGACGAGGAGACCACGGCGGAGGCCATCAGGGACGGTTGGCTACACAGCGGTGACCTCGGTACCCGGGATTCCGAAGGTCGGGTGCAGTTCGTGGACAGGCTCAAAGATCTCATCATCTCTGGCGGCATCAACATATCTCCCGTCGAACTCGAGCGGGTCATCTCGCAGATCGACGGAGTCGAAGAAGTCGCGGTGATCGCGGCGCCGGACGAACGTTTCGGTGAGACCCCGGCGGCCATCGTCAGCGTCACCGGAGACGTGGACGAAGCGGCGATCATCGAACACTGCAACACCCTGGTGTCGGATTACAAGGTGCCGCGGTACGTCGTGATCAGAGACAATCCGCTACCGCGGCTTCCCAGCGGCAAGCTTGCGAAACTCGCAATCCGCAAGGAGTACAGCGACGTGAACACGCGTTTCGACAAGATCAGGTGATCTGAGCCCCTCGCGGGGGGCCCTGAGGAGATTCAGCAAACGGCGAGGCCCTGTCCGGTCTCGCCGTTTGCGTGTCCGCCGGCTGGTGAGGTGCCGGAAATCCGACCGACCAGCTGTCGCGGACCCTCGTGAGATGATGGACGAATTCTGACAGGTGTATTGGAGCGGTGCGAACGCCCGCAGCGAAAGACAGGAGCGACATGGCTCGCCGCAAGACCGGAATCGTCTTGTCCGCTGACATCGATGAGGCCCGGTCGCAAATCCTCATGGCGGCCCAATCGGTATTTCTCCGCTACGGGATCAACAAGACGACGATGGACGACATCGCCCGCGAATCGGGCGTCTCCCGACCGACGGTGTACCGGTACTTCAAGGACCGCGATTCGCTGATCTCGGCACTGATCGAGATGCGCTCGCGGCTCCTGTTCGCTCGCGCCCGGGAGTTCGTGCAGAGCCAGCCGACCTTCGACGACGTCATCGTCGAAGGGCTGATCTTCCTCATCGACAACGGCCGACGCGATCCGATCGTGCGCATCCTGGTCAGCCCGGAGCGGATGGAGTTGGCCACGGCCCTGGTCGGGAGCTCCGACCTCGCGGCCAAGCTCACGCGGGAGATGTGGGAGCCCATTCTGCTCGCCGCTCAGGAGCGAGGTGACGTGCGGACCGACGTGAGTATCGACGAGATCAACGAGTGGTTCGCTCTGCTGCAGTTCATCCTGGTCGGCCGACTCGATTTCGCTCGTGCCGACGACCCTGCGCATCGCAAGCTCATCAGAACGTTTGTCCTTCCCTCACTTCGGCCCTGAGTGCGGTTGTCGGCGTCATCTCCCTGACCAGACCGGGTCGCGCTTTTCGGCGAAGGCGCGCGGCCCTTCGGCCGCGTCGGAGCTGCTGAACACCGTTCGGGCCTCGGCCTTGTTGGCGTCCCAGGCCGCACGCTCATCCGGGATGTCGCCGTCGATGATTCCGCGGGCGAGGCGCTTGGTCGCCTGAACGGCAACGGGGGCGTTGGCAGCGATCTGTTCTGCCAGCGTCGTCGCAGCGGAGAGCAGCTCGTCCGCCGCCACCACCCGGTTGATCAGGCCGAGCTCCGCCGCGCGTGCGGCGTCCATCGACTTTCCGGTCAGCAGGTACTCCATCGCGAGCTTGGGGGGTATCTGGCCGGCGAGTCGAAATGCACCGCCTGCGGCCGCGTAGATCCCCCGCTTGACCTCGGGGAGGCCGAACCGGGCGGTGTCGACTGCGATGGCAAGATCTGCAGCGAGGACCAGCTCTGTACCTCCACCCAACGCAAACCCGTTGACCGCAGCGATGATCGGCGTACTGACCGGATGTTCGACGACGCCGGCAAAGCCCCATCGCCGGGCGTCGCGATCGGTTGCATCTATTCGTTCTCCGGCGGCGAGCGCCTTGAGGTCGGCGCCTGCGCAGAAGGCTGCCGTTCCGGCGCCGGTCAACACGATGGCACGAATGTTGCTGTCGTTGTCGGCGTCATGTAGCGCATTCCCGAGGAGATCGGTGACTTCCCGATTGATCGCGTTGCGTGCCTGCGGGCGATTGATCGTGATGATCCGGACATGATCTCGGGACTCGACCAGTACCGCCTCGGACGACTCGGTGCTCATCGGTGCTCCTTTCGTACAGGTTGTGGCGTTACCGCACTGTACTCAGAACATGCGGACCCCGGTGAGGCGTTGACCCATTTAATCTACAGGCATAAGGTTATCGGAACGGCAATCGATCCGCGGGGCGGGTGCGAAGGAGTGAAGAGGTGAGCGTGCCAGAGTTCAAGGTGCTGTACGAGAAGCATGTCCAGAGTGTTGCGGCAGGTGACACGAAGGCTGCGTTGGCGGACATGGTGCAGGCGAACATCCCCGCTGTGTTCGACGGTGTGCAGGTACCCCGTGGACGTGTGCTCTCGTACGAGGTCGTGGACGCTCGGGCCGAGGGTGACCTCCGGATCGGAGAGGCGGTCTACGTGACGGCCGACGAAGGCACGATCGGTCTGCGGTCGACCTGGGAGCTCCACGATGGTGTCTGGAAGGCCGCGGGCCTGGCCAACTTCGCCGTGACGGGAGTCTCCGGCGATGAGTGACGAACCCTGGGGGCCATCGGCAGACGGCCTCGATCAGCCGTATTGGGATGGCTTGCGGGAAGGCAAGCTGCTGTTGCAGCGCTGCGGGGCGTGCGCACAGTGGATTTGGGGGCCGCAATGGCTGTGCGGAACGTGCCATACGTTCGACCCGCTGTGGGAGGAAGTCGACCCGGTGGGCACGGTCTACAGCTGGAGTCGCAGCTGGTACCCGTTCATCACCGAACTGGCCGACCAAACGCCGTACATCACGGTGCTCGTCGAACTGCCAGGGGCCGGGAACCGTCGAGTTCTGGGCATCCTGCTCGGAGACGAGATGCAAAACGTCCGTATCGGCGACACCGTATCCGGCGAATTCGTTCGCGATGAGGGCTCGACCTGGCCGCTGTTGCGCTGGCGTCGGGCGAATGTGGGGGCAGCTGTATGAGCGCGATTGAACTGCGCGGCGCCGCCGCGGTGGTCGGAATGTCTGAAATGCACTACAAGCGCGGACAATCACCACACGGTGAGTTCCGCATGACCCTCGAGGCCATCGTCGGTGCATGCGCGGACGCGGGGATCTCGCCCCGGGAAGTCGACGGTTTCGTGTCGTACGCCGGGGGAGGCCAGGACGGCGCGATGCTCGGTGGCGCACTCATGGTCGATGACGTGAAGTGGTCGAACATGATGTGGGGCGGAGGTGGCGGCGGTGTCGCGGCAGCCCTGAACAACGCCTCGGTGGCAATCGCAACCGGTCAGGCCGACTGCGTGGTGGTCTACCGGGCCATGTCCCAGGCGGACACGGGCCGACTCGGATACGCCAAGTACTTCTACGGGTCGCACTACCTTGCGCACGGCGTCGGTTCACCGGCCCAGATCTGCGCCCTACGGACACAGCGACTGCTCGAGCATGACGGCGTCCCGCCAGAAGCCCTGCGGGCCTTGGTGTTGGCCGCATACCGCCACGCCCAGCAGAACCCGACAGCGCAGGGGTACGGAGCGCCACTCGACGTGGAGACCTACGAGTCCTCCCGGCTGATCGCCGAACCCTTTCACCTCTTCGACTGCTCGCGAGAGAGCGACGGTGCCGTGGCGCTGTTGGTGGTGTCGGCTGAGCGTGCGGCATCGATTCGTCCCGACGCGGCGTACCTGCTCGCCGGTGCGCAGGGCGCGCCCGGTGGCTATTCATCGATCATCGACAACGACGACCAGTATGTCTCGGCAGGCTTCGCCGGCGCAGGCGGTCGGCCAGGGGTTGCCGACAGGCTATGGCAGAGCGCGCGATTGGGTCCCGAAGACGTTGATGTCGTCCAGGTTTACGAGAACTTCAGCGGACCCGCCGTAGCGGCGCTGATCGACCACGGCCTGGTGCCGAGTGGACCCGCGGCCGGGGACGTGCTGACTGTCGACAACCTGACGGCGGGCATCGGGAAGCTGCCGGTGAACACCAGCGGAGGCAACATCGCCGATTCGTTCGTGAACGGGATGGGCCTGGCAGTCGAGGCGGTCCGGCAGATTCGTGGAACGTCCACCAATCAGGTCGCGGGTGCGCAGACCTCACTCTTCATCGGGGGCCCGATGGCGCCGCTGGTCTCCTCGACCCTGTTCGCGCACCGCGACGTCCTCTGACTCCGATCGCCGAAGCAACGCCATCTCCCTCGCACACCCGAACGGAAGACACATTGAGTAGCAACAGTCTCGACCGCAATCACCTGTTCATCGGCGGCCGGTGGGTGCAGCCCGTACACAGGGTCCGCACCGATGTCGTCGAGGCGGCCACCGAGAAAGTGCTCGGCACGGTCGCGCTCGGCGGGGCCGCCGACATCGACGCAGCCGTCGGCGCCGCGCGGACGGCGCTGCAGGGGCCGTGGGCCACGCTGAGCAACGGCGAAAGGGCCGACGTGCTCGAGGGTTTCGCCGGAGCACTGAAGTCGCGGGCGAAGGCCACGGCCGCACTGGTCAGTCGCGAGAACGGCATGCCGATCTCGTTGTCGATCGGTGCCAACGGGTACAGCCCGGCGGCGATGCTCGACTACTACGCGGGGCTGATCAGAGGAACCGACGTCGAAGAGACCCGGGTAGGCCTGTTCGGTGACCGGACCGTCGTTCGGCGGGAGCCGGTCGGCGTCGTCGCGGCGATCACCCCGTGGAACTATCCGCAGCCGTTGGCGATGATGAAGATCGCTCCCGCGCTGGCCGCTGGTTGCACGGTGGTGCTCAAGCCCGCGCCAGAGACGTCGTTGGACGCCTACATCTTTGCCGATGCCGCGGAAGAGGCCGGATTGCCGCCGGGTGTGTTGAACGTCGTTCCCGCCGGGCGCGATGATGGTGCTCATCTGGTCGCGCATCCGGGCGTTAACAAAGTTGCCTTCACGGGATCGACAGCGGCGGGCCGAGCGATCGGGGAGACGTGCGGCCGGTTGTTGCGTCCGGTGACGCTGGAACTCGGTGGGAAGTCTGCCGCCATCGTCGCCGCGGATGCCGACCTGGCCGAGTTCGCAGCCGGGCTGGCCGAGGTCTCGTTGGTGAACAACGGGCAGACGTGCCACGCGAGCACGCGAATCCTGGCGCCACGCAGCAGGTATGACGAGGTCGTGGACGCGGTCACCGAAACCGTTCGCGCCTTGCGTGTTGGCGATCCACTCGAGAGGAACACCGATGTCGGACCGCTGGTGAGTGCGGCACAGCGCGAACGTGTCCTCGGATATGTCGAGGCCGGACGCGCGGCCGGTTACCGGATCTCGGTGGGCGGCGGAGTACCCGCAGACCAACCGCAGGGTTGGTTTGTCGAGCCGACTGTGTTCGTGGACGTGGATAATTCGGCGACCATCGCGCAGGAGGAGATCTTCGGTCCGGTGCTGACCATCACCCCGTACGAGACCGAAGATGATGCCGTTGCGATCGCCAACGACTCCGAATACGGCCTGGGCGGCACCATCTGGACCTCGGATGAAGCGCACGGTTACGAGTTGGCTGCCCGTGTCGAGACCGGCACAGTGGGCGTCAACCATTACGCACTCGAATTGGCCGCCCCGTTCGGCGGGGTCAAATCCTCCGGTCTGGGAAGGGAGTTGGGGCCCGAGGGGCTGGCTCCCTACTTCCGGTCCAAGTCGGTGTACTTCAAGGATCGCTGACATGACCAACGGCAAGGATCTGCCATTGTCGGGAATCAGGGTGCTCGACCTCGTCGAGGGACTCGGTGAATCGTGTGGACGCTACCTGGCCGACCTCGGGGCCGAGGTCATCCGTGTCGAACCTCCGCGTGGTTCCCGCTCGCGCCGTGCGGGTCCCGTGATCGACGGCGTCAGCATCCCGTTTGCGCTGCGCAACGCGGGGAAGCTCGGGATCACTCTTGATCTGGCGGCGGTTGCCGATCGTGATCAGCTCCGTGACCTGGTCATCGACGCCGACATCCTGCTCGAATCGGCTGCGCCTGGCACGATGGCCGATCTGGGCCTGGGCCCCGATGATCTCCGAGCCCTCAATCCCGCTCTGGTGTACGTCTCTGTCACCGGGTTCGGGCAGACCGGGCCGTACCGTGAGTGGATTGCGACAGAACCAGTGCTCTACGCACTCGGCGGGGTGTTGTCTCGATCGGGCGCGCCGGGTGAGGTTCCGCTGTTGCCGCCCACCGGGCTCGTCGAGGGTGCCGTCGGCGTCCATGCTGCGTGGTCGGCACTGCTGGCGTACTACCGGGGTCTGGAGACCGGCGCCGGCGACCTGGTGGACATCTCGGCGTACGAGGTCGTCGTACACGGTTTCGATCCGGGCTTTGGAACTCAGGGTTCGGCGGCCGCCGGACGGTCGGAAGACTATCCCCGAGGCCGTCCCGATGCCGCGAACTTCTACCCCGTCTTCCCCTGCGCCGACGGGCACGTACGCATCTGCCTTCTCGCAAAACGACAGTGGCGCGGGATGTTCGAGTGGCTGGGAGAACCAGCAGAGTTCGCGGACCCCAAATACGACACCATCCCGGCCAGATTCGCCGCGGCAGACCGGCTCGACCCGCTCATCGCCGAGCTGTTCGCGGCCCACACGCAGGCCGAACTCGTGTCCGAGGGGGCGCGTAGGGGTGTTCCGGTCGGAGGGGTCCACACCCTGGCCGAGGTGCTGGCCACCGAACACTTCGCGGAGGCCGGATCGCTGGTCGATGCCGAGATCGCTCCGGGGGTACGGACCAGGATTCCGTCGGGCTACGTCGGCATCGACGGGCGTCGGGCCGGGTTCGTCCGTCGCGCACCACTGGTGGGCGAGCACAATCGTGCCCTGCCGCCGGTGCCGGGCCTGCGGGTCGAATCGACTGTGTCGACGGATCGCTCGGCGCCGCCGCTGGCCGGACTGCGGGTTCTCGACCTCGGTGTGATCGTGTTCGGTGCCGAACTCAGTCGCCAGTTCGCGGACCAGGGTGCGGACGTCATCAAGGTCGAGAACGCGAATTTTCCGGACGGATTGCGGCAGTCCAAGCGTGGTTCCGCACTCGCGGCGTCGGTCGCGTGGGGGCACCGTAACAAGCGCAGTATCGGACTGGACCTGCGCAACCAGGATGGGCTCGCGCTGTTCAAAGAACTTGCGGCGCAAGCCGACGTGGTGCTGGCCAACTTCAAGCCCGGGACGTTGAACTCGATGGGTCTGTCGTATGACGAGCTGGCGGCCATCAATCCGCGCATTGTGGTTGCCGAAGGCAGCGCGTTCGGTAGCTCGGGACCCTGGCGGACCCGGCTCGGGTACGGACCGCTGGTGCGCGCTTCGTGCGGGGTGTCCGCGTTGTGGCGTTATCCCGACAACGCCGAACTTCTCTGTGACGGTTCGACCGTCTACCCCGATCACATTGCCGCGCAGGTGTCCGCCGTGGCGGTGCTGGCGACTTTGATCGAACGCACCACGTCGGGTCGCGGCCGAGCCATCGAGGTCGCTCAGGCGGACACTGCTCTTATGCAACTGGGCGTTCAACTGGTGACGCAGGCGCTGATCCCGGGCAGGGCGGGCGTGCCGGGCAACAGCGACCCTTACGCGGCCCCGTCCGGTGTGTACGCGTGTGCCGGGGATGATGAGTGGTGTGTGGTCTCGGTGACCGAAGACCTGCAGTGGGTCCGGTTGTGCGAGGTGGCCGGTCTGGCCGATCTCGCGGAGGACAACGCCCTCGATTCGGTTGCCGGCAGAGTGGAGAACAGGCTCCGGATCGATGATGCTCTCGGACAGTGGATGTCAGCGCGATCGCCTGCAGAAGCGATGACGCAGTTGCAGTCCGCGGGCATCCCGGCAGGTGTGATGCGACGACTTCCGGAGCTGCTGGAGGACCCTCAGCTGGTGGCGCGAGACGCCTACCGCCGGCTGGACCACGACCTGTTGCCCTCGGGATTACCGGCGGCCACTCGGGTGGCAAAATTTCGCCACATACCCGATCCGCCGATGCGGCAGGCGCCGCTTGCCGGTCAGCAGAGCAGACAGATCTGTGCTGAGGTGCTCGGGCTCGATGACGGTGCCATCGATGACCTCATCGACAGCGGCGTTCTGCAGGTGTCCGTCGACATCACGTCGACGACACCGAGGTCCTGACCGCTCGGCGCATCTGCGGCAGAAGTCAAGGGCCACATGCGGAGAACGGCTACGGCGACAAGGTGAGAACTTTTTCGGCGAATCGGTCGTAAACCGACAGGCAATAGGTTTACCATCGAAGGAGGCGGCCACGATGACGAGCGTGGACCGCCGGTGGCGACAGGCGCCTAAGCCAGCGAAAGAGGATTCCCCATGACACGACTCGAGGGCAAGGTCGCCTTCATCACCGGTGCTGCCCGAGGGCAAGGCCGGTCGCACGCCATCAGGCTGGCGGAGGAGGGCGCGTCGATCATCGCGATGGACATCTGCGATCAGATCCCGACGGTCTTCTACTCGATGGCAACGACCGACGATCTGGCAGAAACCGAACGGCTCGTGAAAGAGGCGGGTGGTTCGATCGTCACGTCGGTCGGCGACGTGCGCGACATCGCCGACGTGCGCCGCGCGTACGACGCGGGCATCGAACAATTCGGCAAGGTCGACATCGTCCTGCCCAACGCCGGCATCATGCCCGTCATCGGAGACGGCGAGAAGCCGCAGGCGTGGCATGACTCGATCGACGTCATGCTGACCGGTGTCTGGCATGTCCTCGAGGTCACCGTGCCCGGACTCATCGAGCGTGGCGAGGGCGGGTCCATCGTCATCACCAGCTCGGCCGCCGGCCTGACCAGTATCGGGCTGAACACTTTTCCCGGGCAGGCCGGCTATTCCGCCGCCAAGCACGGCGTGGTGGGACTCATGCGGTTGTACTCGAAGCAATTGGCGAAGCACTCCATTCGCGTCAACACGGTGCATCCGACCGGCGTCAACACCCCCATGGTGGCCAACGCCGAATACGGCGCGTTCGTCAATGCACACCCCGAGGTCGCGAACGACGAATCGTACAAGAATCCGATGCCTGTCGAGCTCATCGAATCCGTGGACATCAGCAACGCGATCGTCTTCCTGGTCTCCGACGAGGCCCGCTACGTCACCGGCGTGACCCTTCCCGTCGACGCCGGCTACAACAACCGCTGATCGAAGGAGCAACATGACCACCATCGAAACCCCCACCGACTCCATGCCCGGGATCGCTGACCGAGAGCAGGTCTTCATCGGTGGCGAGTGGGTGGAATCCACCGGCGACGAGTGGATCGACCTGGTCGATCCCTGGACAGAACGTAACGTGGCCAGAATTCGCACGGCCACAGAGGAAGACGTGGCTCTCGCGGTGAATGCTGCCCGTACCTCGTTCGATTCGGGCGAGTGGGCTTCGAAGTCGATGGCCGAGCGCGCAGATGTCATCGACAAGATCGCCGATCGCCTCGAGGCGCGCGCCGAGGAGCTCGTCCCGATCGGGGTGGTCGAAGTCGGTATCCCTGTTGTGGTCAGCACCATGACCCAGCAGATGGTCGGTGGCCTGTTCCGCGCGGTTGCCGCCGAAGCGCGGAACTTCGAGACACGCGAGGACCGGACCCGTGGCGACGGGGGAGTCTCCCGCATCCTCAAGGAGCCGACCGGCGTTGTCGCTGCCATCATTCCGTGGAACGGCCCGATCGGCACGGTGGCCTTCAAAGTCGCTCCCGCGCTTGCCGCAGGATGCTCCGTGGTTCTCAAGACGGCGCCCGAGGCTCCGTTGTCGACCTCGGTCTTCGCCGACATCCTCGGTGAGCTCACGGCCGAGGGATTGATTCCGCGCGGCGTGATCAGCGTCCTGTGCGCCGATCGCGAGGTGTCCGAGTCGTTGGTCACCAACCCCGAGGTCGACCACATCACGTTCACCGGCAGCACCCTTGCCGGCCGACGCATCATGGCTCTGGCCGCAGAACGGGTCGCCAAGGTCTCACTGGAGCTCGGCGGCAAATCAGCGGCGATCATTCTCGACGACGCCGATATCAATGATGTGCTGCAGTCACTTCCGATGGGCGGGTGCATGCAGAGCGGCCAGGCGTGTATCGCTCTCACCCGAGTGCTGGTGTCGAGCAAGCGTCACGACGAGCTCGTCGACGCACTCAGGGCGGCCTACGGCGGCATCCCGATGGGCAATCCGTGGGAGCAGACCAACTTTCTCGGACCACTCGCGATGGAACGTCAGCGCGACCGGGTGGAGAGCTACATCGCCTCGGCGAAAGAAGACGGCGCCACCGTGATCCTGGGTGGGGGTCGCCCGGCCGGCATCGATCACGGGTACTTCATCGAGCCGACACTGATCGACGGTGTCCGCAACGACATGAAGGTGGCGCAGGAAGAGGTCTTCGGCCCTGTGATCTCGATCATCACCTACGAAGACGAGGCCGATGCCATTGCGATCGCGAATGATTCGATCTACGGACTCTCCGGAGCGGTGTACACCACCGACCTCGACCATGGATTCGAGGTGGCACAGAAGATCCGGACCGGAACCATCAGCGTGAATGCGGCGATCATCGACTTCACCCTGCCGTTCGGTGGCTACAAGCAGTCGGGTATCGGACGGGAAGGCGGCGTGGAGGGCCTCGAGGAGTTCTTCGAGATCAAGACCGTTCATATGCCGGCGCCTGCGGCCGACTGAGATCCTCCACGCAAAGAGGCGGTATTCACCCTATGTCGGTGAGTACCGCCTCTTTTGGTTGCGTGGTACCGGCTATGCGGATTCGACGATGTCGAGCTCGTGATCGCGCATGATGCCGTGCAGAAAACTGCGGATCATTTCTTCGAAAAGCTGCTTGGAGTTGTATTCGTTGGCTGCCAGTGCCTCGGTCAGCAGCGGCTGGGAATGCTTGTCGACGTTGGTGAAGATCGTCGAGCGGGTGCTCTGCTTGCGTACGGCTTCCATCATCACCGCGCCGATGGAGATGGTCTCCATGCCGTCCAAGATCTGCACGTGCAGCTCGATCGGGACTCCGGAGTCGAGGAGGAACTGCGCCACCTCCTCGTAGCTTCCGGTGAGGACGTCCCGGGGGAGGTAGTTCAGCAGCAACGGCGCGGCATTACGATGCCGCAGGATCGCGCGACGGAAGTTCAATCCGAGCTGGACGAAATACTCGGGCCAGTTGGGGCCTGGTTTTCGACGAGGCCGGGCGACATCAGCACCGGCGATATGGCGAGCAACAGCCGACAGTATCTCCGACTTGTCCGAGAAATGATGGTAGAGCGAAGGCGCCCGCACGCCGAGTTGCTTTGCGATGCGGGGGAGGCTCAGGGCGTCGAGTCCGTCGGCGTCGATGATCTGCAGCGAGGCTTCCACGACAGTGGCGCGGCTGATGAGCGGTGTTGATGGCCGGGGCATGTCAGATCGATTCCCGCGAGGTGGCGGTGACGCGGACAGATTGCATGTGTACGGATACTAGTCCTCCTACCTCCCCGATCGCGGCAGGACAGTGCCGTGGGAGGGCGGTGAAAACCTTCAGCTGGTAGGTGCCTCGTGGGTTCACGGTCGTGCGGGCGGTACATCGGTGTCGAGGAACTCCACCAGCCCTTGGCTGAGTACGCCGTTGTCGTCGCCGCTGACCATGTGCCCCGCCCCGCCGACGTCGATGTGCTTCGATCCGGGGATGGCCTGGAGTAGATCCTCCGCACCGTCGGCACTCACCACATCGGATTGAGCGCCCCGGATCAAGAGCGTGGGTACCGTGATCGATCTCGCTGCGCCGCGTGCCCTGACCTCGCGTGCCGCGGCGACGTCCGGCCCGTTCTCGCTGTGTTCGAGCAGGCGTGGATCCCAATGCCAGTACCAACGGCCATCCCGGCGGCGGAGGTTCTTCTGTAACCCCTCTTCACGCGGGGGCCGGGAGCGTGTCGGGTTGTAGGCGACCACCGCATCGACGGCGTCTGCGAGCGTGTCGAAACCTCCGAGGCCGGATTCCATGAACTGTCGGATTCGCTCGATCCCGGCGGTCTCTGCCTTCGGGGTGATGTCGACGAGAACCAGAGCCCGGCCGAGCTGGTATTCCGCCTGGGCGGTGAGCGCTGCCATTCCGCCCATGGAGGCCCCGACAAGAACGGGACTCGTATCGAGGGCTCCTGCTACGGCACGGATGTCGCGGGCTTGTGCGGAGCTGCTGTAGTCGCCGTCTTTCGCCCATTGACTGCCGCCGTGACCACGAGCATCGATCGAGTAGGCGGTCCAGCCGTGCTGGGCGAGCCGAATGCCGGTGCTCTGCCACGAGTGCCGCGTCTGACCGCCACCATGGAGCAGCAGGACGTCGCCTCGGCTGACTCCGGCCGGTACCCACCGGTCGGCAGCGAGGTCGACGCCGTCGCCGGGCAAACGCAAGTGGTCGCTTTCTGTCTGCATGTGTTGATCCCCTTGTGTGTTGAGTCCGCGTGCGGTGGGTCAGTGTCCGGACGTGCCGCCGTCGACGGCGAGCGTCGAGCCGGTGATGTAACCGGCGCCGCGGCCCGCGAGAAACACCACTGCTGCGTCGATCTCTCGCTGCGTAGCGGTCCGGCCCAACGAGCAGCCTCGGAGGAACTCAGCGAGAGTGTCCGCATCCATGTCGCTGATCATGTCGGTATCGACAAAGCCGGGCGCTATCGCGTTGACGCGAATGCCCTTGCGCTGCGCCCACTGGTTCGACAGATCGCGGGTCAATCCGATCAGGCCTGCCTTGCTGGACGCATAGGCGGCTTGCGGTAGCGCTGATTTGACCAGACCGAGCATGCTCGAGATGTTGACGATGCTCGATCCTGGTTTCATCACGCGAGCGCACGATTGGGCCATCCAGTACGCCCCGAACAGATTGACCTCCAGCACTTTACGGTAGTCGTCTGGGTTCTCTCGCGTCGCTGGGGCAGCATGTGTGACGCCGGCATTGTTGACGAGGATGTCCAGTCGTCCGAACTCGGCCACAGCGGCGGCGGCGAGGTCGTCACACTGCGCAGGGTCGGTGACGTCGGTCGGGACAACCAAGCACCGTCGTCCCTGTTCGGCAACCGACTTCGCAACCTCTTCGAGCAGATCTCTGCGCCGGGCAGCGACCACGACATCGGCGCCGGCATCGGCGAGTGCGCGTGCGAAACCTGCCCCGAGTCCGCTGCCCGCTCCGGTGATCACGGCGACCGAACCGTCGAGCCTGAACACATCGAGGATCGAACTGCTGCGTGAACTGTGCACTGTGGCGACCTTCCCATCGGCTGCGCTACCATTAAACTAATGACATAAGGTTTAATACCAGACGCGAGGGAAGCGGGGTGAGCCGGTGGTCGACGAATCGAACACTATGCGTCCGATGAAGGTCATCGGCAAGCGTGAGGTGGCCGACGGGGTGGTCACCATCCAACTCGCCGACGCCGAAGGTGGGCAGGCGCCGAGCTGGTCGCCGGGATCGCATATCGATCTGGTGCTCGACGACGACGTGGTGCGCCAGTACTCACTGTGCGGAGACCGGTCGGACCCGGCGTCCCTGACCGTCGCCGTCCTCCGCGAGGCCGGCGGTCGGGGAGGTTCGATTCGCGTCCACGACAAAGTCGAGGTCGGCGACCTGATGACGGTCAAAGGTCCGCGCAATCATTTCGAACTCGTGCAGGCAGATTCGTACCTGTTCGTCGCCGGCGGGATCGGCATCACCCCGATGATTCCGATGGTGCGCGACGTCGAGACCTCCGGTACGCCGTGGAAACTGTTGTACGGCGGAAGGGCCCGCGGCAGCATGGCCTTTGCGACCGAACTGGCGCAGGAGTACGGCGATCGGGTGCAGTTGCGGCCGCAGGACGAGTTCGGGTTACTGGATCTGGTGTCCGAACTCGAGCAGGCGGTGCCGGGGACAGCGGTGTACTGCTGCGGGCCGGAACCCCTGCTGCAAGCGATCGAGGCCGCGTGCTCTGCTCGCTCCGACGTGACGTTGCACCTTGAACGCTTCTCGCCGAAAGCGCAGTCCGCAGACGCCGTCGACGGTGCCTTCGACCTCGAGCTGCGCACTTCCGGCAAGACAATCGCCGTCAGGGCTGATCAAACCGTGTTGGACGCGGTGCTGGACGCCGGCGTGGACGCCGACTTCTCCTGTCGTGAGGGCACGTGCGGAACCTGCGAAGTCGCAGTGCTGGGCGGTCGGCCCGACCACCGGGATTCAGTGCTCGACGAGGATGAGCAAGAGGCCGGCGACGTGATGATGATCTGCGTCTCGCGAAGCCTCGATCCGACACTGGTCATCGACCTGTAGCCAGGAGTTCACGACGTGAGAGGAATTTTGTGACCGAGACGAGCACTGAGAGCGTTGTCGAACTGGAACGGCGGGGTGCTGTCGGGGTGGTGTGGCTCAACCGCCCGGACCGCCTCAACGCGTTCACCCTCGAGATGCGCACGCGCATCATCGAAGCGATCGATGAGTGCGATGCGGACGACTCGATTCGGGTGGTCGTTCTGACCGGTCGCGGGCGAGCCTTCTGCGCCGGAGCAGACCTGGAGGCGGGTGGCGACACCTTTGTCCTCGACGACGACCCCGAGACCGGAGGAACACCCGCAGATTCCGGTGGGGAAGTTGCCCTGCGTCTCTATCGGTCGACCAAGCCCGTGGTGGCCGCGATCAACGGACCTGCTGCCGGCGTCGGCGTGACGATGAGTCTGCCCGCTGACATCAGAATCGCCTCCGAGACTGCGAAGTTCGGCTTCGTATTCACCCGTAGGGGTCTGGTGCCGGAGGCGTGTTCGACATGGTTCCTCCCGCGGGTTGTCGGCATCTCCACCGCGCTGGAATGGGCTGTTGGCGGCAAGATGGTTTCGGCGTCCGAGGCTCTCGAACGAGGTCTTGTGCGGGAAGTGGTGCCTGTTGACCAGGTTCTCGACCGCGCGATCGCGGTGGCAATTGACCTGATCTCGGGCACATCGCCGGTCTCGGTGGCTTTGACCAGGCAGATGATGTGGCGGATGCTCGGCGCCGAGAGTCCGGAAGTGGCCCACCGTGCGGAGTCCGAGGCCATCTACGTACGCGGAACGTCCGACGATGTTCCCGAAGGGGTCGCGGCGTTTCTCGAGAAGCGGGTTCCTGATTTTCCTCTACAGGTGTCGGCCGGACTGCCACGGGTCTTCGACTAGGCATCCCTTGTCGGACCCCCATCTCTACCGGCTTTTCGGCCGCACCGGCTCTGCAACACCGGCGCGTAAAGAGAAAGCCGGTAGGGTCGGCTGCACTGCAGCCCGCCCGAGGAGATCGGCACAGTATGGGAACTCTGAGTTACGCCGCGACAGTGTCTCTCGACGGCTATGCCGCCGACGCTGATGGTGACTTCCAGTGGACCGGCCCGAGCGATGCGGTGTTCGCCGTCCATCTCGACCGCATCGCGACGGTGACGACCGAGGTGCTGGGCCGAAAGACATACGCGGGGATGGACTACTGGGAGACCTACCCTGACGACGCTGACGGTCCTGAGGCCGCGCGGGAGTTCGGCCGACGGTGGCGGGGTATCGACAAGGTGGTGGTGTCGTCGACGCTGACGCCGGACGAACTCCAGTCGGACCGTGCACGTCTCGTCTCTAAGCTGAGCTTGGACGAGTTGCAGCGGATCGTCGACGACGCGGCTGGTGTGGTCGAGATCTTCGGCCCGACCACCGCGGCTGCGGCAATCCGTGCGGGTCTCATCGAAGACTTCCACTTCTTCGTGGTTCCGAAGACGGTGGGCGGCGGTCTGCGGGCCCTGCCTGATGGCGCTCGCCTTGACTTGGATCTTGTCGAGCACAGAATCTTCGACAACGGCATCGCATACCTGCACTATCAGCCGCGCTGAGGATCAACTCCTCGCGCAAACCCACCCGTTCCGGTCAAACCCACGGGGCCGTGACCCCTGGTTTTGACCGGAACGGGTGGATTTGCGGAAGCGACGGACTCGTTCTACAGTCCGTCGTCGAGGAAGTCGATGACCTGAGCCGACACAGAGTCGGCGAATTCGTCGAAGAACCCGTGCCGACCGCCGGTGGTGATCTCGACGTGAGAGTCGCGGATGGCGTCACCGAGGCGGTGCGCGTTGACAACCGGGGCCATGAGGTCGTCACTGCCATGCAGGATCAGTGTCGGCGAACGGATTTCGCAGAGTCGATCGACGGCGTCGTGGCCGCCACTGGTGCGCAGATGGAGTAGCTGCGCACGGGTCGTCATGTGGGGATCTCCGAGCAGGTGGCTGCGTCGCCCCGGGGCGAACCACGCCGGGGTGTACATGAACTCGAGTAGCGCATTGACCCTGGCATGCGAATCCTGTTGTGCCAGTGCGCGACGCACGTCGTTGTCGCGCTCGACCGCGAGCGCCCCGCCTGTGGTTGTGCAGGCGAGGACGAGTTGATCCACAGTCAAGGGGTGGTCGATGGCGAGCATCTGCGCTACCCGGCCACCCATCGAGGTGCCGTATACGTGCGCGGAGTCGACTCCGAGGGTCGCCAGAACCCGAGCGGCGTCGTCGGCGAACAGGGTGGTCGACCAAGTCGATGATTCCTCGGCGCGGGTGTCCCCGGCGCCTCGATAGTCGAAGCTGATCGTGCGAAATCGCTGCTCGAAGTGGTCCCGGATGCCGGTCCACCACCGGTGTGAGTTGGCTTGGCCGGCAAGCAGCAGTAGTGCGGGTCCGGTGTCGGGCCCACCTTCCTGCACGGCGAGCAGGGCCCCGTCGGAGGTCTCGACAGTGCTGCGGCGCAACCCAATTGTTCGGCTCATAGTCATCCGAGAATATCGTGATCCAAATGTACGGCCAATCTGGCGTCGACGGCCCAATCCCACCTCCGATAGTGTGCCCTTTTGGTGGAGTTCACCTGGGGTTTCTTTCGCCAGAAGGGCACATCATCGGGGGTGGGTTGACTTCAGGGGCAGCGCCGAGCAATATGGCCGTACAAAGTTTCCCTTGCTGGAGGATCACGTGAGCTACAACCTGAACGACGAAGAAACGATGCTGGTGCGGACTGTTCGCGACTTCGTCGACCGCGAGGTGAAGCCGTCGGTACGGGAGGTCGAGAAGGCCAACGAGTATCCGGAGAAGTGGATCGAGCAGATGAAGCAGATCGGCATCTATGGTCTTGCGATCGACGAGGCCTACGGTGGGTCGCCGGTGTCGATGCCCTGCTACGTCGCGGTCACCGAGGAACTGGCACGGGGTTGGATGAGTCTGTCCGGTGCCATGGGCGGACACACGGTGGTGGCCAAGCTCATCGCGCTGTACGGCACCGAAGAGCAGAAGCAGAAGTACTTGCCCGTGATGGCCACCGGTGAGATGCGGGCGACGATGGCATTGACCGAACCGGGCGGCGGATCGGATCTGCAAGCCCTCACAACGGTCGCCAAGACCGAAGGCGATGACCTCGTCATCAGTGGGTCGAAGACGTGGATCAGCAATGCCCGTCGGTCGGGGGTGATCGCGTTGCTGTGCAAGACCGATCCCACAGCCCAGCCCCGGCACTCGGGAATCTCGATCGTGCTGGCCGAACACGGACCGGGACTGACGGTGTCGCGGGATCTGCCCAAGCTGGGCTACAAGGGCGTCGAGTCGTGTGAGCTCTCCTTCGACAACTACCGCGTCCCGCAGACAGCCATCCTCGGTGGCACCCCGGGCAAGGGATTCGCGCAGATGATGAAGGGCCTGGAAACCGGTCGCATCCAGGTGGCTTCCCGTGCGCTCGGTGTTGCGACGGCAGCGCTGGAGGATTCGCTCGCCTATGCGCAGCAGCGCGAGAGCTTCGGAAAGCCGATCTGGAAGCACCAGTCGATCGGCAACTACCTGGCCGACATGGCGACGAAGCTGACCGCCGCACGACAGCTCACCCGTTATGCCGCAGAGAAGTACGACTCCGGCGAACGATGCGACATGGAAGCGGGCATGGCGAAGCTGTTCGCCTCCGAGATCGCCATGGAGATCGCGCTGAACGCGGTTCGTATTCACGGTGGCTACGGGTACTCGACCGAATACGATGTCGAACGCTACTTCCGGGATGCGCCGTTGATGATCGTCGGCGAGGGCACGAACGAGATCCAGCGCAACGTGATCGCGGGCCAGTTGGTATCCCGTGGCGGAATCTGACGATACCGCCATGACATCAGCGCAGCCGCTCGCCGGAATCACCGTCGTATCCCTCGAACATGCTGTTGCCGTGCCGTTTGCGACCCGTCAGCTCGCCGATCTCGGTGCTCGGGTCATCAAGATCGAGCGCCCCGGCGTCGGCGACTTCGCGCGCGGCTATGACCGCAGCGTGCACGGACAATCGAGCTACTTCGTGTGGCTCAATCGCGGCAAGGAAAGTCTCGAACTCGATGTGAAAAACGCCGACGACCGACGGGTCCTCGACGTCCTGATCGAGCGGGCAGATGTGTTCGTCAGCAATCTCGGGCCGGGTGCCATCGACCGCCTCGGGCTGGACGCGCGCACCCTGCGGGAGAGCCACCCGGATCTGGTGCACTGCAGTGTGTCCGGTTACGGGACCGAGGGACCGTATCAGTCGAAGAAGGCGTACGACCTGTTGATTCAATGCGAAACGGGGGTGTTGGCAGTCACCGGATCACCGGATGAACCTGCCAAGGCAGGCCTCTCCATCGCCGACATCGCCGCCGGGATGTACACCTACACAGGCATTCTGACCGCGCTCTACCATCGGCAGACGACGGGTGAGGGTGCATCGCTCGAGGTCGCCATGATCGACGCGCTCGGGGAGTGGATGAGTCAGCCGGCGCTGCTCGCGGGCTTCTCGGGGACGACTCCGCCGCGCACCGGCGCACGCCACCAGACGATCGCCCCATACGGCCCCTACGAGTGTGGTGACGGGCAGGCCGTGTTCTTGGCGGTGCAGAACGACAGGGAGTGGGCCTCGCTGTGCTCCACGGTGTTGGATCGCCCTGAACTCGCCACCGATGGGCGGTTCATCCACAACCCGGACCGTGTCGAGAACACCGCGGCGTTGAATGTGCTCGTCTCCGAAGCGCTGCAGCGCAGTTCGTCGGCTGACGTGATCGAACAACTCGATCAGGCCGGTATCGCGAACGCCCGGATGCGCACGGCAGCCGAATTACTCGACCACCCGGCCCTCCGGGAGCGCGATAGATGGCGCGACGTCGACACCGAAACCGGAACTGCCCGCGGTCTGCGATCCCCGGTGAGTATCGCCGGGTCCGATGAGGTTCCGTTGGGGTCGGTACCCCGACTGGGCGAACACAATGATTTGATCCGGCGGGAACTGGGTGTTCAGGTGTGACCGCTCAAGCGCGTTGCAGCGTCACCCGGTAGGTGTAGTGCTCCGGTAGGTAGTGACTCACCGACAGTTCCCGGGCGACACCGGCCGCATCGGTGTAGAGACGATCGATACGCAAGACCGGGTGTCCTTCGGTGCAGCCGAGGTGCGCGGAATCCAGACCGTTCGCGGCATCGACCGTGATGGACTGCGCTGCTTCGGAAATCGGCGAATCGAGATGGGGTTCGAGCAGGCCGATCATGGTGTAGGTGCTGACTGCACCTGCGGCCACTTCCGGCGCATTCAGTACCAACCGTGCGGTGTCCTCGGGCAGGTGCACGGTGGTGAGGACAAACGGGATTTCATCGTGGATGCGCCGGAAGACCATGGTGTAGACGACGTCGCTGTCGAGGCGGAGACGGCTCGCTGCTTCGACGTCGACGCGGCGCGTCAGCGCGCCGACCACTTCCATCGTCGTGTCGGTCGACAGGTTCAGCAGGTCTTGGATCGAGCCTTGCTGACGGAGGTACCGGCCACCGGACTCGTTGACGAAGGTGCCGCGCCCCGGGACCCGGTAGACGATGCCCGCGGCAACGAGGTCTACGAATGCGCGCCGCACGGTTTGCCGGCTGACCCCGTAGCGTTCAGACAGCTCGGCTTCGGTGGGCAGTTTCGCACCGTTGTCGTACATCCCACCGGCGATGTCCTGTCGGAGCTGATTGGACAACACCTGATAGGCGGGTTCGGCCTCGCGCTTCTTACCGGTCATGGTTCCTCAGATGCTATGCAGGTCATGCGCGTGCACCAACCTGATACACACCTCGTGTCGGATCTGGGGGTGATCGGCTGACCTTTGTATTGTACGGCCATATCGGCGCGCGTGCTCCGATTCGAGTCGAAACCTTGACTTTGATGCAGAATCCCGCCAGTATTTGGCCGTACATATCTTTGTCGAAGTGAGGTAGTAGTCGATGCAACGACGCAGATCGGTGTTGGTCGTACCCGGGTCCGACCAACGAAAGATCGACAAAGCTCTGATGCTCGAGGTCGATGAGGTGGTGCTCGACCTCGAGGATGCCGTGGTTCCGGCGCAGAAGGACACAGCGCGGGCACTGGTGATCGAGACGCTGGCGGGCGATGCGTCGCCCAGCGGTCCGTTGCTGTCGGTCAGGATCAACAGCATCGATTCTCCCTGGGCACTTGATGATCTGGCTGCGCTGTCGACGACAGGCTCTGGGCTGACGAGTGTGGTCGTGCCGAAGGTCGAGAGCGCCGAGCATCTCACCGCGGCCGTCCAGGAGTTGGGCACGCACCCGGCCGAACTGCAGGCACTGATCGAAACGCCGGCCGGCCTCACCTATCTCGACGACATCTGCGGCGCTACCGAGCGCCTGGCTGCGATAGTCATCGGTTATGCCGATCTCGCGGCAGCGCTCGGGCGCGAGCGCAACCTTCCGCCGCATCGATGGTCGGCCGTTCAGGACCGAATATTGATCGCCGCCCGTACCGCCGGTATCGCAGCCATCGACGGACCACACCTGTCGGTCGCTGACGACGCGGACTTCCAGGCTGCGACCCGTTGGACGCGCGAGCTCGGGTTCGACGGCAAATGGGTCATCCACCCGGCCCAGATCGCCTTCACAGCGCAGGAATTCACTCCGACAGCCGGTGCTGTCGCCGAGGCAAGACAAATCTTGGGTGCTCTCGCGGAGGCCGAGACCAAGGGCGCGGGAGCCGCGTCGCTCGATGGTCAGATGCTCGATGAGGCCGTCGCGGTGTCCGCGCGGCGGGTGCTGGCGCTGGCGGAAGGGCGCTGAGGACCATGACCGAACCAAACCCCATCGACGTGGGCGGTCCGTACTTCGACGAGCTGGCAGTGGGTCAGGTGTTCGACACCGCGCCGTCGATGACCCTCACGGACGGCGCCGCCGCGATGCATCAGGCCATTCTCGGAGATCGCCTGCGGCTGCCGCTCGATGCGCACCTGTCCGCAGCCGTCACCGGAGGGTCCACCGCGCTGGCTCACCCCGGGCTGGTCTGCGACATAGCCATCGGGCAGTCCACCCTGGCAACCCATCACGTCAAAGCAAATCTGTTCTACCGCGGCCTGCGGTTTCACGCCTTTCCGCACCTCGGAGACTCCCTCTACACCCGTACCGAAGTCGTCGGTCTCAAGGCGAACACCGTCAAGCAGGGTAGGCGCCCGACCGGGTTGGCCGCGCTACGGATGGAGACCGTCGACCAGACCGGCCGCAAGATCTTGGACTTCTACCGGTGCGCCATGATCCCGTTCTCGGATTCACCGCGCGATGTCGGCGAACCGGCGTCCGACGATCTGTCGGCCATCGGACCGGCCGACGAACCTGCGTATGGGATCCCGGAGGGCTGGGATCTCTCGGGGATGCCGGCGACCAGCACCGACCTTGCCGGGGCCACATTTCTCAGCAGCGCCGATGTTGTCTCGAGCGCACCGGAACTCGCCCGGTTGTCGCTGAACATCGCCGCAACACACCATGATTCACGAGTCAACGGGGGCGCCCGATTGGTCTACGGCGGCCACACCATCGGAATCGCGCTGTCACAGGCGACCCGGGCGTTGCCGAACCTCGTCACCGTCCTCGGCTGGCAGTCGTGCGACCACCTCGGTCCGGTGCGTGAGGGCGACACCATCACGAGTCGGCTTCATGTCGACTCCGCCGAAACGATCGACGGCGGAGCAACGCTGCTGCGACTCCGGTCGATTGCCGAGGTCGTGGGCGGCGAAGATGGGCCGATTCCTGTCCTGGACTGGCGGTTCACAGCACTTGCGGCCGGTGGGTAGCGGCGGCGGGTCTACCGTGTGATCTCGAGAGCACGTGGGACCCGAGGAGGAGACATTGTGACCGCATGGAACTCAGGCGTGGTGGAACTGGAGCGCCGGGGGCCGATCGCGATCGTCCGGCTGAATCGGCCGGAGCGCCTGAATGCGTTCACCAGCGAGATGCACGACCGGATCATCGATGCGTTCGACGAGTGCGACGCCGACGACGCGGTTCGGGCCGTGGTGATCACCGGTACGGGTCGGGCGTTTTGTGCGGGCGCGGACCTCGGCGGAGGTGGCGACACCTTCGTACTCGATGACAAAGGATCCGGCGAAGCGCCTCCCGACGAGGGTGGCCAGGTCAGTCTGCGCATCTATCGGTCACTCAAACCCGTGATCGCGGCCATCAACGGTCCGGCGGCAGGTGTCGGGGTCACGATGACGCTTCCCGCCGACATCCGCATCGCCGCGGACAATGCGAAGTTCGGATTCGTCTTCACCCGCAGAGGCTTGGTGCCAGAAGCCTGCTCCAACTGGTTCTTGCCCCGCCTCGTCGGCATCTCCACGGCACTCGAGTGGACGATTGGCGGCAAGATGGTCATGGCCGACGAAGCGCTCGAGCGGGGCTTGGTTCGTGAGCTGGTGCCGGCAGATCAGGTGGTGGATCGCGCCATCGCTGTAGCAACCGAGTTGACAGCAGGTGTGTCACCGGTGTCGGCCGCGCTTACCCGCCAGCTGATGTGGCAGATGCTCGGCGCCGAGAGTCCTGAGGTGTCGCATCGGGCCGAATCCAAGGCCATCTACATCCGCGGCACCTCCGACGATGTGCGAGAAGGAGTTACCGCGTTTCTCGACAAGCGTGTGCCGGAGTTCCCGCAGCGAGTATCCGAGGGACTGCCACCGATCTTCGGGTAACGACTGCGGAGCGCGCGGCTCAACCGCGGTCGTCGAGCAACCGGGTGACGACAACTCCGGCGACCAGCCCCCAGAAGGGGGCTCCGAGCCCTGCGACCTGAATACTCGAAATCGTCACCAGCAGTGTGATCAGCGGGCCCAGCGGTGGACGTTTCGATGTGTCCTCTGGTGAGTCCCTGAACGCTCCGACGAAGGCCCCGCGCAGGGCTTCGAGCATCGCCAGTCCGGCCAGTGCCGCGACGAAACCTGTTGGCACAACGGTGAGCAGTCTGACCAACATCGGGGCACTCAATCCGACGCCGATGGCCAGGACTCCGCACGTGATCCCTGCTGTGTACTGGCGGTGCCGTTCGCCGACCGCGGTGAGCAGGGCGTTGGTCGGCCCGGCCAAACATGTGGAGATCGCGCCAAGGGGAGCCGCGAGCACCGACCAGATACCGCACAGGACCGTGACCACCTTCATCGGTGGGTGGTGACCCGCGGCAGTCAAGACGGCTGCGCCCTGCCCGTTCTGCACAGCGATGACGGTGATCGACAGCGGAACCACCAGCTGTGCGCACGCCGGCCAACTCCACACCGGTGCAACGAATTCTGGAGCGGCGACCAGCGGTAGCGATGACGCCGCCGCCCCGAGTGGTTCGAATCCGCCGGTCGCTGCCAACGCGCCGAGACCGACGACAAGCGCGATGAGCACCGCGGGGACTTTGGCCGCCAACGCGGAGGATCTCGTCACCAGCAGCCATGCCACAACCATCAGTCCGGCGACAAGAACGTCAGAGGTGACCGCGCGGACCAGGCCGGTTCCGAAAGAGAGAAACGCCCCGGCGACCATCGCCATCACGACTCGGTGGGGGATCAGGGCCATGAGTCTCGCGACCAGGCCAGTCGCCCCGAGGACAGTGATCAGGATGCCGGTCGCGATGTAGGCACCGACCACCTCGGGCCACGTCAACGACCCCAGTGCCTGACCCACGAGAACAGTGCCGGGGATTGTCCAGAAGAAGCTCAGCGGCATCCGGTACACCCAGCTCGCGACGATCGTCAGAAGCCCGTTGAGAACGAAGACGCCGAAGATCCACGATGCCGTCTGGGACGCGGTCAGAGAACCGGCCGACGCCGCACCCATTATCACCGCGACGGGTCCGGTGGCGGAGAACAGCACACCGGTCGCGCCCGCCCCGACGTATCGGCCGCCGAAATCGGCGACCAGCTGCCGACGACTTGGCGGTCGTTGCGCCGGACGCTCGAATCCGCCTTCTGTGGGGCGGAGTTCAGCTTCAGTAGAGCTCATGGGTCGTCACCGGTCGTGTGCCAATTCTGTTCTGTCGCTGTAGTAGTGAGGCCCGGGGATGGCTGTGGACCCCGTCGCAAGGGTGTACGCGACGGCTTCGATCGTCGCCGAGTGTGCTCCACATCACATCAGGGTTATGCCTAGGGCTGACCTAGGGGCGAGGCACCCGCGCGGCGCTGTCGTCAGCGGCATTGGGACGCCGCCGATCTGGTTAGCTCAGGCTAACTTTGTACTTCGAAAGGAAAGGTGCCACGTGGCGATCAAAGGAAAGCAGCGCTTCTTCTATGCCGAGGTGGTGAGGACTGCGCGTATCTCGCCCTCGCTCGTGCGTGTCGTATTCGGCGGTGATGGATTGGCCGACTACGCGTCGAACGGCGCCGCTGACGAGTGCGTCTCGCTGTACTTCCCCGGCGAGGGCGAAGACAAGCCGCCGTCGATGATCGAGAAGGACGGCGAATGGGCCTACCGCGACATAGATGAACCCGAGCATCGCAACTACACGGTTCGGAGCTGGGATGCGGCCGCCAAAGAAATGTCGATCGACTTCGTTGCGCACAAGGGCGGAATTGCGGCGACGTGGGCACTGACAGCGGCACCCGGTGACGTCATCGGACTGTGGGGACCGCGCGGTTGGTATGACCCGCCCAGCGGCACGGCATGGCAACTCCTCGTTGCCGACCTCACCGGGCTTCCCGGTCTGTCTCGAGCTGTCGAAGAGCTGCCGGCCGGGTTTTCCGTTCGGGCGATCGTAGAAGTCCTCGACAACGCAGACAAGGTCGCGATCGAGACGAATGCGGACCTGAGCATCACGTGGCTCATCGGCGGAAACGGGCGAGGGCCGTCGGGGCTGGGCGAAGCCCTCCGTGCCGAACCCCTTCCGGATGGGCCTGGCTACGTGTGGTTCGCCGGAGAGGCAGCCACGAGCCGGGACGCGCGCAAATACCTGCGCAACGAGCGTGGCTTCGCCAGCGCGCAGATCGAGATAATCGGCTACTGGCGCGTTCGCGCCGAAGAGTGGCTCCAGAAGTACGAAGCGGTCGAAGATCGGCTCCACAGCGAGTACCAGCGGTTGATCGACGCCGGAATCGAGGAGGCAGAGGCCGAGAACCGGTGGGAGGACATGCTCGAAGAGGCCGGGCTGTAGTTGTGCCCCTCGGCGGGCTGCAGATGTGCGTATCAGGCACCTGCGGCGAGTGGGCTGTTCTGAAGATAGCCTAGCCTTAGCCAGGTTGTGCTAACTTTCTGAGCGGTATGTCCGCCGTGCGAGCAAACCGACCGGTGACTGTCCGTCTCAAGTCGCTGCGCGACGATATCGCGCAGCGTGTGTCCGTCACTTCACGGCTTTTCGCGAACGTCTGACCGACCCGAAACTGTTGAAGTAGACGAGAGGAATATCAATGAATCGGCTTTCCGCGCGTAGGCGCGCGACAGCACTGCTTGCCGGGGCGGTCAGCGTCGGCTTGATGCTCGCAGGTTGCGCGAGCGACTCGTCCGACGACGCCACCAACGGGGCGTCGAGTACCGGTGCGTTTCCGGTCACGGTCGACTCCGCCTACGGTGACGTCACCGTTGACGAAAAGCCTGAGCGAATCGTCGCCATGAGTCTGGACTGGGTCGGGTTGTTGGACATTCTCGGCGAGAAGCCCGTCGTGGTTTCGGGGGAGAAGTCCGATCTCGACGACTACCCGTGGTTGCAGGGGGTATACGACGGTGACTTCAACCCGGACCTCGTCACCGCGGAATACACGGACTCGCCGGAGGCGATCGCCGCACTGGAGCCAGACCTGATTTTGACGAGTGTCTGGGGCGTCGACGAGCAGCTCTACAAGCAGCTTTCGGCCATTGCGCCAACCTATGTGGGTCTGAAGACGCAGGAGGAAGGCGGCGATACCAGCTGGCAGGAAAGTCTGACGTCTCTTGCGGCGCTCACCGGGCATGACGAGAAGATCGTCGAGGAGACCGAAGCCAAGTACGACGCCGCCCTGTCGGAGGCCGCCGCGAAGCTACCTGGGTTGCAGGGCAAGACATTTCAGCTCGGTGTCCTCAGCGCTGAAGATCAGCAGCTGTGGCTCACCGAGTATGCGAACGAGCCCCTCGAGGCCTTGGGCTTGACGCCCGGAGCCGGGCAGCCGACAGGTGAGGGCGACAGTATCGGGGCGAACGCGCCCAAGTACTCGCTGGAGAACATCGACAAATTCACCGCTGACGTCGTGTTCATCGTCACTCACGAGTACGCAGATCCGGGCAACAAGTTCAGGACGGCGTTCGAGGCTGATCCCCGAGTCCCCGAGCTACTCGCCGCGAAGAATGAGACGCTTGTCTACCTCTATGGTCCGCAGTGGCTTGCGGTCAATCCCCCCACTCCATCGAGCGTTCAGTGGTGGGTCGACGAGATCGTTCCGCAGCTGGAGGCTTCAGCGCTCAACACGGGCGCCTAGGTCAGACCTATCGACATCCAGCCGCCTCGTGGCGAACGAGGCGGCTGGATGTGCGTCCGCCACCAGGAGACAGTCGAGTGACAACACGAACCGGTCATGCTCCTCCGCCCGCTGAGACGCCGGAGGGGGTCCGCCGCGCAACAGCAACGACAAGCCTGGGACGACGCGCGCTCGGATTGCTCATCGCGATGGCTTCGCTGATCGCCTTGGTGCTCCTGAGCATCGCCGTCGGATCGAAGGACATCCCGCTGTCGGTCGTGTTCGACGCACTCTTGCACAACACCGGCAAGGGCGACGCGTATGTCGTGTGGGACATGCGTATTCCGCGAACGGCAGTGGGTCTCGCAGTTGGTGTCGCGCTCGGGGTGTCCGGCGCGCTCATCCAGGCGTTGACCCGAAATCCGCTTGCCGATCCCGGCATTCTCGGGGTCAACGCCGGCGCCGAGTTCTTTGTCGTGGTCGGCATTGCGGCGTTCAGTGTGACCACCGCCGGTGGATATGTGTGGTTCGCGTTCTTCGGCGCATTGGTCGTCACGGTCGTCGTCTACGTGCTCGGTTCGATGGGGCGCGGTGGAGCCGATCCCGTCCAATTGACGCTGGTGGGCGTCGCATTCGGAGCGGTGCTGTCGGGCATTGTGACCGGTTGGGTGTTGACCGATCCAGAGATGTTCGATCAGATGCGCGGCTGGTACGCAGGCAGTCTCGTCGATCGAGGTTGGGAGGTACTGCTGCCGGTGCTTCCCTTTCTGATCATAGGAGTGGTGCTGGCCGCGATCGCGGCGAGTTCGCTGAACACCATCGCACTCGGGGACGACCTGGCGAACGCACTTGGTGCGAACGTTGTTCGAACGCGGGCGATCGTGATCATCGCGGTGACGCTGCTGGCCGGCGGCGCGACGGCGATCGCCGGTCCGATCGGATTCGTGGGCCTCATGGTTCCACACGTCGCGCGGTGGATCGTCGGCCCGGATCAGCGCTGGATTCTCGGCTATACGCTCGTTCTCGCACCGTCGCTGGTGCTGGCCGCCGACCTCGTCGGACGCGTCGTCATCCGCCCGGGCGAGTTGCCGGTCGGCGTCGTGACTCCGTTCGTCGGCGCCCCAGTGCTCATCTATCTGGTCCGCCGCGCAAAAGTGAGTGGCCTGTGAGCTGGCGGGGTGGCATCCGGAATGACGAGTCTGAGAGTGACGAGTCTGAGAGTTCAGTTGGCCTCGTGAGTGTTGACGAACGGCGGGTAGATTTCGGACACCGCACGCTCGTGATGCGCAAGGGCGGATGCGCATTACGATGGCACGGCCGCAGCGTCGTCGTATGCGCCGTGCTGGCGGTGGCGACGCTCGTGGTGACGGTGTGGGCCCTGACCCTCGGCGATTATCCCTTGAGCCTCGCGAAGGTGTGGGCAGCACTCACTGGAGACCCTGAGGCCGCTTTCGCTCGCACTGTCGTCGTCGAATGGCGGGCACCGCGGGCAGTCGCGGCGGTCGTATTCGGTGCTGCGCTGGGGGTATCCGGCGCGGCTTTCCAGTCGCTGATTCGCAACCCGCTGGCTTCACCGGACGTCATCGGTTTCACCGCAGGTTCGTATTCCGGCGCGCTGGTCGTGATCATCTTGATTCACGGTTCTTACCTGCAGTTGGCCGCGGGAGCGCTGGTCGGCGGTATCGCGACCGCGGCCGTCGTCTACCTCCTCGCGTGGCGGCAGGGGGTGCAGGGATTTCGCCTGATCATCGTCGGCATCGCGATTTCTGCGATGTTGACCTCGTTGAACACGTGGTTGATGCTCAACGCAAAGCTCAAGGTCGCCTTGAGTGCCGCAGCATGGGGCGCCGGATCGCTCACCGGTACGAGCTGGGATCAAGTGCTGATCGGCAGTGCGGTCATCGTCGTACTCCTCGGCGTCATGGCCGTGTTTTCGCCTGCCCTCAGGCAGCTCGAACTCGGTGACGACGCAGCGAAGGCAACGGGTGCGCGCGCGGAACGTGTCCGCCTCGTCGTGCTCGTGGTTGGTGTCGCGCTCACCGCGACCGTAACGGCTGCGGCAGGCCCGATCGTATTCGTCGCGCTAGCGGCCCCGCAGATCGCCCGTCGCCTGACTTGCAGCCCGGGCATAACTCTCGTGCCTGCGGCTTTCACGGGAGCGTTCTTGCTGGCCGGGGCCGACGTCACGGCGCAGCACCTACTTCCGGTTGCGCTGCCTGTCGGTGTCGTGACCGTGGTCGCGGGAGGCGGATATCTCGTGTGGTTGCTCATCCGAGAGGCGCGTCGTCGACGCTGAGATCTGTGTCCTCTGAGGTGTCGACTCGTCGGTTCCGCCTACTGCGGCCGGTGGAACGCCGCCAACTGAGCACCGGCGGCCATCAGTCCCACCCCGGCCGCGACCGCGGTCGCCTGGCCTGAGCTGAGTTTGGCGTCGACTCCGAGCGCTCGGTCGACGCTGAAGCGTCCCGGTCCAATCGCCGCCAGAGCGATGGCCGCCACGGACAGGTTGGCGACGTACTCCCAGCCTTCGGAAGTGATGAAGAAGCCGTTCGGCTGGTGGACCGACCGCGCTGCGACAGCCATGGTTCCGACAACAGCGGCCGCAGCCAACGGAGTGCCGGCTCCGGCGACGATGGCAGTGCCTGCGCCGACTTCGACGACGGCGGATGCTTGGGCCTGCAGTTTGGGTTGCTTGAATCCGATGGAGCCGAACCAACCGGCGGTGCCTTCGAGGCTGCGACCGTGTTTGACGCCGTGCGCGATCATGGTGCCGCCGATGGCAGCGCGGAGCAGGAGTTGAACCGCGGTGTGGTCGGAAGTCTTCGTGAACAAGCGTGTCATCTTGGAACCCTTCGCTGTGTCTGATGGCCCGTTGCAGAACCCCAGGTCGACACTAGGCAAGACCCTGGTGTGACGGGCAACACATCCCTCCATGATTCGTGAAGCAGCCCACCACAATCAGGAGATCCCGTGATGACCTCACCACCGACTTGGTCCGGACCGGAGCACCGCAAGAGTGTTCTGTGGATCGTCTTCCTCGCCACCGCGGCCATCGTGTTCGACGGATACGACCTCGTCGTCTACGGCACCGTTCTGCCCACTCTGCTCGATGACCAAACGCAACTGGGCAATCTCAGCCCCGGAACAGCCGGCGCGCTCGGTTCGTACGCGCTCGTCGGCGTGATGGTCGGAGCCCTCGCAGCCGGCACTTTCGGAGACCGGATCGGCCGCCGTCGGATGATGCTCATCAACATCGTCTGGTTCTCGGTCGGAATGGCGGTGACGGCCACTGCGCAGAGCATCCTGTCGTTCGGCATCCTGCGCTTCCTGACCGGAATCGGCGTCGGCGGACTCGTGGCCACGGTGGGCGCGATGATCGCCGAGTTCGCTCCGCAGGGAAAGCGAAACCTGTACAACGCGATCGTCTACAGCGGCATCCCGGTGGGTGGCGTTCTCGCCGCGACGCTCGCGATTCTGCTGGAGGACCACATCGGCTGGCGCGGTCTGTTCTGGATCGGCGCTCTCCCGCTCGTCGTTCTGCTCCCGCTGGCGGTGCGCAAGATGCCAGAGTCACCTCGTTGGCTGATCTCACGAGGACGGGTGGACGAAGCGCGAAAGGTCTGCAACGCCACGGGTATTCCGTTCCCTGACGGTACATCCGCAGCACCTGCCACCGACGGTGTCGGATTCGCAGTCCTGGCGACCAAGAAGTACATCACACCAACCGCCCTGTTGGGATTGATGAGCTTTTCCGGTTTGCTACTCACCTACGGGCTCAACACATGGCTACCGCAAATCATGAAGAATGCAGGCTTCAATGCCAAAGGTTCGCTCGCCTTTCTCCTCGTCCTGAACGGTGGCGCAATCGTGGGTGGTCTCATCGCTTCCCGGCTGGCCGACAAACGCGGCCCACAACGGATAGTGGCCACCAGCTTCTGCCTCGCGACGTTCGCGCTGATCTGCCTGACGCTCGGATTTCCGTTGCCCATCTTGCTTGCCGCTGTTGCCGTGGCCGGAACGGGAACGATCGGCACGCAGGTCCTGATCTACGGGTATGTCTCGAATTACTACCCGACCAATGCCCGGGCGGCCGGGGTGGCCTGGTGTGCCGGTTTCGGACGCCTCGGTGGCATCGTCGGTCCGATGATCGGCGGGCTGCTCTTGGGTGCGGGCATCAGCTCAGCCAGCGCGTTCTACATTTTCGCCGGTGTCGCTCTGGTCGGTGCCGGGGTCACCCTGTTGGTGCCCGGCCGGGCCGAGGACAACGTCTCCACCGATGAATCGCGCCCGACGACGTCGTCCCTGACCCCCCTGGGTAGTGACTAGGCATCTGCCTAGTGTGACCCAGGACACTCACTGCCAATCTGGCAAAAGCCCACTTTCTCCCGCTGGCGACGGCGCCAGACCTTTTCAGGAGGTACATCATGAGCGCTCCTACCGCAGACAATCTCAGCCACATCGCGACGGTACTGTCCGACGCAGTCATCGACGACCACGACGCCGGTATCTTCCGCGCGAACCGCCGAATCTTCACCGACGAAGACGTCTTCGAACTGGAGATGAAGCACATCTTCGAGGGCAACTGGATCTACCTGGCGCACGAAAGCCAGCTCCCCAACCCGGGGGACTACTTCACGACCTACATCGGCAGGCAGCCGGTCGTCATCACCCGCGCCAAAGACGGCGAGATCCACTGCTTGATCAACGCGTGCGCACATCGCGGCGCCATGCTGTGCCGACGCAAGACCGACAACCGGATGACGTTGACCTGCCCGTTCCATGGCTGGACGTTCCGCAACGACGGCACCCTGCTCAAGGTCAAGGATCCCGACAACGCCGGCTATCCCGAGACGTTCGATGTCAACGGATCTCACAATCTGACGAAGGTCGCGCAGTTCGACAGCTACCGCGGCTTCCTGTTCGGGAGCCTGAACCCCGATGTGCTCACCCTCGATGAGCACCTCGGCGACACCACCAAAGTCATCGACATGCTCGTCGACCAGTCGCCCGACGGGCTCGAGGTGTTGCGGGGTTCTTCGACCTACACCTTCGACGGCAACTGGAAGGTGCAGGCGGAGAACGGCGCCGACGGCTACCACGTCAGCGCGGTGCACTGGAACTACGCGGCGACGACCTCCCGTCGCGGCACGGGGGAGTCGAAGAACGACACCAAAGCGCTCGATGCCGGCGGCTGGGGCAAATCCGGCGGCGGCTACTGGTCGTACCCGAACGGGCACCTGTGCCTGTGGACCTGGGCGGCCAACCCCCAGGACCGTCCGCTGTGGGATCAGATGGACGAGCTCAAGAAGCAGCACGGCGATGCCAAGGGCGAGTTCATGGTCAAGGGCTCTCGCAACCTGTGCCTCTACCCGAACGTCTACCTGATGGACCAGTTCTCCACGCAGATCCGGCATTTCCGACCCATCGCACCCGACAAGACCGAGGTCACCATTTACTGCATCGCCCCCAAGGGGGAAAGCGACGCGGCCAGGTCCCATCGAATCCGGCAGTACGAGGACTTCTTCAACGCCTCCGGTATGGCTACGCCCGACGACCTCGAAGAGTTCCGCTCCTGCCAGCTCACCTTCCGCGCGCAGGCTTCGCCCTGGAACGACATGAGCCGCGGTGCCGAGCACTGGAAGAACGGACCGGATCCCGTTGCAGAGTCCCTGGGTATGGACGGCGTCATCTCGTCCGGGCTCAAGAACGAAGACGAGGGTCTGTACCCGGTGCAACACGGTTATTGGCTCTCGGCAATGCAAACCGCCCTGGACAACGAACGTCTCGCCGAATCCGACGGTGTCGCGTCTCGCAACGGCACAGCCACGAAGGAGGCATGATCATGACCACCACCGAAACCTCCAGCACCCTGATCACGCAGAATGCGATCGAGCAGTTCCTGTACCGCGAGGCCCGATACCTCGACGATCGGGAGTTCGAGAAGTGGCTCGAGTGTTACGCCGACGACGTCGTCTACTGGATGCCGTCCTGGGACGACGCGGACCTGCTGGTCGAGAATCCGCAACGCGACATCTCCCTGATCTACTACGGCAACAAGGGTGGACTGGAAGATCGTGTCTTCCGGATTCGGACCGAGCGTTCTTCGGCGACATCGCTTCCCGAGCCGCGCACCAGTCACAACATCAGCAACGTCGAGGTGATCGAACGACGCGGAGATTTGGTCGACGTCCGGTTCAATTGGCACACCATGTATTTCCGTTACAAGACCGTCGACCCCTACTACGGGACGTCCTTCTACACGATCGATTTCTCTGGGGAGCAGCCCCTTATCCGGCGCAAGACGATCGTCCTGAAGAACGACTACATCCACCACGTGGTGGACATCTACCACTTCTGAAGGGCGCATCATGACAACCACCCAGGAGGCACCCGCCGATACGGGCGGTCACCAGGTCGCCCTCTCTTTCGAAGACGGCGTCACTCGATTCATCAACTGTCGCACCGATCAAACGGTCGCGGACGCGGCCTACCGTCAGCGAATCAACATCCCGCTCGACTGTCGAGATGGAGCGTGCGGCACGTGCAAGGCGCTGTGCGAGTCAGGTGACTTCGACGGCGGCACTTACCTGTCCGATGCCCTGTCCGACGACGAGGCCGCTGCCGGGTACAGCCTGCCCTGCAGCATGAAGCCGCGGTCCGACCTCGTGCTGCAGATCGCGGCGACGTCAGCCATCGCCAAGACCGAGGCTGCCACGTTCTCCGGGAAACTTACGGAGCTGGAGAGGATCTCGCCGACCACAGTGCGATTCAGTGTCGAGATCCCCAACCGGTCCGATCTGGTGTTCTTGCCGGGACAGTACGTGAACATCTCGGTGCCCGGGACCGATGTCAAGCGCTCGTACTCGTTCAGCAACGGCCCACACGAGGAGCGGCTGACCTTCCTCGTCAAGCTCAATTCCGGTGGCGCCATGTCGGACTACTTGACCGAGCGAGCGGAAGTCGGTGACGCACTGACATTCACCGGCCCACACGGATCGTTCTTCCTTCGCGAAGCAGATCGGCCGGTGCTGCTGCTCGCCGGCGGAACCGGTTTGGCGCCGATACTCTCGATGCTGCGCAAGCTCCGCCGCGAGGGAAGCGAGCGCACCGCCCACCTGATCTATGGGGTCAGCACAGACGACGACCTGGTCGAAACCGCAGAACTCGACGAACTCGCTTCGACGCTCAGTGGTTTCACCTGGGATCACTGCGTGTCCGACAAGGAGACCACCGCGGTCAACAAGGGCTACGTCATGAGCCTGATGAAGCCAGACCATCTGCACGATGGCGACGTCGCCATGTACCTCTGTGGTCCACCGCCGATGGTCGAAGCCGTACGGGCGCATGTCAGGGACGCCGGCATCGACCCGACAGGGTTCTACTACGAGAAGTTCGCCCTCGCGGCAGCGCCCGGTTCGCCCGACACCGCATCAGCGGCAACGGCCGACGCCGAACCTGAGATGGTCGAAGAGCTACTGCTGTCGCCTGATGCCCGGGCGATCGCGGGTCAGGAAGTGCTGCACGTCTCGACCCTCGAGGCCTGGCCGGAGTCGGTCACGGTCTCCGATCACGGTGACGTGGTCCGGCGTATCGCCGGACAGCTGATTTCACCGCGCTTCGTCGACGGCGACGAGAAGTCCTCCGGCCCGGTTGATCCGGACGCCGGCCTCGTCTCCGGTCCCGACACCGGGGCTCGCACCATCGCTGGACAAACGGTGTTCCCGGCAGTCGAGGCCGTCGTCCCTGCACCGCCGGCTCCTGAAGTCACCCCGGCGGCACCGGCCACGTCTGCGGAGACCCCACCGATCACCGTCGGCGACGGCGGCTACGAGATCGGCGAGGATCATCCGGCGGTCCACGAATCCGATGCGATCTTCGAGGCGCGGCGAGCCTTGGAGCTCGGTGCTCTCGAAGTGACCCTGGGGCGGCTGAACAGCAGGCAACTGGCCGGGTACAGGTTGCTCGCCGAATCGACGCTGCCGCACGTAGACGGCGACCACTTCGTGAACGCCGCGGAGTACACCGAGACCAACGCCGCGTTCCACGACTATCTCTTCACCTTGACCGGTAATCAGCATCTGCTGCAGGCGTACACAGCGCTGGGCGTGAAGGGGCGGATGAGTGAGGTTCTCCGAAACGCGACGTGGTGCCACCCACTGTGCGCACAGGACCACATGGACATCGTCTCGGCGTTCGAGGCGGGGGACCGCGACGAAGCTCGTTCGCTGATCGTCGCGCATGCCGATCGCTCGAAGGAGACGATGCGGCGGGCGATGGCGGACAATCTGGCAGCGCAGGCGCCGCGCTTTGTGACACCCGGTAGATTCGCCGGAAAAGTTGTTGTCGTCACGGGAGCGGCGCAGGGCATCGGCGAGCGCATTGCCCGTCGGATCAGCGCCGAGGGCGGCAAACTCGTGGTTGCCGACCGTTCCGAGATCGTCAAGGAGTTGGCCGACGAACTATCTGTCAGCGGCCCCGAAACCTGTCCTGTCACAGCAGATCTCGAACACTGGGAGGGCGCGGACAACCTTGTCCAGCAGGCGTTGTCGGCATTCGGACGAATTGACGTCCTGATCAACAACGTGGGCGGCGCGATCAATTTCAAACCGTTCATCGAGTTCACGGACGCCGAGATTCGAGCCGAGATCGATCGCTCGCTGTTCACGACGCTGTACGCCTGCCGGGCCGTCTTGCCATCGATGGTCGAGCGGGGCGACGGCGTGATCGTCAACGTGTCCTCGGCAGCCACCCGGGGAATCAACCGCATCCCGTATTCGGCGGCAAAGGGCGGCATCAACGCCATCACGGCGTCACTTGCCATGGAGTACGCCGATGCCGGAATCCGCGTGGTCGCGACGGCGCCGGGCGGGACGGAGGCGCCTCCGCGGCGTATTTCGCGCGGTACACCGGAGCCGAAGGACAGCACCGAGCAAGGCTGGTTCCAGGCGCACATCGACCAAACGCTCTCGTCGTCGCTGATGCACCGGTACGGCACCCTCGACGAGCAGGCAGCGCCGATCTGCTTCCTGGCCTCGCCGGAGGCGTCGTACCTGACCGGGACGGTGTTGCCGGTCGCGGGCGGTGATCTGGGCTGAACGCGCAAGTCGGTGGTCGGTCGACGATTAGGCTTGATCGATGAGATCGGCGACGGTGTGTGTCGGACGAGAAGGCGAACTCGCCGCGCTCGCCGGGCACCTGTCGGACGCCGGGACCGGTGACGCCACGATCGTGGCCGTGACGGGCGAGCCGGGCATCGGGAAGAGCTCGGTCGTGCGATGTCTCGCCGAGCATCACAAGGGACCCGTGTGGCAGGCGCGCTGCGCACCATGGGAAACGGAAACCCCTGGCGCTGTTCTCCACCAGCTGTTTCAGCAGGACCTGCCCGGCTCGCCGATGGTTGTCGCCGATCAGATTCTTGATCACCTGGAGTTCGAGGACGGTACGGGCGGCGCCCGTCTCATCGTGATCGAGGATGCTGAGTTCGCCGATGAAACCTCGCTCCACGCGCTGGTATCTGCGGTGCGCCACCACCGGGGCCTGCGGCTGCTGGTCGTGCTCACCGTGGGAGATGCCGAGTCTGCGGCTGCGACGCTCGCGTCGGAGGTCCTTGTGATGTCTGGGTTGGCGGTATCTGGTGTCGCCGAACTCGCCGGGAATCACGGGTACACACTGCATCCGGCGGTCGCTCAAGCCCTCACCGGTCACACGGGCGGGAACCCGGGACACGTGGTCGCATTGCTCGACGAGGTCTCGGACACGGTGTGGACGACGCCGGGGGCGTCGCTGCCGGCACCGAGGCATGTTGTTGCAGACGTCCGCGAGCGGTTGTCGCGGTGCGGTGCGCAGGGACGGGCGTTGGCGATGGCCTTGGCCATCCTCGGTGAGGAAGGCTCGCTCACCGAAGCCTCGCAGCTGGCAGATCTGACGTCTCCACTGGCTGCCATCGATGAGGCTTCCGCGGCTCGTCTGGTGACCCGGTCGCTCGAACCCGGGCGGATCTACGAGGTGGATCTGATTGATTCGATGACGCGCGTTGCACTGGTGGAGCTGATGGGCGCGCACGCCGCAGGGGAAGCGCACCAACGCGCCGCCGACATCGTGATCGACCGCGGACGCAGCTTGATCCACCGTGTCAGTGCGACTCCGACGCCCGACGCCGAACTTGCTGACGAAGTCGAAGCGCTGGCCCGAGAACGTGGTGCCGGTGGGGCCTGGGCCGAGGCGGCCGGGCTCTTCCGGGAAGCGAGTCGGCTCTCGCTCGACCCAGCGCTGCGTGATCAAAGGCTCATCCGCACAGCGGACTCGCTGGTCGCTGCCGGCGACGTCGCGAGTGCGCTCGCCTTGGTTCCAGCCCTCGAGGCATTGCGGGAGACACCGCTGCGGGACGCCGTTCTGGCGTACCTCGCAATCGTGCGCGGCCGGGCCGCCGAAGCGGAACTCCGTCTGGGTCGTGCCTGGGACATCGTCGATCCCGAATCAGATCCCGATTCAGCGGCGCTGATCGCTCAACGGTTCGTCCTGCATTCGTTGAGTCGTTGCCGGAGTGCAGAATTGGTCGAATGGGCCGACAGGGCGCTGCAGCTCGCAGACTACGACTCGCCGGCGGGTATCGAAGCCGCCGCCATACGTGGTCTCGGTCTGGGCTCGTCCGGCCGGCCTGATCTGGCCGCCGAGGCGTATGCGAGCCTGTCCGAACGGGTGCACCACGGAGTCCAGGCTCAGCGGGTGACTCTGGGGCGCGGGTGGCTACAGCTGGCCCAGGATGATCTCGACGGGGCCAGGAGCACACTGGAGACGGCGGTGGCCACCGCGCATCTGGGAGGGTCAGCGCGAATCACATTGTGGGCGTACGGGTGGCTCGGACGTGTGCAGTTCCTCACCGGTGATTGGGATCAAGCTCTGCGGACCGTGGCTGCCGGTCGTGTGCTTGCGGAGTCCAGTGGGATCGTCTTGGCGACGCCGCTCTTGGAGTGGACCGTCGCACAGATCGGCGCACTTCGAGGCACGTGGCAGGACGCCGACGCAGCGGTGCAGAGAGCAGGCGCCGTGACGCAAGACTACGAGATCATGAGAGCGCCGGTGTTCTTCGCGCGAGCACACATCGCCGAAGCGTCCGCCGACTACGGCGCCGTGGTCAGAGCGCTCGACGAAGTCCGCAAGATGTCGTCGACCACGTCTTTGAGACACCCCGGATTCTGGCCGTGGGCTGACATACTCGCCAACGCGCTGGTGGTGGACGGCAAGCTTGATGCCGCCGAGGAGTTCCTGCAGTCTCAAGAATTGGTTGCCGACGAGATGGGCCATCGATCCACCCAGGCGCGGCTCGGCTACGCGCGCGGCAGATTGCTCGGCGCGACAGGCGATCTGGTCGGTGCCCGACGATCCTTCGAGCGTTCACTGTCGCTGCTCGACGGGCTGCCGCTGCGATACGACCTGGCCCGCGTGAACTTCGCCTACGGGCAGACCCTGCGACGAGCGGGCAAGCGCGGAGAGGCCGATCCGGTGCTGACGGCCGCACGCGACATCTATCAGTCCCTCGGGGCGACCACACTGGTGGAGCGCTGCGAGCGTGAGCTCCGCGCGGGCGGCGTCAACGCCAAGCTGCCCCGCGGCGACATCAGCCTCACGCCCCAGGAAGAGGCTGTGACCAGGCTTGTCTGCCAAGGCTTTTCGAACCGCGAGGTGGCCTCGGAGCTGTTTGTGTCAGCAAAGACGGTCCAGTATCACCTGACGCATGTCTACGCCAAGCTGGGGATCCGGTCACGGGTCGACCTGGCTCGGGTGTACGGAACGGACTGACACTCTGCCGGCGGAGGAGCCCGTCACCCACCCGTTTTCGCGCCGCCCACCTGTTATTCCGGCTGGGCGGCGCCACAACGGGTGGCTGGGGAAAGTGACTCAGACGGTGCAGGCGCCGCGGACCGGGATGCCGGCGAGCCGGTCGCGGATGAAGCTCAGCCCGACCGGGTAGTCGACCGCGGACGGCGCCAGGTGATTGTTTCCGCTGCCTTGATTGACGGCCGGTAGCTCGTTGGTGTTCAGGACGGCGGTGCCGCCCTGGGCGCACCAGTCGCGAACCAGTCCGACGGCCTGACCGTAGGGGATGAAGTCGTCGTGTCGGGCTCCGGTCACCATCACCGGTATGGCCGGGACGCGGCGTCCGATGCGCTGCTCGTCGGCGACTGTGCGCGCCACCGGGACGTCGCGGATGACCTCGTCGAGACGGCGACCGTCGGTGGTCCACTCCGAGGTCGAATGCCCGCCGTACTTGCCGCGCGAATCGAGCAGGCACTGAGTCGCGACATCGGCCAGCACCGCGTGACCGTGATCGTTCAGTCGGCTGCCGAGCGGTTCGCGCAATTCGGGATACCGGGCCAGGAAGCCGTTGATCGTATACCCGATTGCGGCAACCAATCCGGTGCCGTCGATGTGCTCCTGCACGGCCAGCAGATCGGCAGGCGGTGAGCTGGCATACCCGGCAACCAGATTCAGCTCGGGCGCGTATTCCGGTCCGAGCTCTGCAGCCGAGGCAACCGCGGCTCCGCCTTGCGAATGACCCCACAGCACCACTGGCTGGTCTGGTGTCGCGGCCGCGCGTGCGCCGTCCAAGATGGCGTGACCGGACTCTGCGCGGTTTACGTACGTATGCGTTCCAGGAGTCCCGAGTCCGACGTAGTCGGTGACGAACACCCGAAAACCTTGCGCCAGGAACGTCGACGCGAAGATCCCCTCGTAGTTGATGGGGGTGCTGGTCCCGGTGTGCTGGAACCCGGTGTCGAAGATTCGGGACGGTGCACATTGATCGCCTTGTCCCTGGGTTCCGGGGCCGATGACGGCCAGTGGTTGTGGACCGGGCCCGCCCCAGCCGACCCGCGGCTCGAGCACTGTGCCGGATACGGGAACCGGTGCGCCGTGAACGTCGGTGGTGGAGTAGATCAGGCGCTGACCCGCGCCTGCGCCTCCTGCCGCCACCAGCGGTTGGGACCGCAGCACTGCGCCGGGAGGACCTGGTACGAGCGAGCTGGTGTCGTAGAAGTGGTCCAGACTCGCCCCGTGGTCGTCGGGTGCTGACGTCGCCATGCCCGGGATGCCGAATCCTATTGCCAGTGCGGTCAATACGGAGACGACGACACTCTTCCTGCGTCTGCTGCTCAGGTGCACGTCAGGGACCCTAACCGCCGTCCGGGTCGTGCTCAAGGGTTCGAATCGGCGGGGTCCTGATAGTGACTGCAGGCTTGCTAGTGGTAACAGGAAGTGAATTCGAGATCGGTGCGGTAGCCCCGTCGGACCGGCCGGGATAGGTTCGCGGTGTCGGGACAACTGCGTGTGGGGAGATGTGTGAGCAAGCGATCTGCGTTGACGATGGTGGCGACGGCGGCTGTGGTGGCCGCGCTCGTGTCGTGCTCGGACGACTCCGGTGACAGTGGCACGGCCGGTTCTTCGGCGTCTGTGGCGCCGGCGTCGGGCGAATCGTTCGATCTCCAGGCTCACCGGGGTGGCCGAGGTGAGTACACCGAAGAATCCCTGGAAGCATTCGACAAGGCGCTGTCGCTCGGTGTCAGCACCCTGGAATTGGACATCGTGCTGACCAAGGACAAACAACCGCTGATCTGGCACGATCCGAAGATCGACGCGACCAAGTGCAGCGACACCGCACCGGCCGAACCCGGCGACCCGCAGTTCCCGTACGTCGGAAAGCTTGTTCATGAGCTGACGCTGGCCCAGGTACGAACTCTCGACTGCGGCAAGGTGCTCGAGGGCTATCCCGATGCACAACCTGTGGCGGGCAACAAGATTGCGGTACTCCCCGAATTGTTCGAGCTGGTCGACCAGCGTGGCGCCGACGCCGTGCGGTTCAACATCGAGACGAAGGTCGAGGGGGAGAACCGCACCGAGTCCGCGACGCCCGAGGAGTTCGTCGACGTGATCCTGTCTGCGGTCACCGCCGCGGACAAGGTCGACCGGGTGAGCATTCAGAGTTTCGACTGGCGCACCCTGCCGCTCGTGCACCAGGCTCAGCCTTCGATTCCGCTGGTGCCGCTCTGGGACGAGACCACCTGGAAGCAGGACTCGCCCTGGCTCGGGCCGGTGGACTACGACGCTGCCGGAGGCGATGTGATCGCAGGTGTGCAGACGATCGACGGTGTGTCGGTGCTCTCGCCCGGTTACGTCGATCCCTACCCGGATGGTCAGGTGCCGCCCGCCGGCTACACCTTGGTTGCGAACCAGGATTTCGTGACCCGCGCACACGACGCCGGATTCACCGTGATTCCGTGGACCGTCAACGACGCCGCGGTGATGAACGCCCAGATCGAGGCCGGCGCCGACGGGATCATCACGGACTACCCGACGAGGCTGCGTGAGGTCATGTCCGAGCGGGGTATGGCTGTGCCACCACCTGTTCGGTAGCTCTCTCCCTCTCTCTCTCTCTCTCTCTCCGAGAAGTCGTGTTACACAGGCGCACTACAGTGCGTCGATGGCCGATGTGGGCTTATGTTCAATGATGAAGCTGAAGCCGGCGTTCCGGTCGCTGAATCCATGTGCATGCCAGGGCTAAGGGGTCGGCGGTGCTCGGTGAACCCGCCGCCACGCAGACGGATGGTCTTGAGTGGTTAGGAGTCGGCGTGCCAGTGCATGGTGATGGTGGCTGCTGACCGCTCGGGTGAAGGCGTGTCGGTGGTCCCGCCGACCTGACGCCAGCCCGCCCACACCACAGGAAATCGTTCCCGGATCGATGGCGCCCTGTGCATCCCCCGAGTCAGCTGATCGGGTGTGGCTTCGCGATGGCACCGCCGAACGACGAGGCAGACCGCACCCCGCGATCGCTGCCTAGAGCGTCACTGCACAGTGGCCGGTGCGAGGCTGTTGCCGACGGGGATGGTGGCGCAGTTGCTGTGGGTGGGCAGCCCAGCGAACCGTGCGGCGAAGAAGGGAAATGCCTGAGCTTCGAACGGCGGGAACGCTTCTTGGTGGGTGAGCCCGTTGTACTGGGCGTAGGTGACGTCGACACCGCGGCGGCAGTATTCGTGGGCCAGGGCTTGTACGTCGCCGGTGATCATGACGGTGTCGCCAATGGCATTGGCGTGCCCGACCGCGAGCAACATCGGAACGTCCGGGGTGCCTTGGCTGCCCATGATGTTGTCATTGATCGCCTCGACCACCTGCGGCACGTCCAGGAGCGAGGTGTAGGGCGCTTTGACCATGTCTGCGTCTGTGAGACCGGGGTAGTCCGAGGCGAATTCGGCGATGCACAGTGAGCTGACTGCGTCGGTGACCTGCTGACCCTGCGCGGAGAGGAAGGTGCTTGTGTCGATGTCGTAGGTGCGTTGGTAGGCGACGACGAGTGCCGGGATGACCCCGGCCCATTGCTTGCTGCCGCTGACGTAGGGAAGGTTGTGGGCCAGATCGACCGGCAACCCTCCGGCGGCCACTCCGACGATGTTGAGTTCCGGCGCGTACGCCGGTGCGATCTCGGCTCCCCACTGCGTCGGTACCGAGCCGCCGGAGTATCCGAGCAACCCGACCGGCGTCGAGGCGGGCACACCCAGGAGAGCTTCGGCGGCGCGAATCCCGTCGAGCGCTGCGTACCCGGATTGGCGGCCGATGGTCCATTCGAGGTTTTCGCCCTCGTAGTCGGGTGCGACGACGGTGTACCCGGCGGCGAGGTACCCGGCGATCACTGCTTGTTCGGCCTCGGCGATGGTGCTGGTCGAGCCACCGCTGAGGACGTACGACGGGTCGCATTGGGACCCCAGCGCGTCGTAGGCCATGTGGTAGGAGATGAGCTTGGTGGGGCCCGGGACCAGCGGTCGCAGCACCGTTGCGACGGTGACCGCGCCGGCGCCGAATTGATCGGTCGTGCGGTAGAGAACCTGGGTGCCGGTGATGGGCGTCGTGATGGTCGGGGTCTGGAACGTCATGGGCCGAGTCCGCAGCACCGCCCCACGGTCGATGTTCGTCAGCGACCCGTCGTAGGTGTAGAAGGGATCTGCCGAAGGTATGGGCGAGCCGGGTCCGGGGTCAGCGTGTGCGGCAGGCACCGACACTGCCGTGACGGACAGGAGAAGAAGGAGCGATACGGCGGCAGCACGAAGGCCTTTGGTCCGACCACGAGTTGGCATAGGAGTATTAGAACACTGACTCCGCAGATAGCCCTGACGTACATGCATACCCATCGAATGGGTGTGTGGCCTCCCTGCGCAGTATTGGCGGCCTCGGCATCGACTGTGGGGCAGCGTGGCGCCCGTCAAGCCGGGGACGTATGTACCGTTGTGCGGCAACGTAACTCGAATTATGGGTGAACGGATCAGATGTGGCGCGTCGCGCGGTCGGGCTTATCCGGGACGACGAACAGGTCGCCGGTGACCAAGGAATGGCGCTGTGTACCGAGCGTCACTTCGCCGGAACCCTCGAACACCTGGAAGATCGAGGATCCGACGTCGCGACGGGTCGCTGTGGTTGTTTCTGGACGCGGGCGGTGGAACTCGCACCGTATCGTCAGGAGTACGTCGCCACCGTCTGCCGGATTCGTGTATTTGATGGCAGCGTGTCCCGGTTCGCGTTGGCGGAACCGCGGCGTCGGATGATCGCTGTGCAGGCTGCGTGAGCCTGTGGCAAGGGCCCTGGACCAGGTGATTGCCTCAGGTCCACGCGGGCGCCCTGATGTCATCGGTCGGACTGAACCCACGCGTCATAGCCGACCTCTTTGACAACTGGCGCTTCAGGCGGGCACCGGCGTTCCGCTGTGGGTTTCTTTGAGTTCGCTGGGTCGGGCTTCGGTGCCGTCGCCCGGATCTTTGTGGAAGTTACCGTCTTTCATGATCCCGACGATGCGGGAGCGGTCTTGCAGGATGGTGATGTCTTGCAGGGGATCGCCGTCGATGAGGATGAGGTCGGCGAGGAATCCGGCTTTGACCTGACCGAGCTGGTCTGGCATCCGCATGATCTCGCCGCCCAGCGCGGTTGCTGCGAGCAGGGCTTCCTTGGGCGTGTAGCCGAGGAGCTCGACGAAGTGCTGTAGGTCGCGAGCGTAGGTGCCGTGTGGGGTCCACGCGAAGCCGTAGTCGCCGCCGGGCAGGACTCGGATGCCGCGCTCCTTCATCTTCTTCAAACCTGCGATGGCGCATTCGAGTTCGTGTTTGTAGCCGGCGGCTTCGGCGGCTTCGGGTGGGTATCCGAAGGCTGCCGCGTCGTTCAAGGTGGCGACGAGCCAGTTCAGGCCGGGCGCGACGAAGACCTCGTCCTTCTTGGCTTCGAGCATGTCGAGGCCTTCGTCGTCGATGAAGGAGGCGTGGTAGATGATGTCGACGCCGTTGCGCAGGGACATCTTCACCGATTCGCCGGAGCGGGCGTGCGAGCAGACCCGCAGACCTCGCCGGCGGGCTTCGGTGGTGGCAGCGAGTGTTTCTTCGTCGGAGAAGTAGTTGTCCTCGGCGTGTTGGTTGCCGGTGATCTCTTCGCCGGACATGCTCAGCTTGACCAGATCGGCACCCATTTCGACGTTGCGGCGCACCTGTTTACGCATTTCTTCAGGTCCATCGGCGAACGCGGTGATCCCGTCGACGAGGGCGCCGCCGGTGACCGCGATCTCCTGGCAGTTGGCCAGGTAACGCGGGCCGGGGATCTGCCCGTCGTTGATGGCGTTGCGGATCACGACGTCCAGGCGTGGCTTGGCCGCAGCTGCGCCGACGCACATGGTGTAGCCGTAGTCGATGTACGTCTGCGCCGACCGCGCACACAGCAGTGTGTGTTCCTCGACGCCCATCGTTCCGAGACCGGGAAGGTCGGCGGAGTTGACCCACGAGAAATGGGTGTGGGCGTCGCACAGACCCGACATGAGGAACTTGCCCTGGCCGTCGATGACCCGGACGCCGTCCCGGGGGAGGTCCCCGGACTTGGGGCGGACATCGGCAATGGTGTTGCCGGTGACCAGAACTTCACCTTCGAAAGGGTCAGAACCAGAGGAGTCGAAGATGCGGACATTGGTGAAGAGGATGGACTGTTCAGACGACATCTGTCGTCTCCTTTCGAGAAGCGATCAGGGCTTGGTGAGGAACTCGGTCAGAAGGCTGGTGACGGTGTCGGGGTCTTCGAGGCTGTGCCAATGTCCGACGCCCTCGAGGACTTGGAGCTGGGCGTGGGGGTAGATCGAGAGGAGGTCGTCGTTGGTGGCGATGGGGCTGACCTTGTCCTCGTCGCCCGTGATCAGCAGGACCGGAGCGTTGATCGATGAGAAGTCGGGTTCGACGGCGGCTGCCAGTGCTTCGCAGGCGTTGGCGTATCCATCGGGACTCTGACCGAGCAGTAGTTCGCGCACTGCTGCCACGCTGAGCGGCCGATCGCTCTTGGTCCTCTCCGACAGTGCGGCGGCGACGATGGTGTCGGCGACTGCGGACATCCCGCCTTCCCGGACCGCACGGGCCCGAGCCCGGGTCGCGGTCTTCGCTTTATCAGGCTGCTGGCGAACTGCTCCGAGCAGTACGATCTTGCTGACCCGGTCGGGATGACTCGCCGCGAACGTCGTCGCCACCAGTGTGCCCATCGAGTGCGCCACCAGGGCGGCCTGGTCGATGCCTTCGCCATCGAGTAACGCCAGCAGTTCGCTGACCCAGCCGTCGATGCTGTTCGGGCCGGCTGCGGGGGAGCGCCCGTGACCCGACAAGTCGTAGCGCAGCACCCGATGTGTTTCCGCGAGTGCTTTGACCTGCGGCTCGTAAATAGTGGTCGCGCCGCCGAGTCCGTGAATCAGGACCGCGACCGGGCCGTCGCCGGATTGCTCGGTGAACAGTCGGTGAGCGCCGGCGCGGGTGAGGTGATCGCGGTCAGCGGGCTCGCCGACGACGTTGCGCAGTACGCCGAGTCCGGTGGCCGAGACGGTGACCTCGTCGCCGATCTGTAAGTACTTGGGTGGGTCGAATCCGATGCCGACACCGACGGGGGTTCCGGTCGCGATCACGTCACCGGGTTCGAGTGTGATTCCGGCCGAGAGGGTTTCGATGATGGTGGGTACGTCGAAGATGAGCTGTGCGGTGCTGGCGTTCTGGCGCTGCTCACCGTTGACATGGGTCTGTAATTGCAGGTCGGTGATGTCGACCTCGTCGGCGCTGACCGCCCACGGTCCCAGCGGGCAGAACGTGTCGAGGGATTTTCCGATGAACCACTGTTTGTGGTCGCGCTGCAGATCGCGGGCGGTCATGTCATTGACCAGGGTGTAGCCCCACACATAGTCGAGGGCGTCGGCCTTGCTGACCTTCGAGGCGCGTTTGCCGATGATGACGCCGATCTCGCCCTCGTAGTCCAGGGCCGAGGTGATGTCAGCATGCGGATCGATGGCGTCGCCGGAGGCGATGATCGAGGCAGCCGGTTTGGTGAAGACCACCGGATGCTCCGGTACATGTTGGCCGTCGGCCGACCCGGTGGCGTCAAAACCGCTTTTGGCGAACTCGGCGGCATGTTCGGAGTAATTGCGACCCACGCAGAACACATTGCGGTGCGGAACGATCGGGGCGAGGAGTTTGCCGGGTTCGGCGGTATCGGCGACGGTGAGTCGCTCAAAGGCAGTCGGACCGCCGGAAATCACCGACTGCAGGTCCCGGACCTGTTCGCCGGTGTCGGCGAAACTGATGGCGCGAGCTGCACCTTCCTCGTCGACGGCACACAGACGTGCTCCGTCCGGGCTTTGAATTCGTGCAAACCGCACTACTACCTCCCATGTCTAACCAATGTGAACCAAATTAGGTGTTTGGTATGTATTGGTCAGAATAGGTCGAGACGGTGTGATCGTCAACACTCATCAGTCGGTGCTGCAATCGCAACTTCTGGGCCGTAGCGCGCTATATTGGTTCGAATTGGTCCTGAGGAAGGGGGCTGGTAGTCGTGACGCTTGCAGTAGGTCCGGTGGCAACAGCGCGGCGCCACCTCGAATCGGTGATCAGCGACGGCGGCTTCGCGCCCGGCGACAAGCTGCCCACGGAGCGGGAGCTCGCTGCCAGTGCCGGGGTCAGCCGTGCGGTCATTCGTACTGCGCTGGACGAACTTGCCGATTCCGGCGTCGTGGTCCGCTACGTCGGCCGCGGAACGTTCTTGGCCCCCCAGACGATTCCCGAATCTTCAACCAATGCTGGATTTCCCAGCCCAGCGGAGATCATGACCTCCCGGCTGGTTCTCGAGCCCGAGATATTGCCGGTGACCGTGTCGGCCGCGACGCAGCAGGACATCGACGAGATGCACCGCTGCCTGCGTGGCGGCGACGCAGCTCGCGCGTCGGAAGACTTCGAACGCTGGGACACGCTGCTACATCACAGTTTTGCTCTCGCTACCCACAATGCTGTGCTGATCAATCTCAGCCAGTTGCTGATCGACAGTCGTAATCAACCTGTCTGGGGCGGACTCAAGCGCCGCACCTTCAGCGCCGAACGGCGCCAATGCTATTGCGATGAACACAAAGCTATCGTCAGTGCGATCGAAGATCGAGACCCGGACGCCGCGCGTGAAGCCATGCGGGTACACCTACGGCACGTGCGCACAACGCTTCTCGGCGACCACGCCTGACGTGCGGGTGACGCCCGGTCCACGTGGTGGACGTCGCACCGGGACATCAGTTGTGGGTGATGACGACTTTCCCGGCTTTTGTCTTACCGGCTTCGACGTAGGCGAGTGCTTCGACGGTCTTGTCGAACGTGAACGTGGAGTCGATGACGGGTCGTAGGTGGCCGGCGTCGTACAGCGCGGCCAGGTCGCGGAGCTGCTCTCCGCTGGGTTGCATGAAGAAGAACGAGTACTGGACGCCGCGTTTCTTTGCGGCGGATCGCACTTTGCGGCTGAGCAGGGACAGGATGACCTTGAAGGGTGCAGGGGCGCCGAGTTGGGTGGCGAATCCGGCGTCGGGTGGGCCGGTCACACCGATGTCCAGGCCTCCGGGGGCGAGGACGGTCAGGGTTTTCATGAGGTTGTCGCCGCCGACGGCGTCGATGGCGAGGTCGTAGCCCGAGTGTACGTCGGCGAAATCGGTGGTGCGGTAGTCGATCACGACGTCGGCGCCCAAGCTGGTGACCAGATCCGTCGACGCGCTTCCGGCGGTGGTGGCGACGTGCGCACCGAGGTGTTTGGCCAACTGGATCACGGTGGATCCGAGGCCGCCGGCGCCGGCATGGACGAGGACCCTCTGACCGGGCTTGATGTGGGCCTTCTCGACGAGCATCTGCCACGCGGCCAGGGCGACGAGGGGGACCGCAGCCGCTTCTTCGAACGAGAGTGTTGTCGGATTATGGGCTGCGTCGTCCTGGTGGATGGCGATGTATTCGGCGAACGTTCCGATTCTCAGGTCGCGGGGTCGAGCATAGATCTCGTCGCCGATGGCGAAGTCGGTGACTTCGGAGCCGATGTCGGTCACGACGCCGGACACGTCGTGTCCCAGGATCATGGGCATCGGGTATTTGAGGAGTTGTTTGAACTCGCCACTGCGGACCAGGTGGTCGAGTGGGTTCACGCTGGCGGCAATTACTTTGACGTAGATGTCGCGCGGTCCGACAGCGGGTGTGGGTACCTCGGCGGCGTGAATCGGGCCTTTGTACGTGTCGATGACGAACGCTTTCACCGGATTCTTCTTTCTCGAGTCGGTTGATTACTGGGGTCAGGTGTTGTCGGGGCCGTCGAGGAACTCGAGGACCTCGGGTACGAACTCGCGGTAGTGCTGGAAGACGCCGCCGTGGCCGGAGTTGGGGTAGATCACGACTTTTGCGTTGGGCAGTCGGTTGGCCAGGTCCACCGAGTGTTCACTGGCGACCATCACATCGTGATCGCCGTTGGCCACCAGGACCGGGTGGGTGATTGCGGTCAGGTCATCGGGTGCAGCTTTGCCGCCGGCGATGATGGCCCGTAGCTGGGCGAGGCGCGCCTGCAGAGAGATGGTGGTGTCGCGGTCGGTGGTGCGTTCGGCAAGCCGGTCGAAATACGCTGCGGCAGCTCGTTTGCCGTCGGGGGTACGTGGAAAGAACAGGTAGTTGCGGGCGTCTTTGCGGGTAACCGCCGCCTTGAGGTAGGCGCCGCCGACGATGGTGGCCATCTTGTCGATGCCGCCGCCGCCACGCGGTCCGGTGCCTGCCAGCACGATCTTGCGCACGAGGTCGGGGGCCTCGAGCGCGACGACCTGGGCCACACCACCGCCAAGGGAGAAACCGAACAGGTCGACCTTGTTCACACCAAGGGCGCGGATGAAAACGATGGCGTCCGAGGCCATGTCGTCGATGGTGGCGGGAACTTTCGATCCGGATCCACCGACCCCACGGTTGTCGAAGGCGATGACCCGGTGTTTGCCGGCGACGCCGTCGATCACCCGGGGATCCCAATCGTCCAGGGTTGCGGTGAAGTGGTGCAGAAACACCACCGGCACACCGCCGGTGGGGCCGAGGTCGCGATAGACAAAGCGGACGCCATTGACGTCGATGTTCTTGGTTGGTGCGTTCTTCCAGTCGGTCACAGGTGAACTTCCTCAGAGGTCGTGTGCAGGTCCGCAGCAGCAGGGGAGTGCGGCGAGAATGGCAGGAGTGCGGTGTGGCTAGGCCGCCAGGAACTCCAGTGCAGCGGGAACGAATTGGTCGTGTGCCTGGAAGATGCCGCCGTGCCCGGCGTCGGGGTAGACGCGCAGAGTGGCGTTCGGCAGCCGGCGGACCAGGTCGTAAGAATTGCTGGTCGGCACCATCCGATCGTCTTCCCCGTTGGCAACCAGCACAGGGTGGGTGATCACGCTCAAATCGGCCGGTGCCGCGGTGCCCCAGCTGTGGATCGCGCGAAGCTGAGTGCGGAAGGCTCGCAGCGAGATCTTCTTGTCGCGGTGGGTTGTCCGTTCACCCAAACGGGCGATGAACTCCCGCGACTGCGCTGTGCCGTGGGCGGTGCGGGTGAAGAAGAGGTTCTGCTTGGGGTCTTTACGCGTCAGCACGGCTGTGATCGAGTCCGCGTAGGTCACCCGGGTGACCTTGTCGATACCCGCGCCGCCGGCTGGACCGGTACCGGCGAGGATGATTCTGCGGACCAGCCCGGGGCGCTCGGCGGCGATGACCTGCGCGATGAATCCGCCCATCGAGAAGCCGAGCAGGTCAACCCTCTCGAAGCCAAGGGCGTCGATGACGGCGGTCGCGTCGCGTGCCATCTCCTCGATGGTTGCCGGCGTTGTACCGCCCGAACCGCCCACGCCCCGGTTGTCGATGACGACCACCCGGTGCTGCGCGGCGATGCCGTCGACGACGCGTGGATCCCAGTTGTCCAGGGTGGCACCGAGGTGGTTCAGGAACACCACCGGGATTCCTTCGGCCGGCCCGTAGGCGCGGTAAACGAAGTCGGTGCCGTCGACCGAGATCGTCTGGTTCGCAACGGTTGTCCACGATGTGGCCGGTGCCACGCCCGGCGATGCCGTGTCGTCCCGGTTGTCAGCGCTGTGGTGTGTCATGTGTGCCTCCGACTGTTGTAAACAGATCTGTGTACTTGCACAGTAGGGCACCCTCGAGCAGATGTAAACAGATCTGTGTACTATTAGTGGGGCACGCAACAGTTCGAGTTGATTGGTCGGTGGTTTCGATGGCAGAGGCAACGCAGGCCGGCAGTCCACGCCGGGGCGGTCGGGGGGCCCGGGACCGCATACTCGCGAGCGCGGCCGAACTCTTCTATGTAGAAGGAATCAATGCGACGGGCGTCGACCTGATCGCGTCCCAAGCTGACGTCTCCAAAAGGACTCTGTACAAGTACTTCCCGAGCAAGACTGTGCTGGTGGAGCAGTACCTGGCGTTTGTTCGCGAGATGGTGACCGACCCTCGGGAGGCTGACGCGAGTGGGCCGCGGGAACGCCTGATGTTGCTGTTTCCGGTCCCTGATCCGGGTGACGGCCTTATGCGCGGCTGCCCCTTCCACAATGCGGCGGTGGAAGCCGCTGCAGTGATGCCGGAGGTCGCGGACTTCGTGCACGTGCAGAAGCAGGCCTTCGCAGCGGCGATCATCGAACTGTGCCGCGATTACGGCGCTGGCGATCCAGAGCTGTTGGGACACCAGATCGCGCTGCTCTACGAAGGCGCCGCGGCACTGTCGACATCGCTCGACGACCCCCAGCCCTGGGTGTACGCACGAACGACCGTCGAGATGCTGCTCGATCAATCGCGACCCGACTGAGCCGAGGCGACGGCAGGACGTGCTCCCTGGAGATGGCCCAAGTCGGCTGGTTCAGCGTGGTGGGTCCACCTCGAGGATACGGTTGACCGCGTCGACGCCCAGGGCGGCGAGCGTCGCCACCAGCTCCCCGCGTTCGAGCGTCACGTCGCCGCGCAGCCAGAGCGCGACCCCCTCGGTGGTACCTCCGACCAGCACGCGGGCGATGAGCTGAGCTCGTGGGTCATCGGCACGATCGTCGGCGAGGAGAGTCAGCAGCTGGCTCACGAAATGGGCCACTGCATGATCTCGCGCTGCGCGGAGCCCGCGGTTTCCGGGCGCCTCGAGATACAGACGTGCGACCCGTGGATCGTCGAACGCGATGAGGATCTCTTCGACCGCGACTTCGATCAGTCGGGCTCTCGACGCGTCCTTGTCGAGTTTCGCGGTTGCCGCGGCGATCCGATCGGCCGCCTGTGAGAGCACGTCGGTCAGTGCCTCACCGGTGAGCTCGTCGAGATTGGAAAAGCTCAGGTAGAGATGCCGTTTGGAGACCGATGCGTGCTCACAGATCGCTCCTACGCTCAGCGATTCGATACCGCCCTCGTGGACGAGGTCGAGGACGGCCTCGATCAGCCGATGCCGGCGCGATAGTCGGCGTTCTGTAGCGCTTTGCCCACCGTAGTGTCGCCCGGCGGGCTCGGTGGTCGGCGTCACGTGCTCATAGTGCCAGTGCCGGTGACCTGGTGTCTTATGCCGGTCCGAACGTTGACGGCGAGCGACGCACCACCTACGCTAACCGAAACCGAAACGACGCGGTTTCAGATGGAGGTTCCGATGCTGTGTTGCACGATCTTGCTGCTGCTGATGGTCGGCCTGCGCAAACTCTTCGTCATCGCCTCGTGCACCGGGCGAGAGGTCTCGTCGGCGACGGCGATGCCGCCGGCCGCACGGCGGGTCGTCACAACAGACGAGCCGGTGTCCGCGGGGTTCGGGCGATGAGCTCGACGCCAGTAGTGCGGCCGGGTGAGCGTGTTCCGGCCCGGTTGTTGCCGAGTTCGCGCCCGGTGTTGTCGCCCGTGACGAGAGGCAAGTTCGGCCGAGTCGCGGTGGTGTACGCGCTGCTGTGGTCCGGTGGTCTGCTGGTCGCCGCCACCGGCAACACGGTTGCCGGGGTTGCGGCCATGGGGCTGCTGCTTCCCGGCGGTGGGCATCTGGCATCAGGTCATATCGCACATGCAGCAATGGCGCTGGCGGCGTTCGGACTCGCCGTACTGGTTTGGTGGATGATCGGCGCGGTCATCGCCCCGATTGCCGTGTGGTTGGCGTTCCTGCTCGAAGCGGCGATGACACATTCCCATTCGCACCTGTCGATCACCTGGATCGCGATCACAGCCGGTCTGGTCCCGTGCATCGTGGTGGTCGCTTTCGCCGTGCATCTGCTGCGTCATCGCCACCAGGTGGTGGTCGCGCGCCGAGTGAACACCGAACTCGCACATGTCACCTTTGTGCAGACCGCGGTGCCGTCGACTCCCGAACCGTCAGTCGGTGAGGCCACGGCGGATGACCTTGCGCATCTTCGCTTTGCGCTCGACCTTGCTTTGCAGCCACTGTCGGAATTCGCGGGCTTCGATCGCCGCGATCAGTTCCGTGAGGCGGCGCTTCGTTACCAACTCTGCGTCCTGGGTTACGCGCTGTCGATGTACCGATACACCGCAGCGCCGGCGTTCGCCGGTTATCTGGCCGAAGCTCAGGAGCAGTCGATCCTCAAAATGGGGGACAAGCGGGTCTGGGGTTACTGGGCACTGGAAAACGCTTGGGGACGCATGTCTCTCGGCCGCGATCCGGTCGACAACCACGACAACGTGATGCTGACCGGATGGCAGGGAGCCGCGGTCGGGATGTACGAGAGCTTCGGCGACAACCGCTTCTCTCGGCCAGGTGGTCTGACCTACACCTGGTCCGACAGCCAACAGTATCGGCATGATTTTCACGACCTGGCGGAATCCATCCACCGCAACATGCGCCGGTCGGCCTACACACTGTTCTCCTGCGAACCACGCTGGATCTATCCCGTCTGCAACACCTTTGGTGTCAACACCCTCGTCGCGCATGATCGGTTGCACGGTACAGACTTCCATGCCGACCTCAGCGAGCCGATCGCGCGAGCGTACGAACAGGAGTTCACCCGCCCGGACGGCAAACTCATCGGTGTCCGTAACGAGACCCTGGGGCTGTCGTGGAACATCTGGGCCAGCGACGGTGTCAGCCTTCCCACGACCTACTGGATGAACGCCTTCTTGCCCGACCAGGCACATCGGGCATGGTGGCTGACGAAGCGGAACTCGCTCGAGTTCGACGGAGAGCGCTATCGGCTCCCGCGAACGGCAGCCAACCGATGCGATGTCGGCAACTACTCGTTCGGTAGCGACTCGTTTGCCCACACCTTCCTGTCGCTGACAGCTCGCGAGATGGGCGATGACGAGATCGCAGACAACGCATTCGCCTACGTCGATGAGAAAGAAGACGTCGAACGCTCCGCCGGCGTCGCTCGGTATGAAGGACTGTCGACGCAAGGCAACTTGTACTCGTTGCTCTCACGCTTCTCCCGGCCGGCCGCCAATCGAGACTTGATCGGCGCGGGCCTACCCGCCCATTGGCTCGCGGGTCCACGTCTTGCCGAGGCCGCGTACCCAGATGTTCTGGTGGCCCGCGCCGTCACCGACGGTCGAGCACTTGATTTGGTCCTCTATCCCGGCGATGGTGGCGTTCGCACGACAGTGGTGGTCGATCAACTCCGGCCGCACCACCGATACGCGGCGCTGGGAACGCTCGATGCCACGGTCGAAGCAGACCGCCACGGCCGGGCACGCGTAGATCTCGACATCGAAGGACGCACCGTTGTCCGAATGGAGCCCACCTCGTGAAACTACGTCCCGGTCACCTCGTCTCCCGACGGATCAACACGTTGGATCCGGTCGCCGACGCCGCCGAAATAGCTCGGCTGTCCCTGGTCACCTTGCACGGCAATCCATCTCTCACCTACGCCCTGTTCACTGTCGCGTTCATGAAACAGGTGGCGGTTCCGACCATGGCCCGAATCCTGTACCGCCGCGGGGGTGGGGACATCATGCAGTTCCCGGCGAGGCGCAACGACGACACCCTGTTGTTCTTCGGGCAATTACTCGATCATGGGCCGACGTCGCCGACCGGGCGTGCATGGATCGCGCGCCTGAATGAGATCCACGCGCATTTCCCGATCCGCAACGACGACTCGTTGTACACACTCTCGACCCTCGCACTCGATCCACACCGGATCACCTCGGACCTCGCGCATTCCCCCTTCACTACAACAGAATTGGAAGCGCAGTGGCGCTTCTGGCGCTCGGTGGCCGAACTGCAGGGTCTCGACGGCCTGCCTGAGACACGCGAAGCGCTCGAGAGATGGGCACGGTCCTACGAGCAACAAGAGTTCGCACCGACCATCGAGGGCCGTGCCGTGGCTCGCTCGCTGATCGAAGCGTTCGCAGAGCGTGTTCTGCCCCAACACCTGAGGCCGTACGCGGACCACATAATCTCGGCGTTCTGTCCACCGAATCTCCGGCAGGTTCACGACCTCCCGCACCCCTCACGGCCCTTGCAACTCGCGACCCGAGTGGCAGTCGCCACGTACGCTGGGTCCACGCCGCTACGCCTGGTCGACCTCGACCGATCCATGGTCAACACATTCGGAGTCCGAAAATACGGTGAGCGAGAACCGTCCGACGTCGGCTATCAGAGGTCACAGCGCGAGGATCAACCCAGCTGAGGAGCCTGTTGCGACGATCCACTGCGGCAGGAGTCGATGTGCTCAGGGCTCGGCGTGATGCAGCCCTGCGCTCAGTACGTCATGCACCCGGGCTGCGGGTGGTGTGAGTGGAGCTGTCTTCACCTCTGGTCAGTGGTGGGAGGTGTTCGATCCGCCCGGCGACGCGGGCACACAACCGGCTCGCCGAGCGCGCCAAGTCCGCGAACCGCGTCTGCGTCCGGGAATGACTGTCGAGCCGGTCGCGGGACCTGTCCAGGATGGTGAGCGGGGCTGCTGCCAAGACGTTGCCCGGGGGCCTGCGGGCGACGACCGGGTGGGGGCGGGTTGGGGCGCTGCGGCGCACCGCTTCCCACGCCAGGCCCAGTCGTACGAGGTCGACGGCGCTCGCGTGCTGCTGTAACCGTGGCAGGAGGTGGTCTTCCTCGTCGCGTACATCCTCACGCAGAAGCTCGGCGATCGTGGCAAAGAGGTCATGGTGTTGCCGGGAGTCGACATCGAGTAGTTCGAGGGCGGTGAACCTTTCGTTGATCTCTTGGTGTTCTTGTTCGATCTGCAGGGTCAGCTGTTCACCGTCGGGCACGTTGCGACGGATGAAAGGCCAGAGCACGGACTCCTCGGCGAAGGCATGGGGAAAGACCAAGCGGCACAACCTGGTCAGCAGCTCTTGACGCTCGTCGCCGTCGGCCAGATCGATGGAACTGATCAGCCGGTCGAGCTCGATGTGGTCTCGTTTTTGGCGGGTCAGGACGCTGCGTGGTCCGCCGAGCTGGGTGTCGGACTGCTGCGAGAGTGAGACATACATGGGTACCTCCTCGTACTGAGTCGGCCACAGGTACGACCAGGTGCCGACGCATTCGAACGCGAGAATGCCACGGCATTTTGTATGGCTGTGGTGTTCATGCCCCTCATCGAGGCGCGATAAACCTTCATGGTTCACGCGGGTTTGAACTCGCCGGGACGGGGGGATACTGGTGACATCCAAGTGGCGGTCGGGGAATCGTCCTGGCGTGTTCTTGGGTGCTTTCGGTGCGCTACGGCGGCCATGGCGCGGGTCTGACCCTGGCTCGCCTCCCATCCATGTACTCGTGTGCACTCTTTCGGTGCCTCCAGTCTGCGGGCACACATTCGGTGGCTATCTTGTGAATGGAGCCAACATGTTTCGTCATACTGACCATCTGCAGTTCGACGTCAAGCCGGAGAAGCCCGACCCGGTGTACGCCCATAAATTGCAGGAACTCATCGGTGGGGCTTTCGGTGAGATGACCGTGACCATGCAGTACCTTTTCCAGGGCTGGAACTGCCGCATGGAGGGCAAGTACAAAGACCTCATCATGGACATCGCGACCGAGGAGATCGGTCACGTCGAGATGCTCGCGACGATGGTGGCCCGGTTGCTCGAGGGTGCTCCGGCGACCGAGTCGAGTAAAGCCGCCGGCGGCGACCCGGTCGTTGCCGCAGTCATGGGCGGCATGGATCCGCAGCAGGCGATCGTCGCCGGCGGCGGCGCTCTGCCGGCGGACAGCAACGGGTACCCGTGGAACGGCCGTTACATCGTCGCCAGCGGGAACCTGCTCGCCGATTTCCGCGCGAACGTGACCGCGGAGTCGCAGGGCCGTCTGCAGACGGCGCGTCTGTACAACATGACCGACGACCCGGGGGTCAAGGCGATGTTGAAGTTCAATCTCGCCCGCGATACCCATCACCAGAACCTGTGGCTGGCCGCCATCGAGGAATTGCAGGCCGACGGTCTGGAAAGTGTTGTCGCGCCGGATGCTTTGCTCGACGAGGAATACGCCGAACACGCCACCGACCTGTGGCATCTGTCCGATGGTGAGTTCTCTTCGACCGGAGGATGGGCGAACCGGTTGGCACCGGATGGGGTCCATCAGATGGGGTTCAATGCCGATCCTCAGCCGCTCGGTGACAAGGCAAGCCCGCCGCCGCCCGACCCGAAGCTCTACGCGACGTATGACGGTGCCAAAGGCACTCCACAGAATGCGCAGTTGGGCACCGAGAAAGGTGTCATGGGCAAGTTGAAGGACGCCATCCCCGACTGAGGCGCCACGTGAGGCGTCGGTGGTGGCGGGCGTGAGTTCGCCGCCACCGACGCGGTACACGCGTCGACGGCGCACATGAGCACAACCCCTCCACGATCCTGACGTACGCCAGGACCACGGCGAGCACACATCACAATCTGAGCGGGAGAGAACATGAAATCGATGGTCTATCGAGGTCCGTACAAGATCAGGGTCGAGGACAAGCCCATTCCTCCGATCGAACACCCCAATGACGCGATCGTCCGTGTCACCCGGGCCGCTATTTGTGGATCCGACCTACACCTCTATCACGGGATGATGCCCGACACCCGCGTCGGAATGACGTTCGGCCACGAGTTCATCGGAATCGTCGAAGCGGTCGGCGGGTCCGTCCAGAATCTCGCCGTGGGTGACCGAGTGATGGTGCCGTTCAACATCTACTGCGGATCGTGCTACTTCTGTGTGCGTGGGTTGTACTCCAACTGCCACAACGTCAACCCCAATGCGACCGCTGTCGGTGGCATCTACGGGTACTCACACACGTGTGGTGGTTACGACGGCGGGCAGGCCGAGTTCGTGCGCGTCCCGTTCGCCGACGTCGGCCCCGCCATCATCCCGGACTGGCTGGATGAGGACGATGCCCTCATGCTCACCGACGCCCTGGCCACCGGCTACTTCGGCGCCCAACTGGGCAGTATCAGCGAAGGGGACACCGTCGCCGTATTCGGCGCCGGCCCGGTCGGACTGTTCGCGGCGAAATCCGCCTGGTTCATGGGCGCGGGCCGGGTCATCGTCATCGACCACCTGGAATACCGGCTCGAGAAGGCGCGGACGTTCGCCCACGCCGAGACCTACAACTTCGCCGAGTACGACGACATCGTGGTCGAGATGAAAAAGGCGACCGATTACCTCGGAGCGGACGTGGTCATCGAAGCCGTCGGCGCGGAAGCCGACGGCAACTTCATCCAGCATGTCACCGCAGCCAAGTTCAAACTGCAGGGCGGATCGCCGGTCGCCCTGAACTGGGCCATTGACTCGGTCCGCAAAGGTGGCACAGTCGCGGTCCTGGGGGCGTACGGGCCGATGTTCAGTGCCGTGAAGTTCGGCGACGCGATGAACAAAGGACTGACGCTTCAGCTGAATCAGTGTCCGGTCAAACGGCAGTGGCCGCGACTGTTCGAACATGTCAAGAACGGCCACATCAAGCCGAGTGACGTTATCACCCACCGTATTCCGCTGGACCATATCGCCGAGGGCTACCACATCTTCTCCGCCAAGCTCGATGAGTGCATCAAACCCGTCATCATTCCCGCCACCACCTAGGAGCCACCATCATGCCGTACACAGCACACATACCCCGGCGCTACTCCAGCGAGGATCTGAGAGCCCGGATCCCCGGATGGGGTGTCGACCTCGACCCCGCCGACCGGCCATCGGTTCCCCAGGAACGATTCGACCCCGACGCCACCGGGGCGCATTGGGGCTTCCCGGACCGCCAACGCGAAACGTGGCCGCGTGAGCGCTCCATCGAACACCAGTCTCTGACCCCCGTGTTCGGGACCTCCACCCCTCCCGCCGGGCTTTCCGGAAAGGTGCGCCGCATCGCCTATCGCTATAGCGAAGGGCGCGCCGCCCACTGGTTGCTGCTGCTGGCCGCCGACCGCGTGAACGCCGCCGAGAGCCACCTCGCCTCGTTCGTGCGCGGGCGCCCGGACAACCCGATCACCGAAACCGGTGTCGCCGGCGAGATCGGACGGGGCGCGAGCGCGCGGACCGGCACGAAGCGGGTGGACAAGAACCACATGTGGCTCGACCCGATCGTGGTGGCAGCCCCTAGGATCACCGGTACGGTGCTCGCCGCCTATCTTGTGCGCAACGCGATCAGACGGCTGGCTCGGTAACAACGCACGCTCCTCCACGGAGAAGGTGATATTCCGGTCAGACATGTGAAAGGAGCAGGTCTTCCCCGGTGCGGAATACACGATCGACATGGTGCCGAAGGTGCGCATCGAGATCGCGGTAGATGACCCTGATGTGGAGACGATTCTGAACACTGTCGTCGATACTGCGCGCACCGGGCGGATCGGAGACGGAAAGATCTGGGTGATTCCCCTGCAGACCGTCCAGCGAGTCAGACCGGTTGCCGACCCGTAGCCTCCGCGCGGGTTCCGCTGCGGCGCGTTGGCGTGACCTACGGCCGCGACGCCGTGGGGTGACTACCCGCCGGTGCCGGCTGATCCGCGTTCGACGAGTTGCACAGCGATCTGCACCAGCGGAACGTTCGAGTCCTGAGATAGCTTGCGCAACAATTCGAATGCGCGTACAGGGTCAACGGCGAAGCGCTCCATGATCATTCCCTTGGCCTGACCTATGACATCGCGGCTGGCCAGCGCAGACTCGAACTGTTCGCTCTTGCGGATGCCGTGCAAGGCGACCGCTGCGTGGGTGCCGAGCATCAGGCCTACTTCGATGTCGGTGGCCGAGAATGCCCCAGCTGTAGAGCTGAACAGATTGAGCGCACCGATCGCGCCGCCGCCGGTGTACAGCTGGAACGACAAGCTGCTGCGAACCCCGGCTGCAATGGCCTGCGGACAAAAGTGAGGCCAGCGGCGTTCGGCGGTCAGGTCGTCGCTGTGGATGATCCGCTCGTCGAAGGCGGCGTCGATGCAGGGGCCTTCGCCGAGTTCTTCCTGGATGCTGTCGAGCCGTACCGGGAGGTCACTGGTCGGGGCGTGGGAGCGGAACTCTTTGCGTTTGGAGATCAGCAAAATATCTGCCGACTCTGCGCCTTCGATCAGGTCGACCGCCGCGGCGGTCACCAGCCGCAGGGTCTCCTCGAGTTCGGGCTTGTCGGCCATGGTCCGAACGAGCTCGGCCAAGGTGGCGGCCAGGTCGGGAACGTCGTTGCTCATGCGCGCGCCTTCGGTCGTCGGTGTGCGCGTGCAAACGAGGGCTCAGCCTACAAACGCAGGTTCACGTGAGCGTACCGCGCAGCGCCCACCCCACCTTCGGGGAACGGTGTTTGTCGATCAGCCGCTCGCGGTACCTGGAACACAGGTTGGTGTGCGGCCATGGCTACATGACCAACTCAGGTGTCCCGGGTTACAAACCATAGCCCGGGGCACCGCCCGGCCGCCTGCGCCGGGCGCCGTTCAGGGATGACGCGATGGCGTTCCGTAGTTGCTCATGGTCATCGAACTGAAGTGTGCGGGCGCCGTATCGTTGGATTGGGTCACTGCCTCTGCCGGCGACGACCAGCGAGTCGTCCGGTTGGGCAATTGCAACGGCGTGTTCGATGGCCGCAAGGCGATCGGGTTCTTCGATGACCTGTGCGCGGCCGGCCCGATGAGCGCCGAGCAAGACCTGTGACCGAATGGCGGTGGGATCCTCGTCCTCGGGGCTCTCGTCGGTCACGATCACCACGTCGGCATGCGACGCTGCGTAGTTGCCCAAGGCTCGCCGCTTGTTCGGGTCGCGGCCGCCCGTGGCTCCGGCAACCACGATGATGCGGCCCGCTGTCAGAGACCTCAGGTACGGCAGCAGTGCTCGCTGACCAGCCGTGTTGTGCATGTAGTCGACGATGGCCGTGAAGGGTTGACCAGCGTGAACAGGCTGGCATCGGCCGGCGATCGCGGTAATCGAGGACATCCCGTCAGCGGCAGCGTCGAGGTCGATTCCGTCAGCCACGAGAGCTGTGAGGGCGACGAGCGCGTTGTCGACTTGAAACGCCCCCATCGTGTGCAGGCGCACGTGTGCGTTGCCGCTGGGAGCATGCACATCGAAGGTTGACCCTGTCGCGTCGCAGACGACGTTGTCGGCGTAGACATCTGCTGCGGGATCCTGTTTTCCGCAGGTCCACACCTCGGCGCCGGCCGCGGCGGCGAGGCGGCGTCCGTACTCATCGGAGGTGTTGATCACGGCCAGGTCGGTACATTCAGGTTCGAACATGGATGCTTTTGCCGCGTAGTAATTCTCCATCGTGCCGTGATAGTCGAGGTGGTCGGGCGCAAGGTTCGTGAAAGCCATTGCGCGGTAACTGATACCGGCGACGCGCCGTTGAGCAATGGCATGTGAGGAGACCTCCATCGCGCACGCGGTGACTCCCGACCGGCGAAAGTGTGCCAAGGTCTGGTGCAATGTTGCCGCCTCGGGTGTGGTGCGTTCTGGTACCCACTGGCAACCGGGCCCCCGGATGCGAGCTCCCGAGATCAACCCCGGCATCTCGCCCGCTGCGGACAGACCCGCGTCCATGAAATGCGCGGTGCTGGTCTTGCCGTTGGTGCCGGTGACTCCGAACACGCGGGGAGAGTTGGATGATGTGTCGTAGAACCACGCACAGAGCGGCCCGACGATCTCCCGCGGATCATTGACGATCACGGTCGGTAAGACGGTCGATGGACGATCGCTGATGATGACCACTGCGCCTGCGCGCGCCGCCTCCGATTCGAACTCCATTCCGTGCCAATTGTTTCCGCGCATAGCGACATACACGTCGCCCGGACGCAGCGTCCGTGAATCGTCCCGGACGTCGTGGGCGACCGCGAGGTGATCTCGCGCAGTCCCGCCCAGTACGGGACTGTTCAAGTAGGCAGACACGTCGGCGACGGTCACACACGGCGCCGGTGTCCGTGAGGTGACCACACGTTCCACCTGCGAGGACTACCCACTCGACACGCGTGCAAACTCCGAGCCCAGCTGAAATGCGGCCGACCGGCCGACGGCACCGCGTGTAACCGACACACGCCGGCGGCGGCGTCAGGCCGGACGCGTCGCTGAGTGAGTCACAGGAGCGAGATGGCTATTCGATGACCATGTCGATGCTGCCGGAGACCGGGACGGACTGGCATGCGAGCCGTACGCCTTTTCCTAATTCGTAGGTGTCGAGCGTGTCGTTGACACGCATTTCGACTTCACCGGCTTTGAGTGTGAAAGCACATGCGCCGCAGTTGCCTTCGCGGCAGACGAAGGGGGCGTCGATGCCGTGGTCGAGCATCGCGTCGAGGAGAACGGTGTCGGGCGGGCAGTGGAAGGTGTAGTCCTCGCCCTCGACCTCTGCGGTGACCGGCGTTCCCACGTCTGTCGCGGTGGGGGGAGCGGCGACCGACGTATGGAACGGGTTGGCCTGGATGGAGGTGAAGACCTCACGGTAGATGGCGTCGGGGGAGAGTCCCGCGGCGACGAGGGCGTCGTGCGCGAGGTCCATGAATACCGCAGGGCCGCACAGGTACGCATCCGAGGCGGGCGATGAAGGCATCAGGTTGCGCAGTCCGGTGGCGGTCGGCATGCCGCGGTCAGACTCGAGCCAGTGGATCACCTCGAGGCGGGTGGGATGACGTTCGACCAGGTCGTCCAAAGTGTCGGCAAACATCACCGATTCGGCCGACCTGTTCGCGTAGATCAGCTCGACCCGCTCGTGGTGGACGGCCAGCGCGGTTTTGAGGATCGACAGGACCGGGGTGATACCGCTGCCTGCCGCGACGAGGACGAGTGGCTTGTCCCACCGCGACGGTACAAATGAGCCCGCGGGCCGAAGCGCCGAAAGGGTCAAACCGACGGCGGCGTTGTCGCAGAGCCAATTGGACGCGTAGCCGCCCGGGGTGCGTTTGACAGAGATTGCCGGACGATCGTCGCAGTCCGGGCTGCTCGAGAGCGAGTAGCACCGCGCTACCGAGCGGTCCTCCTCATGCGGGATCTCGAGGGTGAGGAATTGGCCGGGGCGGTAGTCGAACGGCGCCGGACGGTCGGTGTCAGAGGTGGACAAGACGAGGGTGACGGCGTCTGACGTTTCCTCGATGACGTTCTCGACCTGCAGTCGAAGAGTTCGTGCACTGGTGGCCGAATCGATGGTCAAGAGGCATCCTTTCGTGCATTGTCTGCACTCGGCCAACGCTCGTCGGCTTGCTCCGGTGGAATCAGGTCCGCTGATCTGTCTCCTAAACCGTACCATTGACAAATGGCACAGTTTCCGATGATGCTGTGGTTATGACAACGAGAGGCGCCGTCGTGCCACCGCGAGGATCTCGGCGGTCCCGGTGTGCGGCGCGGATGACTGCGTCGACGCTACGTCCGATCGCGTCCCGGCTTCCGTACGACAAGGGTGGCGTATGGGTGGCGCGCGTACTTGTCGAGGTCGCAATGCGTATGTGCGGCAGACGCTTGCGCGGAACGAGGGTCACAGCGGTCAGCAACGACGGTGTCGTCGGGGAGTGGGTGGATGCCAAAAGATCCGGATTCCCGGACGAGAGTGCGTCGGGCGGAGCCGACGGGGTCGTGCTGTACCTGCACGGCAGCGCCTACGCGATTTGTTCGGCGCGCACGCACCGCGGCCTGGCGTCGCGACTCTCCCGTGAGGCGGGTCTGCCGGTGTTCGTGGTGGACTACCGACTCGCACCCGAGCACCCGTTCCCGTTTGCCGCGGACGACGTCGAGCGGGCGTATCGGTGGCTACTGGGCCGCGGCTATGACTCCGGCAGCATCGTCGTCGCGGGAGACTCCGCCGGCGGGCACCTCGCGCTGGACCTGGTCATCGACAACGCCCGGCGGTCCGTACCTCAGCCCGCTGCGGTGGCGCTGTTCTCACCACTGATCGACCTGACGTTTGATCTCGCCGAGGGTCGAGAGCGCGTGCGGCGCGATCCGATGATCTCCGCTGCCGGTGCGCGGGCGCTGACCACCCTCTACACATCCGGTCACGAACCAGATATCCCGCGCCTGCGACTGGCGGTCGAGGCCGGAACGGTGCTGCCGCCATTCCTGGTGCAGGCCGGTGGCGCCGAGATGCTGGTCGCCGACGCCGAATATCTGCGCGACCTGGTCGAAGCCAACGCGGGTACGTGCACGCTCGAAATCTGGCCCGATCAGATGCATGTCTTTCAGGCGCTTGATCGCATTTGTCCGGAGGCGACGCCGGCGTTGCGGCGGGCAGCACAGTTCGTCCGCGCCGAACTCGGTCACAGCGCAGCCTCCATTGACTAGTCCGCTCCATAAGAGAAATCGAGAAAACATGTTCGGATTCCGATCGACCCCATCGCCGTCCTACGGCGCCGACGCCGTGGTGACAGGCGCGGGAAGCGGTATCGGCCGCGCCTTTGCCATCGAACTCTCCCGGCGTGGTGGCCGGGTCGTGTGCGCCGACATCTCACTCGAACGAGCCGAAGAGACAGTCCGGCTTCTTGCCGGTGCCGGCTACGCAGTGCAGTGCGACGTCGCCGATCGATCGCAGGTGGAAGATCTCGCTTTGTTCGCCGAACTCGAATTCGGTGGCGCCCCAACGCTGGTGATCAACGATGCTGGCGTCGGCATCGGCGGACAACCGGTGGGCAACGTCGGCCTCGAGAACTGGAACTGGGCTTTGAGCATCAACTTGTGGGGCGTCATCCACGGGTGTGAAACGTTCGTTCCTCAGCTGCGTGCAGCCGGGCGCGGGGGAGTCATCAACGTCGCATCTGCCGCCGGCTTCGCCGCAGCGCCGACCATGGGCCCGTACAACGTCGGCAAAGCCGGAGTCATGTCGCTCTCGGAAACCCTGGCGGCAGAATTGTCGGGAACCGGTGTGCGCGTGAGCGTACTGTGCCCGACGTTCGTCAAGACCAACGTCGCCGTCGACGGTCGTATCACCGAGCAGTCGTCTCAACTCGCGCAGAAATTGATGCGATGGACGGGATTCTCGCCCGACCGCGTCGCCGTCGGCACTCTCGACGCTTTCGACAAAGGCCGCCTCTACGTCGTTCCACAGCTCGATGCCAAGGCGATCTGGCTGGCCAAACGACTCGCTCCAGCCCTCTATGCCCGCGGCGCCGGGCTGCTCAACCGACTGATGCCGAATGAGCCGGCCTCGCCCACCATCCTCCAAACCGCTTCAACGACAGGAAAGTGACGATGACACAGAACTTCGATTTCGACGCCATGCTGGACAAGATCAAGGACAAACAGTGGGCCCTGGCCGACATCGACTGGGACGCAACGGGTGCGGAGCTGATCAGCCCCGAGTTGCACGCCAAACTCAAGCCGTTCATGTCGGATCTGATGTGGATCGAAGACGTCGGTGCCCGCGGCTTCGCAGCCATGGCGCGTAAGGCCCCGACCGAGACCCTCCGGGACATCTACCGTCACTTTCATGCCGAGGAACAAAAGCACGCCAACGCCGAACTGGCGCTGATGCGGCGGTGGGGAATGCTCGAGAACGACGAGATCCCCCAGCCGAACGTCAACGTCAAACTGATCATCGACTGGTTGGACAAGTACTCCGATCAGACACCTCTCGCTGTGCTCGGCACCGTGATTCCCATGCTCGAGGTCGCTCTCGACGGCGCGCTGGTGAAGTTCATCGTCGATGAGATCGACGACCCGGTCTGCCAAGAGGTGTTCAAACGCATCAACGCCGATGAGTCACGGCACCTCGCAGTTGATTTCGAGGTCATCGAGCTGCTCGGCCATGCGAAAATGCGCAAGATCATCGTCGAGACCGTCGGCGCCTGGATGCACCCGTCGCTGATCATCGGCACCCTGCGTTACATTCCGTTGCTGAACAAGATGCGCGACAACATCGTTGAGATGGGTGTCGATGAAGAGCGTCTCTACACCGCCATGAAGCGATTCAAGAAGGTCGGTGAACGCACCCCCTTCCCGAAGCGCTTGCCCATGTACCGCTTCATCAGCTGGCACGGCTCCGTCGTGATCAACCGCAACCACCCCTATCACCGCTTCGCAGACGGCATGGTCACGCTGACCGCCAAATACCCCAAACGCTTGCTCCGCGACCAGCCCACCTGGTCGAAGGAACTGACCTACGAGCCCGTCGCATGAGCGGCCGAGAGGTGTTGTCCGTCGCGGTCATCGGCGGCGGATTCGCCGGCGTCGGCGCGGCGATCAGACTCAAACAACGCGGAATCAAAGATATCGCCATCCTCGAGCGTGGCACCCGCCCCGGAGGGACATGGCGCGACAACACCTATCCCGGTGCAGCGTGCGATATTCCCTCACGGCTCTACTCCTACAGTTTCGCACCGAATCCGGATTGGTCACACACCTACTCCGGCAGCGAAGAGATCCTCGCCTACGTCGATTCGATGGTCGACAAGTTCGACCTGGGCCCGTACTTCCGTTTCGAACACAACGTGGCCGATCTGACCTGGCACGAGGACTCGTCCTTGTGGGAGATCACCATCGACGACCGTGAACCGGTCTTCGCTCGCGCCGTTGTCATGGCGTCGGGCCCCCTTGCCAACGTGAGCCTCCCGAAGATCCGCGGCATCGAAACCTACGAGGGCGAGAAGATCCACAGCGCCCGCTGGAACCATGATTATGACTTCGCGGGCAAGAAAGTTGCCGTCGTGGGCACCGGCGCGAGCGGTGTGCAAATCGTGCCGGAACTGGTGCGGGTAGCGGACTCGGTGAAGGTCTTCCAGCGCACACCCGGGTGGGTTCTTCCGCGTACCAACTTGAGCACACGCCGGGTGACGCGAGAGGTGTATCGGCGCCTGCCCTTCACGCAGACACTGGCCCGCAAAGCCTGGTTCTGGGGCCATGAGTCCGTCGCTTTGGGCGTGGTGTGGAAGTCGCCGTTGACCCGCGTGGTCGAGGGGGTGTCCAAACTGCACCTGCGCGCACAGGTGCCCGATCCATGGATGCGCCGTCAGCTCACGCCTGAGTTCCGGGCCGGATGCAAACGATTGCTGATGACCAGTCAGTACTACCCGGCTCTGCAGAAGGACAACTGCACATTGGTGACCTGGCCGATCGCCAGTATCTCGGAGAAGGGCATCCGCACCGTCGAGGGAATCGAGCACCAGTTCGACGCCATCGTCTTCGCGACGGGATTCGACGTATCCAAGGCGGGCACACCGATTCCGATCACCGGACGCGGAGGCCGCGTCCTCGCCGAGGAATGGAGCGCAGGCGCGTACGCGTACAAGTCCGTTGCCGTCTCGGGATACCCGAACATGTACTTCACCTTCGGTCCGAACTCCGGTCCGGGCCACAGCTCGGCGTTGGTCTACATGGAAGCGCAGATCGACTACATCGTCGACGCCATCGCCACTGCGGTGAACCAGGACTTCGTCCTCGACGTCCGCGCGGACGTGCAAGCGCAGTACAACGAAGAACTGCAACGACGATTGACCAAGACCACGTGGAACTCGGGCTGCTCGAGCTGGTACCTCACCGAGGACGGTTTCAACGCCACCATGTATCCCGGCTTCGCCACGCAGTACGTGAAACAACTCGAGACGGTTGTCTTACCGGACTATTCGGTGACGGCCGCGAACACCGCCGGCGTGGGTGGTGATGTGCTGGTCGGGACTATCTGATTCAAACAACTCCGGACGGCTCGACGCGACTTCGCTTGATCGACAGACTCTCCCCGCGAGGGATTCGCCGGCACGTACATCGCCGATTCGCTGTTCTTCCATCGGATCTGGTACTCAACAAGGACGGGCTAGAAGGCGCCTGCCCGCAGCAGGCCAGATCCATTGCCGTCGGCAATAGATCTGGCCGCAGTGCGACGTCGAACCCGGTACTGGCGGACTTCAGAGGTTCACTTGCGGACTGTCTTCGTTTGCGCCTCAGGTGCCAGCGGCTGGTCCGATCTGAACTGCTTGGCTTCCTTGACTGCCGCTCGCTGGAACTCAAGGTCGTCCGATGCGCAGGCCAGGCAGATTGCCTCGTGACCAGCCGCTGGGTCGCGGTCCATCTCATAGGCGATGTAGCTGTCTTCACAGCGGTGACACTTGATCCGCGCCTCCCACGGATCGTCGACTTCAGTGCGGGGGTCGTGAGGGCGAGGCATGGTGAACCAATCTTCACGCCGGAAGGCCAAGGCAGTTCCGTAGATCACGGCGGCCAGCACGAACGACACCGGCGGCGCCCACACGGCACCGATTGATCCGCCGGTGGCGACCATGATGATTCCGAAAGCCGAGGACACGCCCCACGCTGAGACACCGGCTGGGTTCACCGCAGGCACACGGCCCGGGCGGAACTCCAACGAATCGGCGCGGATCGACCGCAGACGCATCCAAGCGATGTGCGTCAACGCGATGGCGACCCATCCGACGATTACCACGCCTTGATATTGGAGAGCCTGCACGATCCACGTCAAAACGTTGGTGAGCATCATCAGGTAGACGAGGACTGCGACCACCACCACCCAGAAGGTGCGAGGCATCTGGAACTTCAGCGTCCGGGCAAAGAAGTTTTGAAAGTTGGTCGACGCCAGGTAGAAGTTGCCGCTGTTGACCCGGGTTTGACTCACCACGACCCACATCAGGCCCCAGATACCCATCATGCCGATGATGCCCAGAATTGCGGACTCCTCGGACAGTGGGCCGGCGATGGTGATCGTCTGTGCCAGGAAAATCCCCACCATCGCGTTGATCAGTAACGTCACGATATAAAACGGGGTGCCGAAGCTGAACCGGGCGTTGAACTTAGCGTCTTCAGGTCGACCGAATCGGGCGTAGTCCCAGGCCATCATAGTCACGACCCACACGCCCATGTAGATTACGAATGCGTACCACCAGCCGGGAACGCCGAGTTCAGCTGTCGACTCAGGTGTGTAGGTGAGCCAGTCGTTGCTGTAGCCGTATTCGATGATGGTCCAGACCACCGAGCCGACGAGACCGATCACATAGAGCGGCAACAGGACCCCGTTGAGCTTGTCGAGCCACGTGGTCACCCCGCGCCACGCCAACGGCGCCTGGTAGAGGACGACGACCAGTGACCAGAAGGCAATCGGCAACGCTCCGAAGTACGCGTGGAGTGCCGACGCGACGATCGATCCCTCGGCGACCACGTAGTACGCGATGGTGATCCCGAAGAGTGCTGCGGCGAAGGCTGATCCGGCACGTCCGAAAAGGACCCTTGAGAACAAGGAAACACTGGTACCGGTCTCGTTCGCTACCTTGGCGGCGATCGAGTTGATGACCCCGTACACGATGACCGACAGGCCGATCCCGATGATCGAGTTGATGGTGCCGACGGTCAGTGCGACGGTGGCGCCGATGACGACGAAGAACATCGCGCTCATCAATCCGAACCACGCCATCGAGACCGATGCTCGACCGGTCCGCCAGGAGTGCGGCACGATGTGCATCGAATAGTCTTCGCTGGCCGCCTTGGCCATCACGTGCGGATCGTCGGTGAATGAGACTTTTAGATCAGGTATTCCGCTGGCCGCTGGTCTGCGAGCTTCTGTGGTCATGACTGGTTCCTAGGTGAGGTGGTGATGAGACGGAAAGGACGGGCCGGGCGCCCCCGCGGCCCTGAGGGGGCGCCCGGTCAGTGAGGCGGGCGAAACTAGACGGTGGCGTAGTCGTGGACTGTCAGCGTTCCCTTGACGTACGGAACGTTGGCATCGTCGGTCCAGTGGACGATGGTGCGACGCTGCAGCATGGCGCGGAACTGTTCGGTGGTCGTCGTCAGCACCTCGCCACTACCCCAGTCCAAGATCACGCCGTACTGGCGCAGGCAGTCCATCTCGTTGATGAGGCCGGACTTGTATTCGGCAGACACCTCGAGGGGATCCCGCGTCATCCAGGCCTGCCGGTTGTTCCGAATGTACTCCCGCGCAGCACGTGTGGCCTCGACATCGACCTCGTACTCGAAGATCTCCGGGTCGATCTCTTTGATGACGACACCGTAGTCCTTCTCGGCCCGGGCGATGGTGACGTAGCCGTCGATCACGTCTTCGAGAATGGAGTCGACGTCGCGTTGCAGGGCGTCGCCGAGACCGCCGCCGCCGGCGGATGGCCGGGTGAACTCGTCGCCCGCCTTGATCGGCACCGCAGCGAAGATCGAACCGAGATACTCCTCGCGATCGGTGCCTTTGTTCAGCCACACGCCGTGCGGAATCGACGGCAGCCCGCCCCACAGTCCCCAGGTGACGGAGCGCTCGCGGTCGCAGCAGTATGACATCACCGTCTTGCTGCTGGCGGTGAGGTAGCCGCCCTTCTCCGCACCGACACCACCGCGGAACTTACCGGGGCCGCCGGAATCCGGGACCAACTCGTGGCGGGTGGTGAGGACTGGAGCCAACCGTTCTTGCCCTTCGAAAGGCTGTGTGCCGTACTGGACTCCGAAGACCGCGGCCGAGGCGTTATGTCCGTCCCCGCCGTTGCGGGCGCCCCACCCACCCATCATCCAGTCGTACCACATGAAGCTCTCGTCGCCGTCCTTCCGTTTGTCACGACCACCGACCAACAGGTATTCCAGGTTGAACGTGCAGGCCATGGCACGATGCGGCTGGATATCGGACCAGATCTCGAAGACCGAGCTCATGATCTTTTCGAAAGGGCCGGAACAGAATCCGGCGCAGGGCGATGGCCAGTCGGCATTGACGACCGAACCGACCGGACCGAGATCCGCGGTGACCACACGGTAGAAGCCCGAGTTCAAGGGAATGTCCGGGAACTGCATCTTGGTGCCGGCGACGATTCCGGCGAAGGACCCGCCGAACCCGGCGTTGAGCATCGAGGCAATCGACGCGTGCGAGCCGCTGAGGTCGTAGTGGCATGTATCGCCGGAAATCGTCATCTTCATGGTCACCGGGATGAGCCCTTCTTCCTCACCCGGGTCCTGGTCGATGTAGTCCTCGGTGTACCAGACACCGTCGGGCAATGCGCTGATCTTGGCGCGGGTCAGATCTTCGACATAGTCCTGGACTTCGGCCATGGCGGTCTTGATGGTCTCGACGCCGTATTTGTCACAGAGACGCTGGATTTCGCGTTCCGCCACGCGGGTGGCTTCGGCCTGCGCCTGCATGTCGCCAATGATGTCGCGAGGATTCCGGGTGTTCTTGGCGATGAGGTACGCGACGTCTTCGAGGAACTCGTCCTTGCTCCACAGCCGGGTCGGGGGGATCCGCAGGCCCTCGCCCATGTGGTCGAGTGCCTTGACGTTGAACGAACCCGGTGTCGCGCCGCCGACGTCGGCCCAGTGGCCGTTGGCCTGCGCGTAGCCGAGCAGTTCACCCTGGTAGTAGATCGGCCGGATGATCCGGGTGTCGTTGAAGTGGCTGCCGCCCTCGTAGACGTCGTTGATGACGAAGACGTCGCCGGGGTGGATGTCACCATCGAATTGCCGGATCACGGCTTTGGCGGTGTAGTGCAGAGTGCCGACGTGGGCCGCGATGTCGCCGGTGCCTTGCATGACGGTGTCCCCGTTGGGGTCACAGAGAGCCGATGAGAAGTCGCGCGAGTAGATGACGAACGAGTAGCAGGTTCGGAGAATCTGTTCGGCCATCTGATCGACGGTGTTGATGAAGGCGTTCTTGAGGACTTCGAAAGTCACTGGATCGAGTGATGTGGGCATGTCATACCTCTAACGGTGGGTGATGTTGTGGTGGAGAAGGAGTCAGACGTCCTGGCTGAGGATCAGGTTGCCCCAGGCATCGACACGGGCGGTGGTCTGCGGCGGGACCACGGTCGTGGAGTCGAGCTGATCGACGATGCACGGACCGGAGAGCACGGCGCCGGCGGGAAGATCGGTGCGGTCGTAGACCGGGGTTTCCAGTCGCGCCGTCTCGTCGGGGAACAGGACCTGACGAATCTCGGTCGGCACCGGGGTGAAATCAGCCGGGTCGATCACATCGGCGGGCTTGGCGTCGACCCGCGGGGTCAATCCGATGGCGCGCACCGAGATCCGGTAGATCTCCACGCCCGCATCGTCGCTCGCGTAGTTGTGCTCTTTGAGATGGGTCGCATGGAATGTCGCGACCACCTCGTCGAGGCCACCGAACGGCATCGTCACCGGCACCGCAATTGCTCGCCACTGACCGTTGTAACGCATGTCCAGGTAGTACTCGAAGACCATGTCGGCGTCGTCGACGTGCTCGGCTGTCAGTCGCTGGCGACCCTCGTCCTGGAGGTCCTTGAACGTCTGCGCGAGGTGGGCGAGGTCGGCATCCGCTGCATCGGTGAGGTACATCCTGGTGATGTCGTGCTGGACGTCCACGAGCATGCAGCCCATCGCCGACGTCACTCCGGGATGCGGCGGGACGATGACGGTCGGGATTCCCAGCTCTTTCGCCAGGTAGGCGACGTGCAATGGACCGGCCCCACCGAATCCGACCAATGCAAAGTCCCGGGGATCGTGACCCTTGCGGATCGAGATCAGGCGCACGGCGTCCGCCATGTTCGCGTTGGCGACCTTGATGATCGACTGAGCCGCGGTCTCCACCTCGAGACCCAGTGGCGTGGCCACCTTCTCGACTGCCTTGAACGCCGATGCGACGTCGAGCTCTTTGACACCACCGGCCAACTCCTTGCCGATGGTTCCCAGGATCAGGTTGGCGTCGGTGTTGGTCGCGAGTTCTCCGGCGGCGCCGTAGCACGCAGGGCCGGGATCAGACCCCGCCGACTGCGGGCCGTTGCGCAGCGACCCGGCGTCGTCGAGGCAGGCGATCGATCCGCCGCCGGCACCGATCGTCAGGACCTCGATGCTCGGAAAGCAAATCGGGTACCCGAACTCGACGCTCCACATGTTGGTGGTTCCCAGAACGCCGTTGTCCGTCAGGGAGACATCGGTGGATGTGCCGCCCATGTCGAACCCGATCGAGTTCTCGTATCCACACTGACGCGCGATGTGTCGGCTGGCGATCGCGCCTGCAGCGATACCGGACGCTGCCAGACGCGCTCCGTACTTCTCTGCCATTTTGGGGGTCATCACGCCTCCGCCCGAATGCAGCAGCAGCACGTCATTGGTGTAGCCGCTCTCCTCCAGACGAGCCTCCAGGGTGCGCGCATACGGTCCGATGATCGGGACCAGCGCGGCGTTGGCGACCGTTGTCGAGAACCGTTCGTATTCAAAGATTTCGGGAAGCACGTCACTCGACGTCGTTACCGCGACACCCGGGAGTTCTTCAGCCAAGATCTCCGCCATCCGGTTCTCGTGTACCGGATTTGTGAATGAGTTGATGAAACACACTGCGATGGTTTCGATTCCACGACGCTTCAGGATTCTGGCGACGTCGCGGGCACCGGCCTCATCCAGCGGCTCGAGGATCTCGCCGTCGTAGCCGACGCGCTCGGACACGGTGAGACGGTGACGGCGGGGAACGAATGGCTTGCCGACCTCCTCGTAGGGATCCCAGGACTCCCGGTCACCACGACGAATCTCGATGACGTCGCGAAAGCCCTCCGTGGTCACGAGCGCGATCTTGGGGAACGTCCGGGTGATCAGCGCATTGGTCGCGATTGTTGTTCCGTGAGAGAAGAACTCGACGTCCTCCCAGTTCACTCCCGCGCGGTCCATGCCGGCGAGAACACCTTCGATCGGATCGGACTGTGTCGGGTACTTCGCGGTGGTGATCGCACCATCACCGTGCTGGACAAAGATGTCGGTGAAGGTTCCACCGATGTCGACGGCGGTGCGGATCTTCCGCGGCCTGCTGATGGCTTCGGTCATGGGTGCCTCCTCGGCGGTTACTCGGACGGTCCATACGAAACCGCGTCGTAGCCACATCAACAATTGGCGCATCACCCAACTGCCGCGCCTTTGCGACTGGACGTTGACACACCCCGCCTAACCGATACGTCTCTGACCTGCAGACATATGTCGACGACGTACGTAACAACCAGATGACCGATACGCGTGCGTTACGTTTGGTCATCGGATCGAAACGTCGCCGAAGTCCGATTTCGCGACTTGACCGCGCCCTCGCGTCGTTCCCAAAGATGCGGCTACAGTGGGCTTGTTCGCTGTCGACAACCACCGAGGGGAGTGCGTGAGTGAAGATCGGCATGCTCTTCTCGTTGACCGGCCCGCAGGCCCAGATGGAACAGTCGATTCTCGACGGTGCCCTGTTGGCCGTCGATGAGATCAACAGGGATGGCGGAATCCGCGGTCAGGAGCTGTCCCCAGCCATCTACGACGATCACTCCGAGGTGTTGTCGAGTGCACGCGGGATCAACCATCTGTGCGAGACCGAGCACGCAAACGTGATCGTCGGTGGCTACACGTCGGCGAGCCGCGTCGCGATGATTCCCGCCATCCACGCCAACCGGGCACTGTTGATGTATCCGACCTATTTCGAGGGCGAAGAAGCCGATGCCCGAGTCTTCTATTGCGGGGCGGCCCCCAACCAATACCTTGCCGACTATCTGAGCTGGGTCGCCGACAACCTCGGCCGGCGGGTTTACATCATCGGGTCGGACTACGTGTACCCGCGCGTGCTGGCCGAGGCCATCGCCCGGCACGGCGCCCACCTCGATGTCGAGACCGTCGGGAGCTGGTACGCCCCACTCGGCGAGACCAACTTTCAGACGGTGCTCGATGACATCCGCCGCAGACAACCGTCGGCGATCATCTGCAACCTGGTCGGATTGGACTCGACCACCGCGTTCTACCAACAGTTTCATCGCGCGGGATTCACCGCCGCGACATTGCCGATCGCTGCCACCGTCACCACCGAAGTCGATCTCGCCCACATGGCGTCGGAGTTGACCGACGGGCATTTCATGACCGGCACCTATTTTTCCGGGGTCGATTCGGACGTCAACAGCGCATATCGGAAGTCTCTCTTGGAAGTTCGGGGACAACGGTGGTCGCATCCGGCTCAGGTCGGTGCGTACAACGCTGTGCATTCGATCCGGATCGCCGCCGAACATTCGAACTCTTTCGATCCGGCCCACCTGTCGGCCGCTCTGCTCGGGGTTCGCTTCGAACGCAATCCCGAGGGGCTACCGTTCTATTTTCTCAACAATCACTACAGCGCCCACCCGTCGTATGTCGCTCGGGCATCCAATGGCGAATACGATGTCCTCGAGGAGTTCTCACCGCGGCTACCCGAGCCCTGGTGGTCCGGAAAACGGTCACTGACCGCTCCCCGGTGACTCGCGCAAACACAGCGCCAGGTAGTAGTCCGAACGGTCGGCCGTGGTGTGTAGTCCGCGACCGGTCAGCCTCTCGATACGTTTGAGCCGGTATCGGAGCGTGTTGATGTGGATCCCCAGTTCCGTGGCGGTGGCGGCCCATTGGCAGTCCAATGCCAGAAACGTTCTCAGCGATTCCAGGTAGCTGGTGCCTTTATCGCGATCGTAGGCGATTACCGGCTGCAGCAACGCCCTGTCTAGAACCGCTGCCAGTTCGGGCTCAGCGGAGAGCAATGTCGCCGCCAGCGGGACCGCCAGCGGGATCGCGTCCATCTCCGCGACTGCCGATCGGGCATGGCGATCCGCGAGCTGGCGTGCGTTGATCAGGCCGCGAACCAGGTCGTCGCTGCCTCGGAGAACGCAGGAACTCACCCCCAGTGACAGCGCCTGCTGGTGGCGGAACTCGAAGAGGTCCGCAAGAACCATCAATTGATGCTCAAACCCGGTGATTTCGTCCGAACTCCCGAATTCGCCGTCCGCCAGTGTAATCAGCGCATACGCACAGTTGCCATATACAGAGGCGACGCAAATTCCGCTGTCGAGCAATCCCAGATCGCGAAGAGCGTCGCCGACAGTCTCTCGTTCCGCGTCCATGTCATCGGGTAAGACTGCTGCGATTGCCCGCACCCGGCTTCCTGGCGCAAGATCGAATGATTCAACCCATGGATCGAGTGTGGCAGAAGCAACGTTGGCCTCGATCAGTTCTCGAATCAGCGCGGCTTCGATCTGCCGGCGAGCGGACCGCTTCACCTCGATGGCTTCGGTATGCGTGTTGATTTCGCGGACGAGACCGTCGATGCGAAGAAGGTTGAGCGCGGAGCGATTCGGATTGGCGATCGCCAGTGTGTGGCCCAATCCGGGTAGATCGACGTTGAGTGTGGTGGCCGCACTCATGCTCTGCTGTAGTGGCGTGGGATTACGGGCAACGATCTTGATCAATTGAGCGACGTCTACAGGCGTGCTGGACACCACACCGCCCTGCATGACGAGCCAGGCTTGAGTTCCTGTGTCCGCGGTGAAACTGTCGAGGGCGTTCCGGATGGCATCGAGGTCCGAGGGTCGGGCGGCCCTGGGGTCGATGCCGTTGGCCTGTTGCGTCAGGGCAGCTCTCAGTTCATCGAAGGTCTTCGACTTCGGCAACAGAAACACTGGTATCGCAGCGTGGACGCATGCCTCCACGAACTCGGGCGGGAGGTTGAGATCATCGTTGTTGACGACGACCGCCAGCGCACCAGTCAACTTCAGTTGCGAAGGAATCGCTTCCGGAGATGGGAGAGATGGCCACGTCGTCGAGGGCACGTAGACCACGGATCCGTGGACGAGGTCCAATGGGCTTTGTGACGTCATTTCCACAACGCTCGTTATCGTGCGCGACAAAATACTGTCGGCGGCCCCCGGCATGAGAGATCTGAGTCTGACGCGTGTGACGAAGTCGTCGACCGTAGTCATGCGACTCCTTACGGTCTCGGGCGGTCACCGAGGCTGGCTCCTACACGAATTGGGCGCGACGCCCAGTGGTGACTCACGGGTGCGTCTCTCGTCTCCAAGGGTAGCGGGACGTGGGCGAGCCCATCGGCCTCCCCGCCCCGTGAGTCACTCTGCGAAGTTGCGGTCAGGGTTGTCTCTGGCACCAGGGGCAGGTTAGCTGCATCACTTATCCATTCGTCGTCTCAGAGACGGCCTCGACCCTATTGAGCCGCGGTGTCGCAGCGTACCGACCTGGCCTGACGCGCGCACCCGGCGATGGCTTGGGGAGTGGGACGATAGTCGGACGCGCCCCGAGGGTGGGTCTCGGATTGCGGGGTGCGATCGTCACTGATCACGTTGCCCGGAGACCCAGTCTGCCATCACATCTGCCAGTGCCTCGGCCCCTCGATGGCAGTCCGCGGCGTCAGCAAATTCGAGGGGTGAGTGCGAGACCCCTGTCGGGTTGCGGACGAACAGCATCGCGGTGGGAACCTTGGCCGAGAGTATGCCGGCGTCGTGTCCGGCTGCGGTCGGGAGGACCGGGATCTCGCCGAGGTGGCCGAGCGCGGTTTGGAGTCGTTGTCGGGTGTCGGCGGGGAATTCGACGATCGGCGTGACGGATTCGGCTTCGATGGCCAGTCCGATGCCGTCGGTCTCGGCGTACTTGCGGGCCTCGGCCGAGATCTGGTCCACCATCGCGGTCAGCGTCGCCTCGTCTGCGGCACGGGCATCGAGCCAGGCCAGCACTTCCGATGGGATCGCGTTGGCGCCGTTGGGTAGAACCCGAACCTTGCCGAAGGTGGCGACGGCGTCGTGCAGTGTCGCGGCGCCACGTGCGGTGTGGACCGACGACGCGAACGCAAGCATCGGATCTCGGCGGTCGACCAGACGGGTGGCACCGGCATGATTGGCCTCGCCGGTGAAGCTGAACAGCCACCGGCCGTGCGGCCAGATCGACGATGCGACTGCGATCGGCTGATCGACGAGATCGAGTCCGCGACCCTGCTCGACGTGCAGTTCGACGTACACCCCGACGCGATCGGTCAGGGTCGGGTCGGTACCGATGTGCGAGGGGTTTCGCCCGGACCGGGTCAGGGCCTCGGCCAAGGTGATCCCGTCGGCGTCGCGAAGTCCCCGTGCGCGCTCAGGTGTCAGGGCGCCGGTGGTCAGCTGCGACCCCACACACGCCACACCGAACCGCGCACCTTCCTCATCCGAGAACGCCGTCACAGCAATCGGTTTAACCGGCACCACTCCGCGCGCCCGCAGGATGTCGACGGCGATGAACGACGACACCACTCCGAGCGGTCCGTCGTAGGCGCCGCCGTCGGGCACCGAATCGAGGTGGGAGCCGGTGACGAATGCGTCGGTCGGGTCGCCCTCCCAGCCGTCCGGCATCCACCATGCCCACACGTTGCCGTTGCGGTCTTCGTCGACGGACATGCCGCGGTCGGTGGCGGCGCCGGTGAACCATTCGCGCAACGTCATGTCGGCGTCGTTCCAGGCGAAGCGGCGGTAACCGCCGGTCGTGGCCCGGCCGACGTCGAGGATCGACGCCCACATGGAGTCGAACGAGGTCATGTCAGTTCCTTACGGTCATTCCGAGTAGTTGTCGGGGTAGGCGGTCACGGCGAGAAACCGGATGGGCAGTCGGGTGAGTGCGATGGGCCCGTGGACGCCTTCACCGTCGAGCAGCAACGAGTCACCGGCCTGCAAGGTGTACTCCGAATTGTCGTGGCCGTAGACCATCTCGCCCTCGAGCATGTGGAGCAGTTCGGTTCCCGGATGCTGGAAGCGCGGTGTGGATGTCGTCTTCTCGCGCAGTGTCACGACGACGGCTTCCAGCCGCCGATGTTGTCCGCGCAACGCCCCGAGCAGTTCGTAATGATGTCCGGAGCGCGTCCCGCGGCCGACGATCTCGGCGCCGGTCCCGGCCCGCGTGAACACCGACTCACGCTGGGTCTTGTCGCCGCGGAACAGGGAGGTGACCGGGACATCCAGCGCAGCCGCCAATTTCGACAACGTCGCCAGACTGCAGGACGTCTGCGCATTCTCGATCTTCGACAGCATCGACTTGGAGATCCCGGTGACTGTCGCCATCTCGCTGACCGAGAGGCCGGCGCTGATCCGCAACCGTCGGGTCTGTGACCCGATCAGCACTTCGAGCGGACCGGCGCCGGCGTCGTCGAAGACCTCGCGCGGAGTCGTGTCCTCCACGACTGCCGGCGAGAAGGCGGACTCGGGCAGGCTCACATCTTCCCGGGGATCCAGGTGGTCCCCGCCAGCGGTACGCGGGCCATCGCCGACGACTCGACGGTCAGGGCCACCAGGTCCTCGGGCTCGAGGTTCCGCAGATGCGACTTGCCGCACGCGCGAGCCAGGGTCTGCGCTTCCATGGTGAGGACCCGCAGGTAGTTCGCGAGACGGCGGCCACCCTCGACCGGATCGAGATTCTTCGACAGTTCCGGATCCTGAGTGGTGATCCCGGCAGGATCGCGACCGGCCTGGAAGTCGTCGTAGAAACCGGCGTCACTGCCGAGCTCCTGATACTGCTTCGCATACCGAGGGTTGTTGTCACCCAAAGCGATGAGCGCCGCAGTACCTATCGCGACGGCGTCGGCACCCAGGGCCATGGCCTTGGCCACGTCGGCGCCCGAACGGATCCCGCCGGAGACGATCAGCTGGACTGATCCACTTTCTCCCCTCGCTCCGCTCGACCCGCGATGCTGGCCCATCTCCTGCAGTGCCTGCACCGCTTGCGGGATCGCGGCCAGGGTCGGGATGCCCACGTGTTCGATGAACACGTCCTGGGTGGCGGCGGTGCCACCCTGCATACCGTCGACCACCACGACGTCGGCGCCGGCCTTCACCGCGAGCTTCACGTCGTAGTAGGTACGGGTGGCCCCGACCTTGACGTAGATCGGCTTCTCCCAGTTGGTGATCTCACGCAGCTCGATGATCTTGATCGCGAGATCGTCCGGTCCGGTCCAGTCCGGATGGCGGCACGCGGACCGCTGGTCGACGCCCATCGGCAGCGTCCGCATACCGGCCACGCGTTCGGTGATCTTCTGGCCCAGCAGCATTCCGCCGCCGCCGGGTTTGGCGCCCTGTCCGAGAACGATCTCGATGGCGTCGGCCTTGCGCAGGTCGTCGGGGTTCATGCCGTACCGCGACGGAAGGTACTGGTACACCAGGTTCTTCGACTGGCCGCGTTCTTCTCCGGTCATGCCGCCGTCACCGGTGGTCGTCGACGTTCCGACTTCACTGGCACCGCGTCCGAGAGCCTCTTTGGCCTGCCCGGACAGCGCACCGAAGCTCATGCCCGCGATGGTGATCGGGATGTCCAGGTGCAGCGGGAACTTCGCGTTGCGGTCACCGAGGACGACGTCGGTGTCGCACTTCTCCCGGTAGCCCTCGAGCGGGTACCGCGACATGGATGCGCCGAGGAACAGCAGGTCGTCGAAGTGGGGGAGTTTTCGTTTGGCGCCCCAGCCACGGATGTCGTAGATCCCGGTGTCGGCGGCGCGCTGGATCTCGGCGATGACGCCGCGATCGAAGGTCGCCGATTCACGCAGGGTCGGGTTGTAGGTCATGGTCATCGCTCCTAATACGCCGGGATGTCAGTACGACGAGGCGTTGTCGACGTGGAAGTTGTAGAGCTGCCGGGCGGAGCCGTAGCGGGTGAAGTCGGTGGGATCGGCGTCGATGCCGGCGGTGGCCAGCAGGTCGGCGAGCTCGGCCAGGTGTTCGTCGTGCATCTGTTTCTTGATGCAGTCGGCGCCGAGGGAGGCGACGGTGCCGCGGACGTAGATCTTGGCCTCGTAGAGCGAATCACCTAGGGCTTCGCCGGCATCGCCGCAGACGACGAGACGTCCGGCTTGGCCCATGAAAGCGCTCATGTGTCCGATGTTGCCGCCGACGACGATGTCGACGCCCTTCATCGAGATCCCGCAGCGTGCAGCGGCATTGCCCTCGATGACGAGGAGTCCGCCGTGGGCGGTGGCGCCGGCCGACTGTGACGCATCGCCGGTGACGTGGACGCGTCCCGACATCATGTTTTCGGCCAGCCCGACACCGGCGTTGCCGTTGATCGTGACCGTGGCCTGCTGGTTCATGCCGGCGCAGTAGTAGCCGACGTGCCCGTCGATGGTGACGTCGATGTCCTTGTCGAGGCCGCAGGCCAGGGCGTGTGCACCCTGGGGGGCGGTGATGACGGACGCTTGAGGCGCCGACGCCGATTGCAGCGTCTCGTTGACGGCGCGGACGGTGGTCGTGTGAAGATCGAAGGTTGCGGTCTCGGTGGTGTCGTTCACCGGGTTGATCGCGGTCTCGGTCACTGACGGTGCCATACGTACACCTCTTCTGGTTCGGGTTCGAAGATGCGGGCGGTTTCGACGCCGGGCAGTCCTGCCAGCGCACGGTATTCGGAAGCCATCGCGACCCAGCGGTCGGTTTCGGCGATGACGGCGGGCTTGCACGAGATGGGGTCGCGGACCACGGCGAACGAATCCTTGTTCGACACCAGCAGCGTGTAGAAGCCGTCGAAGGTCTCGTTGAGCATCAGCAGCGACTTCTCGAGATCGACACCCTCGGACAGTTGCTTGGCGATGAACCGCGCGCCGACCTCGGTGTCGTTCTGGCTGTCGAAGACGACGCCGCCCCGCTCGAGTTCATGCTTGATGCTCATGTGGTTGGAGAAGGAACCGTTGTGTACGAGGCACTGATCGGTGCCGACGGAAAACGGGTGTGAACCCTCCGCGGTGACGGCCGATTCGGTCGCCATCCGGGTGTGGGCGACACCCTGCCAGCCCGAGGCGTTCGGCAGGCCGAAGCGGTGCGCGAGCTCGGTCGGGTTGCCCATTCCCTTGAGCACGGTGACCTCGCTGCCGAATCCGATGATCCGGGCTGCCGGTGCGACACCGCGGACGGCAGCGACGAGCTCGTCCGACGGCACCGCCGCATGCAGGACGGTGGTCGGATCGAGGTCGAGGACCGTCGCCTCGACACCGAGCGCAGAGGTCAGCGCCGCCGCCAGTTCTGGTGTAGACAGCGGGTTCTCGAGGAGGGAGACGGTGGCGTGGCCCTCCGGAGACCACGTGGGGTCGCCGTAGATGGACATGCCGGCCGAGTCGGGTCCGCGGTCGCACATCTGGTCGAGCATGCCGGTCAGCAGCGCGCCCAGTTCGGGATACAGTGCCCGGTCACGTAGGTGCAAACCCACGATTCCACACATGTGAAACTCCTGTTCTTGATGGTTTGGAAGGTCAGAAAGCTGTCAGATACTCGTCGATTTCCCAGGCGGACACCGTGTTGTGCCAGGCGAAGAACTCTTCGCGTTTGCGCTGGGCGAAGTACTCGCTGACGCCGGGGCCGGCGACGTTGAGTGCTGCGGTGAGGACGTCGTCCTTGTCGAGGGCGTCCATCGCGTGCAGCAGGGTCATCGGCAGCATCTCGCTGGGGCTGTCGCCGCTGCCCGGTGTGCCGGGATCGAGATTGCGCTTCACGCCGTCGAGTCCGGCGGCGATGGCACCGGCCGCGGCCAGGTACGGATTGGCCGAACCGTCACCGCCGCGCAGCTCGACGCGGTTGTGGTCGGGCACGCGCAGGTAGTGGGTGCGGTCGTTGCCGCCGTAGGTGGCGAAACGTGGTGACCAGGTGGCGCCACTGCTTGTGGTGGTGGCGCCGGTTCGTTTGTACGAGTTGACCGTCGGCGCAATGACGGCCTGCAGGGCGCAGGCGTGTTCGAGGATGCCTGCGATGAATCCGTAGGCGGTGCTCGAGAGTCCGAGGCCCTTCTCGTCCGAGGTATCGGGGAAGACGGCGCCGGCCTCACTCCACAGCGACAGGTGCATATGCATGCCCGAGCCGGTGCGATCGGTGAACGGTTTGGGCATGAATGTGGCTTGCATGCCACGCCTTTCGGCGATGACCGAGAGCAGGTAGCGGGCAGTGATCACGCGGTCGGCGGTGATCATGGCATCGGCGTAGTCGAAGTTCTGCTCGAACTGGCCGTTCGCGTCCTCGTGGTCGTTGGCGTAATTGCCCCAGCCCAGCGAGTTCATCGCGGTGGAGATCTCGGTGAGGTGGTCGTACATACGGGTGACGTCGCGGGCGTCGTAGCAGGGCTGGCGTTTGGAATCGGCGGGATCGGCCGTGGTCAGAGCACCGGAGGAGTCCTTGTTCACGAGAAAGTACTCGATCTCGGCACCGACGTTGACGGTGAAGCCCAGTTGGGCGGCCTTGCGCAGCGTCTCCTTGAGGATGATGCGAGGTGCGAAGGGCCACGGCTTGCCCTCGACGTGCGGATCGCAGTGCACCAGGGCCAATCCGGGCTGGACGAAGGGGATCGGGGTGAACGACGACGCATCGGGCATCGCGACGAGATCGGAGTCCTTGGGCTCCTGGCCCATCATGCCGGCGGCGTAGCCGGCGAACCCGACGCCGTCTTCTTCGAGGAGGCCAACGGACTGCGCGGGAACGAGTTTGGCGCACGGCTTGCCCGACATCGTCACGAACAGCGCGAGAATGAAGGTGGTTCCCGTGGATTGGACCAGCTCGGTCAGTGTCGGTTCGGCGCTCACCCGGTCTGGGGCAGGTACCGGTGTGGGGGTGAAGGCGTCGGCGGTGTCGATGGCCATGTCGGGCTCCTGGTCGGGGGTTTCGGTCTGGGGAAGGGACGTGGTGGTCATCGCATCTCGCCTGCTCCCTCATAGGGATTCAGGCTCAGCAAGAGATCGTTCTCGGCGAACCGGCCGTACCGGAAGTCGGTCGGTTCCACATTCGGCAATGTCGTTGTCCCGGTGGTGATGAGGTCGGCGACGAGCTCGCCAACGGCGGGGGAGATCTTGAACCCGTGGCCGGAGAATCCGGTCGCGAGGAACAATCCGTCCACCGGCGAGGGACCGATGATCGGGTTGTAGTCGGGTGTGACGTCGTAGGCGCCGACGTAAGATCCGGTGACTCTAGGGTCGGGCATCCGCGGGATCCGCTGGTCGAGCTTCATGATGTTCTTCTCGATCGCCGAATCGTCTGCGCGGTTCACGTAGTTGTCGGGGTCGATGTACTGCGGCGCCTGGTGATCGGAATTGCCCACCAGCAGCTCGCCGTTGGGTTCGCGGCAGATGTACTGCAGGCCGGCGAGGTCCGAGAGAACCGGAACCTCGGGAGTCGGTACGCCCTGATCGACCAGCACCAACTGCGCGCGCTGGGCTTTGACATCGACGGGCACGCCGACCGTCTCGGTCAGTGCCGGTGTCCACGGCCCGGCGGCGACGATGACGTGGTCGGCATGAACCTCGGAACCATCCGCGAGCGTGACGCCGTACACGACCCCGCCGGCGTTCTGCAACAGAGCGGCCACCGGGGTGGACTGGCGCACCTTGACGCCGAGTTTGCGACCGGCGGCTCCAAAGGCCATGCCCGTCATGTAGGCCTCGCCGCGGCCGCCGAGGGGTTCGTAGGCGAAAGCCGCGAAGTCGTCGAGATGCAACCCCGGCCACAGGTCGCCCATGGTGTCGTGGTCGATGAAGTCGACGTCGATGCCTAGGCCCTGCATCATCGCGACGTTCGCTTTGAGGGGCACGGTGTTGTTCTCGCCGACACCGACGACGTAGCCGCACTGCCGGAACGCCATGTCGTCGTCGAAGAGCTCGGTGGCGCGCGCGAAGATGTCGACGCTGTACCAGGACATCGCCGCCAACGACGGTGTGCCGTAGTGGCAGCGGACGACGCCGCTCGATTTGCCCGTCATACCCGAGCAGAGGGTGTCGCGTTCGAGTACGAGGACATCGGATTCCCCACGGTTCGCGAGTGACCAGGCGATGGCGAGCCCTTCCAGGCCGCCGCCGACGATCACGTACTTCGCTGTTTCTGTCACTGTCCGTCTTTCCGCTGGTGTTTCTCGCTGTGATCCGGTGTTGTCTGCCATGAAACACACAAAATGTGTCAACGGCGTTTCCTGACGGTGACCTACATGTGACTGATTTCGCTCCGGCCTGTCTCGATCGCGCGAATCTAACCCGTGCTGCCTGGGTTTTCGGCGAAGTTTACGCGCACGTCACCTGCCCTATGGTTTCCTAGCACTATATTAAGTTTCACATTCATTTTACGGCGCTCTGCCGCTCTGCCCCTACTTCCCATCAAGGAGAAGCTCATGACCGCAACAGATTCCGACCAGGCCGTCGCCGCATTCCGGGTCACCTCGGACTTCTGGGCGACGCTGCCGCAGATGCCACTGGCGCAATACCCCGGGACTGAAGGCTTCATCGACGACGTCTACGCAAATCCGGAGGGGTCGGAGATGTCCGCGGGGTACTTCGAGCTACGCCACACCGATGCGCCGCTCGATTACTACTACGCGTACGACGAGATGAAGGTCGTCCTCGAGGGTGTCTTCCGCCTGGAGAACCTGGAGACCGGTCAGGTCGAGACCGCCGGGCCCAAGGATGCGATCTTCTTCCCCAAAGGGTCGCGTATCCGGTTCACCACAGAGGACCGGGCGATGGCCTTCTTCGTCGGTCACCGTTCGTTCGCGCCGTAACCGTGGCGGTGTCGATGGCCACCACCACCGTTCCCCGGTGGCCGGCAACCTCATTCTCGGACGTCGAACTCGACCCCTCGGCGTCGCACCACCTCGTCCTGACCACCGATCACGCGGCGGCCGACCACGTCGGACATCCGACCGGAGCGTCGGTATTGCATATGTCCGGCGCTGATGATGACGCGCTGGCCGAGGCGCTGCAGGCGGCGCGGGTGGGCTGGCGCTTTGTGGTGGTCGGGAGCGGAGCGGCGCTCGTCCGGGTCCGGACTGCCATCCTCGCGGCCGGTGCCATTGACGCTGAGGTGAGTGTCGTCGATCTCGGTGGCGGCGATGGCTTCGCAGCCGGCGAGCGCGACGTGTATTGCGCCCACTGCCACGCCATCACCACCACAACGGCCGGTGTCGACGAATCACTGACCTGTTCCGGATGTGCCTCGCCACTGGTGATCTACTACCACTTCTCCAGTCGGCACCACGCCTACTTGGGATTTCATCCAGATGCGGAGGAACTGCCGTGACCCATACGGTGAACGCTCCCCATACCCAGCTCACGGGCACCGATCTGCTGGTCACCGTCGACGCCGTTCGGGAGGTCTGCGACGGCATCCGTGAAGTCAGATTTGCCGGCGCGCACCCGTTGCCGTCGTTCACGCCCGGCAGCCATATCGGCGTGCGGTGGGGGACGGGAACGCAGAACCCGTATTCCCAGAACTCCTATTCAATGACCGGACCCACGACCGACCCCGATCACTACGCAATCTGCGTGCGCCGTGACGACGCGGGGAAGGGCGGCTCGGCGTGGATTCATGCGCTGCAGGTGGGTGATGAGGTGATCATCACCCGTCCGCGCAGTGCGTTCGCCCCGATTTCGGTTGCGCGGCATCATGTCCTGATCGCCGGCGGCATCGGTGTGACGCCTATCCTGTCGCACGTACGGGCAGCGGTGCAGTGGAACCGGTCGTTTGAGGTGATCTACTCACATCGGCCGGGATTCGGCGCACTCGTTGACGAACTGGGAGATCTCTGCGGTGACCGACTCACCGTTGTCCATGACGTCGCCGCGTTCTGGTCACACCTGAATCCGGTCCTCGGTGACTCGCCGCTCGGCACCCACCTCTACACCTGTGGTCCCGCTGTGCTGATCGATGCGGTGGCCACCGCAGCCACGACGGCGGGATGGCCTGCGCAACGAGTGCATTCCGAACAATTCGCGTCCGCGGTCTCCGCAGGCGGCAAGCCGTTCGCCGCCAGGCTCGGCCGCACTGGTGTGCTGGTACCCGTCGGCGCCGAGGTCTCGCTTCTGGAGGCACTACTCGAACGTGGTGTCGCAGTGCCCAATCTCTGCCGCCAGGGCGTCTGCGGTGAATGCAAGACCACGGTCCGGGGCGGACGGATCGATCACCGGGACTTCTATCTGACCGATGACGAGCGAGCCGAGGGCGACGCGATCATGCCGTGCGTCTCCCGGGCCGCCGGTGACCAAGTGGAATTGGACCTGTAAATGACCGCAGCAGATATGTACACGCAGAACGATATCGAGAATTTTCCGTTCCCTTTTCCGAAGGACCAGTACCGCTACAGCGCCAACGTCGAGCCGACCGGTACGCAGCGGGTGGTGATCGACGATCACTATCGCCGGGAACTTGACGAGCGCGCCCGGATCCTTGCGGCCGATCCCAGCCGGTCGCAATGCCTGCCGCACATGATCCCTGCGGCCTGGGACGCCATGCTCACCCTCATGCACGATCTCGCCGACGGCTATCCGCAGCACATGACCCTGGAACGGATCACCGCCGAACCGGCCGCGTACCGGTGGCGTAACGCGCTGCTCGACATCGACCAGACCTTCACGTTCGGTGCCGGCGACACACTTCCCGCCGACCCGCTCGACTACATCTGCGGACAGATGCAAGAAGACGTCGTGCTGCTCGATCAGCGCGACGACCAGATGTGGGGTGACGCGGGCGTTGTGACCTTCGCCGCCGATTGGTCGTTCGGCTTCGACGTCGGCATGAGTTTCTTGCAGATCCACGGCCCGGTGCCGCGGCTGCACAGCGAGAAGATCGCCACGCGGGCGCACGAATTCATCAAGCGCCTGGAACCGGCTCAGAGCTATCGCCGCACCAACTGGACGCTGACGGTCGATGGCAAACTCGACACCTCCACCGAGACCTACCCGCAGTGGGGTAGAGATCGGCGCACTCTCTCCGGCGGACCACTCGAGGACGTGGGGGACCGGCTCTTCCTGCGGACCGAAGTACAGCACTTGATCCGACTGCCACAGTCCAATGCGGTGATGTTCCTGATCAGGACGTACCTGCTGCCGTTCTGGGCCATCGCCACCCTGCCGGAATGGGCCGACCGGCTCTACCGCGTCCTCGAAGACCTGCCCCTCGACATGGCCGACTACAAGGGCATCACCCGCACTCGCGGCCAGGGGATGCGCTGGCTCAGCACCTACGGCCCGGTCACACCGTGACCGTCGAGGTCATGGCACTGACTGTCGCTCAACACTTTTAGACGAAACGTTCATTTCGGTCCTTGTAACACGGCCGCAACCGGCGGTCTCGAATATGCAACACGCGCGTGGTCCACTATTGGTGAATTCCGATTCCCCTAAGCAGACCTTCGTCTGCGCCCAACTCTTGAGGAAAAACAATGGACGAAGCAATCGCGGCCGCCGATACGGCGTGGCTGCTGGCGGCATTTGCTGCGGTGAGCTTGATGGTTCCGGGCCTGGCGATGTTCTACGGCGGCATGGTCAGCGCCAAGAACACACTGAACATGGCGATGATGACCTTCGGTGCGTTCGCTGTCGTCGGCATCCTCTGGATCCTGTTCGGATACTCGGCAGTGCTGGGCAATTCGCTTGGTGGACTGGGAATCCTGGGCGATCCGCTGGAGTCCATCGGACTCGCCTCGTTGCTCGAGGCGCCCGCTGACCCGGGCCTGCCGCCGGCACTCGTCGCCGGATTCCAACTGCTGTTCGCCGGCATCACCGTCGCACTCATTTCCGGTGCCGTCGCCGACCGCATGAAGTTCGGTGCGTGGATGGTCTTCGCCGGCATCTGGGCGACCCTGGTGTACTTCCCGGTCGCGCACTGGGTCTTCGCCTTCGACTCCGAAGACGGATCGATCACCGGCGGTTGGATCGCGAACCAGCTGGCGGCGATCGACTTCGCGGGTGGAACCGCAGTCCACGTCAACGCGGGTGTCGCAGCGCTGGCCCTGGTCATCGTTCTCGGCAAGCGCCGGACGTTCCCGGCCGCCCCGCGTCCCCACAGCCTGCCGCTGACCATGCTCGGCGCGGGCATCCTGTTCTTCGGCTGGTTCGGCTTCAATGGCGGATCGGCACTCGCCGCCGGCAACAGCGCGGCTGTTGTCGTCCTCAATACCGTTGCTGCAGCGTGTGCCGGTATCTGTGCCTGGCTTCTTGTCGAGTATTTCCGCGAGGGTCACGCGACCTCGCTCGGTGCCAGCTCCGGCCTGATCGCTGCGCTCGTCGGCATCACCCCCGCCTGTGGTGCGGTGTCGCCGATGGGTGCATTGCTCGTCGGTGCCGCCTCTGGTGCCATCTGCTGCCTCGCGGTCTCGATCAAGTTCCGTTTGGGCTATGACGATTCGCTCGATGTCGTCGGAATCCACATGGTCGGCGGCATCCTGGGCACGCTGCTCATCGGCTTTATCGCCGATCCGGCTGCGCCCAACGGTGTTGCGGGACTCTTCTACGGCGGCGGACTGGACCTGCTCTGGCGTCAGAGCGTCGCCGTCCTCGCGGTGTTCTTCTACTGCTTCATCGTCACCTGGCTGATCGCGAAGGCGATCGACAAGACCATGGGTCTGCGAGCCCACGAAGATCATGAGACAGAGGGACTAGATGTCTCCGTCCACGGTGAATCGGCCTATGTCATGGAGCACGCAACACTTTCCGGCAAGCCCGTCACCGAGGCCGACGCAGTAGAAGCTGCGGAAGCCATCGCCACCGATGCGGCCGAGAAGCCCGCGCCGACGGCCACCACCTGACGGTTCGTTTCTCAGCGTCCAGCCCCCTCTCGGCATTGCCGGGAGGGGGCTGGACGCGACTGCGGATCCGGCGCGCTTTTCGTTTCACAGCAGTAAACGCGGTCAGCTAGAATCGAGCCATGCCAACGCGGTCATCGAAGACAGTCCGTGACACCGGTGACCCTGCACCCGTGCAGCGTGAGGTGCTCGGAGAACCACCCACGGGCAACGATCTCGAAGAGGCGATAGCCCGCCAAGTCCGCGCGCTGCGACGCGCGACCGGGTTGTCGGTGGGGGACATGGCGGAGAAGGTGGGCATCTCGAAGGCGATGCTCTCGAAGATCGAGAACGCCCAAACGTCCTGCAGCCTGTCCACTTTGGCCAGACTTGCCGCCGGCCTCGACGTCCCGGTCACATCATTGTTCCGCGGCGCCGACAACGAGCGCGAGGCCGTCTACGTCGAATCCGGTCACGGCGCCGTCATCGTCGGACGCGGCACCCGCGTCGGCCACCACTATGAACTCCTCGGTGCGCTCCGCGGCCAGCACAAACGCCTCGAACCGGTGCTGGTCACGCTGACCGACGCCAGCGAAGTGTTTCCTCGCTTTCAACACGCCGGGACCGAACTGCTGTACATGCTCGAGGGCGTCATGGTCTACGGGCACGGTGACGCCGAATACACCCTGCGTCCCGGCGACTCACTGCTGCTCGACGGCGAAGGCATCCACGGTCCGAACGACCTAGTGCGGTTGCCGATCCGCTTCCTGGCCGTTACTGCCTATCCCGACAACCACGACGGCTGAAACACCTCCGCCCTGTCCCGGGCGTCCTCCCGGACACCCTGACAAGATTTCGAGTCTTCGGGTACTGATCCCGCGCCATGAGCGGGCGGGATAGGTTCGCACCGTGGAGCGTTGATCGACCGCCTCGGTTGCACGGCGTCCCGGCAATCCATTTCGTGAACGTGAAGGAGTTTGTTGTGACGGTGCGGTCAGCCTTCAGCTTGCCTCTGGTCAGCTCGGTCGATGAGAACCTGGAGCTCGCCCGGCTTGGGGAAGAACTCGGCTACGACGACGTGTGGCTGGCGGACACGGCGACCATCGACGTATTCGTGCTGGCGGCACTCGTGGCGTCCGCCACCTCGAGGGTGCGGATCGGAACCGCGGTCGTGCCGGTGTTCACCCGTCCGCCGGCGCTGCTGGCCGCGGCGGCGGCGTCGGTCAGTCAGGTCGCAGGTCCCGATCGGTTCATCCTGGGGCTGGGATCGTCATCGCCTGCCATCGTCGAGGACTGGTGCGGGATACCGTTCGAGCGTCCCGTGACCCGCGTCCGCGAGACCGTGGAGGCACTTCGGGCCATGTTCGCCGAACCGAAGGTCTCATACTCGGGGACCACGACCCGGGTGAAGAATTTTCGTCTGGGTGTGCCGCCGGCCGGTGAGGTTCCTCTGTGGATCGGTGCGCAACGTCCGGTGATGGCCGGGGTCGCTGGCGAATTCGCGGATGGCGTCGCCTGCAACTTCATCCCTGCGTCCGCGGTGCCGACCTTCAAGGAGACCGTGGCGGTCGGCGCGGCCCGAGCGACGAAGACGGCTCCGCTTCCCCTCGTCGTGAGATTGCAGACGATCGTGACGGACGATCGGGCTTCGGCGCTGGAAACACTACGAGCGATGATGGGGCCTTACCTCGCGACCCCGACCTACAATTCGTTTCTTGCGTCGTGCGGGTATGAAGCCGAGGCCGCGAAGATCAAGGCGGGCTGGGACAATCGCGACCGCGCAGGGTTGGCTGCCGGTGTCACCGACGAGCTGATCTCAGACCTCGCGATCGTCGGTGACGAGGTCGAATGCCGCGAAAAGGTCGCACGTTTCGTGGAGTCCGGCGTCGACATCCCCATGATCCATCCCGTCGTCCGGTCGAAAGCAGAGGCAGCTGCGATGCTCGAGGCGTTGCGCCCGCGCTGAGTCACCGCCGATCGAACGACGACGACATCCCGCCCAGACCGGGTGTCGCCACCTGCCCGGTCTTCCACACCGTGATGGTGCCCATCTCGACCGGGGCGTCGACGGACGGTCCCGCGAAAGCGAAGACGCCGTAGATCCCCGCGGCGGACTCGGGGGTGATCTCGTACTCGACAGACTTCTCGATGGTTTGTCCCGCAGCAACATTCACCGTCTCGGGACCGACGATGGTTGCCCCTGTGCTGGTTCCCGGTACGGCTACGTTGACCCAGACCTGACCCGAGTACGGTGCGCCTGCGGGTGCGGTGACAATCAACTTCGCGGCGACGCGGCCGCCGGCCTCGGTGAGTTTCACCGGGCTGTCGGTGGTGAGAGACACCCGCACGGGGAGCTTCGTGTCGGGCAGCGCGGGCCGGGTGGAGTTCGGAGAACCGTCACCGATCTCCGGCCAGCCGTTCGCCCACACGATCTTGTCGATCATGCCCTCGCGTCGTTGTGCGCCGCTGGGCAGCTTCAGGTCGGCACGCGGAACAGCGTGATAGACAATCCAATCCGCCCCGGCGTCGTCGGTCACCACGGTGTTGTGCCCGGGGCCTGCCCACGCCTGGCTGCCCGCCAGCAGGAGTGCGCCGCCACCCTTGTTCAGGTCATCGCCCTTGCGATCGAGATACGGACCGGTCAGTGACTTCGACCGGCCGGCGAGGACTCGGTAGGCCGTGTCGGGACCGTTGCAGCAATGTCCCGCGGACACGAACAGGTAGTAGTAGCCCTCGCGGAAGACGACTTCGGGCCCCTCGAACCGGTCGTCGGCGATGGTCGTGACCGGGGCTCCGCTCGGGCCTGTTCCCTCGGCGTTGAGGGGTATCGCGTGTACGCCCTTGAAGTTCCCGACGAACATCGTCTTGGACGTGCCGTCGTCCCACAAGAAGGGATCGATGGTGCCGCCGACGCCGACGTCTTTCGCGCAGAACACCGGATGGCCGAGGTCGGTCCACGGACCGGTAGGCGACGCCGAAGTAGCTAGACCGACACATGGATTCGTCGCATCGTACAACGAGTAATAGAGTGAGTACGTACCTGCGGATGTGCTGATGTGGGGTGCCCACGCCAGGTTGCCGGGCCGATGCCACGAAGGGGCTGTCGGGAAGACGTCGCCTACGTACCGCCAGTCGACGAGGTCGAATGAGGTGAACACCGTCATGTTGTGAGCGCCTTGGCCGTCACCCCAGTCGTCGGCCGTGGCGTACATGTAATAGGTGCCGTCGTCGGCGCGGATCACGCTGGGATCGGCGGCGACAGGTCTGACGATGGAGTCCGCCCCGGCCGTTGGTGCGGGTGCGAGCGCTGAAACAACTAGCGCCGCCAGGAATGGAACCAGGGTCAGGCACGCTCGTACCCTGGCCGAAGCCCCATACCCGTGCATGTTGCTCCTCGCCACCGCGCTATCGATCTGGTCTGGGCAAACCTATACACCTCAAGTAGAGGTTTACTGTTTGCCGCGCGCAGACACCATGCCGTGACCAAAGCGTGTGGCGATCGAGACCGCGGACTTTCGGTCTCGAATCAGGCCATCTGCAGCGATTCGATGATGTCGCGAGTTGCCGCACGGCCCTCCGGGGTGGGGGTGAGGGGATAAATATGCAGACCCGACGGGCAGGTGTGCAACCGCACCTCGGATCCCGCCGCCGCGGCCAGCTCCTGAAAACGGACGGCGTCGGGGTAGAGCAGATCGTGTGTGCCGATGTGGAGATCTGTCGGGGCGAGGTTGCTCAGATCTCCGTAGATCGGCGAGACCGACGAATGGGTGAGCATCGTGTTGGGTGCCCAGGCCCGGGCTGCCATGTCGAGCGTGATGCGGCTGAGCCAGGGGTCGCGACGTTCGACAGGGCCGATACGTGGATTGCTCAAGGACAAGTCGAGCCAGGGGGAGATGAGGATCAGGCGATCGGGTGGGGGTAGCTGCAGTTTGGCGGCTGTCTGGGCCAGCACCAGGGCGAGCCCGCCACCGGCTGAGTCGCCGACAAAGGAGATCGGGCGCCCGGGGTTCTCTGCGATCACACGCTGGTAGACGGCGGTCAGAAACTCATCGGCGTCATGGTGGTCGTAACGCGGCGCGAGGCCGTAAATCGGCACTTCGACCTGTATCCCGGCGTCGGCAAGCTGGCCGATGAGCGTCCAGTGGCCCGGCCCGATCTCGCTGACGTAACCCCCGCCGTAGAGGTACAGCACAGTCGAGTCGGTTCCGGCGGTACGCGAGATCACCCGGTAGGTGGGGAATCCGGCGATGAGCCGCTGGGTGACGATGTGCGATTCACGCAAGTCTGCGGGCGGGGTCGCCGCGACCTTGGTGCGGTTGATGTAGGCACGCACACTCGCCGCCGTGTCCCCGCGGCGATACGTCTGGAACCGCAGCAACGCTGACAGTGCCTTCATCTGAATGCTCATCATTAGAGATGGTACGGACCGATTGTGTGCATGGTCTACGCGAAATCATGAGAATTGGCTGATGATGGAGCTGCGCGCCGGACACGGCCAATGGTCAGTGAGCCAGTTTCAAACCGATGACAGCGCCGACGATGACGAGTATCAAGACGATCTTCAGAACCGATGCCGCCTCGCTGCCGGAGATCATCGCGTACGAAACGGTCAGTGCAGCGCCGATCCCCACCCATATCGCGTACGACGTCCCGGTGGGTAGGGTCCGCATCGCATAGGCGAGGCCAAGCATCGAGATGACGAGCCCGACGATGAACACGATGGTCGGTGTCAGCTTGCTGAAACCTTCGGACCGACCGAGCGCGGTGGCCCAGACGGCCTCGAAAACACCGGAGGCAACCAGTACCAGCCATGCCATGACGTACTCCCTTCATGGGGAAGTACCGTCTTGTCGGCGTCCGGGTACGGTTTCGATCGTCCGGGGTGATCATCGTTGATCACCTCGATGGTATCTGCCGTGGGATGTGCGCGGTGTCGGTGTCGCTAAGGGCGCAGACCGTTGACGAGTACCCGGACATAGCTGTCGAGGGATTCGCGGCCGGCCGCTCGAACTGCGAAGGCGGTACCGCAGATCAGGTGCCGGATGTCGTCGGCGTCGAGTTCGGCTGACACGATGCCCTCTCGGACGCCCCGCTCGAGCAGTTGCGACGTGAGCTCGCCGAGCTCCCCGATGATTGCCATCGTGTCGGTGCAGGCGCAGGTCTCGGACGCGAGCACCGCGCTCAGCCCGGCGTCGTCGAGTTGGAGTTCGATCTCGGCGACGATCAGGCGATGCAGCGCACCTGCGGTATCCGGGTCGTGTGTGAGGTCGCGGGCCTCGACGACCAGCTTGTCGAACGAGTCCACAGCGAGCGCCTCGAGCAGGACCTGCCGGGAAGGGAAGTGTCGGTAGGCGGTGCCGACGCCGACGCAAGCCTCTTTGGCCAGCGCGTTCATCGCGAGGGTGTCGTCACCGGCCGCGAGGCTCCGACGCGCCACCGTGAGCAATGCGTCGCGGTTCCGGACAGCGTCCGACCTCAGCCCCGCCGGGCTCCGCGCATGCAAGCTGTCGTCCACACCGCGAGTATACCGGAATGTTCATCGACTCGGATGATCTATCCGCTTCTGCTACTGTTTGGTCAACCGGATTTGCTATCCGATTCGACAGACCGAGGAGAAGCGATGAGCGACAACTACTTCCACTGGACGCGGGCAGACATGCCGTCCCAGGTCGGCCGCCGGATCATCGTCACCGGTGCCAGCAGCGGTCTCGGCGCCATCGCGGCTCGCGAACTGGCCGGCGCGGGCGCCCATGTGATCCTCGCGGTCCGTGACCTCGAAAAAGGCGATCGAGTCGCGACCGGCATCCGGGCGGGCAGTCCGGGCGCGGTATGCCGTGTCGAGCACCTCGACCTGGCCGAACTGTCGTCGGTTCGATCATTTGCCGATCGCATGCTCGCCGCCGGTGAGCCACTCGACGTCCTGCTGCTCAACGCCGGCGTCAGCAATCAGCCCTACTCGTTCACCGGCGACGGCATCGAGAAGACGTTCGCCACCAACGTCGTCGGACATTTCGCGCTCACCAACTTGTTGCTCCCGCTGCTCGAGATGGGCGGAGATCCCCGCGTGGTCAGCGTGGGGTCCAACCTGTATCGCCGCTTCCGTGCGGACCTCGCGTTCGACGACCTCGCGTTCGGTGATTACTACTCACCGCAGGGCTCCTATGTCCGATCGAAGGTCGCCACGGTGTTGTTCGCCGCCGAACTCGAGCGGCGGCTACGGTCCGTCGAGTCGCCGGTGCGCAGTCTCATCGCACACCCAGGGATGAGCACAACGCCGATGCACGACAATGTCACCGGGTTTTTCCAGAAGTCGGTGATGGGTCTCGCGCATGCTCTGATCTCGCGAGATGCGGAGGAGGGCGCCCTGCCGCTGCTGTTCGCCGCGACCAGCGAACAGGCACCGTCGATGCGTTTTCTCGGTTGGCATACGCGCCGGTCCGACAAGCGGCTGTGGAGCGACGAATTCGTCGGGCTCGGCGCGGACGAGGATCTCGCCCGGACGCTCTGGAAGACGCTCGACAGCGTCACAGCAGAAGATCTCGGCGTGTTCGAGCGGGATTCCGCCTGAACTTCGGCACCTGATCGTGACCGGGCGCCGTGGCGAACACGGTTACGATCAGCCGCGTGCGACTATCCACATCAGCCCCACTGGCAACTTTGGTAACACTCGGATGCATGGCTGCCGTAGTTGCCTGCACGTCCGATGCGACCGCTGACCAGCAAGATCCTCAGACGTCGTGCCAGAGCGTGCTGCATGTCGGTGACTCGCTGTCGCTGGGCATCACGGACGAGGCGGACAGCCCGGGCGCCGACGTCGCACAGCGATACGAGGCCGCCGGGGTGACGACCTCGTTCTTCGATGTCGCGGGCGGACGATCGAGTGTCGAAACAGTGGACGACAAGCCGAATGCGGTCTCGGCCGCGGAAGAACTGAGTCGCACGCACCCCGCTGCGGGCCGATGCTGGGTGCTGCAGATCGGCACCAACGACGCCGCCAACATTTCCGCCGGGTCCCAGATCGACGCGGCCGCTCGCATCGACCAACTGATGCAGGTGGTCGGCGACGAACCGGTGCTGTGGCCGAATCTCAAGACGCTCGTTTCTGCGCCGATGCATTACGAGCCCGAAAAAATGGTCGCCTACAACGGCGCCCTCACGGAGGCCTGCGCGCGGTATCCGAACCTGCGGATCTACGACGCGGCGGCCGATCTTCCAGACTCCGCGTTCGTCGACGGAATCCATCACACGACCGCGGGTTCGGAAGTGTTCGCCGGAGGTATCGCGAGCGCACTGGCCACGGCGTACCCGGCCGGCGGCGGCCCGACCCCGGGATGTGTGGTGGGAACTGCGAACACCGTTCCGGCGCCGGAGAGTTCCCCGGGGCCGATGGCCGCGCCGCAATCCGGGAACGGCCTGATCTGCTTCGCGCCCATCGTCGATATTTGCTTGTCGACAACTGATTTCGGATTGGCATCTGCGACCACGCGCTGATGTGGTGCCCCTGATGTAGCGCAATCAGACGATACTGCGGCTGTTTTCGCCGGGATACGCTGGCGGCCTGTCCGCCCTCCAGGGCGGCCGCGGGGCGGGGTACAACACGTCGACACGCACGTGTGTGGTCTTACGACACCTCATGACCGACGCGACCTGCAGAGTCGATCAAAGGAACCGTCAGTCCGACATGCCACGTCCAGTTGAGTCCGACGCGACCTACTTGCCAGCCCTCGACGGAATCCGCGCGCTCGCAGTCGCGTTCGTCGTGCTCTACCACCTCGGAGTTCCCGGTTTCACCGGTGGATTACTCGGTGTCGGGGTCTTCTTCACCCTGTCGGGTTACCTGATCACCTCGATCCTGATCTCCGGTAAGGAGAAGACCAGCAAGTGGCACCTCGGCACCTTCTGGATCAAACGCTTGCGCCGCCTACTGCCTGCAGTCGTACTGGTGCTGGCGGCCACGCTCGTCGCCGCCGCGTTTGCCCAACCCCGCCGAGTCGGTGAGTACGCCTGGCAGGCCTTGAGCTCGCTCGGTTATGTCAACAACTGGCACAACATCATTGCCGAGACGTCTTACTTCGATCGCTTCGGTCCGCCGAGTCCACTCGGTCACATGTGGTCGCTGTCGATCGAAGAACAGTTCTATCTCCTCTGGCCACTGGTGCTCGCGGCGATGTTCTTCGTCGTGCGGCGGCGCGCGCTGATCACCGTGGCAACCGTCGCGCTCGCGCTCGTCTCGTTCTATCTCCTCTACGACCTCTCGGTGGCTGGCTTCGACAACACCCGCGCCTATGAGGGAACCGATACGCGCGCGGGTGGACTGCTGGTGGGCGCGGCGGTCGCGATGTGGTGGCCTGCACGCTCGACCACCGTGTCGCACAACGGCAGATGTGGCCTCGATGTCGCGGCGTTGGTGGGTCTGGTCACCGTCGTGGTGCTGGTGACGACGATGCCTGATGGCGGAGCCGGCCTGTACACCTACGGAATCGCGCTGCTCAGCCTCGCCACGGCCGCAGTGCTGATCGCCGCCGTCGTCCCCGCGACGCTCGTCGCGACGGTGCTCGGTCTGACGCCGCTGCGCTGGATCGGGGAGCGGTCGTACGGGATCTATCTCTGGCACATGCCGTTGATCGCGTTCACGCCGATGGCCTTTCGGGCCTACTCGCGTCCCATCAGTTCGGTGGTGATCATCGTCGCGACGGTCGTCCTCGCCGCGCTGTCGTGGCGGTTCGTCGAAAATCCCATCCGTACCCACGGGTTCGCCGGGGCATGGCGTCTCGGCGTCGAGCGCGAACGCCCACTCATCGCTTCGCTGGTCGACAAACTCATCGCAGCACTCGAGAGGCTCAGAGCGCCCCGCGTTCGTCGGCAGAGGTGGTCCATCGTGGGAAGCTGCGCGCTCGTGCTGACGCTCGCCGCCGGGGCGATGGTCGGGTTGAGTGCGCTGAACACCGACACCGCCTTCGTGAACGCCCTTCCCGGCTCCGGTCCGGCGACGACGTCGATGAACGCGCTGCCCGTCGCCCCCGTATCCGCTGTTCCCGAGAAGGTTTCAACCGGGCCGACCGTACCCATCGGGCAACGCCGCACCGAGTGCGCCACGGTCATCCACGTGGGCGACTCCACCTCGGTGGGGATGATCAGCGAGGAGACCCTGCCCGATCCGATCACCAGGGTGCCGGCGCAGTACGAGCGCGTCGGCGCGACGACGGTCATCACCGACATCTCGGGCGCGAGGTCGAGTCTGGAAGAGGTCGCCGGAGAGCCCAATGCCGTCGATGCCATCAAGGGTCATATCGCGCGAGGTGAGTCCGGCTGCTGGGTGATGGCGATGGGTATCAACGACACCGCCAATGTCGTGGTCGGCGGCCTGGGTCCGGTGGACATGAGGATCGATCGATTGCTGAAGCCCCTCGGCGACCAGCCCGTGCTGTGGCCGACGGTGCGCACGACCGAACTCAACGCCAACCCCGCGTACGACAACGGCGAGATGGAAAAGTTCAACCTTGCATTGCTGCGGGCCTGCGAGCGGTATCCGAATCTGCGGCTCTACGACTGGGCAGCAGAAGCCGATCCGGCGTGGTTCACCGACGGGATCCACTACACCGCGGCCGGTTATACCGAGCGGGGCCGCCGGTTCGCGACGGCATTGGCCACCGCCTTCCCGGCGACCGATCATGAACCCGCGGGTTGCGTGGTCAGGGCGGACGCCTGATCCGGGAGCGGGTCGGTCAGCTCAGCGGTACAGATGTCGGTGAGCAGGCCATCAACCACCACTGATGCAGTAGACGGAATCTATCGACCTGGTTGTCGGTTGGACGATGGCATGAGCAATCCCGCCCTCTTCGAGCCCATCACCCTGCGCGACCTGACCATTGCGAATCGGATCTGGCTGGCACCGATGTGCCAGTACAGCTGCTTCGCCGAGGACGGCGTCCCTACCGACTGGCACCTCGTCCATCTCGGCTCACATGCCACCGGCGGCTTCGGGCTCATCCTGACGGAGGCTGCTGCGGTGGTCCCCGAGGGCCGGATCAGCCCGCAGGACGCCGGGATCTGGAACGAGGAGCAGACGGCGGCCTGGCGACGCATCGTGGATTTCGTACACGACCAGGACTCGGCGATCGGCGTTCAGCTTGCGCACGCAGGCCGCAAGGCGTCGACCTACTCGCCCTTCGCAGACCAGGACGGCTCGTTGCCTGCGGCCGAGGGTGGCTGGGTGACCAGCGCTCCGTCGCCGATCGCATTCGAGGGCTATGACGTTCCGACCGCACTGAGCGTCACCGAGATCGCCGACCTCGTCGATGCGTTCGCCGCCGCCGCCCGGCGAGCCGATCAGGCCGGATTCGACGTCGTTGAGATCCACGCCGCCCACGGTTATCTGCTGCACGAGTTCCTCTCGCCGCTGTCCAATCAGCGTGACGACCAGTACGGCGGAGACTTTGCGGGCCGAACGCGATTCCTGGTCGAGGTCGTCGACGCCGTCCGCGCCGTATGGCCACAGGGCAAACCCCTGTTCGTCCGCATCTCGGCAACCGACTGGGCCGACGGTGGGTGGACCGCCCAGGAGAGCGCAGAGCTGGCGTCGGCGTTGGCACCACACGGAGTCGACCTCATCGACGCGTCGACCGGCGGCAACGTGCTCGCCGAGATCCCGGTCGGCCCCGGATATCAGGTGGAGTTCGCGCAGAGCATCCGCGAGCAGTCGGGTGTCCCCACAGCAGCGGTGGGTCTGATCACGGAGCCAGGACAGGCCGAGAAGATCCTCACCTCCGAGGCCGCAGACGCGATCCTGCTCGCGCGTGCAGCTCTCCGAGAGCCGGCTTGGCCGCTGCGGGCCGCACACGAACTCGGGGTGAGCAGAAACGACGCCCCCTATCGCCCGCAGTATGTTCGCGGTGCATGGCGGGATCGATGATCTGCCTCTACTGGGGCAGCTCGACGTAGATGCGGGTCCACGGCTGGTCGTCGATCAGCTCCCAGCGATGGCCACCGCCGATGGTGTCGTGGGCGAGGAGCACGTCGCCTGGTGTCACGACGAACTTGTCGCCGGCCCTCGTGGTGAAACGCAGGGTGCCGGTGAGCGTGATCACGTACTGGCGGTGCGGGGCGGTGTGCCATTCGTATGTTCCACCCGCCGGGGTGACGGTGGCGTGGACGCGTAACGCGTCTTGGATGGGTATGTCGAATTCGCGTTCGGCGTAGTGACTTTGGCCGTCGTCGCCGGTCCATAGCTCGATGAGTCGACTCACGTGTTTGTCCCGCTCTCTCGGTTGCCGATGCGTAGGCCCACACTAACGGCGGTGCGTCGCCGGTTGCACAATCGTCAAATGTCGCGACAATCGAATTGACGGCCGGGCCGCCGCGGACGAGGGGTCGATGGGATGCGTAGTAGAAGGCACATGGGGCACAGCAAGCGCGCCGCACCCGCGGGCGCGCTCAGCAGACCGGTCGACCGCTACGAAACCTGGCTCCGCAGATGGCTGATCCTGATCGTTGTAGTCGCCGCCAGCATTCCGGTTTTCGCCGGGGTGATGGTGTGGAATGCTGCTGACCCGGCAGACTCGCCCATGGTGATCTCCCAGGCCCGGGCAGTGGTCGACACGCCCGCCCCACCGATCACGGCACAGACCATGGGCGCGCCTCTGGTGTCGGTGCAAGCGCACTGGGAATGGAACGGCCGCCGGCACGATGGCGTGATCGCGGTCCCGACCGGCACGGCCGCCGGCGCGGACATGACCATCAACGTCGACGAGAACGGCGACTGGGCCGGCGAGGTGTCGGCCGCCGAGAAACGGATGTACGGCACGACGGCGGCCGTGGTGCTCTCGGTGTTCTTGACGATGCTGCTGATCGCGGTCGCGCGCGAGCGCTCTCGGCATCTGCTCGAGCGTCGCCAAGAGCACTACTGGACCGAGAGTCTGCGCCGCTTCTTCGCCACACTGCCCGACTGAAACACCCGCCGTCCGCCGGCGCACCGATCCTGGGTTCAGCAGCAGCGCCCCTCTGGATTCGCATCCTGGTTCCGGTATCGCATCCGCCAGTAGTCACTCTCGCTCAGTGGTGGGACGTCGGGGTGCAGTGCCGACTGGTGCGTCACATACCGCCGGTAGTGGTTGTCACCCATGACCGAACCGACGTACCAGCGGAGCGCTCCGGCTCCACGCCGCAGGGTCTCGATCAATGCGACGTCCTTTCCGGCCTTCCGATCTGCTCCCATTCCTTCTCCACCTCCTTTTCGGTACGGGTCGCGATCAGTCCGCTCGGCGCGAAGATCTTCGACTCCACCGGTTCGTCCTCGGTGGTCGGAAGCCCGCCTTTGCGAATGGCCTTGACGCATACGACCGCGGCCGCGGCCGCAACGATGAGCACCAGCACCGCGAAGATGATCGACAGCGTTCCCTGGATGAACGTGTTGCGGATCACCGCATCGATCGCGTCCGGGGTCGAGGCCGTCTTGAACTCACCGAGCCCCTGATCCTTGGCGTTCTTGAAGTCGCTGTGCTGCTGCCAGTAACCGATCGCGGGATTGTTCGAGAAGATCTTCTGGTAGGACGCGGTCATGGTCACCGTCAGATCCCAGGCCAGTGGGATGCCGGGAATCCAGGCCCATTTGAGGAGGCCACGTTTGAGCACGACCACCAGGATCAGGGTCAGCGCGATGGCGGCCAGCAGCTGATTGGCGATACCGAAGAGCGGGAACAGCGTGTTGATGCCGCCGAGGGGGTCGGTGACACCCATGAGCAGGATCGAACCCCACAGGCCGACGACGATGAGCGTGCACAGCCAGGCGCCGGGCTTCCACGACGGATCCTTGAAGCGCTTGCCGCCCTTCACATTGCTCAGTCCGTCCGAGAGCATGAACCGCGCCACGCGGGTACCGGCATCGACCGTGGTCAGGATGAACAGGGCCTCGAACATGATCGCGAAGTGGTACCAGAACGAGCGAAGGGATTCGCCGCCGAACGCGCTCTGCATGGTGTCGGCCATGCCCATCGCCAGCGTCGGGGCGCCACCTGTCTTGGAGATGATCGACTCCTCGCCGACGGCCTTCGCGGCGGCGTCGAGTTGAGCAGCAGTCGTCGGATCGCCGGGCAGGTTGAGCGTGTTGTTGACGTACTCGGCGGCGCCCTCCGGGGTTCCGCCGGTGACGCCCTTGGGCGCGTTCATCGAGAAGTACAGGTGCTGATTCAGGATGCACGCGGTGATGAGGGCCATGATCGCGACGAACGACTCGGTGAGCATGCCGCCGTAGCCGATGATGCGGGCCTGGCTCTCCTTCTCCATCAGCTTCGGGGTGGTGCCGGAGGCGATCAGTGCGTGGAATCCGGAGAGCGCGCCGCAGGCGATGGTGATGAACAGGAACGGGAACAGCGCACCGGCGAAGGCGGGACCCTGGCCGTTGTGGGCGAACTCGCTGACCGCGGGAGCCTGCATGACGGGTCGAGCGATCACGATGCCCAGGGCGAGAAGCGCGATGGTGCCGACCTTCATGAAGGTCGAGAGGTAGTCGCGGGGTGCGAGGAGCAGCCACACGGGCAACACCGCGGCGGCGAAGCCGTAGATGATGATCGCCCAGCTCAGGAAGACGGGGGACAGGCTGAACCAGTCGGAACCCCAGCTGGATTCGCCGACGTAGCGGCCCATGACGATGGCGAGCATCAGTAGCACGAAACCGATGATCGACACCTCGGAGACGCGTCCGGGGCGCAGGAATCGCAGGTACACACCCATGAACAGGGCAATCGGGATGGTCATCGCGAGCGAGAAGACGCCCCAGGGACTTTCGGCCAGTGCGTTGACGACGACGAGGCCGAGGACGGCGATGAGGATGATCATGATGACGAACACCGCGATGAGGGCGGCGAATCCGCCGACATCTCCGAGTTCGTCGCGCGCCATCTGCCCGAGGCTGCGTCCGCGACGACGTGTCGAGATCGTCAACACCAGGTAGTCCTGGACGCATCCGGCGAATACGGCGCCGATGATGATCCAGATCGTTCCCGGCAGGTATCCCATCTGCGCGGCGAGTACCGGACCGACCAGTGGGCCTGCGCCGGCGATCGCGGCGAAGTGATGACCGAAGAGCACGCGGCGATCGGTCGGCATGTAGTCCTGCGAGTTGTCGAGGACTTCGGCCGGGGTGGCCTGATCGTCGCGTGGCTTCACGATCTTCATCTCGATCAGCCGCGCGTAGAAGCGGTACCCGATGACGTAGGTACACAGCGCAGCGATCACGAACCAGATCGCGTTGACGGTTTCGCCGCGGACGAAGGCGATGATCGCCCAGGCGATGGCGCCGATGACGGCGATGACAGCGAACATGATGCGCTTGCCGACGGTCATCGGGCTGCGATCGATGATCGCGACGGGGGGACGATCGGGGTCGGTTTTGATCAGATCGATGTGTGGATCCGAGTCGCGTTCCTTGGTAACGGTCACCATGGCTCCTGTGCATTGTGGGCGGTAGGAGGACTTGTCGTCCGGGCTGCTGCCGTCGTGGCGTGTGTAAACCAGTGTGGCGCGCGTCACTCTACGCCCGCCCCCGATCGGAGATTTCCACCCCCATTCGTTAGCAAAGGTTTGGTGTGCGGTAGGCCGTCGTGCCCTTCCATCCGCAGGGCACCGGCCGAGGCGGTGAACTCGAGGGGTACGACCTGGCCGCGGTACTCGATGGGGTGCGGGGGTGCGACGTGGCGCTTCCACGCGGTGGTGAGGACGGGCAGCAGGGCGCCGGCGAGGTAGCCAGTAATGATCGATCCGTGGGCTTTGCCGCCAAGGCGCCGATGCCGGCAGCCATGCCCACCCAGGGCCACTGAATCCCCGCTCATGGTCGTCTCGGTTCCGGTGGGTGATGTGATGCCGGCATCTGTATCGGAGTCGTCTGAGCCCCCGCTGGCCGTGCCGATCCGACCGTCGATCGTGCCGAGCTGACCGAGCGTGCTTCTGTGAGTCATGCAGCAGCTCAACCAATTACCCGTGCAAACGACTGATCCGACTGTCGGAGGTCGCTGATGGCCTTGATTCGAAGGCACTGTGCCCTAGTTTAGTTGGTGTCTAACTGGTTGAAAGTGATTGACTATCAACAGCATTCATCTGTTCAGACTACTTGCGAACACATGTTCGAACAGTTAGATTGGTCTTAGTCGATCGACCTGGGGAGGGTTCGATGAACATCCGCACTACTACTGAAGAGATGATCGATCTGGTGGTACCGGACGATCCCGGGGACCTGGCGTCACTGACGAAAGATCTGATCACCTTGCGCAACGCCACCGAGTCGCAATTGTCGGTCTGTGCGGCGATGATCGACCGACTCGGGTTCGCGAAGAGAGCTGGCACCACACCGTCGAAGTGGCTGCAAGACAACGGTGCCGCCCCAGCACCAGCATCGCGCTGGCTACGCATCGGCGCCGGCGTCGCGAAGCTCGATCGCACCGCCGGCTACTTCCGGGACGGATTTCTCTCCACCGAGCATGTCGACGCCGTGGTCAAAGGGATCAGGCAGATCAACGACAGGTCAGACGTCGGGATCAGCAACGAGGAACGAGCCGTCTTCGAAACGAAGTTGTTGAGTCATGCGATCTCTGGAGCGCGTCCTACCGAGATCGAGAAGATCGCCCAAGGTCTCGGAAACCAGGTCGCCCACGACACCGGCGGACCCACCCCGGCGGAGGATCCCTCGATCAACAAGCTCGACTATGCGTTCAGTGAGGGCCGGTTGGTCGGACGGTTCGATGTGGATGCGCAGATCGGGGAGAAGTTGTACGCCGCGCTGGATCTGTGGAGCCGGCCACGCCCAGAGCCCGATGGGTCTGATGATGCCCGCAGTGACACCCAGCGCCGCGCTGACGCGTTGCATCAGTTGCTCGATTGCGGCGGTGGCGGCGGCGATGGATTCGTGTCGGCACCGCGGACCGAGGTGAACGTGTCCGTACCCGCCGACCACCCCGAGCGGGCGACGCTGGAGTGGATGGGACCGATCACCGAGCACCTCGCGAAATTGCTGGCGTGCGATTCCTCGATGGCATCGGTCATCCTCGACCAACACGGGGTGCCGATCGACGTCGGACCTTCTAAACGCCTGTTCACCGGCGCTGTCCGCAAAGCGATCATCATCCGCGACCAATGCTGTGTTAAATGCGGCGGATCAGCGTCCTGGTCTGATTGCCATCACATCATCTACTGGTCCGACGGTGGCACAACCACATTGGGCAACGGGTGCCTACTGTGCCGGACCTGCCACCGCGCGATCCACAACACCGGATGGGAGATCACGATGGGGTCTGATGGACACCCGTGGCTGATTCCGCCGGCCGATATCGACCCGCAACGAAGACCCTTACCCGCCTACAACAGGCGAACCATGACACTCGCAGCCTGATCTACCTTCTCACAACAACTTTCAGACCGCTCGACCCCCGCGCACCCGAGAACGCATCGGGACCGCGCTCGAAAATTGACAATTCCACAGTGTGAAACGCAAGGTGCTGCCGCCCGGACGGGCCGGGCGGCAGCACCACCTGTAAATGCCGATCGAGAATCGGACTCAGTAACCGCCGTCGTAGTAGGACTCGCCGGTGCTGTAGGTACTGGTTCCGGTGGCATCCGCCCCGCCGACGTACATGTCGACGCCGGTGTTCCAGGCGCTGTTGGACTCAGCCGACCAGTAGTTGTAGCTGTCGTAATCGCCCGACTGCCATGCGGTGTCTGCGTAGCTGTTGGCTTCGATTGATGCGTATCCGTAGTCGGCGTATCCGTAGCCGGAGTCGAATTCCATGATGTGCCCTTCGCGATGTGGTTGTTTGCGTGCGGTGGTGTTCATAGGAGTCACGCTCTGGGGCGAATGTTCCCGGGAACCCGGTATCACGAGCACGGTCAACGCACGCAAGGGCACGGTCAGCGGTTGTTTTGCCCTGGTCGACGGGGTTGGGTCGGGGTGGTCAGCGGACTGTGCGGGCCAGGGACAGACCGCGGTCGAGGCGGCGGATGTTGTCGGCGATGTCGCGGACCCGGCCGACGAAGGTATCTCTGGTGATCCCGGACGAGTGCGGGGTCATCAGCAGATTGGGCAGGTCGGCGAACGGAAGGTCGCCGGGATCGCCGTCACCGTCGGGACCAGGGTAGGAGTACCAGACATCGATGGCCGCGGCGCGGATGATGTTGCGCTGCAATGCATCGTAGAGGGCCTGCTGTTGCACAAGCGGTCCGCGGCCGACGTTGATCAGGACCCCGTCACTGCCGAGGGCCGCGAACTCGGTCGTGCCGATCATCCCGCGGGTGTGGTCATTGAGGGGTGCGGACACGACGACGATGTCGGACTCGGTCATCAGGCGGTGCAGGCCGGCGGCGTCAGCTGCCCACGACAGCCCGACGGCCGCAGCGTCGACGGCGCCGCTGCCAGTCACAGCGGACCCGGTGCACCCTAGACCGCGGAGCAGCTTCCAGCTCTTCGAACCGATGTGCCCGAATCCGACGAACCCTATGTGAGCCCCGTTCATCGACAGAGGCTGTGGGAGCGCGTCGTCGTACACGGAGGTCGACCAGGTGCCGCGGCGAAGGGCCCTGTCCTGGGCAACGAATCCGCGCCGCAGCATGATCGCAGTGGACAGAACGTACTCCGCGATCGAGTCCTCATGGTGAAAGGTGTTGGCAACCTTGGTGCGTGGATCGAGCGAAGCGAAGGCGATGTTGTCGGTACCTGCTCCGGCAACATGGACCAGCTGCAGCCGGGGTGAGGCGGCGGCCATCGCCGCGGTGAACTTGCCGCCGACGTAGACATCTGCGGTCGCCAGATCGGCGATGATCGCGGCTTCGTCGAAGACTTCGTGCCAGATCAGGTCGGTGTGTGCGGGAACCAGGCCCTCCAGGAGCTCCCGGTGAGGCAACAGATTACGGTCGCCGATGACCACGCGCATGAGTTGTGCCGATCTGGTCAGGCCCGCACGAGTGCGGGACGTTTGCTGTCGAAGGTCCAGTTGGGCACCAGGAACTGCATGCCAACTGAGTCGTCGCGGGAACCAAGGCCTTCACGCAGGTACAACTCGTGTGCGGCCTCCACCTGGTCCATGTCCAGGTCGACGCCGAGGCCCGGCCGATCGGGAACGGCGAGGTATCCGTCGACGATCTCGTAGGGCGCCTGGGTGATCCGCTGGCCGTCCTGCCAGATCCAGTGGGTGTCGATGGCGGTCACGTTCCCCGGGGCGGCAGCGGCCACATGGGTGAACATCGCCAGCGAGACGTCGAAGTGATTGTTGGAGTGAGACCCCCAGGTCAGACCCCACGCATCACATAGCTGAGCAACGCGGACCGAGCCCGCCATCGTCCAGAAGTGCGGATCTGCGAGCGGGATATCGACCGCTCCGGACCGGATGGTGTGGCCCATCTCGCGCCAGTCGGTGGCGATCATGTTGGTGGCGGTGAGCATGCCGGTTGCGCGTTTGAACTCGCTCATCACCTCGCGACCGGAGAAGCCGCCCTCCGGGCCGACGGGGTCCTCCGCATATGCCAGCACGTCGCGCAGACCGCGGCAGGTTTCGATCGCCTCGGACAACAGCCATCCGCCGTTCGGGTCGAGGGTGATCCGGGCGTCGGGGAATCGCTCGGCCAGCGCGGTGACCGCGGCCGCTTCGTCACGGGGCGCGAGCACACCGCCCTTGAGCTTGAAATCGGCGAAACCGTACCGGGCTTGCGAGGCTTCGGCGAGGGCGACCACCGACTCCGGGGTCAGCGCCTCCTGGTGCCGCAGCCGGAACCAGTCGTCAGTCTCATCGGCACCGTCGGCGTAGTCGAGCCCGGTCTTGTTTCGGTCGCCGATGAAGAACAGGTATCCCAATGCCTGGACACGTTCGCGCTGTTGCCCGTCGCCGAGCAGGGCCGCGACGGGCACGCCGAGGTGCTGGCCGAGGAGGTCGAGCAATGCGGATTCGACCGCCGTGACGGCGTGGACAGCGACCCGGAGGTCGAACGTCTGGTTGCCGCGACCCGCGGCGTCGCGATCGGCGAAGGTGCGTCGCATGTCGCCGAGAACCGCGTTGTAGGCGCCGACCCCACGGCCGACAACCAATTGCCGGGCATCGTCGAGCGTCTGCCGGATCGGCTCGCCGCCAGGTACCTCGCCGACACCGGTGTTGCCGTCGGAGTCGGTGATGATCACCAGGTTCCGGGTGAAGAACGGCGCATGCGCACCGGACAGGTTGAGCAGCATGCTGTCGCGGCCGGCGATCGGGATCACTCGCATATCGGTGACGACGGGCGCGCCGCGGCTCGCCGAGTTCGGGTGTGTGGTCATTCTTCCGGCCTTTCGAGTGGTGGTGATCATAGAATTTGCTGTCCGATGAGCAGGACGGCACCGACGGATGAGATCCCGATCGAGAGCCACCGCAGACGTGCGGGGTCGAGGACCCGGTTCACGAAACGCGATGCGACGTAACCCAGGACGGTGGCCGGGATGAGCATCACGAACATCGTGGTGTTCTGCCGCTCGATCGCCCCGGCGGCTGCGAGGACCGCGATCGACATGAGTGAACCGACCAGAAAGAAGGCGCTCATGTTGCTGCGGAGTCGGGCGCCGGTCGAGCCTTGCAGCACCAGTGCCATGGGTGGGCCGCCGATGGAGGTGGCCGTGCCGAGAAGTCCCGACGCCGCGCCCGCTGTGGCGAGATTGCGGCGTAGCGGCTGCGGCCCCATCCCATCGTCGCCAGCACCACCCCGGCCAGTACCACCCCGGCCAGCAACAACGAGAGCCCCCGTTCGGGGAGGAGTAGCAACAGGGCGGCACCTGCGAGCGTGCCGGGCACCCGGCCGGCCAACGCCCAACCGGTGCCACGCAGATCGAGACTCTGCCGCTCGCGCATCACGACCAGCAGGGTGACGACGACCGCCGACATGATGAGGGTGCCCGGGATCAGACTCGGCTCGATCAGCGCCACGATCGGGGCCGCGAGCATGCCCATCCCGAACCCGATCGACGCCTGCACGCAGGCGGCGGCGAAGACCGCCAGTGCCACCAGTGAAAAGGCGGCGACGCTCACCCGACCGCAGTGGGTATGCCCAAGGACACGGAGCCCCGGGGATGGAAGCACTCCGCGATGTGGGACGGTTCGCTGAGCTCGGCGCGGATCGACTTGCCCGGTGCCACGTCGGTCGCGACGGGTGGCGCCGACTCCGCGCATTCGGCTGTGGCATGCATGCAGCGCGTGCGGAATCGGCAGCCCGACGGCGGGTTCAGCGGCGACGGGACCTCGCCTTCGAGGATGATGCGCGTCCGGCGGGTGCTCGGGTCGAGCGTCGGGGCCGCCGACATCAGCGCTTCGGTGTACGGGTGCAGAGGTTTGTCGAAAACTGTTTCGGTCGGCCCTGTTTCGACTATCCGTCCGAGGTACATCACCGCGACACGGTCGGCGACGTGCCGGACGACCGACAGGTCGTGCGAGATGAAGATGTAGGAGATCCCCAGTTCCTTCTGCAGGTCGTTGAGGAGGTTGAGCACCTGCGCCTGGACGGAGAGGTCGAGTGCGGACACGGGCTCGTCGCAGATGACCACCGACGGGTTGAGCGCGAGCGCACGGGCGATGCCGAGCCGCTGCCGCTGACCGCCTGAGAACTCCTGCGGCGAGCGGTGTTCGTCGCTGGGCCGCAGTCCCACCAGATGCAGGAGTTCGCGGACCCGGGCGGCCCGGTCGCGCTTCGACTTGTAGAGCGTTTTGTGCGTCCGCCATGGCTCGGAGACGATTTCTGCTGCGGTCATCCGGGCGTTCAGCGAGGCGTACGGGTCCTGGAAGACCATCTGGACGCGGCGCCGCAGGGCGAGCATGTCCTTGCTGCCGAGGGTGTAGGGATCGACGTCATCCCAGCTGACCGTGCCGTCGTCTGGGCGCTCCAACATCATCAGCGTCCGGGCGAGGGTCGATTTGCCGCAACCGGATTCGCCGACGAGGCCGAGGGTCTCACCGCGGGCGAGATCGAGGCTGATCCCGTCCAGGGCGCGAAGCTGCGTCTTCCCGTCCTTACCGGCGGGCACCTTGAACGTCTTGGTGAGATCCCGGACTTCGAGAACCTTCGATTTCTTGGCGACCTGGGTTGACTCAGACATTGCCGACCTCCTCGGTGAAATGGCACGCTGCCGAACGCCCGGTGTCGAGCGACTGCAGTGCTGGGCGTGTGGTGCGGCAGATCTCCTGTGCCAGTGGGCATCGCGCCTGATACACGCATCCGGTGGGGATCGAGTGCAGATCCGGCGGGGTGCCGCCGATGGACTTGAGATCCTCGCCCCGCTTGGTGTGCACCGGCACCGAGTCGAGCAGGCCTTTGGTGTACGGGTGTCGCGGGTTGGCGAACACCTCCGAGACCGGTCCTGTCTCGACAACGTTGCCCGCGTACATGATCGCGACCCGATCGGCCTGCTCGGCGACGAGCGCAAGGTCGTGGGTGATCAGGATGACCGCCATGTCGAACTCGCTCCGCAGATTCTGCAGCAGCGACATGATCTGCGCCTGCACGGTGACATCGAGAGCGGTGGTCGGTTCGTCGGCGAGCAGCACCTTGGGGCTCAGGGCCACGGCCATGGCGATCAGCAACCGCTGCCTCATACCGCCGGAGAACTGGTGCGGGTAGGAGTCGATCCGAGATTCCGGTTCAGGGATCCCGACGTGTTCCATCAGCCGGATTGCCTCGCGTTTGGCGGCTTTGGCCGACATCTTGCGATGGATCCGGAACGGTTCGGCCAGTTGCGTGCCGACCGTGTACACGGGATTGAGTGCGGTCAACGCATCCTGGAACACGATCGCCAGTTCGGTGCCAGCGACGCGTCGGCGCGTTCGTTTGCTAGCCGTCGTCAGGTTGGTCTCGCCCAGCAGCACTGTCCCGTCGGTGATGTCGGCGATGGGGTCGAGCAACCCCACCAGCGCCTGAGCGGTCATGGATTTGCCGCACCCGGATTCGCCCAGCAGGGCCAGCGTCTCACCACGGCGGGCGATGAACGACACGTGGTCGACGGCGCGCACCACACCGGTAGGGGTGCGCAGGTCGACGGTCAGATCCGAGACGTCGAGCGCGATGCGGTCGTCGGCGGCTGTGGCGGTCGGGTTGTCGATGGCGGGTGCACTCATGCGACTGCCTTTCGTGAGGAGAACAGACGGCGGCGGGCACGCGGCACGGTCAGGCGCCAGCGCTGACCGGGATCGGTGGCGATGCGGGCCCAGGCCGCCAGGATGGTGGCCGACACGGTGGTCACCACGATGGCCAGGCCGGGGAAGAACGAGAGCCACCACGCGGTCTGCAGATAGGTACGTCCCTGCGAGACCATCAGGCCCCAGCTGATGTCCGGGGGCTGGATGCCGATGCCGAGGAAGCTGAGCGAGGATTCGGCCAGCATCACGAAGCAGAAGTCGAGCGTGGCGACGGTCAGCAGGGTCGGTAGCAGGATGGGAAAGACGTGCGAGCGGATGATCGATCCACTGCTCGCGCCGAATGTCCGTGCGGCGTCGACGAAGATCCGGCTCTGCAACTCGGCCGACTCGGCCCGGGCGGTGCGCAGGTAGATAGGGATGCGGGTGAAGGCCAGCACCAGCACGATGTTGGCGGCGCTCGGCGAGAACACGTAGAGCACGACGACGGCCAAGAGCAACGACGGGAAGCTCATGATCACATCGGCGACGCGCATCGCGGTGGTCTCACGCCAGCCGCGGTGGTAACCGGCCCACATGCCGATCACCGATCCGATGATGCCCGAGATGACCACGGCGGGCAGGGCGACCATCATCGTCGTCTGGCACGCGACGATCAGCCGGGCCAGCATGCTGCGGCCCAGCGGGTCGGTACCCAGCACGTTCATCCAGCCGGTGTCGAGGTTGAACGGGGCCAGGTTCGACTCGTCCAGATTCTGGTCGGTCGCGGCGTTGCCGACCAGCCACGGCCCGAAGACGGCGACCAGCAGGACGAAGGTGAGGATTCCTGCGGCGACGGTGGCCATCGGGTCCCGCAGCAGCAGACGCCAGAGCGGCATCTTGCCGGACGGGACCTTGCCGGTGGCGACGGAATCGCCGGCGAGGTCGGTGGGTGCGACCAGAGACCCGGTGGGGTCGGTGACGGTGGACTCGGTGGGTCCGGTGGCAATCGACATGTCGTTCTCCTAGACCTTGACCTTTTCGCGGACCCGGGCATCGAGCAGCGCGTATCCGGCGTCGATGACGACGTTGAGGATGAAGATGCTGACGGCGGTCAGCAGGACCGCGGCCTGCAACACCGCGAAGTCGCGTTGCAGGATCGAATCGATCATCAGCTTGCCGATGCCGGGCCACCCGAAGATGGCCTCGACCACCACCGCGCCGTTGACCAGGGCGACGGCGAGGTCGCCGGCGACGGTCAATGCTGGTGCGGCGGCGTTGCGCAGGGCGTGGTGGGTGACGACCCGGAAGTCGCCTGCGCCCTTGCTGCGGGCGAGTCGGACGTAGGGTGCCGACAGGGCCTGCACCATCGCTCCGCGGACGACCTGGGTCAAGACACCCAGCGGCCGGATCAGCAGGGTCGCGATCGGCAGGATCCACGACAGGGTGCTGCCGGTGCCCGAGGTGGGCAACCACCCGAACACCACGGCGAAGATCCAGATGCCGGTGATGGCGAACCAGAAGTCAGGGACGCTGGCCGCTGTCATCGACAGCAGTGACGAGAAGCGGTCGGCGAGGGAGTTCGGCCGCAGGGCCGCCCAGCATCCGAGGATCACTGCCCCGACGATGGCCAGCAGCATGGTGAAGAACGCGAGCTGCAGGGTGGCCGGGAACGCGCGCAGGGCCATTCCGGCGGCGGACTCCCCGGTGCGCAGTGACTCGCCGAAGTCCAGGTGGATGACGCCACCGAGATAGTCGAGCATCTGGTTCCAGACGGGCTTGTCGAGGCCGTTCTCGGCGGCGAACTCGGCGCGCTGGTCGGGGGTGGCGGAGACCGGTAGATAGAGATTGGTGGGGTCACCGGTCAATCGGGCGAGCAGGAAAACACCGAAGAGCACCACCAGCAGAGGGATGAGGCTGGTGTACATGCGGCGTCGCAGGAAGGCGAACATCTCTCACCGCTTTCTCGGTTGAGTGGTACTGGTCATGGTGGGTCCTTCGAGTGGGCTGAAAAACGCGAGTGGGCTCACGGCGGGTGTCAGTCGTTGCCGGATGCGGTGGCGTGGGTCATCTCGGCGAGGCGCATCTCGTCGCCGGTCGCGGAATTGGGTTGGTAGGCAACGGTCGGTGCCTTGGCGAGCACAGCATTCATGTGCGCGATGTAGGCGTACTGCCGGATCAGGCGAGGCTCGTCGGCAAGTACCTCGGCAAACGCGTCCTGACGTGCGTCGCCGATCTGTTCCTGTGCATTCTCGATCTCGCGGTCGAAGGCGGCGGTGCCGTAGGTGCTCTGGTAGCCGTCGCTGAGTAGGTACTGCTCCGCGGTGAACTGGGCGTCGCCGGCCTGGTTGCCGTGCTGGATCATCAGGATGACCGGGCCTTCGTCGGGGAAAGGGCGGATCTGGTAGAGCATCTGGCCCGAGGTGTCCATCATCTCGATCTTCACGTTGAGGCCGGCCTGGTCGAGGGAGTTCTGGATGACCTCGATGGTCTCGTTGATCTTGGGGAACATTCCCGTCCGCCCGATCAGTTTGATCTGTTTGTCGACCGGGACACCGTCGGCCTTGGCCTCTGCCACAAGCTCTTTCGCCCGATTCAGATCGTAGGGGGTGGGTGTGATCTCGTCGTTGAACCCGACGATGCTCGGACCGACGAGTTGCGATGCCGGATCCCCGAGGCCGCGGAACAGGGCCTTGATGATGCCGTCACGATTGACCGACAGGTCGATGGCCTCACGGACCCGGTAGTCGTCGAGCGGTGGTTCGTCTGCCTGCATCCGCAGCGCGGTGGTCTCGTTGTTCGGGTAGGAGACCCCGAGGTCGCCGGCACCGTCCTCGGGGCCGAGGTAGGTGGCGATCTCCGCTTCATCGTTGGTCACCATCGCGGCCCGCACGCTGCCCTCGGTGCGCCACTGGTACACCGCCCGGGTGTATTCCGGTGTCGGGCCGGAATATTCGGGGTTCAGTGCGAGCGCCAGCTTCTGGCCCGCGTCCCAGTAGTCGACGAGGTAGGGGCCGGTCCCGATCGGGATGCGTACCTTGTCGCCGGCATCGGTGGTGGCGGGGACCATCTCGATGAACGAGATACGGAGCGGCAGAATGGGATCAGGTGTCGGTGTGGTGACTGTGACCGTGGCGGGATCGGTGGCCTCGACGACGAGCTCGTCGTCGCCGAAGACGTAACCGTCGACCTCGCACCCGATCGAAGAGTTGATGGTGCGGTTGATGGAGAAGGCGGCGTCTTCGGCGTCGAACGTGGTGCCGTCGCTGAACTTCACTCCTTGGTGGATGCGGAACGTCCACGTGTTCGGTGAGGTCTGCTCCCAGGAGTCGGCGAGCTTGGGTTCGAGGTCCCCGCTGTCGGGATTGCGCTCGATGAGGGGCTCGGTGATGTTGGAACGGACCACCGGTCCGGTGGCGGTCAGCGAGGCGTCGCACGGTTCGAGCGTGGGCGGCTCCTGGGGGAGCACGATGCGGAGGGTGTCGGGGTCGGCGGCGTCGGTCTGTGTCGTGTTGGCGACAGAACATCCGGTGGCGAGTGCGGCGACTGCGGCGGCAGCCACGACAGCGCGCAGGGTGCGTCGGGAAGCCGGCTGCATCGGGGCTGCGGCGTGCATGGTTCCTCCGTTGTGAAGATGAATCGCGTCGGTCGTCGGACGCTGCCGTTTGTGACGGTAGCCACAACGTAGGAGTGCTCCGAGAACGCGTCAACAGGCCAAAACGCCTGGAAAAGGCCCTTTTGGCCGATGATGACCATCACCGGTGCGCCCAACTGGTGACTTGAATCACTGTAAATATACTGCGTGACCAGCCAGTTCCCCGAATGGCTCGGAATGCCCGATGGGCGGCGCCGAGCGAATCATGCCGTTTGGGTATCAGTTGATGTTATTTACGAGTTGGACAGGTATTCCTGAGGCGGCATACCGTACCTGTAGCCCAGTGGTGGACCACGATGGTTCTGCCCTGCCGTCAGGAGGCGCGATGGTCAACACAGCAACAGCCGCGACAAGAGATGCGAAATCGGTTGTGAATCAAGCTGATCGGGTGCTCCAAGTCGGACCGCTGAAGCCTTCACTCGCCGAGTCGCTTGCCGTCGACCACGACGCGATCCTGCTGCCCACCGACGACACGAGGGCGACGTTCCTCGCCGAGCACGGAGCCGCTGTTCGCGCCGTGGTCACCTCGGGACGCACCGGGGTCGACGCCGCTCTCATGGCGGACCTGCCGAACCTCGGAGCGATCGTGCATTTCGGTGTCGGCTACGACACCACCGACGTCGAGCTCGCGGAACAGCGCGGCATCGGGGTCAGCAATACCCCTGACGTCCTGACCGACTGCGTGGCGGACACCGCCGTGGGACTGCTCATCGACACCCTGCGCGGCTTCTCCGCCGCAGACCGCTTCGTCCGGGCGGGCCGGTGGCCGCGCGAAGGCAACGTCCCGCTGTCCCGCAAGGTGAGCGGTGCTCGCGTCGGCATCATCGGCCTCGGCCGGATCGGTGCAGCCATCGCCGACCGGCTCGTCGGATTCGGCTGCGACATCGCGTACCACAACCGCAACGAGATCCCGGGTTCGCAGTTTCGATATGCAGCGTCCCCGGTGGAGCTCGCGGCGTCGGTCGATGTGCTGGTGGTCGCCGCGGCAGGCGGCAAGGGCACGCGAAAGTTGGTCGATCGCGAGGTGCTCGAAGCACTCGGTCCCGACGGCTACCTGATCAACGTCGCCCGCGGCAGTGTCATCGACCAGGAGGTGCTGGTGGAGCTGCTGACCTCCGGTGGCCTCGCCGGTGCCGGCCTCGACGTGTTCGCCGACGAACCGAATGTGCCGGACGAACTCCTCGATCTCGACAACGTCGTGCTCCTGCCCCATGTGGGCAGTGGGACCACGCAGACCCGTGCGGCCATGGAGGCGCTGACGTTGGCGAACCTGAACGAGTATCTCGAGCGCGGGACACTCACAACCCCTGTGCTGCAACCGAAGTCCACGTCAGGAGTTAACTCATGAGTGTCGTCTTGAGCTATGTCTCGTCCGTCGAGGGCCGCGGTGCGCTCAGCTTCGGCTTCGCGGAGGCCCGCATGCGTGGCACTGACCTGCTCGTCATCGCCGAGGACGACAGCGCTGCGACGCCCGAGTTCGACCTCGACCTGACCGCCGCTCGCCACGCCGCCGACGCGGCGGACGTCGTGGTCAAGCTCGAGCCGAATGACCCGGACCTGTCCCATGCCGACAACCTGATCGACGCGTCGTACCGCGATGACGTCGAGCTGATCGTCATCGGCATCCGCAGACGCTCGCCCGTCGGCAAATTGTTGACCGGCAGTGCCATGCAGCGGGTCCTGCTCGATGCCCAGTGCCCCGTCACGGCCGTCAAACCCCCGGTGCGCTCGGCCGTCTGACCGGAACTGGTGGGTTCTGGCGAGCGTTTGCCCAGGCAAATTCATACGGTCAACGCAACACTGACTGCTTGGAGGTTGCGATGGGTAGACGTCCGTTTGATATTGCTATTCGGTTTGGGTTCTTCGATCTGCTTTGTACGGGGTCGACGAAGGATTTTGCGGCTCGGGTAATGGGCGTGTCGAACAGCACTGCCGACCGCTGGTGGGCGAATGCTGGCGGCATGACACTGATGAAGGGCGGAGTAGGCGGCCTGGCGGTTGTGGTCGACGACGATGGCACTGAGACGCGTGGGCATCGACTGGGGTTGGGCGAGCGGATCGAGATCCAGTCGGCGCTGCAACGCGATCTGGGCGTCACTGAGATCGCGATACTCATAGGTCGGCCGCGGACGACGGTGTGGCGTGAGATCGGCCGCAACTCGAACGCCGACGGCACGTATCACGCGCTGATGGCGCACCAGCGATCCAAGGTCAATGCGTTGCGGCCTAAAGCATTCAAGCTCGATGGCCACCCCGAACAGCAGATGATAGAAGACTCATTTGACGACGGGTGGAGTCCCAAGCTTGTGTCGCATTCGCTCAAGATTCAGTTCCCCAACGACAAGGCGCATCAAATTAGTTACGAGACGCTGTACAACACGTTGTACGTCCAGTCGCGTGGGTCGTTGCGGGCGGACCTGTACAAGACTCTGTCCACCAGTAGGCCGGCGCGCAAGTCGCGAATCAGCGCGAGTCGACAGGGCAAAATCTACGACAAAGCCCTCAAGATCGTTGACCGCCCTGACGTGAAAGATCGCAAGGTTCCGGGGCATTGGGAAGGTGACCTGATCATGGGGTCCGGTGGCACAGCGATCGGGACGTTGGTCGAACGAACCTCCCGGTTCGTGATCTTGCTGCACCTGCCGGGCAATCACCAAGCCGATACCGTTGCTGGCGCGATGATCACAGCGATGGGAGACTTGCCCGCCCACATACGGCGATCCATTACCTGGGATCGCGGCACCGAGCTCGCCGCCTACGACCGGATTCAGCTCGAACTCCAAGCGCCTGTGTACTTTTGCGATCCACACTCACCGTGGCAGCGCGGTAGCAACGAGAACACCAACCGGCTTCTGCGCCACTGGTTCGCCAAAGGCAGCGACCTGAGCGTGCACACCGCAGCCGACGTCGCCCGCGTCGCTGCGACCCTCAACAGACGGCCGAGGGAAACCCTGGAGTGGAAAACTCCGGCCCAAGCCTTGACGGAACTACTTGCCGTACACGCCGCCGCCTAAGTACATCCATACCCCGTCCCTGCCCTCGAACCGGAAGCAAGAACAACTACCCCAAGCCACTCCACAGGCGACGCGGGTCGATCACCCACGCCGCCAGCCCGGAGTCTTCCAAGCCCATCAAGAAGTCACCGCTAAGACCAGCTCGTTGCGTTGACCACTTGACTTTGCC
>NZ_MJEJ02000049.1 GCF_002095435.2 Williamsia sp. 1138
AAGAAATCGACACCACCGTCGGCCGAGGAGGCGGCGGCAGCGGAGCTCGTGCGCTTGGCGAAAGAGCAGGGCCTGTCGCTGACGGGCCCGGATGGGCTGCTCAAGCAGTTCACCAAGACGGTCCTGGAAACGGCATTGAACGAGGAGATGACCGAGCATCTCGGGCACGACAAGAACCAGGCCAACCCGGATCGGGCATCAACAAATATCCGCAACGGCACTCGGTCGAAGACGGTGCTGACCGAGTCGACCGGGCAGGTCCCGATCGAAGTCCCCCGAGACCGCGAAGGTACGTTCGAACCGCAGATCGTCAAGAAGCGGCAGCGTCGGCTCAACGGCGTTGATGAGATCGTTTTATCGTTGTACGCCAGAGGGTTAACGACTGGGGAGATCAGCGCGCACTTCGCTGAAATCTACGGTGCATCGGTCTCGAAGGAGACGATTTCTCGGATCACCGACAAGGTGATCGAGGAGATGCAGGATTGGTCTGCACGTCCGCTCGATGAGGTGTTACGCGGCGATCTTCATCGATGCCATCGTGGTCAAGATCCGCGACGGGCAGGTCGCGAACAGGCCGATCTACGCGGCCATCGGGGTGAGCCTGGACGGGCGCCGCGACGTGCTTGGTTTGTGGGCCGGCACGGGCGGTGAGGGTGCCAAGTTCTGGATGAGCGTGCTCACTGACATCCGCAATCGTGGCACCAGAGACGTGTTCTTCCTCGTCTGCGACGGTCTCAAGGGCCTGCCGGAGGTTGTCGAGCATGTGTGGCCGGCCACCACCGTCCAAACCTGTGTCGTGCATCTGATCCGCAACACTTTTCGGCTCTCGGCTCGACAGCACTGGGACGCACTCAAGCGCGATGTCAAACCGATCTACACCGCGCCGAGCGAGCCTGCGGCCAGAGCTGCTTTCGACGAACTGGCCGAACACTGGGGCAAACGGTACCCGGCGATCATCCGGCTGTGGGACAACGCTTGGGAGGAGTTCATCCCCTTCCTTGACTACGACACGGAGATACGTCGAGTCATATGCTCTACCAATGCAATTGAGTCGCTCAACGCGCGCTACCGGCGGGCCGTGAAAGCCCGCGGCCATTTCCCCAGCGAGCAGGCCGCGCTCAAATGTTTGTACCTGGTGACCCGTTCGCTGGACCCGACCGGCAAAGGTCAGGCACGATGGATCACACGGTGGAAACCCGCTCTCAATGCCTTCGCGATCACGTTCGCGGATCGTTGGCCCGGATCAGAAACCTACTGATGAAAACGGCCGAAACACCGTTAACGAGATAGTCCCGGTGGTCCTGCTGGTTCTTAGTCGCTGGTTATTTCAACGCCTTCAGTGTGATAGTTGACAGTTTCGTAACGGCCTTACGGTGTCTCTCCGCGCACCTGTCGATAGCGGCAAGCTCATCACTATTGACAGAGGTGTTCGTCATCGTTTGCGTCGAGTCGACGGGAATTCCGTGCATCAACTCCATGGCCCCGGGTAGGCCCCGTTCTGATCGCGGATCAATTCGCGGTCACCGTTGTCGCGTATGACCAACGTCCAGCCGTCGAGCATCGCTGTCGGACGTACCGTCCAAGACTCGGATTCCGTTGTGCCGCTCGGTAAACTGACCACCGATTTGCCGCCGGTCTTGGTGGAGAGGTAGAGGCGGTCAGCGAATACGAAGGCGTTCTGGATGTTGAGTTTCTCGAAATCGTCGCCTGACTTGGTCACGACGGTCTCGCCTGACTCCCTGTCGATCACCACCAGACGCTTGTTCCCGAGGATGAGAAGGTAGTCAGCAGACGCGCTCAGGTCGTCGGGGACGTATAGGCCTGAAGCCGGTGCGATAGCGAAGACTTCTTTCTTTGTGGCGGTGTCATAGCCGACCAACGTGCCTTGGCGATCCGGGCCGCAGTCGTCGCGTACAGTCACGAAGCCGTCGGAGACCTCAGCAAGGAAGCCTGCCTGATCTGAGGCGCACCGTGAGTACAACGGCTTTCCGGTGGCAGCATCGAGAAGTGTGAGCTGGGGGGCCAGTTCGGTCATGATCGCAGATCCGACGCCGGTGATCCCGTCTGCGGATGTTGGTGCTGTCCAGGTTGGGGTGGGTCCCTCGCCGCTGTAGACGGCGAGGGTGAACTCCGGGCCGTTCGAGAGCACGACGGCCGGTCCGGCGTCGGTGCTGACCAGGCTGCGGAGTTCGCCTTTGAGGTCGATCACGGTCGGGGTGGTCGAGCCGAGTGGGTAAGTGTAAAGCCGGTGGCGAGACTGCGACCCGTTGAGGCCGGAGGCCTTGGTCTGGGACGAGACGGCGAACGACACGTAGTAGTCGCCATTGCGCGTGAAGACGGTGCACATCAGGGACGTTCGGGTTTCGTCTGCGGGCTCGGGGGGCGCTGACACGGTTACCAGTTTCCCGGCGGTGGGGTCGAATACCTGAACTTGGTCTTGACCGCCGGTGCACGCGTCTTTGGTGACCAGCGTCCCGGCGACGATATCGCCGTCCTCGAGAGAGCCTGGGACGGCGACCGTTTGCGGGCCCAGCGTCAGATCTGAACTGGTTGATGTCCGTGTCGCCGAGGCGACACCCCCGGTTGCCGTGGCCGACGTCTCAGAGGAAACAGCGGACGGGGCTGGCTCGGAGGAACAACCGGCCGCCACTACCAACATTGTGCAGAGAGCGAACGTAGCTCCCGCCTTAGCTAGCGGACCCCTGCGTCGTGCCAGTACCAAAGTCACAAAAATTCCCATCAGGAAGCGGGTAGCAGAGTTATGCCTCCAGTGACCCGAAGGTGCAAACGGGCTCTGCGACCGTGGTTAGTTCAGCAAGCAAAGTCTGCCAGCGGTGACGATCAAAATACAGCATGACGGCATCGCATGATCGTATGAACCTTCAGCTGAGCAGTGGGCGCGATACTGCCGGATCGCGTTGTCACCAGGACGGAACGGGTTAGTTGAAGAGTCCACCGACCACGCCCTCGAAGGCTGCGGTCACCCCGGCAGCCAGCGCCCCGCCGCCGACCTTTTTAACCATCCCCTTGAGCTTGTCGCCATTGCTGGTTGTCGCTGCTCTGGCGGCGACAACCTCTTCGGGTCGGCTCGTCGACGTTTGGTTCTCGTAGTAGACCGCGGTTGCCACCGCTCGTTCTGCGCCCGCGGTATCGCCTGCGCTGTACAGCGCGTCGGCGATCTCGACCTCGAGATCGGACGCCTTCGAGAAGTCGCCGACCTGTCGGCAGGTCCACACCCACCAGCGTTTGGCGTCGATCGATGACGGGTCGCCGGGGCCCAGGGCGCGCTCACGCGTCGTTGACAACTCTTCTACTAAGGGGAGCGCTTCGGCGGCCCGTCCGAGTTGATGAAGGCAGTACACCGACGAGTGAAGATTCGACAGATACATCGCCGACGCGAGGCCTTCCTGGCGCCGGCGGAGCTTCCGAAGAACAGTGAAAACCCCAAGAGCTTCGTCGTACCTCTGGCTCTGGAACAGTTGCTGGGCAGCGGTCTGCTGGGCTGCGAGGTCGGCGGTCACCAAAGAATCATAAGGTCGCGACGGATGAAGGCGCTGCCGAACCAACCCATGCTCTGCATCGGGCGTATCCGTCGGCGATGAGAGGCAATCGGTGTTGTCCATGCCTGGGGCGGTCCGGTAAACACACGCGGTGCTCGCAGTACGCTCAGAAACCTTGGCACTCGGCTTTGATGTTCTGAGTCTGTGAGGTGAAATCGGAGACGTCCAGTGAACCTCGCGACAGGATCTCGGCCATCTGACCGGCCTCGTACTGAACGACCTCACTCGGGTAGTTCTTGGCAAACTCGACGAACTTCTCGAGCACCCGCACCCCTTGTGGGGTGTACACGATGGTGTGGCTCTCGAATTCTCTGGTTGCGTTCTGATATGCGAAACACAGGTTACCTAGGCTGCTCTCACGCGATGACGGCCGGTTTTCCGCCGCAGCGGGGTCGCTTGAGGGGGCAGTCTCTGACGAGCAGCCCGTAACAGTTATCGCTGCCACTGCGAAAATGGCCGCGGCCCAGCTTGTATTGCGCACCGACCGAAGATAGCAGTGTTGATGCAAGGTTGGACGAAGTCCTACGGCGAGGTTGACTCACAGTTCTGGACAGGCCGCGCGGCCCGCGGCCGGCGAACTTTTTGTTGCTTCTCAGACGAATTCGGGATCCTTTGGAATGTTGATGGTGTTGTGCAGTGGCAGGTGGTTCGTGTGGTGTCGTGACCTGACTAGGCCGTCGCGTGCTCGACTGTCTAGTGCCACTGAGAGCGTCACTGCGCTTTCCTCAGCTCGTAGGTGCGCAACCGCAGCAGGGTCACCGGAATAGTTCACATCCGAATATTGCCGGTTGCCGGTAGTAGGTTGGTTATTCGCACTGCGCGCGAATATCTCGGTGTCTTGTAACACCCCGCACTACCCGGATCTCTCAACTCAAATGTCACCCGACAACTTCGGCCATGGCAGGACAGACGACCGCACGGCACTACGGGCAGAGAGTCATTGTCGATGATCAGGCGAAACTTCAACCCGCGGGCTCGCCTGCTACTACGGATCTGGCACCGATGACCCGACTCCATCGTGGCGGTGCGCCCGGACGCTAGACTGCGCGGATATGGGCAGGCGGCAGATGGGCAGGCGGCAGGTAGTGACGACCCTGGCCATCGGACTCGCACTCGCCGGGTGGACCGCCTTCGCCGGCATTTATGCGACCTTTAGCAGGTTCGCGGTGTCCGACACCAGCTGCGACGGAGGCAAGTTGCGGCCGTCCACGTTCGGTGTTGTGTATCTCATTGTCGTGGCTTCGATGTGGATGGTTCCGTTCATGGCGCTGGTCATCCGAACCCGGTCAGTTGCGGCGGTTGTGCTCGTCGTGGTCGCGGCGATCGTGGCGGCGGGAGTTGTTGCTACTACTCTCGCCAACCCCGGCGAATTCTGTTTCTGAGCGAGCCCCGTGAATTGTCCAGTGACGCGTAAATATTGCAGCAGATGCAGGGAGTCGGCAACGATCCGCGGGTGCGGCGAATGTTCCCAATTCCAGAGTCGTGTGGGCGGCGGAAACTATTTGCGCTTAATTAGGTCGGCGGTTTTGTGTCGGGGTGGGTGACGGCGTGAAGGTCAAGTTGGGGTATGCCGGTGAAGTTGTCCGGGTTGCAGGTGTGGAGCGGTAGGCCGTGCGCCACTGCTGTGGCGGCAATGAGCGCGTCGTAGGCGCGGGCGGCGGGTTTGCGGCCCGAGGCGCGCAGAGCGGCCGCTACAGCGCCGAACGCTCGCGCACTTTCGGCGTCGAACGGCAATATCTCGAAATCTGCTTCTGCTTGTTGTAGATGTTGCTGGCGCGCGCTGCGTTCGGCGTCGCTGCGGGCGACGTGGGGCCCCACGGAGAGTTCAGCGAGGGTGACAGCGCTGATGACCGACTCCTCGGGTAGCTCGGCCGGATCGGAGAGTCTGCCGAGCAGGATTACCGTGGACGTGTCCAGCAGGCCCCGGTGCCGGGCGACAGCCTCGCTCACACTGCGGAATCGAGCACGGTGTCGATATCTGCACGCAAGGCGTCGACATCCACCGGCGGGATATGGCGCCGGCGTCGGATGAGTTCACTGGGAGTGACGCTGCGACGTGGCAGTGGACTGAGCTCGGCCACTGGTTCGCCGTCGCGGGTGACCACTATGCGCTCGCCTCGATCGACACGGCGCAGCACTTCCCCACCGTTGTTGCGCAGATCGCGAACGCTCACCACCTCAGTCATTCCAGCAGTGTATCACCGGTGAGACACCCGGGTGTGATGGCCGCCATCCAGGTCAAAGGCGGGGATCGATCATCGTCATTCCCACGGGTGAGGCGGTGTCCATTCGAGGGAGCAGCAATGCTGCCTCTTCCAACCCGACCAGACGTCCGATGAGATCTTGGGGGCGCAGACTGCCGGACTCGATCAGGGCGAGCATCCCGGGATAATCAACGGCAGCCATGCCATGGCTGCCGAGCAGGTCAAGCTCCCACGCGATCGCCCGAGCCATAGGGATACCGGACAGCCCGCTGGTCGTGGGAAGCAGACCGATCTGGACGTGCCGGCCGCGGCGTCGCAGGCTCAGCACCGCATCCGTGCAGGTCTGCTCGCTGCCCACAGCATCAACCGCGACGTGGCTTCCACCGGCCGTCAGCGAATGCACCCGTGCCGGGACGACGTCGTCGGCGATGATCGCGTGATCGGCCCCCAGGGCACGTGCCGCGTCGAGAGCGGCGGGGTTGCGGTCGACAGCGACGACGCGCGCACCGAGAGCTTTCGCAACCATGACAACGCTCAGCCCTACCCCGCCCGCGCCCACCACAGTGACCCACTCTTCCGCCATCACCCTTGCCCGCACCGTCAAGGCCCGGTACGCCGTTGCGAATCGGCACCCAAGTGCGGCAGCGGCTTCGAACGACACCGACGGGGCGATGGCCACCAGGTTGGTGTCCGCGGCGTGCAGTGCGACTTGCTCAGCGAAAGACCCCCAATGGGTAAAACCCGGCTGCTGCTGGTTGGGACAGACCTGCGCGTTGCCCGACCTGCACCAGTCGCACGCACCGCACCCGCAGACGAACGGCACCGTCACGCGTTGACCGATGGAGAACCGTCGCACCCCCGCGCCGACCGCGACAACAACTCCGGCCAGCTCATGTCCCGGGACGTGCGGCAGCGTGATCTGCTCATGACCCGCCCAAGCGTGCCAATCACTGCGGCACAACCCCGTGGCGTGCACCTCGACCACCACACCGTTCTCGGGCGGCGACAGATCAGGCACCTCGTCTACCTCGAGCGGCTCCCCCAGCTGGTGCATGATCATCGCGCGCATCCACCCACAATAGGTGGAGGACTCGGGATACGAAGACCTCGCCAAGGGGCCCCCGGGTGACGTCGGAGTGGATCACGGTTGCGGACTCACTCAAGTGTTCTTGCCCCAGTGCGCAAGCGCTTCACGCAACGCAAGTCTTCGATCGGTCAGCGCGTAGGCGCGGGTGTTGTGCCGGGTCGACTGGTCAGACGCCGGCCGCTTCGAGTTGGCGCAGGCGCGTCCGGCAGACAACACACCCCAACGTTCCAGGATTCGGGAACGTTGGGGCTGGCCGCTACTAGGAGGGGAAATCAGTTGTGCGTGAGAGGGTTTCGTTTGCTCGGATATCCGCCAACACCGCCTCGAGTGTGTCGGTCACGGCGTCAAAACCGCCGTTGCCCAAGACCAGTCGTCGGGGTGGCGGGTTCTGGGCCATTGCCGCGATCACTGCACGGGCACCGCGGCGCGGATCGCCGGGTTGCACACCGTCCATGTCCACGAACGCTGCGCGGACCTGCTTGAGCATCTCGTGGTACTCGGGAATCGGCTCTGACACCGGTTCATGCGCGAACCCGGCGTAGGCGTTGGTTCGGGTCGCTCCCGGTTCGACTGCCAGTACGGAGATGCCCTGTGCGGCGACCTCGTCGCGCAGCGTCTCGGTGACAGCTTCGACGGCGAACTTCGTCGCGCTGTAGAAGCCGAAGCCGGGTGCAGCCACCAGCCCCGCGACCGAGGACACATTGACGATCCATCCGTCGCCGCGAACACGCATCCCAGGTAGTACCGCACGGGTCACCGACAGGACTGCGAAGAAGTTCAGCTCGAACATTGCCCGCATCGGGGTCTCATTCATGCCCTCGATCGATCCGAACCAGCCGCGGCCTGCGCTGTTGACCAGCACGTCGATACCTCCGAAGTGCTCCTCGGCCGCACCCACCGCGCGCTGTACCTGCTCGGTGTCGGTGACATCGAGCCGGACGACCAGAACGCGGTCACCGTACTGCTCGGCCCAGGTCGCCAATTCGTGGGGACGCCGGGACGTGAGCACCACGCGGTCCCCCGTCTCCAGCGCCGGCCTCGGCGAACGCGACACCGAATCCACCGGGCGTACCTCCTGTGATGAACCACCGCCGCGTCATGGCTCGATCACCAACCGGCTGATCAGCGCACCGTCCAGAGTGAAGCGGTAGTGCAGGTCGGCGACGCCGCCCGGGAAGTTGCCCTCCAGGTGCTGCCCGACGTCGACGGTGGTAACGGTCGTGGTGGCGCCGGTGAATGCGGATGTGTAGGTGTATTCACTGCCGCTGACGGAGGCGGCCAGCCAGGCTCTGATCTCGTCGCGGCCCGTGTAGTCGCGGCCGTCGTCGGTCACGACGGCATCGGCGGTGAAAGTGGCCAGCGCTCGGTCGTCCTCTCGGTCGTCGAGGGCGGTCATAAACGTCTTTACTGTGTTCGGGAGTTCATCCCATGCTGTTGTCATGACCCCACGGTGGAACCTCCCCTAAGGGGAAAGTCAACCCGGGGTGGCGATCTCGATTCCGTCTGGCTGCAGCCGGGTCCGCTTCCCCAGCGATGCCACCACTTCGCCATTGTTCGGTAGAGAACGGTCCCGAACACGAGCTGTCGGACTCGCACCACATGTTGACCTTGCCCTAGGGGAAGACTGCAGAATGCCCTTACAACCCGACAGCGCGCAGAGGAGGACACCATGAGCGCACAGGTCTCGATCGGTGACTTCGCAGTGATGACCAGCCTGAGTAGGAAAGCGCTGCGGCATTACCACGACATAGGCATTCTCGAACCGGCCCATATCGATTCCCACACGGGCTACCGGTACTACGACACCAGCCAGGTCGATCATGCACACATCATCCGCCGGTTCCGATCACTCGGAATGTCCATTCCCGACATCAAAGCGCTACTGAGTACCGACGACGCCGCAACTCGCACAGAGATCATCACGACTCATCTCGAGCAGATGGAACTGCAGCTGCAACAGACTCGCGACACGGTTGGCGCGCTGCGCGAGTTGCTGTCCCCAGTCCACCCCCCCGCCTTCGTGGCGGTGCGCCGAGAACCTGCCCTCGCGGTGTGGTCGATCAGCGCCATCGTCGAGGATTCCGGCATCGACACCTGGTTCGCGGCGACGCTGAACACGCTGCGGGACGCAGTTGCCACGGCAACAGGCGCACCGTCCGCACTAGTGCCCGGTGGCCTCTACGACCGAGAACTTTTCCTCGAATCACGGGGGGAGGCAACCCTGTTCGTTCCCGCGGCCCACTCCACCGAACCCCCGCAGGGCATTCGCGCCGAGGTCTTACCTCAGGCCGAGTTCGCAGTGCTCACCCACTCCGGCGGACACGACGGCATAGACCGTAGCTACGCGGCTCTGGGCACCTACGCCAACGAGCACCTGATCAGCCACCAGGGGCCGATCCGCGAACACTACATCGGCGGCACGCCCTCAGCTCCGACGACGTTTACCGCCACAGAAATCTGCTGGCCGATCTTCAGCACCACCCCACCGCCCGCCTAGACAGTCCTCAGCGCGTCACTGCTTCCTGCTTCCCGTTCAGTGATTTCTGCTCATCGATGCGGAAGGGTAGACCCCTGCGGGACCGGAAAAAGTCATCGTAGCCATCGACCTGTGAAGCACGCCTACTGTGCATGGTATGGACCGCGATGGTGGACGACGACTCTGGCCGAGGCCTCCACTTCTACCGCGGCCGATTCTGATGGACCAACGCTGGGAACGGCTTGTGTTCTTACATTGGCGCGTCCCAAGTGACCTTGTCGCACCGCTTCTACCGAGTGGTTGTGTTCCCAACGAGTTCGACGGCTCGTCGTGGGTAGGGCTGATCGGGTTTCACATGAGGGGTGCGGGCTTCGGGTATCAACGCCCTGTCCCCTACCTGGGCACCTTTCCCGAGATCAACGTTCGGCTGTATTCAGTGGACGCAGATGGCCGGCGCGGGGTCGTTTTTCGATCCCTCGAAGCGAACCGTCTCGCGGTGGTTGCGGGCACCAATCTTGTTGGCGTTCCATACCGCTGGGCATCGATGGCAATCGTCGATGACCGATCGACGATCGCGTACCGAAGTAGGCGCTTGGCTCCGCCGCAACGCGGCAGCACAACAGATTTCGGTGTGGTACGCGGATCGCGTGACATGTCCGACGACTCACTCGCTCAATTCCTGACGGCGCGTTGGGGTCTACACACGACACTGGCAGGACGACTTCTCTACGTGCCGAATGTACATCGGCGCTGGCAACTGTTGGACGGCACGGTCACCCACTGCGACGACCAACTCGTTGGCGCAGCTGGACTTCCGAATATCTCCAGCCAGCCGCCTGACTCGGTGCTGTATGCACCCGGCGTCTCCACACAATTCGGCCGGCCGTACACCGTACGCACCAACGGCCTGGTCTGATTGGAGCAAAGCCTCAGTTCACCAGTGCAAGCACTGCCAAGGCCAATGACTTCAGGCGTTGGAACTGGATGCGTTGCGTCAATCGATCAGGTCAACGCAAATCGTGAGCAGGCTGGTCCCGAACGTGCGAACCGCGAAGCTGTTGGCTCGCGGCAATTGGCGCAACCGGATGCGAGGGTCATCGTCGGGCACGAGGTGGGCCGTACCGTTGTGCCATCGCCCTCGGAGTCGCACCCTGACAGTGGGGTTCGTTTTGATGTTCTTGACGTACTGCGATTTTTCGCCGAATTCAGATACGAACCAGAACTGGTCGCCGACGCGGCTGCCGTCCAAGGGTGTCCGGCGGGGTTCACCAGACGTCCGCCCGATCGTCTCCAGAAGTGTGTGGCTGGGCAGCCGAGTAGCCAGTGGGTTCACCAGGCGTCTTTGAACGAACTTGGTGACGCGGTCACGTACGTCAGTGGTGGCCATCGCTGCCCTCTTCATGTTGAAATGGATATGCCACAAGATACGTTTTCTATTGGGATGCAGTCTATTTCACAGTGGTAACGACGTCCCGGCCCGTCCGCCTCGAGCACTCTCTCTCGACCACGCAGACCCGCTGGACGCATATTTGATTTAGTCGAACTAAACTGAAAGCTTCCGCGACGGCCTGTCGTGGTTTACGGTTGTAGAAATTGGACAACGCTCTCCTCGACATTCGATTGGGTACCCACTTCATGAGCAACACACGTAGCGTCATCGAACAACACATCAGCGCGTTCAACAGCCGCGACACCGAGTCCGACCCTTGGTCGGTGGACGCCGAGATGATCGCCCCGGCCGGAACATTCAGCGGACGCGAGGGCGTCTTGGGATTCCTCGGGGTGTTCCAAGCAGCGTTCTCAGACGGTGCGCTGACCGTGAGCGATTGGGTGGTGGACGGTGATCGGGCCGCGGTCGAAGGCGTGTTCGCAGGAACGCACGATGGCGTGCTCCAGAGTCCGAACGGAGAAGTGCCGCCCACGGGCAAGTCGATCTCGTTCCGGTGGAGCGCGTCGTATCAGGTGCGCGGAGACGCCCTCCTATACGAGCACCTCTACTTCGATCAGCTGGATTTTCTAGGTCAGCTGGGGTTGTTACCTGCGTGAATCGCTGCGTGGCATATCCGTCTTTGCTCGCACCAATTGTGTGGCAACGTCTTTGCTATGCCTCGCGCGTCACTCACTGCCGAGGTGTTGGGCGATGGAACGTCGTAACCACGCCGTGAATCGAGGCTGGGTCCATCCTCGTTCGACGGTGAAGTATCGGTAGGTGTCCGAAGCTGTGAGGTAGCTCAGGATGTCGGCGAACTCGTCGACGCGACTGTCGTCGAGCAGCCCCCGCTGGACGAACCAGTAACTACCGGTGTGGACGTCGTCGAGTCGGCGCAGTTCGCTGCGTTCGAGTTGCTCGCCGATCGCGGGCTCGGAGTCGGCGGCGAGGGTGGCGGCGTGCCAGAGATCGGCGATTCGGCTGTTGGCGGTCACGACGAAGTCGACGTAGCGATCGAGGGCGCGTTCAGTGTCGGTGTCGGACATGATCGCCAAGAACTCTGGACGCTCGAGCAGCGAGGTGAATTGTTCGTCGCCGGTGAATCCCCGCTCGAGCACCGCCATCATCAACGACGCCTTGCTGCCCGCCAAGTACACCGACTGAACCGAGACCCCTGCTGCGGTGGCCACTTCTTGCAAGGTGGTGCGCGAGTAGCCGTTCTCGACGAACAGCTTCTGCGCTGCGTCGAGTATGTTCGCTCTTGTCTGAGCGGCAGTGATGGCACGCTTGCGTGATACGTAACGACGAGTTGCCACCGTCGATCACCACCTCTGATATTTCGGCCGGGTCGGCGCACCTGTGTCCTTGCGCAGGCCATGATAGCGCCTCGTAACCAAAATTCGACTAGAGTGTGACACTATTAAAACTTTAGACAGTGAAAGGCGCGAACTCGTATGGCTCGGTATCTGTTGTGCAGCCCGCCGCTGCGGGGGCATGTGGGGCCGATCATGGCAGTCGGTCGCGACATGGTCGAGCGGGGGCATCAGGTGGTCATGCTGACCGGCGTGGGCTTCGCCGACTCGGTGGTGAAGGCCGGTCTGCAATTCGAGCCACTTTGTGCCGAAGCAGATTTCGACGAGCGCGACCCGGAGACCTTCACCCCCGACCTGGACCGCTATCGGGGACTTGCGTTGTCGCGATATCAGGTAAGGCAGACATTTGTCCGTCCCATCACCGGACAGGCACGTTCGGTGGAGTCGTTGCTGGGTAAGCGCGAGTTCGCGGCGGTCCTGGCCGATGGCACGTTCGCCGGCGTGCTGCCGCTGCTGGCGCGGCCGCGATCGCGGCGGCCCGCAGTGATCGGACTCGGGACGATGCCTTTGGCTCAGACGAGTGTGGACGTCCCACCGTTCAACAGTGGCCTGCCTCCCGGACGTGGACCCGTCATGCGAGTCCGGAACCGGGTCGCGAACCTCGCTGCTCGCCACGTCATCTTCCGATCTACCCAGAGGCTGGCACGTGACCTGGTTGTCGCGGAGGGTGGTGAATTGGACGGTTTCATCCTTGATCTGTCAGCGGCGTTCGATCATTTTCTGCAACTCGGGCCGGCGGAGTTCGAGTATCCGCGAAGCGATCTCAACCCGAATACCACCTTCGCTGGGCCGGTCGTCGCGCATGACGGGCAATCGCAAGTCCCCCCGGCGTGGTGGCGTGACGTCGAGACCGACGGTAGACCGGTCATCCATCTGACCCAGGGAACGCTGGACAACCATGACTTCTCGCAAATGGTGACACCGGCACTCGAAGCGCTGGCCACGGCTGCCGTACGGGTGATCGTCAGCACCGGCGGCGCGCCGGTCTCCCGGTTGGGGGCCTTGCCGGACAATGCGCTCGCGGTTGAGTTCATCGACCATGACCTGCTCATGCCGCGTACCGCAGTGATGGTCACCAACGGTGGGTTCGGGGGCGTGATGACCGCGCTTCGTCACGGGGTTCCGGTCGTCGTGGCACCCGGTGGGGAGGACAAGCCCGAAGTCGCGGCTCGCGTGGCGCATTTCGGAGTAGGGGTCAATCTGAAGACCCGCCGCCCGAGTGTTGAACTGCTGGCCGATGCAGTCCGCGTCGCTTCCTCTGACCCCGCCATCGGGCGGGCTACGCGCGCGATGGCCACGGCCATATCGGCGTATCGGCCACTCGACACCATCGCGGAAGTGCTGACGCACTGAGTTCAGCCGTGACCTTTGCGTTTCTGTTCTGATGTGGCTGCGCCGTGCCCGACTCTGTCTCGGTGGCGACGAAACACTGCTGTGAACAGGGCCCCTGCGGCGAGGCCCACAGCTATGCCGATTGCGGTGTCCAACAGCCGCAGCACCGGTTGTATCCATTCGGGTGTGGGTTCACCGAGGTGTGCCACGACTAATACCACCGTCGAGGTGATCGCGGTGAGCGCGGCGTCTTGAGGTCTGCCGAGTCCGATGGCCAGCAGACTACTCAGCCCGACCACTGCACCGATCCCGACTGCCGTAACGGGGAAGATCGACAGGTAGATCAGACAGATCACCAGGCTCAGTGCTGTGGAGGACAGTCGGATTGTGGCGTCGTCCAACCGGTCTTCGAGGCTGCACCGGAACACGAAGATCGTGGAGATCACTGCCCACATCGCTCCTATGGCGTGGGTGTCTGCCGACTCGGTGAGTGCGGGGCCCAGCCAGCTGGTCATCAGCACGTACACCGCGCCGCAGGCGACGGCGAGAATGATCGACGATGCAATGACCTCGATGTCGAGTCGGCGTGGTCTGCGCGCGTCGTTGGTCGGTGGGTTCATCAATGCTCCATACGATGTGCCGCGCGGGTTCCTATCCGAGGCCGGCAGGGGTGATTTTTACGGTGAGGTGCTTCATCAGCGGCTGACCACTCTGGTTGCTGTAATCGCCGATCGGGCACAGGACGTTCAGCTCCGGCATGTACCCGGCCGCGTTGCCGGCAGGGATGTCGTACGCCACTGCGGTGTAGCTGAATACCTGTCGGGTGCTTCCGTCCTTGGCATAGCTGGTGATGTCCACGGCGCCCAGTTCTGGTACCCCTAGTCGTGTCATGTCGGCCTGGTTCATGAACACCAGGGTTCGCAGGTTCTTGACTCCGCGGTATCGATCGTTGTCGGAGTAGATGGTGGTGTTCCATTGATCGTGGGACCGCATGGTTCCCAGCATCAGATAACCGATCGGGGGCAATACGTCTTTCATTGAGGCGCAGGAGAACTCAGCCAGGCCTGAGGGGGTGTGAAAGTCGAGCTCGCGCGCAGGTTGGCTGATCCTGAATCCATTGCGCTCGCGCACTCGGCTGTTGAAGTTCTCGAATCCTGGGATGACACGGGACATGGTGTCCCTGATCCGGTCGTAGTCGTCGATATAGGCCTGCCAATCGGTGCTGCTGTGGGGCAAGGTCGCTGAGGCCAGCCCGGCGATGATTGCCGGTTCGGACAACACGTGTGCGGACGGCGGCTTTTTCGATCCTCGGGACAGGTGGACTCGGCTCATCGCGTCCTCAACACTGATGCTCTGCGGCCCGCTGCGTTGTTCGTCGCGTTCAGTGCGTCCGATACACGGCAGGATGAGGGCATTCGTTCCATGAACGAGGTGGCTGCGGTTGAGTTTTGTACTGACGTGAACGGTCAGGCTGCACCGGCGTAGGGCTTCGAAGGTGTATGTCGGGTCCGGTGTGGCCATCGCGAAATTGCCCCCCATCCCGACGAACACCGACACCTTGTGGTCGTACATCTTCTTGATGGTTGCGACGGTGTCGAGACCATGGGCGCGCGGCGGGTCGAAGTTGCACTCCGAGGCGAGGGCGTCGAGGAACTCGGTGGTCGGTCGGTGGTCGATTCCGCAGGTGCGGTTGCCCTGAACATTGCTGTGGCCGCGAACGGGCGAGGGCCCGGTTCCTGGTCGACCGATGTTTCCTTTCATCATCAGGAGGTTGACGATCTCCCGGACCGTGTCGACTCCATGTTCTTGCTGTGTCAGCCCCAGGCACCAGCTGATGATCGTGCGCGAGGATTTCCGGTAGAGGTCGTCCAGGTTTCGAATCTCAACCTCGGTGACGCCGGATTGGTGAACGATCTCGGTCCAGGCCTCCGCTTCGCAGCAGGATCGGTAGTCGTCGAAGCCGTGGGTGTTGTCGGCGATGAACGAGGTGTCGATCACGGTGGGGTCCTCGGCATGCCACTCGAACAGTGCTTTGGCTACGCCGCGTAAGAGTGCCAGTCTCCTCCGATCCGGGGCTGGATGTCGAGAGTTCCTGTCGGGGTGGGATGAAAGGCGGCCATCGACCCGAACTCGTGAGGAACGATGGTGCGGCGTGACGCGGCCTCTTTGAGTGGATTGACATGGACGATCTGTGCGCCGCTCCGGTGTGCTTCGGCGAGTGCGGTGAGCATGCGCGGTGCGTTCGACGCGGCGTTGACGCCCATCACGATGATCAGCTCAGCGGCGTCCCAGTCATCGATGTCGGCGGTGCCTTTGCCGGTGCCCAGCGCTGCTTGGAGCGCGCGGCCGCTGGCTTCATGGCACATGTTTGAGCAGTCCGGGAGGTTGTTGGTGCCGTACTCACGTGCCCACAGCTGGTAGAGGAATGTCGCTTCGTTGCTCAACCGTCCTGAGGTGTAGAACGACGCCATGTTCGGATCGGGCAATGCGCGCAGGGTATCTCCGACCAGTACGAATGCGTCGCTCCACGAGATGGGTACGTACTTGTCGGTCTCGGCGTCGTACACCATGGGTTCGGTCAGGCGGCCCTGTTTCTCCAACGCGTAGTCACTCCACCCAGACAGCTCTGTCACGGTGTGCTGCTCGAAAAACGCGCGGTCGACGCGGTCCTTGGTCATCTCCCACGTGACGTGTTTGATGCCGTTCTCGCACAGATCGAGGTGAAGGCCGCTGCGGTCGTCTGGCCACGCACACCCCGGGCAATCGAACCCGCCGTTCTCATGATTCATCGTCAGCATCGACTTGCTGCCCGACATCACCTGTCCGCTATGCAGGAGCACCTTGCCGACACTCATCGCCGCACCCCAGCCGGCGGAAGGGTGGCGATCGTCTTTCTGCTGTGGCCGCCGCCCACTACCTGGCCCGCACCCCGGTGGAGTGGCCCCAGGAGCACCGCGCCCGCGGATCTCGTCGAAATCGTTGCCGGCCATACCGTCTCCTAGGTCGTCATGCTGATGAGGGTGTTGCATTGTCACGGCGTGAGCCGTTCCCAGATGAGTTCGCTGTGGAACGTGCGTCCGTCCGACGAAGTGCGGGGCGACCCAGTGATACGCAGCTCGTTGCCTGCGATCTGGGCGTGTCGCCGTTGGGGTTTGCCTTGCCAATCGGTGAACAGAGCGATATCTACGTGGTGGATGACGGTGCCGTCGGCGGTGACCGTGTAAGGGCCGGCGTAGGCGATGAGCCCGTGCGCCATCGCGGCCTGTTCTTCGCGGGAGATCCTTTGTGGGTCAGAGCTACCGCTGACCGGGCGGGTCATGTCGCCGAGGATCGCCGACACAATCCCGTTGGCGCTGTACGAGAGGTAGCCGGCCGTATCGGGCCCGAACTCTGGTCGCCGCTCACCGTCAGCAAACACCGCGGTGGCGGTCAACAGTTTCCATGCTCCGATGAGGTCGTCGGTGGTGAGGGTCATGAAGGGTCTCTCTTACATGTGAGGGCAGGGGGCGACAACAGCTCACCACGCACCTGGTCGCGGTTTTGGCCTATCGCGTTGTGCTGTAGCCGGTTTCGAGGATGACCGCGCCGGCACTGTCTCCTCCGGCCCGCTTATCGGACGTCGCACCCTAGATGGGTGGCATCTCCGAGCCGAGCGCATCCTTTGAGGTGAGTGAGCTATGGGTTTGAACGCCGACGCAGTTGCAAAGTCTGAAGCTGGTTGCTCCAGTCCCCCGGCACTCGTGCCCGAGGCCCGGGAACTCCCTGATCGGTTGGGTGGGCTGTGGGCGCGGCGAGAGTCGGGCCGGCAAACATCTCACCGTTGGCGAAATCGTAGAACCAGTCCTCACCGGGCTCATAGCTTTGAATGATGGTGTGGCCGGTCTCGGTGGCGTGGCTGCTGGCGTGCCGGTTCAATGAGTCGTCACAACATCCGACGTGGCCGCATTCGACACAGCGCCTCAGATGAAGCCACCACGAACCGGTGGCCTCGCAGTCGACGCAGCCGGACCCGCTCGGCGCGATCGTTGTATCAATTCGATGATCGTTCATGTGCAAACCTGCTCTCTCGCAACTGTAGATCGGGTCAGCGCCGCGTCAGGCAGCTGCGGCTTCGGAGGCACGGGCCTTCGCGAAATTGGCGATGCTCAGCGCGTAGTGAGGGGTCTCGAGTTCGCAGTGCTTACCGGAGGCCTCCTGGCGAGCAGCGGCTGCTTCTTCGAACGTCTGACCGCTGGCGGTGATGAACTCCAAGAACTCTTCGGTCGGGTGCGAGGTCACCGTGTTGATGTAGCGGAGCTGATCGCCCTCGAGCTGTTCGATGCCGAGCTCCCAGATGACCTGCGTCGTGGTCCACCCCGCGGCGCTGAACACATCGGAGATCGAAACCATCTTGCAGTAGTGCTTGCTCGCGACCTCGAAACGGTACTGCTGGATGACCAGGCCGGTGCCGATCATCTCGACATTGATCGACATCGGGGTTCCGTCATCGTCAACGGTGTAACCGGCGGCCTTGTGGTCGCCGGGCGCGCAGCGCTGGTACTCGTGCGTGGGCAGGGTTTTGAGCCACTGCTCGATATCGACGTACTCCAATGGTGCGGTCACATCGGAGGTGACCACTGCGTGTGAGAGTTGCAGATCGGGGCGGGGCGTTGCAGTCATTGGGACGGTCCTTTGCTCTGGGCGCCCCGACTGTCGGAGCGGAATCTGTTCGACAAGAGAAAGTTTCGCTCAATCGGTGACTGACTGTCATTGACGGTTCCCGTACTTGCTACCTACCGGCTAGCAGGTACCGATCTCTGGGCTGAGAAGGTCGCACGCTGTTTCATACAAGATCGTGGCCGCAGGCCTCCTCGTACACATCGCCCGCCGGCGCTGGGCGTGTTTCACTTTTGGGTATGGCCAAAGCTGCGTCAACCTCGGCCGTACAGTCGTGATTCTCAAGTGGCGCCAAGCGGAACCTTTGTGCCGCAACCACTCTCGGTCAGCCCATGATCGAACCGGCAGGTCGGCGGATACGCTGTGTGCGGCGTGCTCGCCCGGACCTGTGTGCCCCGGTCGGACTCGACGGCATCTCCACGGCGACGACCCGCTACCCAACTCCCCCCGCCTGCGTGGATCATCCGTCCCCGCCCCTGTTCAACAAGGGGGGTAGCGGTCGGGCGAGAGTCAGTTCTCTTGGTCGAATCGCCGGCGCTGCCGAACTCCGTACGCCGCGGCCCTCACGGCTTCGTCGTCTTCCATGCCCGACCCCAATGCGCCGCCGAGCGTGGCGATCCCAGCTACCAGCCAGGCCATGAGTAACAGTGACGAGAAGTCCATCGGATGACCGATGTTTTCGGTGACCATCTGCGGCGGTATGGTCCACCACGCTGTGAGCAGCAGCAAAACGAACACCCCGGCATGGAAGACAACTACTCCGATTGTCAGGGTGACGAGGGTCGACGCGTTGTACAGAGTCGCGCGCTCACGGTCGCCGGCCGTCGGCGGCCTTTCCCACAAATCGTGTTCGACGACGAGCCACGCGATCATCGCGAGGCTCGCCAGTACCGTGACGGCGCTCAGCCGCCAAGGGCCCATGGTGGCAGAAAGTTGCCACATCGTCGGGTAAGCGAGACTCACCGCCCCGGTGGCGAACGCCGCCATCATCACCTTCGACATCCCGGTCACCAATCGCCATGGCCGATTGGCGTAGACCATCCCCGCGAGCAGTCGAAGTCGCGAGAGGGCCGACGGTGCGACGTAGTGGACGTTGCCGCCGTCCTCTACCCTCCGATTCGGCGTGGCGGTTGAGATGACTTCGGTTGGTGCATCACCTCGGCCACAACAGTCTGCGTCAGGTTCCTCACCCGACGCTCGGTGAACGCCCCGCCCAGCCCGGGAATCGAGATGATCCCGAAGCGATCCGCCACGCTGAGGTCAGCGATCACTGGGGTTGTTCCCTGCCTGCGAGGCATGTCGGTGAGATAGATGACGACGTCCTCGGCTTCGGCATCGGGATCGATGGTGCCTATGACCTCGGCAAACTCAGTTTGTTCATCGATCGCGTATGCGTGCTCTCGAGTAGATATTTGCCAACTATCGTGCTTGGTGTCGTCCCCGAGCGGGTGGGACAGCGAGTCGCTCAGGTGTTCCGCGATCGTTGACGGGGCACCCGGGTCGGCGATCAATAAAATTGATGGCATTACTCCCCCTTCCGTAGCGGGGTTACCCTTCAGCTCCGATGGTCAAACCGGCGACTGGCCCCAGCCTGCCGTCTCCACCGCCGCGAGATGGGTCTGCTCGAGGAACTTGAGCACCATGGCATCCGGATCCGTCGCTTGTCTCACCAGGTGGTACGGCAGAACGTATTCCCCTAGCGTGCTGTCCCAATGCGCAGGAGCCTCGACGGCGGGATGTGTGTCGTATCCGTCGGGATGGGGGTACGCATATGCATAGAAGACACCTTCTTCGGCGCCCCCTGGCCAATAACCTGCGCTGGAGACCTCATCGCTGTAGGCCTCGTGCATGACCCAGTCGGGGCAGTTCGGGACTCCGCCGGGATGTTGCGGCGCAGGCCGTCCGGAGAACCGGGTGACCGCCAGATCGAATGCGCCCGAAAAGAAATGGACGGGTGAGGACTTTCCGCGAAACTCACCGCGGAACTTCGTGAAGACACCATGCGCGGAGACGAGCGACCGCCAGAAGCGAGATACAGCGGCCGCGTCGTACGACGCGTGTGTCGTGTCCTGTGCGAACGGGGTTGCATCGGGAAGTTCAACCGGAGTCCCGACGATTTCGATGTCGAACCCGAGCTCAGCCAGGTGACGGATGTACTCGTCATAGAAGTCGGCGACGGATCGCGGTTCGAGCTTGATCCGGCGAACGCTGCCGTCGGTGACGAGGATCAGTAACTCGTGCTCCAGGAAGTCGAAGCGGATCTCCAGGCCGCGACTGCCCGCCAGCATCAGGGACGTGGTGAGTCCTCGTGCGTCCACATAGAGCGGAACGCCCCACCAATGATTGATCTGGGGCCCTAGAGCCATGCGCGTCTTTCCGACAATCTGGGTCCACAGCTGCAGCGTGTCTCTGGTGTCGACCCATGAATCCAGCGGCAGTGCAGGCCAAGCGTCGTGTTCGGTACTCATGGATCCCATGATCCCCGACGTCTGCTCGACCCGCACCTACATCAGCTGTGCGCGTGCAACTGCGGGCTTTGTCAGTCGTTGTCGGTGGCGGGTCCTTCCTGAGTGGCCCCACCTTCGCCGGACCAGTCGCCGGACGTCTCGCCCTCGGCAGGATCGGACTGTACGTCGGGGTTCACGCCCTCTGGTCCGGTGCCGGCGTCTTCGGTCTGCGGATCTGGCTTCTTCTTTGTCATAGGAGGTCCATACCCGAACACTGTCGTCGTCAACCCCACCGCTGGGATCAGCCGTACCAACGACGCGAATCGCTGTCTACCGTGCTCGGTCGCTCCCTGGTGTCAGTACCGCGGTGAGCACCTGTCTGCCGGAGTCGACATCGGAGCGCAGTGGTACCTGTGATCGCGACCGAAACGGGCGACCAGTGCCGCTGAATCCATCTGCCCCCCTGCCGAGAGATCGTGCTCCGAGCACCGCCGGACGACTCTGGCTGAAAATACATTCCGAGAAATCACGGAATCAATGAGTCAGACCAGCATCCTTACTGCCGTACGCATCACGAAGTTTGGGTTTGACCACCTTGCCACCGGGATTTCGTGGCAATTCGTCGACGATGACGAGGTCCTTGGGATGTTTGAAGCGCGCCAGATTCTGGTCGAGGTGAGGCCCGAGGTCGACGAGGGTGAGCGTGTCGGTGCCGTCGGCCAGCACGACCACTGCAACGGGCACTTCGCCCCACTTCGGATGGGCCCGACCGATGATGGCGGCTTCGGCGATTGCAGGATGGCTGTAGAGAACATTTTCTACTTCAGCGCAGTAGATGTTCTCGCCACCGGAGATGATCATGTCTTTGGCGCGATCGACCACATAGAGAAATCCCTCGTCGTCCTGCCGAACCAGATCGCCGGAATGGAACCAACCGCCGCGGAACGCATCTGCTGTGGCCTGCGGGTTCCGCCAGTACCCTTTCATCAGGTTGGGCCCACGATAGACGATTTCGCCGACCTCGCCGGGTTTGACGTCCTCCATCAGAGGATCCACGATCCGGGCGGTCACCGCCGGTACCACTTTGCCGATCGACCCGATCTTCCGGATGGCGTCCTCACCCTCGAGAAGGGTTGTGACCGGCGACATCTCGGTTTGTCCGAACGCCGTCATGTTGAGTGCCTCGGGAAACAGTTCATTCATTTCTTTGAGCACGGTGTCGGGAGCGGGAGCAGCCCCCCAACTGATTGTCCGCAGCGCCAGGTGGCGGGGCTTGGCCCTTTGCGCAGCGCAAACCGCTTGCCACTGGGCGGGCACCATGAATACCGATGTCGTGCCTTCACGCTCCAGGGTGTCGAGCATGTCCTCCGGGTCGAATGCGCCGAGCGGATGGATGACAGCGCGGATACCGCGATAGAAGACCGGGGCAAAGGCGGCGATGCCCGCGATATGAAAGATCGGAGGCACGACCGAGGCGATGTCACCCGGCCGGCCATCAGATGCATTGATGGTGGTCATGGCCTGCGATTGCAGGTTGGCGTGGGTCAGCATGGCGCCCTTGGGTTTACCGGTGGTTCCCGAGGTGTACATGATGAGGGCCACGGTGTCTTCAGGAATGTCGACCTCTGTCAGATGCGCGGGATCCTGCGCCAGGAACGTCTCGTAGTCCAGGTGATCGGCGCTGTCTCCGGCGTCGACCACGATGGTGGTGTCGATGGCGCCGGTGGACGCCCGCACCGCATCCGCCAGCGGCGCAAGAAGTCGTTCGGTGAGAATGATGGTGGCGCCACTGTCTTGAACCAGGTAGCCGACCTCGGCCGGACTCATGCGGATGTTGACAGGGACGGGGATCGCGCCGATCAGATTCGCCCCGAGCACCGCCTCGACGTATTCGGTTCGATTGAGTAGCGCGATCAAGATACGGTCGCCGAATCGGACGCCGCGGTGTTGCAAAGCCGCGGCGAATCGGTGCGATCGGTCGTCGAGGTCACGCCAGGTCGTTGCAGTTCCGAGATACTTCACCGCGATTTCGTCGGGTGTCATCAGAGCGTGTCGTCGCACCTGTGTGTTCCAGGTATTTCGACTCGAGCGCATCGGTTCGAGGAGGAGCTCGCTGGTCGAGTCTGCAGCGACTGTCATTGGCGTATCCCCTGGTGTCGTCGGACATGGCGGCCCTCAGCCTTGTGCTGTGACCTCAGTCTCACTGTAGAGGCTGCGGTCAAAGTGCGCCCGGGAATCTGATCACGCGTGCCGCCGGATCGAAACACCGCTCAGTACAACAGGTCAGGGCCGATCGAGACGCGTGATCACCCCTCGGTCGCCGTCCACCCGGACTCGATCGCCGGTTTTGAGCACCTGCGTGGCCACCAGGGTGTTGACAACGCAAGGCAGACCGTACTCGCGTGCCACCACAGCACCGTGGGACACCGAACTGCCGATATCGGTGACGAGTGCCGAGATGACCGTGAAGTACGGCGTCCACCCGACGTCGGTGACCGGGGCCACCAGGATCTCACCACGCTCCACTTCGCGCGCGTCGACGATCGACCTCGCAACGCGCACGACGCCTTCCACGGAACCACGGCTGGCGGGCCGTCCGACGATCTCGTCGCCGGTGACACTGGGTTGCGGACGGGCGATCAGCGGAGTGGGTCGGCCGACAGAAACGTCGGCGAACTCGAGAGAGCCTTGGAATGCCAGCGCTTCGCGACGCTTCACCGCGCTCTGGATGAGTGCGGTGACGTCTTCTGAACCGACGATGCGAGTCAGTTCTGCACGGTCGAAAAAGAACACCAGATCCGAGTCGGGCAGTCGTCCCGCCTTCGCCAGCACCCCACCGAGGTGCCGATAGCCCAGCTTGAGCGAGTGCGCCATCAGGGCCATCTTCGACTTCGTCTCCTCGCGTCCGCGCGCGCCACCCTGGGCCAACCGTGCGAGAAGTCTGACGGTAGACGACGTGGCCGCCTCGACGTCGATGCTGCTCGGTCTTGTCGCAGCCGGATCGAGCGCCGACCGCACCATCACCTGCATCATGGCACCCAGACCCTCGAGATCCTCGGCCCAGGATGCGTCGCGCATACACAGTTCTCTGTACCCGCGGTGGCCGTGACGATCGAGGAACTGATCGAGCGCCTGACCGATCGAGCCGCCCGAAGTTCTCAACTCGGCGATGGCGACGGCCGGCTTCGCGGCCAAGAACCTCTCTGCGGCCACCGCGTCGGCGGCCACGGCGTGTACCACCGAGTCGAGCTCCTCGAGCATGAGCGCACTCTCGACTTCGGTTGCACCGGCCATGAGCCGGGTGGCGTCGGCTCGACCCTCGTCCTCGCTTCGACCCGACTTGATCGCCTGTTTGATCAAGACACTCTCGAGAATATTGGCCGCAACTGCTGCGCGCGACGAAGACCGCACATGTGTCAGCGTGATCTCGCAATACTGTTCAACGCCAGACTCCAACTCTTGCAGCACAAGTCGAGGATCATCACTCGTCGGGACACGAAACGCGGCGATCTGCCTCGGCAGGCGCCGGATCGCGGGACCGGCGGACAATGCATACGTACTGAGTCGAACCGTGTTGATCAGCTTTGCAAGAAACGGTTTCGGTGGTTTTGGCTTCAGCTCGTCGACGACCCGACCGCAGATCGAAATCGAGAACTGCTCCAAAGAGTTGCCCAGCAGGCCTGAACTCAGTCCCGTCCCCTCGGTCATGTTCAGAAACATGTGTCCCTGGAAGTAGCCGACCTGCAGCCATGGCGTCTGATAGCTCGGCTGTGCCCGCGCCACCACCTGAGTCATCTGCATCGCGTAGTCGATGGCGAAGCCGGACACCGATGCGGTCAACGGGCAGAATGCACCCGGCATCATCTCTCCGATGTTGCAACGCGTGTAGACGTGATCGTCGCCCGCGAGAGGCGAATCCATCTCGTTCAAGTCGCCGGGCAGCGTCGTGATCGGACGGGCTTGCAGCCACCACAGTGTCCCTGACTGGTCGATGGCCCACTCGAGATCCATAGGCCTGCCCCAGTGTTCAGAAGCACGCACGGCGCCGGACCGGATGTTGGCGATCTCGTCGGTCGACAACACCGGAGTTTCACCGACCTCACGGACAGCGGAGCCGCCTTGGATGTCGAGGACGAGATGGTCCGGGGATGCGCTCCCGTCGACGAGCGCTTCGCCGAGTCCGGCAATGGCGTCGATGACCATCAGGTCGCGTCTGCCGGTGGCCGGATCCGCGGTGAACACCACCCCGGCGGCGCGCGCGTCCACCATCTGCTGAACCACCAGATGCATGGTGGCGGTGACTTGTCCGCTGTACGACGAGGCCCGCCCAGAATGTACCGAGTCGGCGCACGCGCGCACGGCCCGGACGAAGTCATCGGCGGAGTCGACACCCAGGACGGTGTCGTATTGACCGGCGAAGGATTGATCGTCACCATCTTCGCCGACTGCCGAGGACCTGACGGCCACCGGGGTCGCGCCGAGGGCCTCCATCCGGGAGAAGCATGTCCCCACGTCCTCGGCAGCGGCGTGGGCCGACGCATCACGGATCACGAATCCCACCGGTACCGGAAGTCCGAGACGACGCAGCTGGGCCAGCCCCGCAGCTTTGCCACCGTAGCGTTCGTCGTGGACCTCGTCGAACTCGATCGTTGTCAGCGTCATGACGACTCCCCTAAAGCGTCCACGATCTCGGCGAGTGACCCGACGTCGATGGGGCTGGGTTGATAGAGGCAGATCCGGTCCGATACCCCGTTGACGCGATCACGGATGTGGGAAGCCACCTCAGCCGGGGTTCCGCACGCAGCGATGGTGTGCAGTATGTCGTCGTCGATCAAGGTGGCCATCTCCTTCCAACGGCCCTGTTTGGACATGGCGTTGAGTTCAGGTTGCAGATCACCCCAGCCGTGAGCGTCGAGCACGGGCCGGTAGGCGGGGGTGGAACCGTAGAACGCCAGCAGCATCCGGGTCGAGGTATGGTCCTCGTCGCGTCCGGTGCCGACAGACACGATGATCTCGGGCACCACCTCGAAGTCGTCTTCGCTGCGTCCTGCAGCAGCCAACCCTTCCCGGACCGCAGGCAATGTCGTCTCGTGGAGGAACCGCTTCGACCCGAACGGCATCACCAGGAGTCCGTCGGCTACTTCCGCGGTTGCTTTGGTGAGCCGAGGTCCTAGCGCGCCGAGGTAAATAGGCGGCGGACCGAACGGGTTCGGCCCGGGCACGAAGGTCGGCGTCATCAAGGTGTGCCGGTAGTACTCTCCGCGGAAGTCCAGCCGCTCCCCCTCATTCCACGTGGCGAAGATCGCTCGCAACGCTCCCACCATCTCTTTCATCCGGGCGACCGGACGATCGAACTCCGCTCCGTAGCGCTTCTCGATCTGCGCGCGTACCTGCGTGCCAAGCCCCAGGATGAAACGCCCTTCGCTCAGCAGTTGCAGATCGTTGGCTTGATGCGCGAGCTGAATCGGATTGCGGGGGAACGCGATCGCGACATTCGACATCACATCGAGATTCTTGACGGACGACGCCAGCACCAGCGGTGTGAAGACATCGAACGGTCCTTCGAAGGTGAACACTCCAGATGCGCCGGCCTCTTTGAGCACTTCCGCGCGTTCGACCGCATCGGTGGGGCCAAACAGCGCTGTCATGATTTTCATACCCGCCGCCTAGCCGGCCACGTCGGTCCAGTCGGAGAACCCCGACGGGTGGTGGGGGCCGATCACGCCATGCTCGAACAAACCCGCACCCTTGCTGACAGTTCCGTCGGCTTCGGTGCACACGGCCTCGCCGATATGGTCGATGAGACTGAACGGCGCTCGGGCCATCACCTCCGGATCCGTCAGGTCGAAGCTGACTCGTTCGGCGAACGGACCGCCCTTCCAGCTACCGTGGGCCCACGAGGAGTCGCCACCGTAGCCCGATCCGAAAGCGATGGGTGCAAACAATTTCGACTCGATATCGAGCGATATCTGGTCGCCTGCCCGGTTCATGAACTCGACATGGGCGCCACGGGGAATCCTCGTTCCGGGCGCGTAGTCGATGGTGGCGCGGACTCCGTCGAGCTGTTCGACGCGGCCGTCTCTCCAGCGGCGGGTGCAGTCGTAGAGGCTGCGGTGGCCGTCGGGATCTTCCTGGAGGATCAAGAACAGCTGGGAGTCATCGAACGCCAGCGGTAGGTAGAGCCACCACATCCCGCGGAATGCGGCATCCGGCCGACCGGCGGGCTCGGCCTCACCGACAGGTCGGATCCCCCATGACCGGTCGCGGCTCGCCACGCTGGAGTCATGATCGACCTCCAACCGTTCGCCGTCGACATCGATCCAGCCCTGCCACGAGCCGACCTGGGCGAATCGGCTCGCCTGCAGCGTCACTCGCCGCTCGGTGAGCATCTCGTGCGGCTTCTCCAGTACCGCGGGGAACAGACCGCGCCACGTGAGGTCCGCAGAAATGCCTTCGGTCTTCGCGAGGGTGAGGTGCATCTGCTGCAGGGGCTCGATGACGTCGAGACGGTAGCCGTTGACGTTCTGATGAAGGCGGTCGTCGTCGATGGCGTCGCTCAGGTGTACGGCGGTCTGCGTGTCTCCGCGACGGACGACGAAGTAGGCGTCTTTGACACCGAGGCGCGGGTAGTAGCCGATACCGGTCAACGCCATGAACTTTCCGCCTCGGTCGAGCACATTGAAATACGACCGGTCGTAGAAGTTTCGGTCGGATGTGGCCGGCCAGGTCAGCGGCGCGGGCGTCTGATGGATCGGAAACTCGTCGAGCGGGCTCAGGTTCACAAGCTCTCCCTCAAATACGATGCACACTGTATTGGAACTATGCTGAAGTCATGACAGCAGAAAGCCGCAACGAAGGCAAGAGGTCTGCACAGCCCGCGCCGGGGCGGCCACGCGACAGCAGGATCGATGCCGCGATCATCGCGGCCACTCGCGAACTGATTCTGGAGATGGGATATTCAGCGCTGTCATTGTCTGCAATCGCCGCGCGTGCAGGGACTACCACGGCTGCCATCTATCGGAGGTGGTCAGGCAAGGCGCAGCTCGTTCACGAAGCGGTGTTGTTTGCCGAAGCGATCCCCACGCCCGACGGGTCAGGAGATATCCGCACTGAGATCAGGGGCTTGGTGGAGACCGTTCGGATCATCTTCGACCGACCCGAGGTGCGGTTGGCCTTACCGGGCCTGATCGCCGACACCGTTGCCGACCCGGAACTCCACAACATGATGATCGCCCGACTGGGCGGCAACCTCACAGCTTTCGAATCTCGCTTCGGTCAGGAGCGCCGCGGCGATGACCAGCTTCCGATGCTCGCCGAAATGGTCGCGGGCACTGCGATTTTCCGCATCCTCATTCGTCGAGATGCAGCCCTCGACGAGACCTGGGTGAACGAGATGACCGAGATGATCACCGAACGCTGGCCTCCGGAGAAGACGCTGGAAGGCGAATGACCGCGAGGCTGACCCGCCAGGTTTGAGATATTCTTCAGACCCACGACTCGGCTTCCTCCCTCGAAGCGGGACGGTTGAAAGGCCTGATATTGGTGACCAAACGAATAGTCCTGCGTGCTCTCGGGGCTGCAACCTGTTGTGCCACTGGGTTGCTGCTGTTCCCGACCACAGCTGACGGCTCGCCGAACGATGTCACCACAGAGTCTGCGGTGACAGGTGACACCGCCACCGTGACGATCATCAACGAAAGCAGCGCGCTGATCGGCTGCAAACTGTTCGGGCTGCCCGCCGGATCTGTGGCGGACAGCGATTCGCGGCCACCATTCGGTTATGTCAACCCGGTCGATCCGGGGGCGCTCATCCTTCCCGGAGCCACCAAGACAGTGACCTTGGAAGTGTTCACAGAAGATGGTCCGAACGGGTCCACCGCCCTGCCTCCCGGTGCCTATGACTTGTACTGGGGATGCACCACAGTTCCGAACGTCGACGGCGTCGAACAGTGGGGCACCCTGGCTCCCGCCGGCGGGATCTCGACGGCGGAGCCCACAGAGCTGGTGTTACCTGGTGACGCGGCGAGCCCTCCCCTCGCCCCGGTGGAGACGGCACCGCCTGCCGGGCCCTGTTACGACGCGGAGTGCCTGCCTCCTGAGGCTGCGGACATCGTCGATGACCTGTGGAACGAATACACGTCGCCGTAATAGCTTGCCCCGGAGCCTCGTCGTCCAATAGACCGTCGGTCTAGATCCGGACCACGTCCAGGTCGCCGTCTCGATAAGACGCACGCAGGCGCTTTTTGTCGAACTTGCCGACACTCGTCTTGGGCACCTCGTCGATCAGCGCCCAGTTCTCGGGCACCTGCCAACCGGCCACCTTGTCTGTCAGAAACTCCTTGAGCTCGTCGACTGTGACGGACGTGCTGTCCTGCCGGAGCACCACTGCCACCAGCGGTCGCTCATCCCACTTCTCGTCGGGTACGCCGATGACGGCGGCTTCTGCGACCGCGGGGTGGCCCATCACCGCATTCTCGAGATCAACAGACGAGATCCATTCGCCGCCGGATTTGATGATGTCCTTGGTTCGATCGGTCAACGTGAGATAGCCGTCCGAAGTGATTGATCCGACGTCTCCGGTGCGGAGCCAACCTTCGTTGAACTTCTCCGGGGTGGCGACGCCGTAATACGCCCCGGCGATCCACGGGCCACGGACCTCGAGTTCGCCGACACCATGGCCGTCGTGCGGAACTGCGGCACCGTCATCACCGATCAATCGAGCCTGCACTGAGGCGGGAAAGCGGCCCTGCGAGTACCGATATCGCCACATCTCGTCACCTGTGACGTCTGCGGGCGGCCGTGCCACCGAGCCGAGCGGCGATGTCTCGGTCATCCCCCAGGCGTGGAGCACGGTCACCTGGTGATCATCTTCGAAGCTGTGCATCAACGAAGGCGGTACGGCCGACCCGCCGACCAGCACCTCGCGGATGAACGAGATGTCCTGCGGATTCTGTTCGAGATGAAGGTGTAGGCCCTGCCAGATCGTCGGCACTGCTGCTGCCAGAGTCGGCCGTTCCGTCTCGATGATCGTGGCCAGTGGCTCCGGTTGCAGGAATCGATCGGGCATGATCAGAGAAGCGCCGATCATGAAAGCGGCGTAAGGCAAACCCCAGGCCATGGCGTGAAACTGGGGCACCACCGCCAGCGCACGATCACCTTGCTTGAGGTTCGGACCGTCACTCATGCACACCTGCATGGAGTGCAGATAGATCGAACGATGCGAATAGACAACACCTTTCGGGTCGCCAGTGGTGCCGGATGTGTAGCACATCGCCGCGGCGCTACGTTCCTCGACGTCTGGCCACCCCAACTCAACCGATTGCTCGGCGATCAGGCTTTCGTACGCGTGGACCTGCACCCCCTCCGGCGCGTCGAGCCCGGCCGTGGACGTACCCGTCACCACGACGTGACGGACCGTGTCCAGTCGGGGAAGGTGCGGCTGGAGCAGCGGGATCAGCGATGGATCCACGATGATCACGTGGTCTTCTGCATGATTGACGACGTGGATCAACTGCTCCGGAAACAACCGGATGTTGAGGGTGTGCAGCACCGCGCCCATCGCCGGAACCGCGAGGTAGCACTCCAGGTGTTCGGCGTTGTTCCACATGAAGGTTGCCACGCGTTGGTCACCCGTGACTCCGAGTCCCTGGAGCGCATGCGCCAGCGCACCGCAGCGCTGACCGACCTCGGCATAGGTTCGGTGCCGCGGGCCCGAATCGGTCCAGGTTGTCACCGTCGCACCCTGATGGACCGTGCTCCCGTGCCGCAGAATCTGCGCGATCGACAGCGGAACGTCCTGCATCGTGCTGAGCATGGTGCCTCCAACATCTCGGAACTCTACGGCTGAAATCATTCCATCAATTTCGGCCGGTGATATCCCGAGAACAAGCAGAAACCATGCGAGGCTGCAGTTTTGGCCGTAGTGTCCCTGCGGCGCATGGCAACGATCTAAAATCAACTACTCGTAGCTGACATTGCAGTTGGCAACGACTCCAACCGCGTTGTGCGTGCGCACGAAGGGACCGAGCCCATGGGTGGTGTGTCGACTCGTTCCCTACTTCGCCGGGGCGTGGCCGTAGCTGTCGGTGTTGTCATCGCCTCGACGAGTCTCTCGTGCGGATCAAACGACAACGACGGCGCAGATGCAGAGTCGACGGCACCGAGTACCACCGCCGCGAACGCCGACGCCGGCAAGATCGTTGACATCGTTCGTGCCAAGCTCACCGAACTCGATCTCACTGGTGCGGTGTTCGGCGTGTGGCGCGGCGACGAGCAGGTCGTCGTCGAGGCTGCCGGTGACTCCCCGATCGGGGTCCCGGCCACGCCCGACATGCAGTTACGAGTCGGACAACCGATGGAGCCAATGCTCTCGACGGTGCTGTTGCAACTCGACGACTCCGGGACTCTGGACCTCGACGAGCCGATCGCCAGGTGGGTGCCCGACTTTCCCCGCGCTGACACGATCACCCCACGGATGCTTGCGAACAGCACCTCCGGCATCTCGGACTATGTGACCAACCCCGAGTTCCTGAAGATCTTTTACGGGAACCCGATGAAGGGTTTCACTGCCCAGGAGATCCTGGACCTGGCGAACTCCCGTCCGCCACTGTTCGAGCCGGGGACCAACTTCGCCTACTCCCACAGCGATTTGTGCCTACTCGGACTGGTGCTCGAGAGGGCGACGGGCCAACCGCTCGGCGACCTGTTGAAGGATCGGATCTTCACACCGTTGGGAATGAAGGCGAGCACCGTGATGCTGACGCCGCAGATGACCGAACCGGTCCTGCACGGCTATACCAATGAACGAGGCATGTTCGAGGACTCTGCTTTCTGGAATCCGACGGCGTTCCTCAACAGCGGCAACACCAACTCCACAGTGCCTGACATCGCCCGGTGGGTACGAGCACTGGCCACCGGCGAAGTGTTGTCCGACAACGGGTTCGAAGAGATGATGGCGCCCTCGACCGCGGGGATCGGGCCCTTGACAGCTGAGAAGTTCTTCGCCTTCGGGACTGTTCACCTGGACAGCTGGTTGTTCATGAACCCGTCATTCGGCGGCTACAACGGTGTCGTCCTCTACGAGAAGACCTCCAAGACGACGATCATCGTCTACGCCACACTCGGGCCGGCGGCCGACGCAAACACCAACAACGCGGTGCCGATCGGGACCGAGATCGGCAAACTGCTGCTCCCCGACAACCCGCCGCCTGTGCCCTGATCCCAGCCATCAGCCATGGCGGACCGCGTGGTGGCGAGGTCTCAACCGGTAGCGTTGTCGACGGTCATGTCCCCCGTCGCAGGCGTACCTTCCGCGCGCCCGTACCGCAGGAGCACGGTGCCGGTCGGCGCAGCTTCCGGCTGCTCGAGAAGCCTGAGATTGGTCGGTATCGCTCCGTCGCCGAACACTTTCTTGCCCACGCCGAGAACAATGGGGTGAACCCACAGGTCGAGGCGGTCGAAGAGTTGTTCTCGAAACAGCGTCTGCACCAGATCGAGACTCCCGACCACCTTGACGCACTCGTGCCGCTCGCGGATCTCGCGCACCGCACCCGCCAGGTCCGGACCGAGTTGGGTAGAGCCGTTCCACGACAGGTCGGCAGATCCACGGGACGCCACGTACTTCGGAACACTGTTGAACAGTGTGGCGATGCTGTTGTCCGCTCCCCCTTGCTGATGAGGCCAGTACGCAGCGAAAATGTCGTATGTGCGCCTACCGAGCAGCAACGCATCGGTGCCCTGATACGAGGCGGCGATCTGCGCACCGGTGAGCTCGTCCATCAAAGGTGCCTGCCAGCCGCCGAACGGAAATCCCTCTGGATCCTCGTCGGGTCCGCCTGGCGCCTGCCCGATGAGGTCGAGCGTTGCGAACATCTCGATGTGAATGAGTCCCATGGTGTGCCCCTGCCGTTTCGGTGTGTGCCGGTCGAGAGGTAGACCCAGCCCCGCCGGCAAAATAATCGGAACAAGGCGCCGCACACCTCGAAGTTCAGTGGCACAACGGCCCGGAGGGCGAGAACCTACTTCCGCGATGAGTCACCGGCCCATGCGTCCCAATTGCTATCGGCGTACGCGCAGCGCGGCCCATGCCCCCGTCGACCACAACGCCCACGCTATGAGTACGGGTTGGAAGATCAGTCGTGTTGCGCGGGCCTGATCTGTGTCGAGGCCGAACGCGTCTCGGTGGTTGACCCACTGCGCGATGTTGCCGGGGAAGACGGCGACGAAGAAGACCGCGAGTATCAGACCGATCGCGGCGCGGCGGCTCTTCAGCAGAATGAGCGACGAGCCGAGGGCGATCTCCACCACACCCGAGGCCAGCACGGTCACATCTGGATCAAGGGGAACGAAGTCCGGGACCTGAGCCTGAAAGTCCTGCCGCGCGAAGGTCAGGTGCCCGACCCCGGCGAACACCATCGCTGAACCGAGGATGACACGACCGAGCTTGCGCGGGGTGGACTCTGTTGCAGGCGACTTCGACGTCAAGAGTGCGACGACATTTTCTTTGACGGTCAATGGATTCCCCACGTGTCTGGACTAAGTGACGTGATATCGACCTCCAGCCGAAGCCCCGAGCGCCGGGCGGTGTCGATCTGTGTGTCGTAGGCTCGCGCAGTGAGTGTTTCTGACGACGACCTCGACCACCTGCAGCGCTGCGTCGACCTGGCGCGTGAAGCGCTGATCGCGGGCGACGAACCGTTCGGATCCGTACTGATCGACACCGCGGGCCGGACACTCTTCGAAGATCGCAACCGCGTCAAAGACGGTGACCAGACGCGACATCCGGAACTGGCCATCGCACTGTGGGCCGTCCACAACATGACGCCCGAGGATCGTGCTCGCGCCACCGTCTACACCTCAGGTGAACACTGCCCGATGTGCAGCGCAGCTCATGCATGGGTAGGACTCGGACGCATCGTCTACGCGGTGTCGTCGACTCAACTGTCGACCTGGCTGCACGAATGGGGCGCTCCCCCATCCCCGGTTGCAGGGTTGTCGATCAACACCGTCGCGCCGGGGATACCTGTGGATGGTCCTGCGGAGCTTCTCGAAGCAGAGATGAAGATGCTGCATCTGGAGAAGTTCAAGTCCGCCACCCAGTGATGTACTTGTTCGATTGATCTTTCAGGTCGCTCTGGTCCGTCGGCGGCTCTTCGTCGCTTCGATGGGATCGATGGCTCCGCCGGACCACTCTCCTGCCATGGCGAGACTTGCCTCGCGGCCGGAATGCACGTGGTGAAAGGCTGATTCGGCGGCACGCTTCGAATCGCGAGCGGCGATCGCAGCGAGTATCTCCTCGTGCTCCTGACACTGCCGGCCGGGGTCGCGGTCTTTCGTGAGGTGAAAAAGCCATTGTGTGCGGGCTTCGAGCGGGCGGAGCATGGACTCGAGCAGCGGGTTCGCCGCGAGATCGACGATCATCTGATGAAACCGCGCGTTCGCGAGTGCAATCGCCGGACGGTCCTTGCGCACGGTAGCCGCCCGTGCCGCGTCGAGTTGATCGGACAACCGCGCCAGGCCGGCAGCATCCGCGCGTTCTGCGGCGAGTCTGGCGGCGAGGACCTCGAGACTCTCGCGGACGTCGAACAGATCGCGCACGTCGTTCACGCCGAACGGTGACACGACGGCGCCCTGCCGAGGAACGAGCACCACCAACCCGTCCTGCTGCAGCAATTGCAGAGCTTCCCGGAGCGGGATCCGGGACACGTCGAGTTCTGCGGCGAGGTCCCGTTCCACCAGCCGTGAACCCGGTGCCAATCTCAGATCGACGATCTGTTGCCGAAGTTCTTCGTAGGCGCGCTGGCGCAGGGACTTTGAGTCGTGCACGGGGTCTTCCGGTCGCTCTGCCACGGCCACGAGTCCAGCTCCCATCCCAGGTTCGTTCATTTCCAGCGAGTCTATCCCGAGGCCAAGTAGCGGTATACCAATAACTAACGGGGCTGTAATCGAATGGAAACACTCCTACCGGAGTCTTCTCCTAACGGTATACCGCTAAACCGGCGGTTGGCGACGGGAGAAGAATGTGAAGATCCGAAACAACACGGCGCGGGCGTCCCTGACGCTGGGTGCGGCCGCGGCCCTGACCATCGGGATGTCAGCGTGCGGGAGCTCAGGGGCGGAGACCGGGGACGGGAGTCTTTCGGTGGGCGTCTTCTTCCCCGGGTCCGTCACCGACACCGGTTTCATGGAGTCGGGCTACCTCGGTTACCAGCGGCTGGAGCAATCGCTCGGCGACCGGGTCGACCTGAGCTATGTGGAGCAGGTCGCACCTGCGGACTACCAGCAAGCCCTGCAGCGCTTCGCATCCGAGAACGACCTCGTCATCTCCGTCGGCGGACAGACCGACGCCGACGTGCGCAAGGTCGCCCCGCAGTTCCCCGACGTCGATTTCGTGGAGATCGGCGGTCCCTCGGATGCCGAACCGATGGACAACCTCGCTTACTACGATCCACAACAGGCGGAAGCCGAATTCCTTTCTGGCGCGGTGGCGGCCGCGTCGTCGCCCAACGGTGTCGTCGGGTTCGTGGGCGGTGTCGAGCTTCCCGCGATCGTCAATGCCGCACAGGCTTTCTCGAACGGTGCGACATTCGCCCGACCGGACGTCAAGGTCTTGAACCCACAGTACGTCGGCGACTTCAACGACCCGGCCAAGGCGAAACAGGCTGCCGGGACCGCCCACGCGGGCGGCGCGAACATCCTCGGACAAATCGTCAACCTCGGTAAACAGGGCATTGAACAGGCGGCCAGGGATTCAGGCAATCGCATGGTCGGAGGGCCGATCCCGGGTGATTGCGCGAACGCCGTCTACGCCGGATTCGTTCGTACCGACATCGGCACCGAGATCGAGTACGCGGTCAACGCGACACTCGAAGGCACCTGGACGGCGGCGCAGGTGCCGTTCGGCCTGACCACCGACAAAGGCGGCAGCGACTTCATCCCGTGCTCGGATGACCCCGCGGTCACGAAGGCCCTGACCGATGCAAAGGCAGCGCTGACCTCCGGCGCCGTCGAGCCCTACTGAGACCGGTCCGGACGATGACATCAAGAACAGGTCCGCTGCTGATTCTCGACGGAATCGGAAAGTCGTACGGCAATGTTCGCGCACTCGACGAGGTCAGCTTGACGGTCGAGCGGGGCTCCGTGCACTGCATTCTGGGTGAAAACGGCGCGGGCAAATCGACACTGTGCAACGTGGTCTACGGAACGGTCGCGGCTGATCAGGGCCGCATGACGATCGCCGGTGAAACGTACAGTCCGAGAACGCCCGCGGCTGCCCTCGATGCCGGGGTGGCGATGGTCCATCAGCACTTCTCACTGATACCCACGATGACCGTCGAAGACAACCTGCTGCTGGGGCGGAACGGATTCCGTCCACCCCACGACGCCATCAGGCGCGGCCTCGACCGTATCGCCGACACCTACGGCCTCACCGTCGACACGAAGGCACGGGTGCGTGATTTGCCGATCGGTGCCCGCCAGCGTGTCGAGATCGTCAAGGCTCTACTTCGTGAACCGTCGCTCATCCTGCTCGACGAACCGACTGCCGTTCTCGACCCCGCAGAAATCGATGCCCTGATCGACACCTGCAGCGCCCTGGCAGCAGACGGGAAGTCGGTTGTCCTCATCACGCACAAGCTCGGGGAGGTCAGCAGGGCGGCCGACTCGGCGACCGTGCTGCGTAGCGGGGCTGTCGTCGGCGGCGGGCGCCTGTCCCAGACCCCGCTGAGCACTCTGTTGGAACTGATGTTGGGAGGTGCGCAACCGATCGATCGTGGACATGCCCCACCCCCGCGACCGGCTTCCGACGCGGCCTGCCTGACTCTCGAGGGGATCAACTTGACCAGAGCTGACGGCAGCATCGCGCTGTCGGAGGTGAGCTTGTCCGTGCGGCCCGGCGAGATCGTCGGGATTGCGGGCGTCGAAGGCAACGGTCAATCGGAGTTGGCAGCGATCCTGGCTGGTTCGATCGGTGTGGACAGCGGTGCTGTGCACCTCGATGGCGCGGACATCACAGGACTCACCCCCGCCCAGCGCACTGCGATGGGAGTGGGTGTCGTCCCTGAAGACCGCCATGCCGAAGGCGTCATCCCGGAGCTCTCCATCGCGGAGAACATGGCACTGGCGAGGCTGCATGCCTACCGCCGGTGGGGTCTTCTGAATCGGCGAACCATGAATGCCGATGCGATGAATGCGATCTCGGAGTACTCAATTCGTGCGGACGGCTTTGATACCCCGGTCGGTTCGCTCTCAGGTGGAAACCAGCAGAAAGTCGTGTTGGCACGTGAGTTGTCGATCCCTGGTCTGCGGGTGGTCGTCGCGGCTCAACCGACACGCGGACTCGACGTCGGCGCGGTGTCCTTCGTCCTCGAGCGCCTGCGCGAAACCGCTGCCGCCGGCGCTGCGGTCCTTGTGATCTCCAGCGAGGTCGACGAACTTCTCGCGCTGTGTTCGCGCATCGTGGTCGCGTACCGGGGCACACTGGAGGGCTCGGTCGACGCCGGATCCACAACGGCAGCCACCACCATCGGCGAACTGATGATGGGAGTGGCCGCATGACCGTCATGAGCACCCTCGGCCGCCGGGCAATACCCGCGCGGGCCTGGCTTCGCAATCCGCTCGCGGTGGCAGCGATGGCACTACTGCCCGCCGCCGCCGTCGGTCTCGCCCTGGCGGCCGGCGCCGGAGCGGGCCCTGCCGAGGTGATCGACGCCCTCGTCGAAGGAACCCTGGGTTCACCCTTCGCCATCGGAACGTCACTGAACAATGCGGCCATCATCATGTTCGTCGCCGCCGGATTCACCGTCGCCTACCGCGCAGGACTGGTCAATGTGGGTGGAGAAGGTCAGATGTGCCTCGGCGGTATCGCAGCCACCACGGTCGGCGTCACTGTCGGTGACGCGATGCCGGTCTGGCTCGGTGTCGTTCTCGCCCTCGTGGCGGCTGTGTTCGCCGGCGGCTGCTGGGCGGCGATCGCGGCGTGGCTGTATGTGCGCCGCGGAACCAGCGAGATCATCACCACTCTGCTGCTGAACTTCGTCGGTCTCGCGCTGGTCGTACTGGTGGTCCATGAGCCCGCTCTGCTGCGACAGCCCGTGACCTCGTCCGAGACACTCCCCCAGTCCGAAGCCTTGGGCGAGGCGAGTCATCTGCCGTTGCTGGGTCTGACAAGATCCCCGGCCACCATCGCCATCGTTCTCGCCCTCATCGGGATCACAGCGGTCGGAATCGTACTGCGGCACAGTGCCATCGGTCTGCGGCTTCGATCGGTCGGCCTGTCACCCAGCGCATCGGCGCGACTCGGGATCGGCGTCGACAAGGTTCGTTTCGTAGGTCTGGCCACTGCCGGTGGATTCTCCGGGCTGGCCGGCGGCATCCTGGTGACCTCGGCGCCCTTCGTACTCGCAGAGGGATTCTCTTCAGGGTTCGGCTTCACCGGCCTGGTGGTCGGCCTGCTGGCCCGCGGCTCGATGGTTGCGGTGGCGGCGGTCTCGGTGTTCCTCGGCTTTCTCGTCGCCGGCGGGATCAATCTGCAACTGGCAGCCGGAGTTCCGTCGTCCACCGTCACGGTGGTGCAGAGCGTACTGATAATCGTGATTGCCGGAGCAACACTCTGGACCACGACCTCCCGAAAGAAGACGTCGGCCGTCTCCCCCGCGGCCGCCACCGATGAGGCCGCTGAAGAGGTACGCCTGTGAACATCGACATGCTCACCCAGATCTTCACCAGTGGCGTCGCTTTCGCGATCTTGCTGATCGTCGCCGCCACCGGCGAGTCCATCAGCGAACGGGCCGGGGTGCTCAACCTCAGCATGGAGGGAATGATGCTCACCGGTGCCTTCGCCAGTGTCCTGGCCTCCGCGACTACCGAGTCCGCAGTCCTCGGCGTGGCCGCCGGGGTGCTGGCGGCCCTGCTCTTCGGTGTGGTGCAGGCACTGCTCACCGTGCGATTCCGCGCTGATCAGATCGTCGTCGGCATAGCCGCAAATGCGCTTGCCCTCGGCCTGACCACCTACGGTGCCAGGATCTTGCTCGACGACGGAAAGGGACAGGGTGTGGCCGGCTTCTCCGGAGTCGACATTCCCGTTCTCACCGACATTCCTGTCGTCGGACCCGCATTGTTCGGGCAGTCGCTGCTCGGGTATCTGTGCGTGGCCGTCGTGATCGCCATCGCATTGGTGTTCTCGGGACAGACCATGGCAGGCGTCCGGGTCGACGCCGTCGGCGAGGATGCCATCTCCGCCGGCTGGACCGGACTGTCCGTCAACAAGATCCGCGCACTGTGCGTGCTACTCGCCTCTGCGACGGGTGGCCTCGCCGGCGCGCAGTTGCCTTTGTCCGAGGTGCAGTCGTTCAGCGAGAACATGACCGCCGGACTCGGATACCTCGCCGTGGTCGCGGTCATCGCCGGCCGCTGGAAGGTGCTGGGCATCGTCTGGGCCTGCGTCTTTTTCGGCGTCGCCCGTGCGCTGCAGTTCGCCCTTCCCGCGGTCGGTGTGGACATCCCCTATGCCGTACTCGTGATGCTGCCCTACGTCATCGCCATCGTCGCCATCAGCGGCGTCGTCGGCGGCAGACGCGCACCGACCTGCCTCACCGTTCCTTACGCCGGTCGCTCCTGACCTCCATCACCTCTAAGGCACTGTCATGACTCTGATCCTCACCCATTCCGACATCGACGCCCTGATCGACCGCGCTGCGATCTACCGCGCGATCGAACAGGCCCACATCGATCTCACCACCGGCGACGCGGTCAATCCGGCACCCGCTCAACTCCCACTGATCGACGGTGGCACAGCTCTTCCGATGGTCGCGTCCTCCCACCGATCGGGCGCCAGCGTCGTCAAGATGCTGTCCGACATGCCCCTTAACGGAGCCCGCGGACTACCCAGTCAGCGGTCGACGATCATGTTGTTGTCGGCACGAACCGGCGAGTGTGAAGCGGTACTCGACGGCAGGCTGATCACCGCGATCCGCACGGCCGCCGCGAGCGCGGTTGCGACCGCTCACCTTGCCCGGCAGGAGTCCTCGACCCTGGGATTGATCGGTGCAGGCACACTGGCCGTCGAGCATGCCCGCGCGATCTGTGCCGTCAGGCCGATCGAGAAGGTTCTCGTGTGGTCGCGGTCGGCAGCAACAGTGGACCGATTCCGCTATCGGACAACAGGTTTGGACGTACAGATCGAGTACGCCGAGTCCCCACGGCGAGTGGTCTCCGCCGCCGACATCGTGTGCACCCTCACTCCGTCGCAGACCCCGATCATCGAAGGCGCCTGGTTCCGGCCCGGTCTCCATCTCAACGCGGTGGGGGCACCGCCGCGACCGGACCACAGAGAGATCGACGGACCTGGCATGGCTGACTGTCGCCTGATCGTGGACAGCACCGCAACGGCACTGAGCAAATCGGGTGAGGTGCTCTTGGCCATCGCCGAGGGGTATCTGACCGCCGCCGACGTGCGCGTCGAGCTCGGCGACGTCATCGTGGCGCCTCAGACCGGTCGACGCTCGGACGACGAGATGACGCTCTTCAATTCGGTCGGGATCGGTTTGCAAGATCTCGTCACTGCCCGCACGCTCCTGGACGCCGCGATTGCGCAGGGTGCAGGCTCGACGGTGCTTCTGAACGCCTGACGCCAGTCTCCGAAACCGGGACGGATCCCCGACCCATGATTACGCCGAGCGGCGGGCCGTCGCGAGCCGTGCGATGCGCGGCAGTGCGACCGCCATGACCGGGAGGTAGGCCGGGGCCCACACGGGCACGCCGAAACTCAGGACGCAACCGTCGCGCGTCGGAATCACCTCGTGCCGGGTGGCAGGCACGCCCGCCACCCGCCAGCCCCACGCCCGGCCATCGACGAACTCGTCGATCTCGAATGGCAGTGGTACTCCCACGGGCGTCCATACCTTGCCGCGGCTACCGAAGGTCAAGGGTCCTGGTCCGTCGAGTTCGGCGCCGGAGACCGTGGGCCCCCACTCGGGCCACACTTTCAGATCCACCAACACCTCCCACACTGCTGCGGCAGGGGCGGCGATGGCGAGCTCGACGCTGGGCATTCGATGACGCAATCGCAGGCGCATGAGTGCAGCCATAGCCACCGTGGCGCTGGTTCAAACGCACCCGGTACCCAGCCGTCGGAGCGCCGGCCCGACGCTGTGGCGATTTCGATCGTCGCGGTTCGACTTGCGCGATCGGAGCAATTCAGTCAGCCTGGTCACGCAAAACGAGAACACGTTCTAGTATCGGAGGCAGCTCGGCCAACGGGGGATGGGTGGATGTACGACTTCGAGGATTCGCGCGACCGTACAAGCGGCCCTCCGCTGCCCAAACCGATGATCGCCCTCACCGCCCTCGAGGTGGTCCGGGTCGCTGTCGAATACCCCGTATCGGTCGGATTGGATGCCGTGTTGCCCGTACGACGTGTCGGCGGCGGCCGCCCGGTCCTGGTGCTCCCCGGGTTCTCTGCTTCGGATTCTCTGACCCGACGGCTGCGCGCACATCTGAGAAGACAGGACTACCGGGTACACGGGTGGGGGCTCGGAACCAACCACGGTCTGACAGACGAGATCGTCGCGGGCCTGCCCGCCCGGCTCGACACCATCCACGAACGGTACGGTCGGCCGGTCAGCGTGGTCGGCTGGAGTTTCGGAGGACTGCTGGCGCGATGGCTCGGCCATGTCCGGCCCGATCACGTCGACCGCGTCATCACCTTGGGGTCACCCTGGCGGCCACAGGGGGAGATCACCCGCACCACCGCATTGTTCGAGAGAGCAGCCCGCAAGTACGGCCTCTCCCCCGAAGCCAGGGACATCGTCGACACGCTCCGACAACCCATGCCCGTCCCCTGCACTGCGGTCTATTCGAAGACCGACGGGGTCGTGAACTGGCGCAGTTGCGCGCTTGATGATGCCCAGGACCAGCAGAACATTGCGGTGGTGAGTAGCCATATAGGTCTTGTCTCGAACCCGCTCTCGCTGGCGGTGGTGTCCGACCGCCTCGCGCACGAGCACCCGGCCGATGCAGCGTTCGTATGGCGACGATGTCTGCACCGTTCGCTGTTCGGACAACAGCCCCGTACACCAACCGTGAGGTCATGAATGGCTGACAAGGCGATCGTCGTCAACGAACCCGATAGTGCATCGCTGTGGACCCAGCGGGATCCCACGTGGGTGGCGCGGGTGCTGCCCTTGCTCAAAGTGGCCGTCAAGGCGTGGTTCCGATCGGACGTTCGTGGTGTCGACAAGATCCCCGAAGGTGGCGCGCTGCTGGTCAGCAATCACTCCGGCGGTGTGATGGCGATGGATGTGCCGGTCATCGCGGTGGCCTTCTGGGATCACTTCGGCACCGAACGACCGCTGTACGTATTGGCCCACGACATCCTGTTTCTGGGACCGGCCAAAGAAGTCTTCTCCCGTACCGGTTTCCTCCCCGCCAACCGAAAGAATGCGCAGGACATCCTGCAATCAGGCGGCGTCACCATCGTGTTCCCCGGGGGCGACTACGACGTCTTCCGGCCGACGACATCCGCCAACCGGATCGATTTCGAGGGCCGGACCGGTTACGTGCGCACCGCGCTCGAGGCGGGCGTTCCACTGGTGCCGGTGGTCAGCATCGGAGGGCATGAAGCACAACTGTTTCTCTCGCGCGGTGAAGGTCTTGCCAAATTGCTGCAACTCGATCGCCTCACCCGGATGAAGTTCGTACCGGTGACGTTCGGCTTCCCATTCGGTTTCTCGTTGGGGCTTCCTCCGAACCTGCCACTGCCGACGAAGATCGCGACCCGTGTGCTCGACCCGGTTCACATCACGGAAGAGTTCGGAGACGATCCCGACATCGAGGAGGTCGATCGGGTCGTCAGAGATCGGATGCAACAGGCGCTCGACGAGATGGCGCGGACTCGCCGATTCCCGGTGATCGGATGAATCGCGTGAAGCACCTTGCCATCACCGGTGCGCATGGGGTGAAGCACACGATCTGGATGGTTCGGATACTCTGCAGCGCAGGTTTTCTCGCGCTGCTACGCCCTGACAAGTATGTACGGATGATTGCAGCGCTGCTGCGACTGGGCGCCTCACCCTTGACGGGTATCGGCCTGTCTGCCGCCCGCAGTCCGCGTGCAACGGCGATCATCGACGAGCGCGGGTCGCTGAGCTGGGCCGCGTTGGAGAACCGCAGCGACGCACTCGCCGTCGGACTCGCCAACAGCAACACCAGGGAACCCGCGACCATCGGGATCTTGTGCCGAAACCACCGAGGGTTGGTCGAATCGCTGGCCGCAGCCACGAAGACCGGTGCCGACGCTCTCTTGCTCAACACCGGGTTCTCGGGGCCCCAGCTCGCGGAAGTCCTTGTGCGCGAGGGTGCGACGACAATCGTGTACGACGAGGAGTTCTCGGGGCTGGTTGCGCATGCGCGAGACAAGATCGAGGGATTGATCGAGTTGATCGCCTGGTGCGAGGACACCTCCGCGGGCAAGACCATCGATGAGATCATCACCGTCAACTCCGGGAACCGACCTCCGAAGCCCAAGAAGGCCGGGCGCATCATTCTGCTCACCTCCGGCACCACGGGCACGCCGAAAGGGGCGCGCAGATCTGGCGGCGGCGGCGCGGGCGCCCTCGCAGCCATGTTCGAGCGAATCCCGTGGCGCGCCGAGCAGACAGTGGTCATTGCCGCTCCGATGTTCCACGCCTGGGGTTTTGGTCAGATGGCGGTGGCGGCCTCGATGACCTGCACGATGGTGATGCGGCGCCGCTTCGATCCAGAGGCGACGTTGGCGATGGTCGACGAGCACGGGGCGCGTGGGCTCGCACTCGTTCCTGTGATGCTGGAACGGATCATGGATCTGCCCGGCGAGGTGCTGGACAACCATCAGATGGCGACACTGCGGTTCGCAACGATCAGTGGTTCCCGGATGAGGGCAGATGCAGTACGCGACTTCATGGATCGCTTCGGTGACGTGGTGTACAACAGCTACAACGCGACCGAAGCCGGGCTGATCAGCACGGCCGTCCCGGCCGATCTGCGCGCGGCGCCGGACACCGCGGGGCGTCCGGCAGCAGGCACCGATGTTCGGATACTCGACGAGAACTTCGAGGAGCTGGCCGCCGGAGATGTCGGAAAGATCGCTGTGTTGAGCAACTCGCATTTCGAGGGATACAGCTCGGGCGAGACGAAGGATTTTCACGGGGCCTTCATGCTCACCGGCGATATGGGGACGTTGGACCGAGCAGGCCGGCTGTTCGTCGTCGGACGCGACGACGACATGATCGTCTCGGGCGGAGAGAACGTCTTCCCACTCGAGGTCGAGGAGACGCTGCACCAACACCCGTCGGTGCTCGAGGCCGCGGTCCTCGGGGTAGACGATGCGCAGTACGGCCAGCGTCTGGCGGCCTTCGTGGTCCTGCGTCCAGGACAGTCGGCGGGAGCCGATGAGCTCAAGGCCCATGTGAAAGCCCAACTCGCGGGGTTCAAGGCTCCTCGCGACGTGGTCTTCCTCGACAGTTTGCCGCGTAATGCCACAGGCAAGGTGGTCAAACGTGAACTGCCCGAGGTACGCGACCCGGGTGTACCAACAGGTCCTGCCTCATGACCACCGCTGCGCTGCCGGGTCATACCTGATGGAACGCATGGAGGGCGTCGACGCCGGGTACCTGTACATGGAAACGCCCACCATGCACATGCACACGCTCAAGATCGCCATCATGGAGCCCAGCGACAGCTACACATTTGCCGGGCTCCAGAAACAACTACTGTCCCGGATGAACGACCTGCCGCCTCTGAAGCAGCGTCCATTACCGGTTCCATTCGCTCTCAACCATCCGATGTGGATCTCAGACGGACCCATCGAGCCGGGCCGACACATATTTCGGCATGACCTACCCTCACCTGGTGGTCACACAGAACTCGAAGCACTGATCGGGCAGGTGTGTAGCACACCCCTCGACCGGGACATCCCACTCTGGGAGGTGCACGTGTGCGAAGGGATGGCCGGTGGACTGGTCGCGGTGATCGGAAAACTGCATCATGCGCTCGCCGACGGTGGCGCAGCCAACGCCCTGATCGCCAACATCGCCGACCCCCGGGAAGGCACCCCCACCGCAGATCGGCGATCCGGCCGCCCCGCGGACTGGCACTTCGACGCCGTCCCGGCGAAGGGCACCCAGATCAAACTGGCGCTTCGCGACGCGACCGTGCAGATCGGGACAATCCATGGTCTGCTCGGTCGAACGACGAGCGGCGCTGTTGCTGCTGTTCGTCGCCGGCGTGAGCACGACGTGAGTGTCCCCCGCCCGATTCTCGATGCCCCGCGCACCTCTTTCAACGGGGCGTTGACCCCGCGGCGGAACTTCGCCACCTGCACGCTTGATCTGGCTCACGTCAAGCAGGTTCGCAAGGCCAACGGAGTCACCGTCAATGACGTCGTCCTGGCGGTCGTGGGCGGTGCGCTCCGAACGTGGTTGGACGCACGCGACGAACATCCGGCGACTGCCCTGCTGGCCGGCGTGCCGGTCTCCACCGAAGAGGTGGGCAGTTCACCGCGGCTCAGCGGCAACCGGGTATCCAACCTGTTCACCACGCTCGCAACCGATGTCGACGATCCGATCGAACGGTTGCATACGATCTCGAACATCACGAGTGCCTCGAAAGATCTGCAACGCACCCTCGGCCCGAGCATGCTCGCCGACTGGGTCCAGTTCACCCCACCGGCTCCGTTCAGCGCTCTCCTGCGGTGGTATTCACATGCGCGGATGGCGGCGCGACATGCGCCGCCCTTCAACGTGATCGTGTCCAATGTGAAAGGTCCGCCCGCCGAGATACGCATCGCAGGATCTCGCCTTCACGACCTCTACAGTGTCGGGCCGCTCATCGAGGGCATCGGTCTCAACATCACGGCGTGGTCGTACGCCGGGCGCCTCAACATCGCGGCCTTGAGCTGCCCTGACCTGATGCCCGATCTTCCTTCGCTTGTCGCCGCACTCGAGCCGGCCCTCCAACAATTGCGTAACCCGTGACGCAGCCCCAGAAAGGTGAGACAAATGACTGTCCGCACAGTGATGACCGCAGCGCAACGCCTGTCCGGCCCCGGCGTCGACCTAGTGCGCAAGGGAGCCGCAGCCGGACTACGTGCGGCACTTCCGTCACCACCTGAGGTCGACAGCGTCCCCGAAGGCCAGATTCTCGAATTACCGGGTCGCGGAAAGACTTTCGTCGTCGACGTGCCCGGACCCACCCCTGAGGCACCGACCATAGTGCTTCTGCACGCCCTCGGTTGCACCGCGTACCTGAGCTGGATGGCGACATTCGGCGCCCTGTCGAACCACTATCGGGTGGTCACTTTCGACCAGCGATGGCATGGCCGGGGCATTCGCTCGTCCAAGTTCGAGTTCGATGATTGCGCCGACGACGTGGCCGCCGTATTGGACGCGCTCGGCGTCGATCGCGCGGTGATTGCCGGATACTCGATGGGCGGCGCCGTCGCACAACTCACTTGGCGGCGCCACCCGCACCGGGTCTGCGGCCTGGTGTTGTGCTCCACAGCAAGAAACTTCCGCGGCAAACACGGGGAGCGCCTCTTCTTTCCGCTCATGACCGCGACCATGATGCCTTTGACCGGCTTCGCGCTGGCACACGTGGATCAGCTGGCCCAGACCCTCCCCGAGCTGCCGTCGATCGAAGTGGCCGATTCGGCCGCCTGGACGCGAGTCGAGTTCCGCAGCACCAGTGCATGGTCGATCCCTCACGCGCTCGCCGAACTGGGACGCTTCGACTCGGCGGCGTGGATCGGCGAGGTGGACGTGCCGACCGCCGTTGTCGTGACCACTCGGGACCGGATCATCCCCAGTCGCCGACAGCGCCGACTGGCCGCTTCGATCACCGGGGCACAAGTTTTCTCCGCGGCAGGCGGTCACGCTGCCATCGTGCTCGGAGCCACCGACTGGGTACCGACATTTGTAGAGGCCGCCGAGAACGTGATTGCCAGGATCGATCCCGAGATCCGCGAACAATATTCCTACTGAATACTCGCGTCGACCGGCTGGGCCGCCTCTGGTCATGAACTACGAGTATGCGCGGAATGTGCATCACATCAAGACAATTGCCGACCAAGCACCACCACGGCACATAAATGACGCCAAGGTCAGTTGTTTTTCTCAGACGGGTTTGGTCCACGAGATCGAATAGCGAAACAACAGGTGTCGCCGAAATCGAGAACCCGGTAGCAACTCGTGTGCGAGCTTCTTCATCTCGCGATAGGTGACAGGTGGCGGCCAAACAACGGGACAGGGATGTTTCCATAACTTGTGCCGGCTGAGTACGGCAAGCGCCGAGACGGTCGATGCGAGGTCGATGATCAGATCGCGGGGACGTTCGCTGCTCGCACATCCGATCACGATCACCGTGCCACCCGGTCTGACCAGTTCTGCCATGCGCACGAGCCCACGTGCGGCATCGATGTGATGAAGTACAGCCACGGAGACAACCGCGTCGAACGATTCGGATTCGAACGGATACTCGAGTGCATCGCCGCAGATGTAGTCGATGTCGCCGACCGACTGCTCGCGAGCTGCCCGAATACTGTCCTCGTCAGGGTCGATGCCCACGACGCGAGCTGACCGAGCTCGCAGTCTCCGGGCCAGCATCCCTTCCCCGCACCCGAAGTCCAAGACAGAATCGGTACCGGGCATCAGCTTGTCGGTCAGCCGATAGTAGTGGGTGTTGTAGTTCCAACGGTCCGAATCGGGCGCCGAATCCCCGTCCCAGGTTTTCAGATCGAATATCGATCTGTTGTGCTGAACATTTTGGACACTTCGTCCGGAATTAATCGCCTGTTCATCATGAGTGTCCTGCACCCGTGTCAGAGGCCACGAAAAATTGCTCACGTCTGATCCCCGTCCATCCCGAATTGCCCGATTCGTTGTTCGTCATCAGTAATGACGTTTCCCGTCGGCCGACCAACCATTTGTCATATTCGCATATTCCGCCTGGCGGTTATGCTCGACAATATCAACTATTGCATAGAAGGGCGGCTGTGCGAATGTTTGCCCCTCCGGAAGTGGTAATACGGGACAATTCGTAGAGCGCCCCATTTCGGGCGTCGGTTGTCCTGACATCGTCCGCGATTTATTACGGAAGCGACACGCTCGACAAAAGACGGGTTGTCCACACGCAGGTTGCAGGGGTCCTCGGACTGTCCGGCACTGGCCTCCGGTCGGTGCCAGGTGGCACGATCGATGAGATGACCAGCAGACCCCGAGACGCCCAACAGTTGCGCGACCTCGCTCTGCTGCGCCGCGTCCGGGATCGGATCGACCGTGAGCATGCCCGGCCGCTCGACGTCGAGGCGCTCGCGCGCGGTGTGAACATGTCTGCAGGCCACCTCAGTCGCGAGTTCAAGAGGGCATACGGTGAATCCCCCTATGCGTACCTGATGACCCGGCGGATAGAGAGGGCCATGGCACTGCTGCGCCGCGGCGACCTCAGTGTCACCGAAGTGTGCTTCACGGTGGGCTGTTCATCGCTGGGCACGTTCAGCACCCGATTCACCGAGCTGGTCGGCGTCCCACCCAGCGTCTACCGGCGTGACGCGGCGCTCTCGACCGCCGGGATGCCGTCGTGTGTGGCGAAACAGGTGACGAGACCGATCAGGAATCGAGAAGCGCCCATCACCCCGTCGCAACTAGCGTGACCGATATGAACATCAGCATCCACTCCAGCTTTCTCCCGCACAACGACCCGGAAGCCGCTCTTGCGTTCTATCGCGACACACTCGGCTTCGAGCTCCGCAATGACGTGGGGTACAACGGGCTACGGTGGCTCACAGTCGGTCCCGTCGGCCAGCCCGATGTGTCGATAGTGCTGCATCCTCCGGCCGCCGATCCCGGCACCACCGACGTCGAGCGTCGCACCATCGAAGAGATGATGGCAAAGGGGACCTACGCCAGCATCCTGCTGGCCACCAGCGACCTCGACAGCACCTTCGAGAAGGTCCAGGCGGGCGGCACCGAGATCGTCCAGGAGCCGACAGAGCAGCCGTACGGCGTTCGCGACTGCGCCCTGCGCGATCCCGCCGGAAACATGATCCGTATCCAGGAAAAACGCTGAAATCACCCTTCCAACCGAGATTTTGGAGACCGTAGCCCACATGGCCACCAAGAAGACCCCGCAACCGCCCGCCCAACACGTCGCCGACAGTCACGATCTGATTCGAGTCCAGGGCGCACGGGTGAACAACCTCAAGGACATCAGCGTCGAGATACCGAAACGGCGACTGACGGTGTTCACCGGTGTCTCCGGGTCGGGCAAGAGCTCACTGGTGTTCAGCACCATCGCCGCCGAATCGCAGCGGATGATCAACGAGACCTACAGTGCGTTCGTCCAGGGGTTCATGCCCACCCTCGCGCGGCCCGAAGTCGACGTCATGGACGGACTGACGACAGCGATCATCGTCGACCAGCAACGGATGGGCACAGATCCGCGTTCGACCGTCGGCACGGCCACCGATGCCAACGCGATGTTGCGAATCCTGTTCAGTCGTCTCGGTGAACCACATATCGGATCGCCGCAGGCGTACTCGTTCAATGTCGCGTCGATCTCGGGCGCCGGCGCCGTGACCATCGAACGCGGTGGCCGTGAGACAAAGGAACGCCGGGAGTTCAGCATCACCGGCGGCATGTGTCCGCGCTGTGAGGGGCGGGGTTCGGTCTCTGACATCGACCTCACCGCGTTGTATGACGCGAACAAGTCGCTCAACGAGAGCGCGATCACCATCCCGGGTTACAGCATGGAGGGCTGGTACGGGCGAATCTTCCGCGGCTGTGGATACTTCGACCCTGACAAGCCGATCAGCAAGTTCACAAAGAAGCAATTGAACGATCTGTTGTACCGCGAGCCCACCAAAATCAAGGTGGATGGCATCAACCTCACCTATTCGGGTCTGATCCCGCAGATTCAGAAGTCCTTTCTCTCCAAGGATGTCGATGCGATGCAGCCTCACATCAGGGCATTCGTGGAGCGCGCGGTCACGTTCGCGACCTGCCCGGAGTGCGATGGGACGCGGCTGAGCGAGGCGGCCCGGTCGTCGAAGATCGGCAAGGTCAGCATCGCCGACGCGTGCGCCATGCAGATCAGCGATCTCGCGCAGTGGGTGCGTGGCCTGGACGAACCGTCGGTGGCCGGCCTGCTGTCCACGCTGCAGCAGACCCTCGACTCTTTCGTGGAGATCGGCCTCGGGTACCTTTCGCTCGATCGCCCCTCGGGCACTCTGTCAGGTGGCGAAGCCCAGCGCACCAAGATGATCCGACATCTCGGATCGTCCTTGACCGACGTCACCTATGTGTTCGACGAACCGACGATCGGCTTGCATCCACACGACATCGAGCGGATGAACAACCTGCTGCTCCGGTTGCGCGACAAGGGCAACACCGTCTTGGTCGTCGAGCACAAGCCGGAGACGATCGCGATCGGCGACCACGTCGTCGACCTCGGCCCGCGTGCGGGCTCCGAGGGCGGACAGGTGATGTTCGAGGGCACGGTGGAGGGTCTGCGGACAAGTGACACCCTGACGGGGCACCACCTCGACGATCGGGCGGCGTTGAAGGACTCGGTCCGCGACCCCGGTGGTTCGCTGGAGGTGCGCGGTGCCGACTCGCACAATCTGCAGGACGTCGACGTGGACATCCCCTTGGGCGTTCTGGTCGTGCTGACCGGCGTCGCCGGATCGGGAAAGAGTTCGCTGATCCAAGGGTCGGTGACCGGTCTGGACGAGGTCGTATCGGTCGATCAGACCCCGATCAAGGGTTCCCGGCGCAGCAATCCGGCGACCTACACAGGACTGCTGGAGCCGATCCGCAAAGCCTTCGCGAAGGCCAACGGGGTCAAACCGGCCCTGTTCAGCGCCAACTCCGAAGGCGCCTGCCCGACGTGCAACGGCGCAGGAGTCATCTACTCCGACCTCGCCATGATGGCCGGGGTCGCGAGCAGATGTGAGGAGTGCGACGGAAAACGGTTTCAGGCCGCCGTACTGGAGTTCACGTTCGGTGGTCGCGACATCAGCGAGGTGCTCGGCATGTCCGTGGCCGAGGCCGAGGTGTTCTTTGGTGAGGGAGATGCAAAACTCCCTGCCGCGCACAAGATCTTGGAACGTCTCGCCGACGTCGGCCTGGGGTACATCAAACTTGGCCAGCCCCTCACCACTCTGTCGGGCGGCGAGCGGCAGCGGATCAAGTTGGCAACCCAGATGGCGGGTAAGGGCGAGATCTACGTTCTCGATGAACCGACGACCGGCCTGCACCTCGCCGATGTCGAGAATCTGCTCGGCTTGCTCGACCGCCTCGTCGAGTCCGGGAAATCAGTGATCGTCATCGAGCATCACCAGGCAGTGATGGCGCATGCCGACTGGATCATCGATCTCGGTCCAGGAGCCGGCCACGACGGTGGCCGAATCGTGTTCGAGGGCACTCCGGCTGACCTCGTGGCCGACAAGTCGACCCTCACCGGGCAGCACCTCGCCGCGTATGTCGGAGCTTGATCGATCCGTCCCCCAAGCGTTCTGCGACTTTTCGACATCTGTCAGAAAGTGGGTCTAAGCTCGGCAGTGCCGCAGAGCTGCGGCCTCGTTTTCTGAAAGGCAGATGCTCATGACCACCTCCGCCAACGCTGCTGTCCTGCGCGGTGTCGATTCCCCGTTCACGTTCGAGCAGGTGGTTCTCGATGACCTCGAGCCCACCGAGATCCTGGTGAAGATCGTGGCGACGGGCCTCTGCCACACCGACCTCGCGGTGGTTCACGGTCACATCCCCGCGGCGCTGCCGATGATCCTCGGACACGAAGGTGCAGGCATCGTGGCGCAGGTCGGCGCAGCGGTCACCGGGTTCGAGGTGGGCGACCACGTGGGGCTTTCATTTGCCGCGTGCGGCCACTGCGACAACTGCTTGACGGGCCGAGCGGCCTACTGCGTCAATTTCCTGCTGCTGAACGTCGCCGGCGTCCGGGAGAACGGGACCACCACGATCGAAGGTTCGGATGGCGAGGTGATCCGGGGATCCTTCTTCGGGCAGTCCTCGTTCGCAACCCACGCGATCGTCAGCGCGCACAATGCCGTCAAGATCCCCGACGACGTACCCCTCGACATCGTCGGACCACTCGGCTGCGGCATCCAGACAGGAGCCGGAACCGTACTGAATTCACTGAACGTCCCGGCCGGAGCCAGCGTGGTGGTGACCGGAGCCGGCGCCGTCGGCCTTTCCGCCATCATGGCCGCGCAGATCGCGGGTGCCACCACGATCATCGCTGTCGACGTGCTCGACCAGCGACTGGAGTTCGCGACGAAACTGGGTGCCACCCACACGATCAACGGCGCATCCGACGACGTCGTCGCGACGATCCACGCGATCACCGGCGGCGGTGCCGCATACGCGATCGACACGACGGCCATCCCGTCGGTGGTCGCCGATGCGATCAACTCCACCCGCTTCGGCGCTACCATCGCACTGCTCGGCGTGCCCAAACCGGATGCGGTGCTACCCCTCGGGTTGGTCTCCGGAGCGGGTAAGACACTCGTGGGCGGCATCGAGGGTGACTCGGTTCCGCAGGTCTTCATCCCGGAGTTGCTGGCGCTGTACCGTGCCGGACGGTTCCCTTTCGACGAGCTCATCACGCGGTACGCATTCGACGACATAGAGAAGGCCATCGCCGACACTCAATCCGGCGTCACGGTCAAGGCCGTTCTGACCATGCCATGACTCGCTGATGGCAGCTCGGGATCCGCGGACCGTCCGCACCGTCGAAGGACTGCGCGCCGCTCTGCGCGAAATCCTCAAATCCGTTCCGCTCGATCAGATCTCGGTCAGTGAACTGTGTCGGGCCGCCGGCGTACAACGCACCAGTTTCTACACCCACTACCCCAGCGTGGGCGATCTGCTCACCGCGATGCTCGTCGAGGCGGTCGAAGACGAACTCGATGCGCCCGACATGACAGGATTGTCGATCGGCGAGGTCGCGGTGGCGTTCCAGCGGACCCTGACTTCCGCCTACGGCGTTGTCACCCGGGACCGGGGGTTGTTCCAGGCGGGTTTCATGTCCAACGGATCGTCGTCGCTGCGGCGGGCGTTGACCGACATGTTCACCCGCCGGCTCCGGGTGGCGCTGCAGGTGTGGATCTCGCACGGCGTGGCGACCGACGTCGATGCGGACGTGGCGGTCCCTTTTGCTGCCGGCGGACTCACCGGATCCATGGAGGCCTGGGTGTGTGGCGACCGGGAGGACGAGGTCCGATGGGCGGACTCCGTTCGAGACCAGATGCCTCCCTGGTGGCCGAGACCGGAATAGGAGCGCGAGCTCAGGGCGCGAACGCCGCCAGCAGCATGCGCGCCGCGGTGCCGATGAGGGCCTGGCGATCCGAGGTCGGCGACCGCAGCAATGCGATCCGCAGACAGAGACTGGCGGTCGCGCCCATCGTGAGGAATACGAGATCATCGAGTTCGGCATCCCTGAGATCCGGTCGCAGTCGGCTGGGCAGGATGCGCGCAAGCGCCGCGACCGGTCCCTCGACGTCGCGCCAGGCGTCACCGAACTCCGCCTCGTCGGATGTGGACGAAGCCTTCAGCACCGCGGCATGCTTCTCGAACGCAGAAGTGAGGGTCTCGACGATCGTGGTCACGGAGACCAACGGATCCAAGTCCATCGCGCGACCCACACCTGTCGCCAATTCCGTCGTGATGTCACGTATTGCCGACCCACGCAGTTCTTCGATGATCGAGTCCATGTCGGCGAAGTAGCGGTAGACCGTTCCGATACTGACGTGCCCATGGTGCGCCAACTCTTGTGTGCTGGGTCGAACACCAGGGTGTTGTTCGAGGAGTTCGACGGTGTTCTCGAGCAACCTGGCACGCATCTCGACTCCGCGTTGCTGCCGCGGTTTCGCCCGCGCCTGGACGTGGTCGGCACCGCTTCGATAGTTCGCCACAAAAGTGAATAGTAAGTGAGGATTCCTCGTGTTTCACTGAAGCCATGAACACACCGATGCCGACCGAACTCGTGAACGGCGACCGAGCCATCGCCGATCACGGAGACAAAGGGCGGCTGTGGCTCGAAGCGATGTGGACCGCCGATCCGCTCGCAGATGCGGTGGTGAGCGACTCCTTCCCGGATTCCTCTGCGACCGCGGCTGTCGGGGCGGCCCTGGCCGGCGGGGTCACTGCGGTCTCGGATGCCCCACAATCGTTGCGGGCGTTGTTCGCCGTCCTCGACGCCGAACCCGACTGGGTCGATCACGACCGTTTGGACCGAGCAGCCGACGCACTCATCCAGCACACCGCCGCACTCGGGATCGTGTTGGGCGCAGCCTCCCTGGTTCGAGGGGCCGCCAACACGATCGCCGGGAAGCCTCTGGCACTGACCGGTCGATACGTCTCGCAGCCGGCGGTGCGCTCGGTCGAGGTCGGCGAGTGGCTGCGTAAGGTCATCTCGCCCGGCGGAATGCGCAGGGACGGGGATGGTTTCGCCTACACCGTTCGAGTCAGGGTGATCCACGCGCATGTCCGCCGAGCCCTGGTACGCGGCGGGTTCTGGGACGATTCCGCGTGGGGGGTTCCCATCCCGCAGCCCTACATGGCTTTTACCCTGGCCGAGTTCGGCCACATCGCCATCGAGGCGATGTACAAGGTGGGCGTCCGCTTCTCCGATCGCGAACTCGCCGACATCTACCACCTGTGGCGGTACGTGGGACACGTCATCGGCATGGACGAACGCCTCAATCCCCACGACGAGGCCGATCACATTCGGATCGAAGAGTTGTACCGCCTCACCTCTCCCGGCCCCGGCCAGGACGACTGTGAATTCGTGGAGGCCCTCACATACGACTATTTGATCCCGGAGCTCGCCAACGTGCTGCCCGGACCGTACGCCGTCCGGCTGAAGGTGGCGTCGAAGCTCATGCAATCCCTGCAGCGGGTCTTCATCGGAGACACAGCGGCCGATGAACTGCAGATCCCCGACACCCCACTCAAGCATGTGATGACCCGGATCGGTCCGGCGCTTGCTGTCGTCGGACGCGGTCGAGTACTTCTTGCCGGTGGTTCAGAGCGGCTTTCGAAGCGGGCGTACCGTGAGCGCGATGAGGAGATGACCCGGATGAAGACCAGTTATCGGGTGACCCACGAGATGGTCGACAACGCTCCACCCACCACGATGCGGGCCGAGGCCACCGCCGGCTGATCGGCTGAATCAGCTCTCTGCGACCCCTTCTGCCACCATGGATCCAATGACGGTCTCAGAGATCCTGGTTTCATGATTCGCTTGTTGATGTTCGGTGCGGTACTGGCTCTGGTGACTTTCTGGTTGCATCGCCGCCTTGTTCGCGCCCCCGGCCTCGGCCGTCCGTGGTCGATCATCGTCGACGCCGTGTTGGTGTCATTGTGGGCGCTGGTCATCATCGGCATCGGCAGCGGCGAGGTGTTCGACCCCGGCTGGGCCCGGATCCCCGGCTTTGTGGGCATGGTGTGGCTGGCGGCGGTGTTCTACCTGATTCTCGGTCTTCTCGTCGTTGCCGTGGCCTCTCTCCTCGCCCGTCTCCTCCGCAGTGTGCGTCGCCGCGGACCGGCACCAGCCGCCGGCCCGGCGGTCGAGCCGGCCGGGACGAGTCGCAGACGCGTTCTTCAGGTCGCCACCGCCGTGGTCGCGGTCGGAGCCATCGCCACCGCCGGATACGGCGTGGTGGAGGCTGCGCGACCACGGATAGTGCGGGTCCGTGTACCGCTGCGGCGCCTGCCCCCCGAATTTGTCGGTCTGAGAGTCGCGCTGGTCTCTGACCTACATGTCGGCCCCACTCGTGGACGAGAGTTCACTGCGCGAGTCGTAGACCTGGTCAACGAGCAGCGTCCTGATCTCATCGTCATCGCAGGGGACCTGATCGACGGCACCGTCGCAAAGGTTGCCGCCGATCTCGAACCGCTCGCCGAACTCGTTGCACCGCTGGGGGTTTTCGGTGTCAGCGGAAACCACGAGTTCTACGCTGACGACGGCGGCCGCTGGCTTGATGTCTGGGATCGGCTGGGCGTGCGCACCCTTCGAAACGAACGAGTGTCGGTCAACAGAGATGGCGCCTCCATCGACCTGATCGGCATCCATGACTACTCGTCGCCGAAACCGTACGAGCCAGACCTCGACGCCGCACTCGCCGGACGGGATCCGAGTACTTTCGCTCTCCTGATCGCGCACGAACCCCGGCAGGCCTTGGAAGCATCCGACCTCGGCGTCGACCTCCAGCTTTCAGGCCACACTCACGGAGGCCAGATGTGGCCGATCCGGTATCTCGTACCTGTGCAGCAGCCCTCTGTTCAGGGTCTCGACCGCATCGGGAACACCACGCTCTACACCACCCGCGGTGCCGGCGCGTGGGGCCCGCCGGTCCGCGTCGGAGCCCCCCCTGAGGTCACGATCTTGACCCTCGACCGACCCGATTGAGGCGTCAGTGCACAGCAGCGGCGTCCACGCCGATGTCGTAGATGAGGCGATCGTCGGCGAACAGGTCGAGGACTCGACGTGCCGCCCTGGACGGGGCCAGGATTCGAAAGCCCTCCGGTCGCCGTGCGTAGGCTGCCAAGACGATCTCGGCTGCTGCGCAGGAGAAGAAGTTGACGTCGGAGAGATCGACAGTGACATCGGTGTGGTCTGAGATTGCCTCGTTGATGCCGGCCAGCAGTCGCGGGGCCGTCACCATGTCGACATCGCCGCGGACGCGCACCAGTGCATGCCTGTCGGTGACGGGCTCGACGGCGATCGCAAACGACCACTTGGCGGGGTGGAACGCGACCGCCGGGCCGAGGTCGGTCCTGGTGCGCATGGAATCGAGGGTCATGATCGCGCCCTTCTGTGGGTTGACTCCAGTAGTGGTGAGAGCACTCCGCCGCGTCCTGACAGGGTCTGTCTGAACCTTAGGAAACGCTCGCGCACAAGACAATCCACACAGACGCATCGGCGCGCAACCGTGACTACCCGGTCACGAATCGGTAACGACGGCAGTGTTGTGCGGCCGGGTTCGCCACCCGCCGCCGCTCGTTCCGCAGGATGTTACTCACTAGTATGTTGTGGGTCCGCGAACGAGATGAGGAAAGTGGGTCTTTCGAAGTGTCTCCAATAGACGTCGCCATCGAGGGTTTTCTCAATACGAATCCATGGGCTGTCGAAGTGCTGAGCTTCTTCCTGGCCGGATTGCCGTGACGATCGCCGGGTCGCGGTGACTGCGTGCACCCATCTGCGCGCACGCAGTCACCGTCCCGGCACACCGCCTCGCCATGACGCCGTCCATCGCGGCGTCGTGGCAGGTTTCGTCTCTCACCGCGGTGGTGTGGCTCGTACTCCCCCGTAAATTCCCCATCTCACGATCAGGGGTTGCAGCACGCGCTCGACCGACCACGACGGAAACCGGAACACGCGACCGTTCGGGGCGAATACCTCGAGACCGTCAGCCTGTGCACCGAGCACGGAGCCCCAGAGCGCCTGCCTCCCGCGGTAGTCACGAAGTCGCCGGCCTTCCAGATCTGCCCGTATGTTCCGGGCGAGCAACTTGTCGGCCCGGTTGCGGGCAGACGTCCGGAACTCGTCGGTGGCCGCGACATCTCCGACGGCGAACACGTGTTGATGTCCCCGCACGCGGAGGTCAGCCGAGACACGGACATATCCAGCCTCATCGAGAATGTCGGCGGGTAACCAGCCGGTGTTGGGAACGACGCGGCCTATCGCCCACAGAACAGCGTCTGCCACCGCCGGCTTCTGACCTGTTGTCCACTCCACCGTCCCGCTCGTCAGATGGTCGGCGATCGAGCCACTGCTGCCCGCGGGCGCCGGCCCGGCCCAGGTCACAGCTCGGTGATCCGGATGACAGGTGACTCCGAGGTCGTCCAGCCGTTTCTTCACTCGCTGCCACACCCGGGGGTGATGGCGCGGTAACGCTCTGGCGTGCGGAAAATAGAGGTCGATGCGCTTGTCGGGCCATCGGGCGGCGAGATTGGCCGCGCTGCTCACCGCTGCCGCCCCTCCCCCGACGACGATCACCGACTCGGCGTCGGCCAGTCGATCGTGTGCACAGCGAAGCTCCGCAGCCACCTCTGCCTCGGACTGCATCGTCGGTCGGCGCCAGAACCCGTTGGTCACCCCTGTCGAGATGACCAGGGTGTCGTACTCGAGTGCCGACTCGGAATTGTCGTCGTGCAGGACCTTGACCACCCGCGCCGCGAGATCGACGCCCGTCAGTTCTCCATGAACAATGTGAACTCGATCGAGTCGACGAAAGCGCTCGAACGACGTCCAGTAGTCCCGGCTCCAGTCATCGGGGCGCGACAGCCGGACCCCTAGCTCCTGACCGCTGACGAGCCCGGGTTTGACCGAGATCCCGACGACGTCGGCGTGCCTCGCGAGATGCATCGCAGTGAGTACTCCCGTGTCGCCCAGACCTGCGACCACGACGCGTGCACGTCTCACGCCGTCACCTTGCGCGGCGGCCGGGGCACGAATCGCGACACCCGGTCGATGACCGCCTGGTAGTCGGGCCGACGGTCGAGGCTGCGCTGCTCCATCATCGGGATACTGGCCCCGAGGAACATCGCCAGCATCGCTGCAGCGCCTGCGAACAGCCACCACGCGTCGGCGGGAGCCGCGGCGACCCCGAAGAGCGCCAGGGAGAACCAGAAGCCGAACTCGCCGAAGTAGTTGGGATGACGAGACCAACTCCACAGACCTTGATCCATCACCTGCCCTGGACGTCGATCGCGGACGAACCGATGCATCTGCGCATCGGCGACGTATTCGAGGAGCACGGCCCCCGTCCCGACGACGAAAGCGAGGCCCGCAAGCCAGATCAGCTGATCGCCCGTTCGGGTCACGGCAACGTAGACCGGGAGCATCCCGAGGAACACCTGCAGCGTGGGAATCAGATGGATGGCGGCAAGATCGGTGAGGAACTCCCAGCGCCCGGCACGGTCCCGGAGCATTCCATAGCGCCAGTCCTCGTGATGGAGACCGGGAAAGGCGTACGCCCAGTTCGCCGTCAATCGAACTGCCCACAGGACGACCACGACGAGTATCAACCAGCAGTGCACCGCGTCGAGCCCGACATCGCCGGCCACCCACCAATAGATCATCAGGACCGGTGGCACCACGCTCCAGTACGCATCGTAGAAGCTCGAGTTCTTGTGTAACCGACTGAAAGTGAAGATCACCAGCGTTGCCAGCAGGTCTGCGATGAGGGTGTCGAGCCACAGCCAGGACGTGTCGGGGCCAACCGTCAGCCACACCGCCGCCACGAGAAAGGCCAGGAGGTAGGCGACGCCGACACGGACGAAGGAAGCGTTCTTGGTCACGACTCCTGATACTGCCAGCTGCTCACCGTTTTTCGCGGCGCCTTCGCAGGCGTGCTCGCCGCGGAGGGCTCAGAGCCGTTCCGTCAGATGGACGGTCACCGTAGCTCCGGCCTCCTTGCCGAGTACAGCGCGGAGGTCAGCTCTGATAGGCAGCTTGTGGCGGCCATCCCCCAACGCCATGAACGAACTCGTGAACGGGTGACCATCGACGGTGCCTCGCACCTTCACCAATCCGCGGGTTCCGAAGAAGGCTGCCGAGTCCGGCCAGACGACGTAGGTCCAACCGCCTTTGGCCGGACTCTTCTGCAGCGTCTCGGTGAATGTCTTGTCAAGCATGGTGACCTCCGTATCGAAGCTGGTCTCCATCAGACCACCGGGACCGCCCGATCTAATCGGTCGAGCACACGGGGTTCACGACAGGAGGAGCACGGCGCATCCGACGAGCACAACATGGACGAAGCTGTACAACTTGTACGCCAGCCGATTTCGCGAGTACGTGTCGCGCACACCCGTCAGGACCGCGGTAGGCCAGCAGAGCGCCGCCATGAGAGCGGCCGCGGTGAGGGCGGCCGCGCTCGAGGCCCCGCTGCCCTGGAACAAGAGCAGGTACGCCACGACCGGCCACACTGCCATCATCACGACGAACCAACGTCGGACCGGCGCAGCACCGTAACGCAGCGGATAGGTCACCCGTCCGGACTGTTCATCGCCCGCCATGTCACGCACGTCCTCGATCGGCAGCGGGATGATGAACATCGTCGCGATCACCACCGTCCAGTACCACCCGACATCATCAAGTGGGTGTGCAATGGCCCACGCACCTGCGAGCTGGGCGATCGCCCCGACCCAGGTGGTCACCGGCTTCCAGAATCGATAGTGCCGGGGCCGGAGCAGGTGGTGGGTCACCTGCACAGTCGCCACCCACACGATCGCCGCGATGCAGGTGACCGGACTGAGGAACGCCGACAGCGCCACGAAGATCGCCGAGCTGACATAGCTCCGCCGCCACATACCTTCTGGCGTGACCAGCCCGGACGGAATCGGACGGTACGGCTTGTTGGTGTGATCCTCCTGCGAGCCACCTGCCTGGTTGGCGGTGTCGAAGACGTAGATGAACAGCAGCGACCACACGAGACCTTGCAGCAGCGCGACCGCTAGATCGAATCCCGAGAGTTCGAAACGCAGCGCAGCGGTGAGCGTGAAGAGCAGAGGTGGCAGACTCGCAACCCAGATGTTGTCCGCGTTGAGACGAACCGTGATCGCAACCTCCCGCCGCAGGCTCCAGCGCGGCGTTGCTCCCCGCACCGGACTCCCGTCAAACCGCAACATTCGCTCCCCGTATCGATGTCGAGTTCCGCGCGCAAGTGCGCCGGCCTACCGCACACGTGCACGCAGCCGCCTGCAGACGCGCTGAGTTTACTCGTGGTCCGGTCCGTTGGCGGTATCACTGCACGGCCGGCGACCGGGCGCACACCACGTGGTCAACCAAAGTGCCCGGGGCTCAGGCTCACTCGCCGGCGCCGGCGTCAGCCCAGGACAAGCGTAGGAAGGCCGAACAGCGGTTCCCTGATGGTGAACACGCTGGTACCGGGCTTGCGACCGACTCGGATCTCACTCAGCGACATCCCATCCTCGGACAATCGTCGGTGGGTTTCGCCGATGTCGCTCGATCGCCACGCGATCCCCCACAGCGAGGCCGTCGCCGCCTGATCCTGCCCCGGTGCCCCGATCACCACCTCGACGACCACCTGCGTGCTGCGAAAGAACAGCTGGTGGATTCCGTCGTGAATGGCCTGTTCCAGACGGAAGTCGAGTCCGAGAGTCCCGGCGAACAGCGCAACGGCGGCGTCTCTGTCGGCTGCGTTGAAGACAAGATGGTCGATCGACTCGATGTCGCCCACATCCGATCGGGGTGAGAACTCCGACGCCGCCACCACACCCACGGACGGAACACCTGAGGATGCGGTCCGAGTGGGGGTCAGCTCGTCGACGTCCATCCCTCTACGACGCAGTAGCGTCGTCGTCGCCAGGTGGTCGTCGACGGCGAAGAAGGCCCGGTGTGACCCAGCGGTGCCCGTCAACTCGACGGATCCGTTGCGCACGCGCAGATCACCACCGAGTAGCTGCCGGTAGGCGATGCCCGATTGCTCGACGTCGTCGCAGCCCACGACGAGCACCGACGATCCCAGAACCGTCTTCGCCTGATCAGTCATGAGTTCATCGAACCACGCACGTCCGGTCGAGTACCGTTTCGACCATGTCTCTCGATCACGGCGACCCCGGCGACGCCCCCTCTGTTCCACCGCCCCTGATCGACGTCGACGAGGCCAGACGACCCTCGGCTGCCGAAGAGGCGCGCACCATTGCCGGATCCACCAATATCGGCACCCTCGCGAGCCTGACCTCCGACGGTTCGCCCTGGGCGTCTTTCATCACCTACGGCCTGCTCGAGGGGGCTCCTGTCCTCTGCGTTTCGCATATGGCCGAGCACGGCCGAAACCTGGCAGGCGATGGCCGCGCCAGCATCGCCATCGTCGCCCCGAATGCCGAAGCCGACCCCTTGGCGAGCGCGAGGATCACCCTCGCCGGCCACGTCGAACGGCCGACGGGCGACGAGTTCACGGCCGCCAGGGAAGCTCACCTCGCCGGTGTTCCTGCCGCGAAGTACTACATCGACTTCAGCGACTTCTCGATCTGGGTGCTGCGGGTGGAACGAGTCCGCTGGGTCGGTGGTTACGGACGCATGGACTCGGCGAGCGCCACCGACTATGCATCCGCCGCACCCGATCCTGTGTCGCCCGGTGCTGCTAGTGCGATCGTCCATCTCAACGACGATCATGCTGATTCGCTGCTGGCGATGGCGCGGACTCTCGGTGGCTTCCCGGATACCACCGCGGCCGTGTGCACCGGTGCTGATCGATATGGACTCGACTTGCGGGTCCAGACTCCTCGGGGCATCGCGTATACCCGGGTCGGCTACTCGGAGCCGATCAATGCGTTGGCCGAACTACGTTCGGCGACGGTTGATCTGGCGCGCCGGGCACGCACCCGAGCCTAGTATCCGCGCCTCAGGCGGACTCGGCGCCGATTCGGGCGCGTACGTCAGCGATCACGGCGTCCAGGTCGAGATCGTAGAGCGGCCCCGACGACTCACCGTAGGCGATGAGGTGCCGTTCTCCGCGCGCGAGGAGGCGGGCGGCACCGACCACGTTGCCACGCCCGGCGTGCGTGAGGGCGACACACAATTGCGCGAGCCCCTGCCACAGTGGACGCTCGCCGTCGGGTCCCGTCTTCCAGCGAACCTCGAGGACCTCATGCGCGGAGAAGGGTCGGCCCGCGCGCACCAGATCGCACGCGACCTCGAGGGTCTGCTCGGGCGGTAGTGGTTCCTCCGAGACAGGCTCGACGCCCTTCTCGCCGTACGGCAGGGGTCGACCGAGCGCGTCACGCGGCCTCGCCTGACGCGCCCTGCCTTCATCGTCACGATCTCTGGCGGTCATGATGACTCCCTCCCGAGGCACACCGTACGTAGGTCGCGACGCACCGCCTACAGCCCCACGACGATGAGTCACTCACAAGGGTTTGGCACGGGTGAACTGAACCGTTGTCATTTCGCAGAATCCATCGCCGCCGAGGAAGCCTGGATAAAAAGTGCCGACAGCGGGATGCTGCCAATATTCACGTTGTCAGACTGAATGATCACTATCGTGAATGAATAACCGGTGCGTATTTCGCAATATACTCGTCGCCGTTTAAGCGCTGCCACCACTGGGTCATATGACCCAATTAATCGATCAGTTGAGAGCAGCCGCACGACCCAACAAAGCCGTTCGCACCGTCTGGTAAGCCCGAATATGAGCTGCATTGCGAGACAGCACCGCATCGGAACACGTCAGCAGGGCCATATCCGCGAGCGCAACCCGATGTATTCCCGCGTTCAGCTGGAAATCATCTCGGCGGAGCGCGTACGTCAGCCCGGGGAGCCAGACCGACGGGTCGGCAGGGACCCCGCCATTGAGGAGGCGTGCGGTGTCGATGCACCATTGCACCAGCTCATCGAACCGCTGCCGGGCCAACTCGCGTAGCGCGGCGTCAAATGACTCGGCCCCGAGGTCTGACTCGGCCCCGAGGTCGGCGTCCCCGAAGAGCGAGGACAGTGCAGAGTTCGCGGCACGATCTCCACACCCATGCAGCCATGCCGCGCAGAAGTACAGAGCGTCCACGTCGCCCGCCGCCTGGCACCGGCGCAGGGTGGCGATCAATTCGATTGCTCCCGAATCCGATCTCATCAATGTCGTCCCCCCAACGCCGACCAGCCAATCATGCTCTACGCCCTATGTCTGTCGCTCGATCAAGTGACTGCACAATCTCCGGAACGCATTTCAACCCGTCACCAAAGGTCTTACACGTCGCTGAGTTTCGACCAATAGTTCTTACCTCGGAATAATAACCCATCGGCCGTAAGTCGGAATACGTTCGAAAGGGGAACGTGTTCTATTCAGATGCCTGCTTTATCTGCGACCGGACGGGATCGGTGAGTCAGATTTCGCTTTTTGTCCCGTTGCCGAGTCGCGCGCCAACCTGGTGCTGCTCGAGCCACTCGACCCCCCGGCCTGCTGCAGGGCCTCCACCGGCGGCCCGCCGGGGTGCCTGCGATGTCGAGCGCGAAAATCCGGACTTCCAGCAAAACAAGAACGTGTTCTATATCGTCGGGTGGATGAGCTCAACTTCGATTCGGGTAGTGGTGTGGGGAACCGGCAACGTGGGCCGAGCAGCGATTCGCGCGATCGACGCCCATCCGGATCTCGACCTCGCCGGCGTCATCGTCCATGACGCCGCCAAGGTCGGACGCGATGCCGGCGATCTGTCAGATGTCGGCCGCACGCTGGGAGTCGCCGCGACCGACGACATCTCGCAGGCACTTGCGATCGCCGACGCCGTTGTCTATGCGGCATCCGGTGACATCCGCCCCGACGAGGCACTGACCGACATCACCCGCGCAATCCGGGCGGGGGCCACCGTGGTGAGCCCTTCCCTCTACGCGCTGTACGACCCGACCTCTGCGCCGCCGGAGCTGCGGGACCCGGTCCTCGCGGCGATCGCCGACGGTGGCGGCTCGCTGTTCGTGTCCGGCATCGACCCCGGGTGGGGCAACGACATCCTGCCCATTCTCGCGAGCGGACTCGCCTCGACGGTCGAACAGGTCCGCTGCCAGGAGATCTTCGACTACACCACCTATGACCAACCCGACTCTGTCCGTTACCTCATCGGTATGGGTCAACCGATGGACTACGAGCCGCCGATGGTGGCGCCGTCGGTCCCGACCATGGTGTGGGGTGGGCAGATCAGGCTCATCGCCCGGGCACTCGGCGTCGAGATCGACGAGATCCGCGAGACGCTACTGCGACGCCCTCTCGACACCGGCGTCGACACGGCGCACATGGGTACGTTCGGCGCCGGCACGCAGGGCGCCGTACGGTTCGAGGTGCAGGGAATCGTCGGCGGAGAACCGCTGATCGTCATCGAACACGTCACCCGGATCCATCCATCCTGCGCCCCGGACTGGCCGATGCCTCCAGACGGCGGAGACGGCGCCCACAAGGTGATCATCGAAGGCCGCCCGCGCATCGAGATCTCGGTGGAGGCCACGGATGAGGGCGGCAACCGCGCGGCGGGTGGAAACGCCACCGCGGTCGGGCGTCTGGTCAACTCCATCAGTTGGCTCAGGGCTGCTGGGCCCGGCCTGTATGACGCACTCGACGTACCGCTCGTCCCGGCGGTCGGCAAACTGACGAGGATGGCACCGGCATGATCATCGACGTTCCCGAGGGCAAGGATCCCATCAATTACGTCTGGGGCGAGATGGTCCCCGGCATCGGCGGTGCAGCCGCCAATTTCTCCTTGAAGGTGTACTCCGACAGCACACTCGGCCTCCGTGAGTTCGAGGCAGCACGTCTACGCATCGCGCAGATCAACGGGTGTGTCTTCTGTCAGGACTGGCGGACCGAACGCGACGGGGAGAAGGTCGAGGCGACTTTCGATGAGGCCGTGCAGAATTGGCGGACCACCGACGCGTTCGACGACCGCACGCGACTGGCCGCGGAATACGCCGAGCGTTATGCGCTCGACCACCACGGGCTCGACGCGGATTTCTGGTCACGGATGACTGCCGCTTACAGCCAGACCCACATCGTCGAACTGAGCATGTGCCTGGGGTCCTGGCTGGCGTTCGGGCGCCTGAACCATGTCCTCGGAATCGACTCGGTCTGCGTGCTGCCCGGTCATTGAGCTCGGGCATCCGCTCATCCGGTTCGGATGATGTGGCGACACCGGTCCTGGGTCAGAGTTCATAGGCGCGTTCCCGTGGGGTTCGGCGGGGCCGCCGGATCGGCGACGTCGGCCGCGCGGTGGCGGATCCTACCGATGAGATGAGGCCGACCGATGGTGGCTCCCGACGCCGACGAACCATTGAACCCGACCGAACGTGCCGAGCTCGAACGTCTTCGCCGCGAACTCGCCGAGCGTCAGGCTGCGCCCGGCGACCCGGGTGCGGCGGTGACGCCCAACGAACGGCGTGGACTGCGGTGGACTGCGGCCGGCCTGCTGTTGATCTTGGTTGCGGTGCTGGCGTTCTCGACGGTGCTGGCGCGCTTTGCCCGTAGCGAGGTGCTCGACACCGACCGCTACGTCGCAACCGTGACACCCCTCGCGAGAAACGCTGTTCTGCAGGATGAACTGGCCGATCAGATCACTGTAGAGATCATGGCGCGCGGCGACATCGCGAACGTCACCAAGGAAGCGCTGACAGCGCTGACCCAGAACGCACCCAACGTGCCGCCGGCAGTCATCGGTCTCGCACCGGTACTCACCTCGCAAGCACAGTCGTTCATCCGGCAAGCCGTCACGGCGCTGGTCCGATCCGATCGGTTCGAGACGTTGTGGATCGAGGCGAACAAACGCGCCCATCAACGACTCGCGGCGGTTCTGACCGGGGATACGACCGATGGGATCGCCATCGGCGACGACGGCACGGTCAGCATCGAACTCGGCCCGATCATCGACAATGTTCGAAACGCGTTGAAAGATCGCGGGTTCTCGTTCGCCGACAAGATCCCCGACATCAACAAGTCATTCGTCATCTTCCGGTCGCCCGATCTGGTCAAGGCTCAAAAGGCAGTCTCTGCACTGGACAAGGCATCGACTGTGCTTCCGTTCTTGACACTCCTGGTCGGCGCTGCAGCAATCTGGGCCGCTCCCAGGGGTTCCCGGAGAAAGGCGTTCTCACTCTTCGGGATCGCACTCGCCGTCGCCATGGCGCTGCTGGCCGTCGCGATCAGTATCGGGCGGTCGGTCTACCTCGACGCGGTCCCCGCCGACGTGCTCTCCCCCGCAGCTGCAGAGGTCCTCATCGACACCATCCTCGTACCGCTGCGCACCACGCTGCGTGCGGTCGCCGTCCTTGCTGTCGTGATCGCCGTGGTGGGATACCTCGCCGGGACATCAGGATCCGCCGTCGCGGTGCGTGAGGCATTCGGCCGCGGGCTGAACGCGGCCCGAGGCAATGCCGAGGGGCGGGTTCCTCATCCGATCGAGTCCGCTGCGGCGAGGTACCGGACACCGTTGCGAATTGCTGTGGTCGCCCTGGCGATCATCGTGCTCGTCTTCTGGAACTATCCCTCGGGGCTTGTCGTCATGGTGACGGTGATCGTCGCCGTGCTCGCCCTGCTGGCGATCGACGTCATCGCCCGCCCGGCGATCGCCTATCGTTCTCATGAGTACTCGACGACGAAACGGGATTGACATGAAGAAGCTTGTGGCACTGTTCGCATTCCTTGGCACTGTGCTCTTCGTAGGTGCATGTAGCAGCGAAGACGTACAGAATGCGACCGACCAGGCCCGCAGTAGCGCCGAACAGCTCGTCGACAACGCCTCCACCGCAGCCGGCGACGTGAAGGACAACGGTTACATCCAGGCGCTGGAATCCCAGAACGCCACCTTCGGGAGTCGGGAAGACCAGATCGCCGCAGCGCAGACCGCGTGCGACGAGCTCTCGAACGGCACCAGCCTCAACGACACGGTCACCAAGATCTCCGACGAGACCGGCCTCGACGAATCGAAGTCGCGGACTCTGATCAACATCGGCGTCCCCCTGTATTGCACCAGCAACTCGGCCAAGCTCGCCGGCAACTGACCCGCCTGAGTAACCACATATACGATCGTCGGGTGCTCAGAGGCGACGGAGACGGGTCACCGCCGTGACCACTTCCGTACTCATCGCCTTGGTGGTGATCGTCGGATGGTCGCTTGTTGCCGGGCGCCTGGCGAGGTTCCGCATCTCGGGACCACTGCTGATGGTCACTGCCGGTATCGCCATCGGACTCAGTACCCGCAACGACATCGGTCAGACGCTCAACACCGTTGCCGCCGAAAAGGTCGTGGAACTGATCCTGGCGGTTCTGCTGTTCGTCGATGCCACCGAGGTCAAGGGCGGATATTTTGCAGGGGAACGGCGCACCTCGGTCAGACTGCTGCTCGTCGCGATGCCGTTGTCGATCGGCGCAGCACTGCTCGCCGGGGCGGCATTGCTGCCGAGCCTGTCGATCGGAGTGCTGCTGGTCATCGCCTGCATCGCCATCCCGATCGATCTCGCGCCCACCTCATCGATGGTCCGGGACGCACGCATTCCGGTGCGGGTGCGCAACGTCCTCAACATCGAAAGCGGTTACAACGACGGAATCGTCGCACCACTGTTCATCTTCGCCCTCACCCTCGCCGGCGACCATTCACATGCTGAGGGGCCGGTCGACGCCCTCGAAACCGCGGTGCCGTCAGCGGTGTACGCCATCCTCGCCGGCGGCGTGGTCGGGGTCGTCGCTGCCTGGCTGACCAACCAATCGATGGCGCGGAACTTCGCGACCGCGCAGTCGATCCGCATCAGCCTCGTCATCTTTCCCCTCTTGGCCTACGGGTCTGCAACCGAGTTGCACGGCAACGGTTTCGTCGCTGCATTCATCTGCGGTATCGCCTACAAGGCGGCGCGGTCGACACCGCCGGCCGAGTCGGAGCTCAGTCTCGTGGACGATGTCGGTGTGCTCGCTGCTCTGGCAATGTGGTTCGTGTTCGGGTGCACCGCGGTCCTGGTTCTCGAGTTCGGATTCGTCTGGCAGATCATCGTGCTCGCGGTCGCAGCGCTGACTGTCCTTCGGATCGTGCCGGTCTACCTGTCGTTGCTGGGTACGACGCTGAGCCGGACCGACCGGCTGGTGATCGGCATGCTGGGCCCCCGAGGCACCGCGTCCATCGTGTTCGGGCTGCTGGCCTACAACGCGCTCGATGGCCGGATCGCCAACGACACCCTGTATGCGATGACGGTGACGGTGCTGGGCAGTGTGGTGATCCACGGCATCGGTTCGTCGTTGATCGCCCAGTGGTACGAACGGCGATCGATCCCGAGCTCCGCCCAGTAGAGAGTCGTGTCCGATAAGGAGTTTGAACAGTAGGGTCGAAGATGTGGCGGATCAATACTTGTCGGTGAGCATGGACGTACCGGTGACGCCGTCCGCGGTGTTCAGCGTTCTCACCGATCCGGCGAAGCACGTGGAACTCGACGGCTCCGGAATGCTCCAGCTTGCCCACGCACCACGCCGAATCACCGGTGAGGGAGAGACATTCGCCACTGCGATGCGCGATGAGTCGGGCAGACCCTACGAGGTCGTCAATCACGTCGTGGCGTATGAAGCGGACAAGGTGATCGCCTGGATGCCTGCACGCCCTGATCGGCCGCCTGTCGGGGTGCGTTGGGAGTGGGAGCTGACGGCTACCGAAGACGGAACGCGGGTGACACAGACATGCGATTGGTCGCGCGTCACAGATCCGGACTACCTCGCCCGCCGAAGTCTGCCGAGGGTGTCGGCGGACAAGATGCGCGAGTCCATCACGCAAGTCGCTGCGCGTGCCTGCCGTTGATCTAGTCTTCCAGCGCCTCGAGGTCCCGGCGTGCGTTTCTTGACTCCTCGCGCGCTGAGGTCAGATCCCTCTGCGCTGCCTCGACCTGATCGGTGGCGGATTGGTGAGCCCGGTTCGCGAACTGGCGTTCCTGTTCTGCCTGCGCGAGCTGCTCCCGGAGTTCGTCGACTCGTGTGTCGAGGGCAGCCACCGAATCAGCTGCGTGCTCGGCGTCGGCCCGGGCCGACTCGAGCGCCGCATCGGCCTCGCGCTCGGACTTCTCGGCCGCGGCGACGTGCTCCCGCGCCGCGGTGATCTCCTCCGGGCCCGGCTTCTTCTTTGCGGGTGCGGCTTTCGGCTTCCGAGCGCGTCCCCCGACCACCGCCATCCCGGCCGGTCCCATTCCGCTGTAGCTGACTGCGGTCACCAAGCGCCCCGCACGCACCTGTTCGGCTATGTCGGAGTCGGCCAGAGCTGCGTGCAACGACTGCCCAACCTCTCGGAGCGCGTTCTCACTCGCGGTGTGGCCGTGATCGACGGCCAACTCACCGGCCTGGCGAGCCATCGCTCGAACCACCCTCTGCCGCTGCGTGGTCAACGTACGCAGGTCGTCGCCGGCAAGGTGGCGTTGTGCATCACGCAGTGCCTCACCCAGTGCGAGGAGGTTCTCGACGTCCTCGGAGTGCTCGCGGGCGAGAATGTTCACCATCCACGCGACCGATGTCGGTTTGCGCAGCTGCGAGATCTCCTTCGCCAGCCCTCGATCGCCCTGTGCTCGGGCTTCTTTCACATGGGCGTCACGAACTTTCACGAAATCGCCCGGGTCGAGACCATAGAGCTCATCGGTCACCTCGTTGATGTCCACCGACTGATCCTGCGGCCTACGCCTTGGACGGTCCGGGGGCCAGGAAGAACACGGGGATCAGCCGCTCGGTGCGCTGCTCGTAGATGGCGAAGTTGGGCCAGGTGTCGAGTAGGGTTTGCCACGCCTGCTCGCGCTCCGTCCCGGTGATCTCACGCCACGAGACGGTGAGCGTCTTGCCGCGATGGACCACCTCCGCCGTCTCGCACGCGCGGAGGTTGAGCACCCACACCGGCAGCTTGGGATTGCCGAAGTACGAACCGGCAATCAGCCAGCCACCATCCTGTGGGACGCAGAGCAAGGGCGTCGACCGCACGTTTCCGGTTTTGCGGCCGGGCACCCGCAGGACGATGTTCGGCAGGCCGGCGATGTCGAGAACACTGACCCTGCCCTTGGTCGCGCCCTGAAGCTTCACATCGCACTTCTCTATGAGCGGAAGCATTTTCGGCATCCACGAGACCGCACCTATCTTGACCGCCAGCGGCGTCAGAATACCCACGGCGTCAGGCTACCCACTTCACCCGGTCGCCACGCGGTCAGTGCGTCGATCCATCAGGTCTCGGTGGTCCTCATGGCGCTCTGCCGTCGTCGGACGATCCCGGTGACCACGGCGACGGTGGATCCGATGGCCAGGAAGACGGCAGAGGCGAACGGGAGTGCGTTGTCGATGAACCCGACAGCCACGACAGCCGGGATGGCGACCGCAGGCCAAGGAAACACCGCCCGCCACGTCCGCGCGCTTCCCGCCAGCACCATGCACACCCCGGCGACGAACAGGGCCAGCCCACCGCACAGCGCCCAGCGACCGCCGGAGGTGAGCTCCCCGACGGGATGCAGGACGTACTGCTCGACGCCCACGCCGAGCAGAGCGGCGCCCAGCGTCAACGGCAGGTGACCGTAGATGTACGAGTCCGCCCGGCCGCTGCTGTGTGCATCGTCATCGGACTGCAGCAGCGTCTTGGCCTCGGCCCCACCGATGTCGAAATACATCCACCACATTGCGGCGGCGATCGTGAATCCCAGTGCGGCCACGACGATCGAGGACAGCGCCCAGTGGGTGTCATGCATTCCCAAGACGATCGCGGAGACCGATTCCCCGAGGACCAAGATCACGAAGAGCCCGAACCGCTCCGGTAAGTGGTCGAGGTGCAGCGGAATGTCCGGGCCCCAGCGGGTGGCGGCAACCGGCGCCAACGCCTCGATGAGTATTCCGGTTGCCCACAGTCCGTACGTGATGGGACCGGGGGTGAACAGCGACGTCGTCCACAGCAGTGCGCTGAAGGTCGTGGTCGCGAAATATAGGTTGATCGTCGGCCTGGAGTCGACGATGTGCACCCAGGCCCGTGCGTACAGGACAGCGAGGACGACGCGGGTGGCCACGTAGCCGATCGTGAAGGCCACGACCCCGGATGACGGAACCGATCCCGCGCTGGCCGCCATCACCGCAACCGCGAACGTTGCACTGAGTTTGAGGACTCGATAGATGACGTCGTTGGTGTCGAATCGGTTTGCGTACAACGTCATCGTCACCCACGACCACCACGTGATCGTGAACAGGCCCGCAAACACCGCGGCGCCGTGCCAGGTGAGGTCCTTGGTGAACGCGATCGCGAGCTGATGGATGACCAGCACGTACGCGAGGTCGTAGAAGAGCTCGAGTCTGGACGCGGCCCGGTTGTCGTCAGTGCGGAGCCGCGGAGGTTCGTTGAGCGGGGTCTGCTGTCCCCCCGCGTTGTCGTCGCGATCGCTCGGCGTCTGTTCCTTGCCGTCGACGGACATCAGAAGGTGCCGACGTCTGCCTGCGGATTCATCACCGATTGATACCCACATTTCGGACAACGAAACCCCGCGGCTGCGGCCCCGAACGTGCTCAGCCGGCGTTGACGGTCTCCCGGGTACGGGTGCCGTCGGTGGCGAGCCAGCCGACCTTGGTTTCGAGCACGGCATCGACACTGAAGCGGCCTGCGCCGACGACCGCGAGGAGCAATGCGCCTGCACCCAGGGCCAACACCAATTCGTAGCCGCCATCGGCGACCCACAGGCCTGAATCGATGTGCGCGAAGAAGTAAGCGCCGAGCATGTCCAAGAAGAACAGGATCGCGACGATGGGCGTCAGCAGACCTGCGATCAAGGCGATACCACCCAGGATCTCGAGCCAGGTGACGGCGAACGCCGACACCGGAGCCAGCGGTACATCCATCCCCTCGAAGCTCGCCTTGGTGCCGTCGAACCCGTAGGTGTTGAGCTTCTGCAGGCCATGGGCCAGGAACACGATGCCGAGGCCGATGCGCGCGAGCAGGATTCCGATGCTTCGGATGATGGGGTTGTTCATGTCTCGATTGCCCTTACTCGTGGATTCACTTGATGTGTCAAGTGAAGAGTAAAGACTCGTTACTTGATGCGTCAAATGATGCGTCAAGTGTTTCAGCAGTTATAGACTGCAGTGATGCCGAGCGAGTCCGAGCCGAATTGGCTCGACGACGAAGAGATGGACACCTGGATCCAAGTGGCCATCCTGTTGTCGCGACTCCCCCATGCGCTCGACGCCCAGCTCCTCAAGGACGCGGGTCTCACCCACTTCGAGTACGAGGTGCTCGCTTCGTTGTCCGAAGCCCCCGACCGCACGTTGCGGATGAGCACGCTCGCCGACCTCGCAAACGGCTCCTTGTCGCGCCTGTCACACGTTGTGACACGACTGGAGAAGCGTGACTGGGTGCAGCGCAAACCCTGCCCCGAAGACGGCCGATTCACCAATGCCTCACTCACGGAGGCCGGGTGGGAAAAAGTTGTTGCCACCGCTCCGGGTTATGCAGCCAATGTGCGGAGCCTGGTCATCGACAAGCTGAGTCGAGCACAGCTACGTCAGCTCGCCGCCATCGGCAAGCGGATCAATGGACCGACCCCGAACTCGCGGTGACCGCGTAGACGCCGGCTCGCACTCAGGGCGCGAGGGTGAACCAATCAGCAAAACCCGACGGGTCGTGCCTGCCCAATGCACCGTGCTCGAAGAGCCCGAACCCCTCGACACCGTCGGCTCCGGGCCCATTGCACACGGCCCGGCCGACGTGGTCGATGACGCCGAACATGACCCGACCTGCGTTCGCCTCGTCGGTGACGTCATAGGTGCGCCGTTCGGTGAACTTCTCCCCCTTCCAGGTGCCGTGAATCCAATCGGGGTCGCCGCCGTAACCACCGCCGAGGTGTATCGGCACCGCAAGCCTGGATTCGACCTCGAGCAGCAGAGGCGACCCATCTGGTGTCGTGCACTCGATGGTCGCGCCGGTCGGGACCCTGGTACCGGAGGCATAGCGGATCGTGACCTTCGGCCACCCCAATTGTTCGAGCCGGCCGCCGGGCCAGACGCGGGTGCAGTCGTTGAGGATCCGAAAACCATTCGGGTCCTCCTGCATGATCAAGACGATCGCGAACTCGTCGAAACGCATCGGCACGTACAGCCACCACATGCCCTCGAACGGCGGGTCCGACGGCCTCCCGGCGGGTTCGGGCTCACCGACAGGGCGGATCCCCCAGGATCGATCGCGTGTCCCGACCCAGGTCGACGGGTCCACCGCGATGTCGCTCCCGTCGACGGACACGACCCCGCTCCAGGTGCCCACCTGCGCAAATCGCTGTGCCTGCAGCGTAATCCTGCTGCCTGTTCGCATGATGTGGGGTTGCTCCTGCAGAACGTCGAACGATCCCTGCCAGGTCATGTCCATGGCAATGCCCTCGGTCTCTTCCAGGATCAATCTGAGTGTCTGGAGTGGTTCGACGACCTCGATACGGTATCCGTTGACGCGTTGGTTGAGGCGGTCTGAATCGATCGCGTCGCCGAGGTGCACAGCCGTCTGGACGTCGCCGCGGCGCACGAGCACGAAAGCATCTTTGGTGCCCAGGTTCGGGTAGTAGCCGGCACCGGTGATCACGAAGATGTCGCCGGTGCGGTCATGGGCGTTGAAATAGCTGCGATCGTAGAAGTTTCGATCGCTCGAATCGACCAGACCGATCGGCAACGGCGCTTGGTGGATGGGGTATTCGTCCAACGGTCCGATCACGTGGCATCTCCCTCGCCGGCGGTGAAGACAGCGTTTCCTGCGATGAGTTCTTCCAGCAATGCTCGGTGGTGGAACAATCCGTCGACCTCGTCGGGCATCTCGATCTCGCCGAAGTGCACCTGTCGCGTTCCGGTGCGCATGAACACACAACCCCAGATCACCGCAGCGTAGACATAGAACCAGCTGAGGTCGCCGACTTCGGCCCCGGTGAGTTCGGTATATGTCGCGACGACATCTTCCTCGCGAAGGACATCGGGCATCCCCGGCAATCCCATCAGAGTCGCGATTTGCTGAAACACTCGATGCGAGAAAATCATCCAGGCCACATCGAGTTCTCGGGGCCCGAGTGCGGTCATCTCCCAGTCGAGAACCGCAACCGGCTCGAAATCCTGATAGAGGGTGTTGCCGAATCGCGCATCGCCCCAGAGCAGGACCGGGTCAGCCGAATCGGCTCTCGTCGGCCAGTTGTCGTCCAGCCACCCGAACGCGCGATCCAGCAACGGTGATCTACCGATGCCGGGTACCGCGAACTCGTACCAGGACTTGCACCATTTCACGTTGCGGCGCAGCGCGGTATCACCTCCGGCACCGTCGCCCAGAAAGGCGAAGGTCTCGGACGCGTTCGGGATCGAGTGCAAACCTGCGAGGATCTCGACCGTGGCATCCTGCAGTCGCCGTTGCCGTTCACGGTCGGCATCATGGAACCAGTTGTCGCCGAACGTGTACGGCAGCACGTCGGGCGGCACGAGCCCTTCGACGTGATCCATCAGGAAGAACGGCGTCCCGAGCACATCACCCGTCGGTTCCATCCAGTGCACCTGCGGCACGGGGATGTCGGTCAACTCGCCGACCAAGCGCATCACCTCGAATTGGTGGTCCAGCCGATATGTCGGGAAGACGGGGATGTCTTCCGCTGCCGGGGTGACCCGAGCGACATAGCGGTGGGTGGTGGTCTCCGCGCCGGTGTCCCAGGTGGCGGCGAGCACGATGGTCTCCGACGACATGCCGTTGGAGTCGATCCCGCTGTCCACCACGACGTCGGGAACCACACCGCCCGGCAGCACCGTCGACAGCCACGCCGCAAGACGATCTGGAAGAGTGGTGACGTCCCGACTCGTACGTTGGAGTTTCATGTCGGCGAGCGGTTGTTCAGTGGCCACGATGCCCTTCCGGAAGCCTGCACACCCACAGGAGAAGTGTGACGCAAATTACGATACGGTTGGTAGCGTAATGAAAGCAGAGACCCCACCTGATGACAAGACCCCCGCTGGGCGCCCGCGCGACCGCGGCATTGATGAAGCGATCCTGCGGGCCACCGCGGAACTCCTCGTCTCGGTCGGCTATGCGGCGCTGACACTCGCCGCGGTGGCCCAACGTGCCGGCACCACGAAGACAGCCCTCTACCGTCGTTGGTCCAGCAAGGCGCAGCTGGTCCACGAGGCTGCGTTTCCGGCCCCCGTGACCACGCTCATCCCGGAGTCGGGCGATCTCACCACAGACATCCGTGCGCTCATCGCGGGTTCCCGGTCGATCTTCACCGATCCGGTGACCCGAGCTGCGCTGCCGGGACTCCTGGGCGAGGTCGGTGCCGATCCGGTGCTCAACAAGCTTGTCATGCAACGCTTTCAAGACGGTGTGTTCGCGGCGATGCGTCTTCGGCTCCACCGAGCCGTGGAGCGTGGTGAGGTCAGGGCAGGCATCGACCCTGACCGACTGCTCGAGGTCATCGGTGGGACCACCATCCTGCGGTTGCTGCTCCGCCCGGATGAGGACCTCGACGATGATTGGGTCGAGCAGACGACGACTATCGTCTTACACGGAATCGCGGGCCATCCGGATTCGACGCATGCCGGAGGTTGAAACATGCCACAGCCAGGTCAGACCCTAGACAAGCTCGGTTTTCTCACGATCGGGCGCTTCGACCCAGCGGACCCCCGAACCGGACACGAGGAGACGCTGCGCACCATCGAACTGGCCGAAGAACTCGGCTTCGACAGCGTGTGGCTGCGACACCGACACCTGCAATACGGGATCTCATCTCCGGTGGCGGTGATGGCGGCTGCCACCCAGCGCACCAAGCGGATCGAACTCGGCACGGCGGTCATCCCTCTCGGACTCGAAAACCCCCTGCGATTGGCCGAGGACCTCGCGACAGTCGACCTGCTCTCCGGCGGCCGGATCAATCCCGGCGTATCGGTGGGCACCCCGATGCGATACGACGATTTCAAGACAAAGCTGTACCCGGAATCGTACGACCTGGAGAACTTCAGCAAAGACCGCGTGCTCCGGCTGATGGACAACATCCGAGGGGTTCCTGTCAGTGACTTCGAGGGCACGGTGGGTATCGAACAGTTCTCCCGGATCGTGCAGCCCCACTCCCCTGGTCTGATAGACAGGCTCTGGTACGGCGGCATGCTCTCGTCGGCGATCTGGGCGGGACAACAAGGGCTCAATTATCTGACGAGTTCAGTGGTCAACACCGAGGGGACCGACTCGCGCGACTTCGCGACGATCCAAGGCGAGCACATCGACGCGTATCGGGCCCATCATCCCCATCCCGAAAAAGCGCGCGTCTCACAGGGTCTGGTGGTCATACCCACGGATTCGGCAACGGCAGAACAGGTCCGAAAGTACAAGGAGTACGCGGCGGCCCGCTTCGACCGCACGTTGTCGCCGCAAGGACCGCGACAGATGATGTTCGCAGCCGACGTCGTCGGCTCGTCCGACGAAATCGCCGACATCCTCTACTCCCACGCAGGGTTTCTGCGCGCACAGGAGGTCGCCTTCGCACTGCCGTTCTCTTTCGAGGAGGCCGACTACCTCCAGATCATCACGGACATGGCCGTCCACCTTGGGCCCAAGCTGGGGTGGACACCAAAAGTCAACTGACACAGAAGCACACGCTCCGGTCAGACGCACACGGTGCAACCGGTGATTGTGACTCGAGTGTGTGTTTCTGTCACCGGTAGCGGGCAGCGACCCAGGTACCCAGAGCGTGCAGTCGGTCGATGAGTTCAGCGGGTTCCAACACGTCGAAGTCGACGTTGAGATACACCAGCCACCGGGCTGCCCAGTCGAGGTCGTCCGCGCCGAGGGAGAGGATGCAGTCGTCACCCTCGTCGGTGATCGAACCGACCGACGGGCGGACCATCTTTCGCACTTCGTCCCCCGAGAGGTACACCCGCACGCGGACACTGTGGCGCCATCCATGGGCAAGTCCTTCGGCCACGAAGGCCGCTGCATCGTGTGGCGGAGGCGGCGCCTTGAATCTCGTACCCAGCGGCCGGACTTCGCTGATGCGATCGAGAGCATAGGCCTGCCAGCGGTCAGTCCCCCGCTCGTTGCCGACGAGATACCACCGCCCTCCGCTGCGGACCAGTTGCGCCGGCTGGACATCGCGGGCACGCCCGGGTTCGTCAGATCGCCTGCGATGTCGCAGACGCACACCCTCGCCCGCACGACAGGCCAGTGCCAGCGCAACCAGAACCCCCGCGTCCGCCGACCGCGCCTCGTCGCCGTCTACCGTTTCTGCCGCCGCGACTGCCTCGAATCGCCCACGCAGGCGCGCAGGCATCGCCTCGGTGAGTTTGGCCAGTGCAGTCACCGCAGCGGGCGCCAAACCCCCGACCCCGACCGAAGAATGCAGGCCAAGAGCCACCGCGAGAGATTCGTCGGCGTCGAGCACCAGCGGCGGGCTCGCCGTGCCCGACGACAGGGTGTATCCACCGAAGCGGCCGGCTTCGGCATCGATGCGATACCCGAGCTCCCGAAGATGTTCCACGTCACGGCGCGCGGTGCGCTCGGTGACGCTCAGACGCTCGGCGAGCCTGCCCGCACTGATGCCCGGGTTCGACTGCAAGATCGCCAACGTTTGGAGGCGGCGACCGGTAGGACTGGACATTACTCAAATATGATGCCAAACCCTGACAGTTCTTGGCAGGGTATTCATTTACGGTCGGACCATGGACACAATAAAGTTGCTCAAACCGGAAGGGCTGGTCAACAGCCCAGCATTCAGTCACGTCGCAGTCATCCCGCCTGGCGCGACAACCATCCTCGTCGGCGGACAGAACGCGGTCGACTCGAACGGCTCGCTCGTGGGCGGCAACGACGTGGGCGCCCAAACGGCTCAGGTCATGGCCAACCTGAAGACTGCCCTGGCAGCCGCAGGCGCCGACATGTCCGATGTGGTCAGTCTGACGCTCTACGCGGTCGACGGGATCGACATCACGGCCGGATACACCGTCGCGGCTCAGTCCCTGGACCCGAACAGCGATCCACCGTTGATCACGGCAGCGATGGTGCCGGCGCTGGGGGTACCAGGCGCACTGGTCGAGTTGGCCGCAGTCGCCGCGGTACTACGGTGACGAACAGACAGACCGGGCACACCCGAGACGCCGGCTGGCAGATCGGTGTCTCGAAGACGGTTCATCATCCACTTGAAGTGGTCTGGGACTTCCTCACCGCCGAAGCAGGTACCGCGGCCTGGCTCGGCCACGGCGTCCGACTGCAACGCGAAAAGGGCGGACAGTACGAAACCACCGATGGAACCACCGGCGAGACCAGGAGTTTTCACCGCGAGGATCGCATCCGGCTCACCTGGCAGCCGGCGGATTGGAGCCACGAGACGATCGTTCAGGTGACGGTGACCCCGGAGGGCGACCACAAGACCGTCATCCGCTTCCACCAGGAACGTCTCATCAGCGCCGATGAACGAGAGCTCCAACGCACGCACTGGCGTGCCGTGATGGCCGCCGTTGTCGCCGGACTGGACTCCGCAGGCCGATGATCTGCAGTGCTGCTGTGTCGTCGACCTGCGATGACATCCGGTGGTCGGGCAGCTTTTGACTCCCCTTCACCCCGATGTCTCGGCGATGACAGGTCGCGCTGATCTGCTGCGCCTGTGCCGAACACGCTTCGAATCAGTCCCGACAAGACACTGCGATCCGGAATCTCTCGCCGCAAGTTCCTCACTTGGACCGGCGTCGCCAGCGCGCTGGCGTTCACCCCTGGCCTGATCGAGGCCCCCGCCGCCTACCCAGCGCCGATGAACCACGGCGATCACCTGTTCACCCTGGGGGTCGCATCGGGCGACCCACTTCCTGATGCCGTTGTCCTGTGGACCCGGCTGGCCTCTGCGCCCCTTGCACCCCACGGTGGGATGACCGACATCCCGGTACCGGTGGAGTGGGAATTGGCCCAAGACAGCAATTTCCGCCAGATCCTGCGACGCGGGTTCGAGTTGGCTACGTCCGCGGACGGGCACAGCATCCATGTCGACGTCCGGGGACTGGAACCATCGACGGACTACTTCTATCGTTTCCGGGCAGCAGGCCACTACTCCGATGTCGGTCGAACCCGAACGGCGCCGACGACACTGGCCGCCACGAGAGCCATGACATTTGCCTGGGCATCGTGCCAATCGTGGGGTGACGGGTTCTTCAATGCCTACGCAGACATGGCGGCAGCTGCGCCCGATGTGGTTTTCCACCTGGGTGATTATGTGTACGAGAAAGCAATTCCCGCACGGGGCGGGCAGCGGAACACCACCGCGATGCCTCGCTCGGCCCTCACCGAGATGATGAGCCTCGACGACTACCGCGAGCGATACGCGCTGTACAAACTCGATCCACACCTGCAGCAGGCACACAGGACATCGCCGTTCATCATCACCATGGATGACCACGAGGTGGAGAACAACTGGGCAGCTGCCATTTCCGAGGACGACGTTCCCGTCCCAGACTTCCTTTACCGTCGTGCTGCCGCATTCAAGGCCTGGTGGGAGAACACGCCGGTCCGCGCTGAACTCCGACCGAACGGCGCGGATATGCGTATCTACCGTCGCTTCACGTTCGGGGACATCGCACAGTTCAGCGTGCTGGACACCCGCCAATACCGCAGCGATCAGGTGAACGGCGACACCGACGGACCGCAGAACGACCTCACGGCCCGCTCCGACCGGACGATCACCGGTGCCGCCCAGCAGCAATGGCTGCTCGACGGTCTCGCATCGAGCACCACCCGCTGGAACGTGCTGGCCCACCAGACGACGATCGCCGACCTCGCGCGTAACAAAAACGGGGAACGCGCGGTGAGCATGGACGGCTGGAGTGGTTACGAGGCTTCTCGTTCGCGGATCCTCGACGGTGCGCGCGAACGGGGCGTCTCCTCCAATCTGGTGTCGATTGTCGGCGACATCCACCGGTCGGTGGTGTCCGAGCTGAAGTCGACCTACACCCGCCCGGCGCCCACGGTGGGTGTCGAGCTGGCGGGGACCTCGATCTCGTCGGGTGGAACCGGCGCGGACAGTGATGAGAGCGACATGTTGCTCAAAGCCGCGTCACCGCATGTCAAGTTCGGCAACGCGCAGCGCGGGTACGTTTTGAACCGGCTGACCCAGCAGGAATGGCAGGCGGAGTTTCGGGTCGCGGACACGGTTGCGGACCCGAATGCAGGACTGCGGCGTCGCGCCACCATCACCATCCCTGCAGGACGACCGGAGATCGGAGTCAACTGAGCTCTCGGCGATGAGCGATCGACGTGGGCGAAGTCTGTATTGGTTGAGACGAAAGGACAACCGATGCGACACGTAGATCACGGTGCGTACATCCGCTCATTGATCGAGACCTGGGCGCAGGCCGTTCACAACGGCGATCTGGACACGGTGATGGCAGATCATGCCACCGATATCGTGATGTTCGACGTACCGCCGCCCGAACGCGGCGTCCGCGGAACCGACGAGTATCGCGATTGCTGGCCACCGTTCTTCGACTTCCAGGCTAGCGGAGGCTCGTTCGACATAGATGAACTCGAGGTCGTCGCGGGAGAAGAGGTCGCTTACGCGTACGCGTTGCTGCAATGCGACACTCCGGAGGGCCGGGCCGCACATCCCGATCGGAAGCTCCGATTGACCCTCGGCCTACGCAGGGAAGACGATCGCTGGGTCGTTGCGCACGAACATCATTCCTTCACACTTGCCCCCTAGCCCAATCGAGACTGCCGCTACGAAGCCATCGGCCGAGTAGGTCACTTCATTGCCGCAGTCTCGCCGCCGTCGAGTCTGGTGTGAACGTGACCGTGGGCATCTCGGAACTTGATCTGCGTCTCGGGACGAGGGAGTCCCGACCTGATGAGCAGCAACCTGGTTCGGGTTTCTCGGGGCGACTCGGCCTCTGCGTCGACCAGCGACAGCACCGTGCGCAGTTGGCGGAACCCTCGAGGCCCCGGGTGACGATCAACGATCGCCTCGTGTGTGGTGAGCATCCCAGCGCGGGCCGCGTCCCGACCGCGGGGATTCCCCTGCGCCGAGACTGCGAACGTGTAGCTATCGGCCGAGTAGACCTCTGCGCAGCCGCAGTCTCGAACGCAAAAGCGGGTGCCGTCAGCTCGTGGAGAACTCGGGGTCACCGAGTTCGTCGACATCCATGGGTCCCGCGAACTGGCTGTTGTACAGCCGGTAGTACGGGCCGTGGTTGTCGAGCAATTCATCGTGCGAACCCTGTTCCACGATCCGCCCGGCCTCCATCACAAGGATGGTGTCCGCATCCCTGACCGTCGAGAGTCGGTGCGCGATGACGAAACTGGTCCTGTCGGTACGCAGCGCAGCCATCGCCTTCTGGATGAGAAGCTCGGTTCTGGTATCCACCGAACTGGTCGCTTCGTCGAGGATCAGCAGTGTGGGCTTGGCGAGGAACGCCCTGGCTATGGTGATGAGCTGCTTTTCGCCGGCACTGACGCCGCCGCCTTCTTCGTCGATGACGGTGTCGTAACCATCCGGCAGGATCCGCACGAAGTGATCGACGTGGCTCACGCGCGCAGCTTCGAGAATCGCATCGTCATCTGCGTCGGGGTCGCCGTAGGCGATGTTGTCGCGAATCGACCCGCCGAACAGCCAGGAATCCTGTAGCACCATTCCTGTGCGTTCCCGGAGGTCGTCCCGCGTCATCGTCGAGGTGTCGACGCCGTCGAGACTGATCGTGCCGGAGTCGAGATCGTAGAAGCGCATGATCAGGTTCACCAACGTCGTCTTCCCCGCGCCGGTCGGCCCGACGATCGCCACCATGTGCCCTGGCTTGGCGACCAGCGACAGTTGCTCGATCAGCGGTCGATCCGGGCTGTACCGGAACGAGACGTCGTCGAAGGTGATGAGGCCCTTGTCCGAGTCCGGGCTTCGAGGCGAATCGGGGTCGGGCACCTCCTCTTTCGCATCGAGGATGTCGAAGATTCTCTCCGCCGAGGCCACCCCGCTCTGCATCAGGTTGAACATCGACCCGATCTGGGTGAGCGGCTGGGTGAATTGCCGGGAGTACTGGATGAACGCCTGCACGTCACCGAGGCTCAGCGAACCCGACGCCACCCGTAGCCCACCGACAACGGCCACCGCGACGTAGTTGAGGTTTCCGAGAAACATGATGGAAGGCATGATGATCCCGGAGATGAACTGTGCGCGCCAACTTGATTCGTACAGCTTCTCGTTGCGCTCGTCGAACCGCGCCTCCACGTCCGCCTGCATGCCGAACGCCTTGATGACCTCGTGCCCGGTGAAGGCTTCCTCCACCTGACCGTTGAGCCGACCTGTACTCGACCACTGCGCGAGAAAATGCGGCTTCGACCGTTTCGCGACCTGCGCTGTCACGAACACCGCCAGCGGAATGGTCACGATCGCGATCAACGACAGCAGTGGCGAGATGTAGATCATCATCACGAGAATCGCGACAACCGTGAGCACCGAGTTCAGCAACTGCGCGATGGTCTGCTGCAGGCTTTGCGAGACATTGTCCAGGTCGTTGGTGACCCGGCTCAGCAGATCGCCGCGCTGAGTGCCGTCGAAGTAGCTCAGCGGCAGTCGGTGGATCTTGTTCTCGACGTCAGCGCGCATCTCCCGCACCGTGCGCTGGGTGATCACATTGAGGAGCCGACCCATCAACCAGCTCAGCACAGAAGACCCGATGTAGAGCGCGAGCACAAAGATCAGCACTCGACCGACCTCGTCGAAATCGATACCGACACCGGGCGTCACGTCCATGGACGAGACCATGTCGGCGAAGGTGTTGTCGCCCTGCTGCCGCAGGCCTGCGACAGCTTGGTCCTTCGTGTCGCCGGCGGGCAACCGATCGCCGACCACACCGTTGAAGATCAGGTCCGTGGCGTGTCCCAGGATGAGGGGCCCGACAGCGTTGAGGACAACTGCCACCACCGCACACACCAGCACCAGCAGGAGTGTGGTGCGGCGGGTCGAGAGCAGCACCACCACCCGCTTCACCGACGGCCCGAATGCGCGGGCCTTTTCTCCTGGCACCGCGGCATTCGGCGGTCCGCCTCCCGGCCGCGTCATGCCCGACCCTCCACCGAGAGTTGGGATTCGACGATCTCGGTGTACGTCGGGCACCTCGACAACAGCTCGTCGTGGGTACCGATACCGACGACGGCACCGCGATCGAGGACGACGATCTGGTCTGCGTCGGCGATGGTGGTGATGCGCTGGGCCACGATGATGACGCACGCCTCACGGGTGGCCGGACGCAGTGCGGCTCGCAGGCGGGCATCGGTGTGCAGATCCAACGCCGAGAACGAATCATCGAACAGGTAGATGTTCGGCTTCCTGATCAGCGCACGGGCGATGGCAAGTCGTTGCCGCTGTCCACCGGAGACCGTCGTGCCGCCTTGCGCCACCGGTGTCTGTAACTGCTCCGGCATTGCCCGCACGAAGTCTGCCGCCTGCGCAACGGTGAGCGCTGCCCACATCTCTTCTTCGGTGGCATCGAGTTTCCCGTACCGGAGGTTGGAGGCGATCGTGCCGGAGAACAGATACGGCTTCTGCGGCACGAAACCGATCTCGCTGCGCAGCGCTGCCGGATCGAGGTCACGGATGTCGACGCCCCCCAGGAGGACTTCCCCACCAGTGACGTCGATCAGCCGGGGCAGCAAAGCCACCAGAGTGGTCTTGCCCGACCCCGTCGACCCGACGATTGCGGTGGTCGTACCCGGTTCGGCACGAAAGCTGATGTCGCGCAGGACGGGGTCATCGGCACCCGGGTACTGGAAACGCGCGGCCCGCATCTCGACGGCTGCGGAAGTCCCGTTCAGGATGACGGGTTTTTCGGTGGACACCACGGACGTCTCGGTGTCGAGGACCTCGTAGATGCGTTCCGCACACACTGACGCTCGCGGCGCCATCATCGCGAGGAACGAGGCCATCATCACCGCCATCAGGATCTGCATCACGTAGGCGATCATCGCGGTCAGTGCGCCGATCTCTACTTCTCCGTCTTCGATCAGATGCCCGCCGAACCAGATGATGAACACAATGGTGACGTTGCTGATCAGCAGAACCGAAGGGAACATCAGCGCAAGCAATCTACCCACGCGCAGCGCGGCGTCGGTGAGGTCGTTGTTGGCCCGTTCGAACCTGCGACGTTCATGGCGCTCGCGAACGAACGCTCGGACCACGCGGATACCCGTGATCTGTTCTCGCAGCACCCGATTGACGATGTCGATCCGGGCCTGCATGGCCCGGAAGCCCGGCATCATTCGGTAGATGATCACGGCCATGGTCACCCCGAGGATGGGCACCGCGACGACCAGCACCCAGGCCAGCGTGCCGCCGACGCCGATGCCGAGGACGATGCCGCCGATGCACATGATCGGAGCCGTCACCAGGATCGTGCAGGCCATCACCCCCAGCATCTGCACCTGTTGGACGTCGTTGGTGGTGCGGGTGATCAGAGACGGTGCGCCGAAGACCCCGACCTCGCGCGCGGAGAAGCTGTCGACGCGGTGCAGCAGGTCGTGCCGGATGTCGCGGCCTGCTCCGAGCGCTGCGCGGGCACCGAAGTACATCGAGGCGATCGATCCGACAACCTGTACGAGCGAGACGACCAACATCCAGAAGCCGACCTCGAGGATGTAAGACGTGTCGCCTTGGGCGACCCCGTTGTCGATGATGTCGGCGTTGAGGGTTGGCAGGTACAGCATCGCCGCGGTCGCGATGAGTTGCAGTACGACGACGCCGATCAGTTCGCGTCGGTAGCGACCCATGTAGGTGCGGAGCAGGCGGATCAGCATGGGGCAGTCACACAGATGACGTTAGCAACAGTCACCGACGATGAGCGCATGGTTGTTCCGGCGACAGCGCTGGTGACTGGATTGCCCGGCCCTGGGTCAGATGTCCACGCCTGAGTAGAGGGTCCGTGCCGGGTCGTACTTCGCGCGAATGGTCCGCAGCCTCGGTAGGTTTGCGCCGAAGTACCGTGCCGTCGCGACGCCTGCCTCGAGGTAGTTGACGTACGCGCCGGCCGAGGCCTTACCGATCGTCCGGTGGGCGCTCGACACCCAGGACGTCGCCGAGGAGTAGGAGCCTCCCGGTGCGACATCGATGAACCACTGCAGACTGGCGGCGTGTGCGCGCCAGGGAAAGGCGGTCCCGCCTGCGGGGATGTCGGCGATGGCGCCATCGAGTGGATCGATGATCACCAGTCCACCTCCACCGGCACGGGATCGATTCCGCACTGCCGTGACAATCGAGTTCGCAACCGCATCCGTGACCTGTCCGACGATGTCGGAGCCGGCGACGAAGCCGTGCCGGGGAGGGGTCGCGCCTCCGGACAGCCGGAGAAAAGCCGCCATGGGATCGAGCGTCTGGTAGTCGGCGCCGGTCGGGGTCATGCCGACCGCGGCGGCGATGTCGGCTGCGATCCGGCGTCCGGTGCCGCCGCCACAGACCAACAGCACCCCGACCGTCACCCCACCTCGCCGATCGGACCCGATGTTGACGTTCGCCCACGCAGATCGCTCCGCGGCGGCCAGCCACCGGCGCCAACCAGAGATGACTGTCGCGGCAGCTGCGGGTGGGAAACTCAACGAAACGATGTCCCTGTCCACGGCCGGCGCGGTCCGGTAGGTCAATGAGGTGACGATCCCGAAATTGCCACCCCCACCACCTCGGAGCGCCCAGAAGAGATCGTCGTTGCTACCCGGAGATGCGGTGACCACGTCTCCGCTGGGCAAGACCACGGTCGCCGCGGTCAGGGTGTCGCAGGTGAGCCCAAACTGCCGGGAATCGACGCCGAGCCCGCCGCCGAGCGTCAGCCCCGCGGCGCCAACCGTCGCGCACGTCCCGACAGGTAACGCCCGACCCTGTTGCGCGAGACCATTCGCGACGCCGTACAGGGTGGCCGCAGGCGGCACTGTGACGAGACCGGTTCCTGCGTCGACGCTGAGCCCGCCATCCAGTGTGCGCAGGTCCAGGACCATCGTGCGGTTGGCAGCAGACGCGCCGGTGTACGAATGGCCGCCGCTTCGTCCGGCGACCTTCAGTCTGTGTTTGACCGCAAACGCCATCGCGCGCTGCACATCCGACACGTTCCTGGGCGCCACCACGGCCACCGGCGTCGAACCGTCGTATCGGGTGTTGAAGATCTGTTTGGCCGTGGTGAAGGCCGGTTTGTGCGCGGGCAGGATCACCTGACCGGTCAGCGCTGCCGCCAATGCCGTCCAGTCGGCGGCGCGGGGCGCTGCATGCGCAAAACCCGCCCCACCCGAGAGGGCGACGGCAATGCCGCCGACGAGTGTTCCCTGCAGGAGTCGCCGGCGCGTGAGATGCGGGACCGGCTGATCGCCAGGTGTCATGTGCTGCTGTGTCCTTTGGGTCGCCCGACGACTGTCCAGAGCGTAACTGCGAGCCGCCTACAGATATCGCAGAATCACTGATCGAGCGCGCCGACGAGGGTGTCGGGTCACTGTGCCCACGGGGGTGAGAGGACTGCTCCATCGGCTGTCGTCGCCTGCAAGCCGGGTGTGGTTGTCACCCATGCGCTCGAATCAGCCGCTCCGCCATCAATTTTCACCTCCGCGCCCGCAGGGATGACAACGACGGCACCGGTTCCCGCTTCCTGCATCACGCCGTCCAGGGACACGGACAGGGAGCCGTCGAGCATCAGCAGGACTTCCTCGTTGCTCGGCCGGTGAGCAACACCGATCTGCCCGGCAGGAACGGTCAACTTCCACGCACACAGCTCGTGTGCGCCGCGCCTCGGACTGACATAGGAGGCGAATGTGCTGCCGTGCGCAACGAACTGCTGCGCTTCGTGGGGTCGGATGATGGGCATGGAACCTCCTGGTGAACTAGACAAGTGACTTGACCATATAGACAAGCGGCTTGTCTGTCCATGGCATACTCATTCCCGTGGACGACAAGGATTGGCAGACCGCAACGAGCGTTCTTCGCTTGTCGACCCAGTTGGTCGACGGCATCCAAGCAGGAATGGTCGAGAGGGGGTTTGCCGATGTGCGGCCGGTGCACGGTTTCGTGTTCAGCGCGTTGACGCAGGGAACGAACACCGCGTCCGGGCTCGCAGCCCGCCTGGAGATCACCAAACAAGCTGCAGCTCAGCTGGTCTCCTATCTGGTCGACCGCGGCTACGTCACCAGAGAGGCCGACCCCTCAGACGGCCGGGCCCAGCTGGTGACCTTGACACGGCGAGGAGTCTCGGCCACGTCGGCGGCCCGGGAAGCGGCCGAGCAGCATGTGGACACCTGGCGACGGGAGTTGTCCGCAGCACAGTTCGACGCGTTGGCCGACGCCCTGAACGCCCTCGGCACTCCTGGCAGGTTGCGTCCGAACTGGTGACGATCAGCTCAACTTGCGCACTTCCGCCGCCGCCACATCAAGAAAGTCGTCGATGATCGTCACCACGGCAGCGGGCGCCTCCGCGTGTGGATAGTGGCCGATGCCCTCCAAGACTTCGAGGCGACTGCCCGGGATCGCCTCGTGCGCCGCGTAACCGTGCGCCACCGGGATGATCTTGTCGTGGTCTCCCCAGATGAGCAGAGTGGGCATCTCGGAGTTGAGATAGAGCCGGTTCATCGCGGATACGGCTTGGCCGCGGTAGTCGACCACAGAACGCAGAGTCCGCAAGAAGGCCTGTCTGGTCTCCCGATCCGACAGCGACGAGTACGAGCGCCAGGTCTCGTCGGCCCGCGGAGAATGCACACCCGCCGAACTCAGCCACGACCGGATCTTGTTGCCGACATCGAGGACTGGTCGGGGCGCGATGATCGGCAACACCAACTCGGCGCCGGGGGCCGACAACAGCCGTAGCGTCCAGTTCACGTCTGGACCGAGGCCGCCACTACCGATGAGGATCAGCCGCTCGCAGTACTCGGGGTGCTGGTAGGTGAACTGCATCGCGACACCGCCGCCCAGCGATTGTCCGACGATCGTCGCCGACTCGACGTCGAGTTCGCGCAGCAGATCGCGGAGGAACGCCGCGAAGGCGCCGAGCGAGTAGTCGCCGCGCGGCTTGGCCGAATCACCATGTCCCGGCAGATCCGGTGCGATGACTCGGTACTTCTTCGCGAGCTCGGGCAATACCGCGTCCCAGGTTCGCGAACTGCCCGCCATACCGTGGATCAGCAGTAGTACAGGGCCTGTGCCCTCGTCCCGATAGGCGACGTGATCTCCGTGTAGATCCATGTGACTGAACTCGTTCATGTGACGTCACTCCCCTGTCGTCATCCGATCCCGCCGGTTGGGCTTCAACCTACGCGCATGCGAGCGCCGTGCATGCGCCCCAGCGGACCGGAATACGCGAGAACACACCTTCATGGGCAGGGCCGACTCGATCACAACGGCCACGCGGCGGTCAAGCCCCACCACCGAACCGGCGATGAACTTGTGATCCCGCCGAAGTCTGTTCCTACAGATCGCCAACTCCGAGGAGACCCACCATGATCATCGTCGCCGGTTCACTGTCCGTGGCACCCGGGCGTCGCGCCGCATACCTGGACGACTGTCGGGACGTGATCGCGGCCGCCCGCTCGAGCGAAGGTTGCCTCGACTTCCATATGTCGGCCGACCCGCTCGAGGACGGGCGGATCAACATATACGAGCGGTGGTCCGGCAGGACCGAACTCGACGCGTTCCGGGGCGAGGGCACCGGTGATGATCAGAGTGCGCAGATTCTGGGGGCCGACGTCCGCGAGTACATCTGCGACCGGGAGATCCGGCTCTGAGCTGCACCCGCCCCCGATACACGAAGACGCCCCACGTGAGGTGGGGCGTCTTCGCCGGAAGGGTAAGTCGGTCGATCAGACCCCGACCGTGTCGCGGTCCGGATCCGCCTTCATGGGATCGAGATCGGGTTCGATGTCGATCGTCCGGCGCAGCGGCCGGTTCGGCAGCAATGCGACCGCGATGAGGGCCACCACCGCGGCGGCGGCAGCTATCAGGAAGATTCGGCCAGTCGCATCGCCGTACGACGCGCGGATGATCTCCTGGACCGGCCCGGGAAGCGCTCCGATGTCGAGGCTCCCACCCGACGACGTTCCGGTGATCCCGAGCTTGGCCAGACCGCCCGACGACAGATCCGCCACGCGGGTCGCCAGCACCGAACCGAGAACGGACACCCCGATGGCACCGCCGAACGTGCGGAAGAACGCCACGTTGCTCGATGCTGCGCCGATGTTGTGGACACTCACGGTGTTCTGCACGACAAGAACGAGGTTCTGCATCAGCATGCCCACTCCGAGTCCGACGACCAGGGTGAATCCGCCGACGAGCCACAGATTGGTCGCGTGGTCGATGGTCCCGAGCATGCCGAATCCCAGGATCAGCAGAATTGCACCGGTGATCACGAACGGCTTCCACTTACCGAAGCGGCTGATCAGTTGGCCCGAGCCGACCGACGCGATCAGCATGCCGACCACGAGCGGAATCGACAGCACACCGGCGATTGTCGGAGAGAATCCCCGCGCGGTCTGGAAGTACTGACCAAGGAAGGTCGTCGATCCGAACATTCCCATGCCGACCGCGATGGAGGCGATGATCGCCAGACCCGTGGTGCGCTCGGTGACGATCTTGAGCGGGATGATCGGCGACTTGACCTTCGATTCGACGAACACGGTTGCGAGCAGGAGCAGCAGCCCGCCTCCGACGTACAGTGCCGATTCCTTGGAGAACCAGCCGTAGTATCCAGCCTTGCCGGCAAACGAGACCCAGATCAGCAGCACAGAGATGCCCGCGGTCATGAGGGTGGCGCCGAGCCAGTCGATGGACACGTTCGCCTGGCGTTCTGTCTTGATCTTGAGGGTCTTCTGCAGCAGGAAGAGGGCGATCACGGCCAGCGGCACGCACACGAAGAAGCACCAGCGCCAGCCGAGCGGGCTGTCGACGATCACGCCGCCGAGGATCGGTCCACCCGACATCGACACCGCCATGGTGGCACCCATGTAGCCCGAGTAGCGGCCACGTTCGCGCGGCGAGACGATGCTGCCGATGATGGCCACCACCAGCGCGGTCAGACCACCCATGCCGACGCCCTGGATCACGCGAGCCGCCAGCAGGATCGGAACGTTGTGCGCGAATCCGGCGATGATCGATCCGATCACGAAGATCACGATGGCCGACTGAACCAGCACCTTCTTGTTGAAGATGTCGGCGAGCTTGCCCCAGATGGGCGTCGACGCGGCGTTCGCGAGGAGGGCGGTGGTGATGACCCACGCGTAAGCGGTCTGCGAGCCCTTGAGGTCGCCGATGATCGTCGGCAACGCGGTGGCCACGATCGTCGTGCTCAACAGTGCCGTGAAGAGCGCGGCGAGCAAACCGACCATCGACTCCAGAATTTGGCGGTGGGTCATCGCCAGTGGATCACGCTTTTCCACCACCATTGTTGAACTAGACATGTACTTCCTGACTTTCTTTGAGATTCGGCATGTGCTCCGGCTCTGCGGAGCGATGCGCGTGCCTTGTCAATGACTGCTTGAGTTTGTGGATCGTGTGGTGCGCTGCGCGGGCGTCGGACTCTGTCCAGTCGGCGAGCACCGCCTGCAGTTCCAGAGCCATGGCCGCCCTGGTTCGTTCGAGCAGCGCCATCCCCTCGTCGGTGACCTTGATCTGGGTTGCGCGCCCGTCTCCGGGGTCTGGTCGCCTGTCGGCGAACCCTGCCTGCACCAGGTCGGTGATGTGCCTGCTCAGCGCGGACTGGCTGATGCACAGGTCCGCAGCCAACTCGTTCTGGCGGCAGTGGCCTTTGCTCTCGAGGGCTACGAGCACTCCGAGCCCACCAGGGTGCAGAGCACTGTAATCGGGAGATACCAGGGCTCCACGGAGTACGCGACCGACGAGGTGCAGGTCCTCGACGAGCTCTTGTGCCGTTTGCGGTGACACCGACATGAACGCCACCTCACTTCCACTTAATTGATTGCGCTATGCAACTATATATTAGTTACATGCACTAATCAACTAAGTGGGAGCAACAGCTATTCCCCCAGCCGCGGACCGGAAAACTATCTGGCTGCTGCCAGCGGGTATCCCCGCCGAACCGTCCGGTCCAGGATGCCCAGGGTTGCACGCAGGGACTCCTCGGCGATCACCGGGAAGATCCCCTTCTCGCGCCACTCCTCATGAATCTCCGACCAGTCATAGAACGACGTGACCGTCGTGGTGCCATCGCCGGCGGGCTCCAGCCGGTATCCGTAGACATGACCGATCTGCGGGCGTACGCGACCGAGAATTGTCCAGGAGATCTCTTGATCGGGTACGAGCGTCTTGATGGTGACCGTGACGTCGTACTTGCCCATCGGGAAGTCGCCGAGGGCTTCTCGGTCCATGTGGACGACGAATGTGTCGCCCGCCGCCCTGACCCGCTCACCGGTGGCGTCCATCAGCATGCCCGACGCGTCGATCGCGACGTGACCTTGCGGATCGCTCAGCACGGCGAAGATGTCGGAGGGGCTGGCGGCGATCACGCGCTGGACGTCCAAGCGATCATTGGTCATACCGGCAGGCTAGCCGTCCCGGCGCGACGCCACACGCGGTCGTCGCCGCGGACACGTCAGTTCGAGACGGTGTTGAGGTCTTCGACGAGGTCGAATGCCGGGTCGTCGGGTCCGATGTCGAAGGTGCACTCCCCCGGACGCGGATCGGGTACGAACGCCCAGAACAACGCTCCCGCAGTTCCCGCCTGCCGCTGCCCGTCGACCTTCGTCTCGAAGTCGGCCGCCCGCCCTGTCACCGAGCCGCACGATCCGGCGTTCTGTCCGATCTCCGCCACCACCAACGGCTTACCCAGCAGTTCCGCTTGCAGAATGTGCGTCTGCAGTCCATTCCACACGTCACCGGGAAGCGGCACCGCGTCCGCGCCGTAGTCGTGGTATTCGAGGACGTCCACGGCAGCAGAAGCATTGACCAGCCGGTAGTCGTCTCCCGCCGATCCGCACTGCCCACCACCGATCAGGCCCGCCCAGATCGGTGTGGACTGGTCGATTCCGCGGATCCGCGCACCGGCCTCGTCGAAGAAGGTACGCAACACTGCGCCGGAGTCGGCTGGACAACTTCTCGTCTGCCATGAACATCCGGCGGCGGAACACAGACCCGGCTCCGGTTCTCCGACCAGCTCCCACCCGGCGAGCGCCGGTGAGGATTTCCACCGATTGACCGCGGTCTGCACCCACTGATCGAATCGGACCGGCGATCCCACCGGAACGGCCGTCTCCCAGCCGCTTTGATACCACAGCCGGTCCTTGAACGCCTCGTCCTCGCAGGCGCCGTCGCCGGCGGAGAGCACCGGCACCAGCAATTGATCATGCCTTGCCGCCGCGGCGAACACCGCGTCCATGGGTCCGAAATCGAGTTGTCCGGTGTACTTGTTGACGGCCAGTCGCTGGAATGCGTTGAACCGGGTCAACGACTGTGGCTCGAGGGATCCGAAGTAGTCGTCGAGGTCCACCATCGCGCCACATCCGGCGTTGACCGACCAATCCGTTGCGAGCTGGTACGCGTTGAATCCACTCGGCCACCAATCGTGGCCGTCGAGGGTGAGCCCCGTCGGCGTGGCCTGCACGCGCGCCGGGCCAGGGTCGGCCCCTGCGGCACCCGCGCCCGCCAGAGAAGCCGCAAGCACCACGAACATCGCCAGCAACATCGTGGCCGCTCGTCGAGCCGTGAATGTTCTCATCATCTGCCCTTCAGCCGACCGTGTGACCATGTGACCGTGACTGTGACGCTCATATTTGCACAGCTGGACAGAAAAGTCGTCCAGATGGCACTCGCCTAAGCTCGAGAGCGTGCCGAACACGCCAGATCATGTCGACGTCCTGATCATCGGTGCCGGTCTGTCCGGCATCGGTGCCGCCTGCCATATACGGAAGAAGTTCCCCACTCGCAGCATCGCGATTCTCGAAGCCAGGTCGGCCTCAGGCGGGACGTGGGACCTTTTCCGGTACCCCGGGATCAGATCGGACTCCGACATGTTCACCCTCGGATACCGCTTCCGCCCGTGGTCGGGCGACAAAGCCATCGCCGACGGACCGTCGATTCTGCAGTACGTGCGCGACACCGCCGACGAGTACGGCATCGACAACGACATCCGATACAACAGCCGTGCTGTCCGGGCCGAATGGTTCACCACGTCGCAGTCCTGGACCGTGACGGTAGAGCACACCGACACAGGTGAAACCTCCTCTCTCACTGCGGGATTCGTGATGTCATGCAGCGGTTACTACCGATACGACGAGGGTTACACGCCGGAATTCGCCGGCGTCGAGGACTTCGAGGGCACCATCGTCCATCCTCAGCACTGGCCCGACGACCTCGACTACACCGACAAGCAGGTCGTGATCATCGGCAGCGGTGCCACAGCTGTCACCCTGGCGCCGTCGATGGCCGCGGACGCGGCGCACGTGACCCTGCTGCAGCGGTCACCGTCGTACATCATCTCGGTTCCGGCCGAGGACGCCCTGGCCAACCGGTTGCGCCGTGTGCTCCCTGCGCCCATCGCGTACTCGGTCTCCCGTGGCAAGGCGATCGCGGTGTCGACCGCGCTGTATCAACTCTGCCGGAGATTCCCGAACTTCATGCGTGCCCGCATCCGCGACATGCAGATACGTCAACTGCCGGATGTCGATGTCGACACCCACTTCAACCCGCGGTACAACCCTTGGGATCAGCGACTCTGCCTCGTCCCGAACAGCGATCTCTTCCGGGCGATCCGCCGCGGTTCGGTGTCGATGGCAACCGACACGATCTCGAGGTTCACCCCTGGCGGGATCGATCTGGAATCGGGACAAAAGCTGTCGGCCGACGTCATCGTCACCGCGACCGGACTCAACCTGCTCGCGCTCGGTGGCCTGACTTTCGTCGTCGACGGCGATGAGGTCATCCTCCCCGAGACGATGACCTACAAGGGGTTGATGCTCAGCGGCATCCCGAACTTCGCCTACATCGTCGGCTACACCAACGCGTCCTGGACCTTGAAGGCAGATCTGGTGTGCGACTACGTGTGCCGACTGCTCCGGCACATGGACACAGGCGGGTACGGCAGCGTGGTCGCCAGGAGAGATCCGTCGGTGAAAGAAGAACCCTTCCTCGATTTCGCTGCCGGTTACGTGCTGAGGTCGGTGAACACCTTCCCGCACCAGGGTTCACGGGCACCGTGGCGTCTCCGGATGAACTACTACCGCGACGTGTTCACGCTGCGCCGGGGTTCCGTTGCGGACGGCGCCGTCGAATTCGCACCGAAGCGGGCCGAGCTGACGGACGCCTGAGGAGCGCCCTCAGGACCCTGTCAGACGTCGCACCAACCAGGTGTAGACGGCGTCGCTGTTGAGCAGGGTGAAGTGATGTGCCGAGGCGAGGTGCATGCCGGCATCTTCGGCAAACCCGATGTTGCGGCGCCGATCTCGGCCACCGGCGCTGCCGTGGAGGACGAGCCCGTCGCCGATCACCCGACCGAGGGGGTGGCTCGGGCTCCTGGTGATGGTTGCCGACACGAAACTGTGCTGGGCACCGACATGCAGGGGCACCTCGGCGATCGCCGCCTGGCGCAAGGCGTCGAGATCCCGATCATGCCAGTCCTCGTCCACCAGCGACCCGGCGTGCAGATCACGGATACCGCCGCTGCGGCGATGGAGCAGGTTGCCCAGCGGCCGTGCCTCGGGGATGCGCCGGAGCGCCGCCGTCGCGAGATGAACAGTCTGCGCCAGAGGTGCGCCCAGGTGCGGCGACCCGAGGCAGACGATGTGACGGACCTTGGTCGCCCACTCGTGGTCCGCCAGAGCAGCTTGATGACATGCACTGCGTGCCACCAGACCGCCCATCGAATGACCCACCAGAACGATCTGATCCACCGGAACCGGCCAGTTCGCCACCACCTCGGCAATGAGCCGCCCCAGGTCCGCCCCGTTTTCCGAGATATGCCTACCCGTGTTGTAACGGATTTGCAGGTCCGTGCACTCCAGGTCGCTCGCCAGCCGGTTGCCGTAGGTCGGGGTTCCACCGATCTCCCAGGCGAACTCCGTCTCCATCAGTCCGTGGAGGAAGAAGACGAGATCGGGGGTCGCATCCGGGTGGTCACGCGCCAACGACTCCCGGTCCGGTCGGCAGGCCTTGCCGTCAATCCTCAGCGACATCTCCTGGGCGAGTGGCGACTGCGCGTCGGCAAGGGCGTCCCCGATCAACCCGGTCAGCGCACCCAATGCGACCGCACCTCGCTTGGTCTCCGACAACGCCGAACCATGCCCGTCTATGGTCCGCGATGCGACCCCTGCGGCGAGCGAACAGCCTGCGGCGATCGAACGGTAGGTTCCCCCGGCGATGGTGTTGTGCATCAGCTGCGTCGGTGCGGCGAACCCACCCACTCCCAATCGGACCGCGGAGAACACCCGATCGGCGATGGCCCGGTGCATCGCGCCTATTCCCCGAGTTGCCTTGCCGACCTCGGTGAACGCCAGTTCCGCGAGAGCCCGGACCTCGTCGGCCTCGACGTCCCGTCTTGTATCGATGACACCAACCATGAATCTCAGTGTACAGTCGTACACTCGATTGTCATGTGCGATGGTGGCAGCGAGCCCCGCGGAAGTACCACCGAGCAACCCTGCGAGGCCGATCCGGGGTTACCGTCGCCTCATGGGAACTGCCGCGGTCGGACGCTCCTCGACCACACTCGTGATGGTCGTCGCCATCCTCGCGTCGTTCGTTGCGTTCTTGGACGGGTCGGTGGTCAATCTGGCCCTGCCGGCGATCTCCGAGGACCTGGGCGGCGGGCTGGCAACCCAGCAGTGGGTCGTAGACGCCTACCTGCTCACGCTCGGGGCCTTGATACTCGTTGCCGGAGCGATTTCTGATGCGTTCGGGCGGCTGCCGGTACTGCGTATAGGTCTGATCGTGTTCGGACTGGCGTCGCTCGCCTGCACCCTCGCCCCCACGGCGGGGGTCCTCATCGCCGCTCGTGGGTTCCAGGGGGTCGGTGCGGCACTCCTGGTCCCGAGTTCGCTTGCGCTGATCAACTCCGGCGTCGGACCAGACGAGCAACCAAAGGCCATCGGCACGTGGACCGCATGGACGGGGACAGCCTTCGTCGTGGGCCCACTCCTGGGCGGAGTCCTGGTGGACACCCTCAACTGGCGCTGGATCTTTGCGGTCAACGTCGTGCCGGTCGTCGTGACGCTCATTCTGTCCAAGCGGCTAGTCGAGCCGCCGCGGACGGCGACACGACCCCGCATCGACGTGCCCGGCGCAGTCCTCGCCGCCGCGGGTCTGGCGGGAACCGTGTACGCACTCATCGAAGGGCAGCGATTGGGACTCGCCGAACCCCTTGTGGCCGTTGCCCTCGGCATCGGTGTCGCGTGTCTGCTCGGACTGGCGTGGCGCGAGACGCACACCGATCACCCCATGATCCCGCTGCGAATGTTCACGGTCAGGAACTTCGGGGTCGGGAACCTGGCCACCACCTTCATCTACGCGGGGGTGTCGATGGGGATGCTCGTCGTCGCCTTGTTCCTGCAAGAGGTCGCGGGATTCTCAGCGCTGACTGCAGGTCTGGCGACCCTGCCGGTGCCCGTGCTCTCGTTTGTCATCGCACGCCCGGTCGGCGTGCTCGCGGGGAGGTACGGCCCGCACCTGTTCATGGCTGTCGGACCCATCGTCGCCGGGGTCGGCTTCCTGCTGATGCTCACCACAGGACCGGACTTCCAATTCTGGACTCAGATGTTCCCGGGACTCGTCCTGTTCGGCATCGGCCTCTCGGTCACCGTCACCCCACTCACCTCGGCAATACTCGCGGCCGTCGATCGAGAACAGAGCGGGATCGGTTCCGCCATCAACAACGCGATCTCCAGGGTCGCCGGTCTGGTGGCCGTGGCCTGCACAGGAATCGTCGTGAGTGGTCAGCTCGACTACTCAGGTTTTCGCCGGGTCGCGCTGGTGACCGCACTGCTGTTCATCGCCGGCGGCGTCGTCTCCGCGGTGGGGATACGGAACGGCGAACACCATCCCGACCGCGTCACCCCGGAGGCCGCGGCCGCCTGCTGCGACAAGGTCACCGCCCCACCCCGATGATGGGTTGTTTCGGCGAACATAACCCCAGGTCAGCTTCGCCAAAACAACACATTTTGGGGTGGCCGGGTGGAAACATCGGATCAATGGCCCACCTGTTGAACGAATCCGAGATAACCCAGGCACTCGCCGATCTGGCGAGCTGGACCCGCGAGGGAGACTCCCTCACCCGGACCGTCGACTGCCCCGACTTTCCGGCAGCCATTGCGTTCGTGGTCCGGGTGGCCGATGCCGCCGAAGCGGCCGACCACCACCCGGACATCGACATCCGTTGGCGCAAGGTCACCTTCACCCTGAGCACCCACTCCGAGGGCGGAATCACCGGTAAGGACACCCAGCTTGCGCACCAGATCGACGACCTGGAGCCCTAGAGCTCACCTGGTCAGTGCGGCGTACCTGGCGATGTGCTGATCAGCGGAACCGAACTCGTACTCGATTGCCGTCAGCCGCTTGAAGTAGTGCCCGATCGCCAGTTCCTCGGTCATACCCATTCCGCCGTGCAGCTGCACCGCATTCTGGCCGATGAAGCGTGCTGAGCGACCGATCGTCGCCTTTGCGGCCGACACTGCCAGGGCGCGATCCACTCGCTCGCCGTCGAGGTTGAGAACGGCCAGGTACACCGCCGCCGTCGATTGCTCCAGCTCCATGTACATGTCGACCATTCGATGTTGCAGGGCCTGGAAGCTACCGATCGCCTGGCCGAACTGCTGGCGCTGTTTGGCGTATTCGACGGTGTCGTTCAACACCTTCCGCATCAGTCCGACAGCCTCGGACGAGACAGCGGTAGTCGCCTCGTCGACGGCGCGGTCGATGGACTCCCACGCCTGCCCTTCCGCACCGATCAATGCGTCGGCAGGGACTCGGACATCGGTGAACGTCAGGTCGGACGCCTGCCGGTCATCGATGGTGCGATAGGAATGGACTTCCAGCCCGGCCTCGGGCGCGGCGGCGTCGAACTCGACAAGGAACAAAGAGATACCGTCGGTGTCACGCTGCCCACCGCCCGTGCGGGCGGTCACCAGTAGGTGGTTCGCCAGCGGCGCGCTGCTCACAACCACCTTGGCGCCGTTGATGATCCACGAGTCGCCGTCTTTTCGGGCAGTGGTGCTGATGTCGGAATAATTGTGACCCGACGTGGGCTCGGTCGCTGCGAATGCAGTGATGGCCTCACCCGCGACGATCTGTTCGAGTACGGCGTTGGCTCGCTCGCCGCCGCCACGTTGTAACAGCCCGGCGCCGAACACCACGGTGTCGACGAATGGTTCGACCACGAGGGCATGACCCAGCGCTTCGGTAACGATCATCAGTTCGACCGGCCCGCCACCGATCCCACCGTCGGATTCGGGAAGGGTGGCACCCAGGATGCCCAGTTCTTCTGCGAAGCTGCGCCAGATCTTCGGTTGCCAGCCCGCACCTGTCTTCGCGGCAGCACGACTCGATGCGAGGTCGTAGCGGCCGGCCAAGAACTTGGCGAGTCCGTCGCGCAGCAGTTCCTGTTCTTTGGTGAGTGTGAAGTCCATCAGAGCCCCAATGCTGCTTTGGCGAGTATGTTTCGCTGAATCTCGTTGCTACCGGCGTAGATCGAGCCGGCTCGATCGTTGAAGTAGCGCAGCGGTGCCACCGCCTCCCACGACTCGCCACTGACGTACCCGTCCTCCGGGGCCGTGAACTCGGCGATGGGTCCGCCCGGTGCCGCGGCGTGGGGCTGGTAGACCCGGCCGCGGGGCCCGGCGGCCTCGAGGGTCAGCTCTGTCAGCTTCTGACTGAGTTCGGTCGCAAGCACTTTGAGCATCGACGACGCGGGCCCCGGGTTCTTTCCCGCAGCCATCGCCGAGAGAGTCCGATACTCCAGGATCTCCAGCACCTTGGTGCGGATCCTCGCTTCCGCGAGCTTGTTCGCGAACGCCGGATCGTCGAGCAACGCGCCGCCGTTCGGGCCCGATTGCTCTGCCGCCGCCGTGGCCAGCGACTCCGCCATCACCTGCAGCGCAGGCGCAGCCGCACCCCCACCACGTTCGAAGACGAGCAAGTACTTCGCGACTGTCCAGCCGTCGTCGATCTTGCCGAGCACGTTCGCCTTCGGAACCCTGACATTGTCGAAGAAAACCTGATTCTGAACCTGCTCCCCCGACGTCATCACCAGGGGACGAACCTCGATACCCGGTGACGTCATGTCGATGAGCACAAACGTGATCCCGACCTGCTTCTTCTCCTGACGCGAGGTCCGGACGAGCGCGAACATCCAATTGGCCTCGGTCGCATGGGTGGTCCAGATCTTGCTGCCGGTGCAGACGAGGTGGTCGCCATCGTCGACTGCCGCCATCGACAGCGACGCGAGGTCGGATCCCGCCTCGGGCTCGGAATATCCCTGACAGAAAAAGACATCGCCGGTGAGAATTCCCGGCAGAAAGTAGTTCTTCTGCTCTTCGGTACCGAAGGCTGTGATCGCGTGCGAGACCATCCTGATGCCCATCGGCGACAGCGACGGAGCTCCGGCGAGAATCGATTCGCGGCTGAAGATGTAGTGCTGGGTGAGGCTCCAGTCGCACCCACCGTGCTCGACCGGCCACGCCGGTGCGGCCCAGCCGCGCTCGTGGAGGATGCGCTGCCATTCCATGCTGGCCTCGTGGTCCGAGTACACGCTCGTCATCAAACGGCCCGCGCGCCGTAGATCCGGTGTCAGTTTCTCGTCGAGAAACGACCTGACTTCGTCCCTGAAGGCCAAGTCGTCCGCTGACCAGTCCAAATCCATCTGCGCTCCCTGCATGTGACACCCGATTGACCGATCGATCAGTCAGAGACAAAATCTACTTATGTCTCATGAGGCCGTCAACAGTCCCCCGCGGCGGGCCCGCATCGCGCAGAGCGATGTGATCGATGTGGCGTACGACTGGTTTCGGACCGGGCAGCGGGTCGATGTCGGTCGTCTCGCCCGGGAACTCGGTATCGGCCGGGCCACGGTCTACCGATGGTGGTCCGGACGGGAGGTGATCCTGGGCGAAGTGGTCTGGAGGATCCTGATCGAGGCCATCGATCGGGTGGAGGCGAGAAGAACCGGTACCGATGCCGGGCATTTCGTCGAGAACTTCGGCCGGATGGCCGAGATGGTCCGCACCTACGAACCTCTCGAACGATTCGTCGCAGACGATCCCGAGTACGCCCTACGGGTGCTGACCTCCCGCTACAGCGTTGTTCAGGGCAGGTTGATCGAGTGGACCGTCGACCGATTGGGCCGCATTCCTGAAATCAGATCTCACACCGACGTCGACGACCTGGCGTATGCGATTGTCCGCGTTGGCGAGTCGTTCATCTGGAGCGACATGATCACAGGACAGCCTCCGCAGCCAGACAAGGCGACCGCGATGGTCAGACTTCTCGTCGCAGGTGCCTGCTCTCCATTACCATTGCCTGGTGGCCCCCACGTCCGTTGACGAGCGACAGGGCCCCGCGTGAGCGACTGGCACGCCGGTGGCCGTCTCTGGAACTCGAGGCCGTCGCGATACATACGCAGTGCGCCGGGCACCTTCATCTGGCTGGCGGTGTTGCTGGCGACCACCATCATTCAGCATTCGGTGACACCCGAACGTCTGCAGAAGATCCTGGGCGCTCAGTCGACCAACATCCGTCACCTCGGCGACGATCCGGTGCACGTCCTGATCACCAGCCTGTTCTGGCTCGACGGATACTATTGGTTGCCGTACCTGTTGTTGTATTGCATCTTTCACGTTCCGGCCGAGCGTTGGCTGGGCACTCGACTCTGGCTCGCCGTCGGCCTCATCGCCCACGTGTGTGCAACGTTCGTCAGCGAGGGTGTGTTGTATTGGGCCATCGAGCACGACCGGGCGTCGGAAACTCTGGTGAATGTCAGAGACATCGGGGTCAGCTACTTTCTCGCCGGGATCGTCGGCGTGTTGACTTTCCACATCGCGAGACCGTGGCGATGGTTGTATCTCTCCGTGATGCTCGCCCTGTTCTGTGCACCGTTGCTGGCGGATGTGACCTTCACCGGTATCGGTCACCTCAGTTCACTACTGATAGGCCTGGCCTGCTATCCGCTGATCAAGTCCCGCCCGCAGGTCCAGTGGTCGCCTGCGGAGTCGCTTGCGCGCTTTCGCACTCAGGCGCGACCGACGGTAGGGTCGACACCAGCAGAGGAGGACGAGCTGTGACCGAAATACGTTGGGCCACATTCGATTGTTACGGAACTCTGATCGACTGGCGACACGGGATCGCCACCGGGATCGAGCTGATCTTTCCCGGGCGAGGGCGCGAACTACTCGAGACGTTCAATCGGCACGAACCTGCAATACAGGCCGAAACTCCTACGCTGCGGTACCGCGACGTTCTCACCGAGGCGTTTCGGCGCACCGCGGACGAGGCGGGGCTCACCTTGCTCGCAGACGACGCTGACGTACTGGCGGCGTCCATTCCGTACTGGCCCGCATTCGACGACACCGCGGCAGAATTGCAGCGCCTCCGGGACGCGGGGTGGCGATTGGCGTTGTTGACCAACTGTGATCGCGACATCATCGGAGCAGCGCAGCGACGACTGCGAACACCCGTCGATGCGATCGTCACAGCCGAAGACGTGGGCGCCTACAAGCCCGATCACAGACACTTCCAGCGGTTCGCCGAGACCTTCGACACCCAACCTGGAAACTGGGTCCATGTGGCGCAGAGCTACTTCCATGACATGGTGCCCGCGGCTGCGCTCGGGATACCGCGGGTGTGGGTCAATCGCCGCGCCGAGGACGATGACCCGACGATCGCCGACGCCGTGGTCGCCGACCTGAGCCGGCTCACCGAAACAGTGATCGAGGTCGGAGACGCAGCGCAGCGGAGCTCGACCAGCTGAGGTGACGCGACGTCGCGCGGATGTGTAGTCCACGGAAGTGCCGGGTACTCGCCGTCAGACGCCGAAGCGCACCGCTCTCGACGAGATGAACGAAAGGCGATGATGACTCAGTATCGAGTACTCAATCCCGATGAAGAAGTAATCGACACCAAAGACTTCAACAACGCCGAGGATGCTTACCACTGGTTCGCCGAGAAAGAGGTCCCGTCCGGTGAGCTCGGGTACCGGATGGAAGTGAACTCGGACGGCAACTGGAAGATGTTCGACCAGACCGACGGAACACGCTCACGCGACTGATCTGGTCCACGGCGGCGCCAACACTGACCTGAGGGTCGGGGGTTGGCGCCGCCGGCGTTTTCCCTTTCCCGGACAACACGAGTCCTCAGCAGACCCCATGTCACTGCCGTCGGAATTCGTTTTCGTTTGTTAAGCTCTCGGCGAGCACAGGGCGGCGTTTGGCACGGCCTGGCGGCCGAAAGGGTCAAACAGTTGCTATCCCGACGTCGTCGGCGCAATGCGGTGCGCGGGATGGTGATGGCGCTGACTGCGGCCACTCTCGCCGCCTGCGGCGCCGAAAGACCCGAAGTTCTCCTGGGCATCACCCAGGCCAATCAGACCATCGAGACCTCGGACCCTCCGCCAGAAAAGAAGGATGATTCCGGCCCCCAGCGGACCGCCGGCAATGTCCCGATGGAGGTCTTGGCCCCGGGCGAGAAGCCTCCGCAATTCGTGCTCTTCTCGTTCGACGGTGTCGGGGTCTCCGAGAACTGGGATCTGTTCCTCGAAACGGCCAAGAGTTCGGATTCGCGCTTCACCGCGTTGATGACCGGGTTGTATTTCCTCGCCGACGACCACAAGAAGGAGTACCAGGGTCCCGGATACCAACCCGGCGAATCCTCCCTGGCATTCGGTGGCAGCAAGGCCGAGGTCGTCGAGCAGGTCGAATACCTCAATCGCACCTGGTACGACGGACACGAGATGGGCACCCACTACGTCGGGCACTTCTGCGCTGGAACGAAGAATCCCGGCAAGGACTGGAGCACGGCCGAGTGGAATCACGAACTCGACCAGTTCTTCCGCCTGATGACCGACTGGAAGAGCATCAACAACCTTCTTGACGCCCCGGATCTCGCGTTCGGCGCAGACGTCGTGAAGGGCGGTCGCACCCCGTGCCTCGAAGGCGGGATGGGCCAGCTGTTTCCTGCGCTGGGTCAGCACAACATGACGTGGGATTCCTCGAAGTCTGCGCGTCAACCCGGAATTTACTGGCCGACGAAGGTCGGCAGCATCTGGGAGTTCCCGATCCCGTACACCTGGTCGCCGCCGCTGAACCATCGGCAAACCGCGCTGGATTACAACTACTGGTACACGTTCAACCAGGCCAAGGACGCTCCCGGCAAAGCGCCACAGATACGCAAGATCGTCAAAGAATCCTATGACTACATGTTCATGCGCGCCTACGAGGGCAACAGGGCGCCGTTGGTGATCGCCAACCACTTCAACGACTGGAGTGGCAACGCCTTCAATCCCGCCACCGCCGACTTCATGAGTGAGGTCTGCGTGAAGCCCGAAACCATCTGCGCGACGTACCAGGACGTGATCGCATGGATGGAACTCCAGGATCCGCAGGTTCTCGGAGTCTGGGAAGACATGCCTCCGGTGGCCGTTGATGCGGACAGCTGAAAACAGAAAGGTGCCCGCCGATGCGTCGTCGTAGCGCTCAGATCTTCACCTCCTTTGCGACCGTAGGTCTCGTACTGGTGGCCGGATGCTCGGACGATGGCGGGGCCTCGTCGGAGCAGACCACCTCGGCGTCCGTCCAGGACGACGCCAAGGTCACGTCGCTGTCCGAGGTCACCGTGCAGCGGATCGACTACCCGACGCTCGATGGCACCGACCCCGAACAGAATTGGGGCGATCTCTATCTGCCTGCGGGCCCGCAGAACGTCGATTCGATCCCGCTGGTGGTCTTGATCCACGGTGGCGCCTGGCAATCCCAGCTCGGGGCCAACATGTTCGACCCCTTTGCGCGAGATCTCGCCGCCAAGGGCATGGCGGTCTACAACATCGAGTACCGGCGGGTCGGCTCCGGCGGTGGATGGCCGACGACGTTCGAAGACGTTTCTCAGGCACTCGACAACGTCGTCGCGATCGACAAGAAGTTCCCTCAACTCGAAACCACCGACGCGCTCGTCGTCGGCCACAGCGCCGGCGCGCAACTCGCGGTCTGGGGCGGGACCAGGCACAAACTGGAGTCCGACGAGGTGGGCAGCAACCCGAAGTTCCGGCCTACCAAGGTGATCTCGCTGGCCGGCCCCCTCGACATGGTGCAGGCGGTGAAGAACGGCGACGATCGCATCGTGACCGCGCTCGGAGGTACGCCGGAACAGGTACCGGACCGCTACAAGTCCGTTGATCCGATCCAGAACATCGACCCCGGCACCCCGGTCATCGCGGTTCACGGCACGGCCGACACGGTGGTGTTGCCGTCGCTGTCGCAGCGTTATGTCGACGCGGTCGACAAGCAGAACGGCACGGGCAGGGTCGTTCTGCTCGAGGGCGAGGATCACGGGTCGATCGTCACGTCCACCAAACCCGTCTACGGCCAGGTGATCGACATCATCACCGATGCCTCGAGCAAGAAGGCAGCAGACCTCGACGAATGAGACGGCGACCGGTCAGCGGCGGATGCCGGTGACCATGAGGTACTCCCACTTCATGACCCCGTTGTGCAGGGCGTCCTCGGCCAGATCGGCCAGCGCCTGGTCGAGAGCCGCGGTTGCTTCGGCATCACCACCGATGTTTCGGTAGACGGAGATCGTCGGACCGTAGGTGGTCTTGAAGAAGTCCCTGAACTCCTGGCCGGATTCGAACCGGTCGACTTCGAGAGTCCGGTGCACCACGGACAATTGATCGACTCGGCCGGCGAACAACGTACGCAGGTGCTCCTCGTCGCCCCACAGCGGCGGTGGCTGTGCGCCCGGCGGCGGGGCGGGCGCGTACGGCTTCATGGCGGCGAACATACGACCGATGAAGCCTGCCGGTGTCCAGTTGATGAGCCCGACCCGACCACCGATCCGACACACACGGATCAACTCGTCGGCCGACGCTTGGTGATGTGGCGCGAACATCACACCCACGCAGGACATGACGACATCGAAGCTCCTGTCGGCGAAGGGTAGTGATTGGGCGTCGGCCTCTCGCCAGCTGAGCTGGACGTGCTCTTCCGCGGCGAGTTGGCGCCCCGCCTCGAAGAGCTCGGGCGTGAGGTCGGATGCCACCACGTCGGCGCCTTTTCGGGCAGCTGGTATCGAGGCGTTCCCGCTTCCTGCCGCGATGTCGAGGACGTACTCACCCGCACGGATTCCGATGGCCTCGACCAACGTCGGTCCCAGGGCTGCGATCACCTGCGTCGCGACGGCCGGATAGTCACCGGACGCCCACATCGCGCGATGCCTGACCAACAGGTCGCCGGCGAAGTCTACGGTCTTGTCCGTCATGAACTTTCTCCTCTGCTGTCTGCGGCGGCCCGGCGGCCGGCCGTTTTCAGCATGGGCCGTCCCCACGCGTGGGAACCAGTGCCAGATCTGTACTGCCGCCGCTTTCGAATCTGTACTGGTCGTACTCCCCCGAGCAGTGTGTACTGGGTGGAGATCAAGGAGTCGCAATGTCCGGATACGGTCAGTTCTGCCCCGTCGCCAAGGCCATGGAAGTGCTCGACGAGCGTTGGACGCTGTTGGTGGTGCGCGAACTCCTCGCCGGTAGTTCTCATTTCAACGAGTTGCGGCGCGGGGTCCCCAAGATGTCACCGGCGCTGTTGTCGAAACGCCTCCGAACACTGGAACGGGCCGGTGTGATCGACCGCCGGCTCGACGGCGGCCGAACCCGCTACGAGCTGACCGACAGTGGGCGCGAACTGTCGACGGTCGTGGAGGCGCTGAACGCCTGGGGTGTGCGGTGGATCGGCGGATTGGGTGATGCCGACCTCGATCCTCATCTGCTGATGTGGGACATGCGCCGCAACGTGGATGTCGCACGGTGGCCGCGCTCGCGTACCGTCGTCACGTTTGAGCTCAGCGGGGTTCAGTCGGCAGTGTCGAGATGGTGGCTGGTCGTCTCCGACGGCGACGCCGACATCTGCGACTATGACCCCGGCTTCGACGTCACCGCCACAGTGACATCGAGCCTGCGCGAGCTCACCGCGATCTGGCGAGGGGACGTGAGCTGGGCCGGTGCCCTGCGCAGCGGTGGCGTACAGATCATCGCCGGCCGCGAGATCAGCACAAGCGTCCCGGAGTGGCTGGGACAGGGGCGCATGGCGCAGATCCCGCGCCCGGGTTGAATCTCGTTACAGCAGGCCGGCTTCTGAACCGACCTGGAGCGTGCGCTCGGACAAATTGTCGATCAGCGCAGCGGTGGGTCCGCCGTCGCGCGAGGCATTGCGTGGGTCGTTCATCAACCGCCGCAGGATGCCTTCCGCGATGATCGTCAGCCGCCACAGGCCCATGGTGTGCCAGTAGCCCGCGGCGCTCACGTCGCGTCCCGTTGCCGAGGCATAGGCATCGATGACCTCTGCTCGGGCCGGAAATCCCGGCAGCGTGGGAACGGTCGACAGCGCGGCAACCGGATCGGTGGATTGCGGCCAGAATGCCAACAGGTTGCCCAGATCGGCGAGTGGGTCGCCCAGGGTGCACAGTTCCCAATCCACGACGCCGATCACCTCGCCATCCGAGGACGACGTGATCACGTTGCTCAGATGATAATCACCGTGCACGAGGGTCAGCTCGGTCTGTTCGGGTGCATGCTTCGCGAGCGCTTCGGCGACGCGCGTAACCGCCTGGACGTCTCGGGTTTTCGACTTTTCCCATTGACCGGTCCACCGTTTGAGCAATCGTGCCGCGTACGGTTTGTGGCTGGCCAGATCGTTCAGCCCGACGGACTCGAGATCGATCGCATGGATTGTTCCGAGCGCCTTCGGCAGCGACAGGCCGATGCGTCGCCGGTGCTCCTCGGTCAGCGTCTCGGCAACGGCCCGGTCGTCGATCACCGCGCCGTCGATAAAACTCATCAAAACCAGTGGGGCATCGGTGATATCGGGATCATCCGTTGTGGCGATCATCCGCGGTACCGGGACCGGTGTGTCCTGCAGGGCGGACATGATGCGGTGTTCGCGTAGAACGTCGTGCGCGGAGGCGAGCAAGGTGCCCAGCGGTGGTCGACGCAGCACCCACTTGTTGCCGTCGGCGTCGGAGACCAGGAACGTCAGGTTCGATTGGCCGTTACCGATCCGCTGAAACGACAGTGGCGGTGCAGCAGACACCCCTGAGCCGACGATCCAGTTGGTGACCGCCTCGGTGTCGATCCCGACCGGGGCGTTCATGCCGACTTTCCGGTGGTGCGGTACCGACCGAGTTCCTGTCGGGCAATACTGCGTTTGTGCACCTCGTCGGGTCCATCGGCCAGGCGCAGCGTGCGCAGGTGCGCGTACATACTGGCAAGTGGGAAGTCATCGGACACCCCTCCGCCTCCATGCACCTGGATGGCACGATCGACGATCTTGAGCGCCATGTTGGGAGCTGCGACCTTGATCGCGGAGATCTCAGTGCGCGCCTGCTTGTTTCCCACCGTGTCCATGAGCCACGCTGCCTTCAGCGTGAGCAATCGGGTCATCTCGATCTCGATCCGGGCCTCGGCAACCCAATCCTGGATGTTGGCCTGCGCGGCCAGCGGCTTGCCGAACGCAACCCGCGACGAGGCGCGCTCACACAGCAGTTCGAGAGCCCGTTCCGCCATCCCGATCGCGCGCATACAGTGATGGATGCGGCCGGGACCGAGCCTGGCCTGCCCGATCATGAAACCGGCACCTGCACCGGCAAGGACGTCGGCGTCCGGGACACGCACATTCTCGAACACCACCTCCGCATGCCCTTCGCGATCCTGGTAGCCGAAGACGGGAAGGTTGCGGATCAACTGCACGCCGGGCGCGTCGATCGGAACGACCATCATCGACTGCTGTGCATGAGCGGCCGCGTCCGGATCGGTTTTGCCCATCACGATGAGCACCGCGCAATTGGGATGCAAAGCGCCTGACGTCCACCACTTTCGACCGTTGAGTACCCAGTCGTCGCCGTCGCGGACCATGGACATCTGGATGTTCGTCGCGTCGGAACTGGCGACATCAGGTTCGGTCATCGCAAATGCCGACCGAATGGTCCCGTCCAACAGTGGCTGCAGAAAGCGTTCCTTGTGCTCATCGGTCCCGAACAGCGAGAACACCTCCATGTTCCCGGTGTCGGGGGCAGAGCAGTTGGTGGCCTCAGGCGCCAAACCGGCGCTGCGGCCCATGATCTCGGCCAGTGGCGCGTACTCGGAGTTCGTCAGGCCCGCTCCGTACTGCGGGTCGGGGTGGAAGAGATTCCACAGGCCTCTGGACTTCGCTTCGGCCTTCAGTTCTTCGATGATCGGTGGGTCGAAGTGCGGGTCACCCGATTCCGCCATCTGCTGGGCATAGGTGGCCTCCGCCGGGTAGACGTGGGCGTCCATGAAGTCGAGAAGACGATCCTGAAACTCGAGACAGCGGGGCGAGTAAGCGAAATCCATTGACAATAACCAGCTTTCAGTTGAACGAAAGAGCGGTGATCACGGGTTCGACATCAAGTGTCTTTGGTAGCGGCGCATCCCACCTATCCATCGGTCGTAGTCCGAACCCTTGTTACGGTAGAAGTCGAGCACCTCCGGGTGCGGGAGAATCAAGAACTTCTCCTCCTCCATCGCGGCGAGGACGGCGGTCGCGACCTCGGCCGGACTCAACACGGCGCCTGCGCTCGTCACCGCGCTCGCGGCGACGGACGCGCCCGGTTGATCGGTCTGGAAGCCAGATCTGAGGAGCTTGGTCTCGACGCCCATCGGGCACAGGCAACTCACGGCCACCCCTTGGTCTCCGTACGTCACCGACAGCCATTCAGCGAACCCGACTGCCGCATGTTTGGAGACCGAATACGTAGCGGACCCGATCTGGGTGAGCAAACCCGCGGCGGATGCGGTCGACACGAAGTACCCGCCCCCGCGCTCGACCCACTTCGGAACCAGGATCCGGGCAGCACGCACATGCGCCAGCACATTGACACCCAGAGCGATGTCCCATTGGGAATCGGGGGTGTCGAGGCCGAGTCCTGCGGTGGTTCCGGCATTGGCGAAGAAGATGTCGACAGGCCCGAGCTCGGCTTCGGCGCGACCGATGATCTCCTCCAGCACTTCGGGATCCGAGACATCGCCCCCGAACGACAGAGCTCTGGTAGATCCTGCCGCCGAGATCTGCGCGGCTACCGAAGCCGCCGATTCGGCATCGAGGTCGGCGACCACTACGGAGGCACCCGCTTCGGAGAGTGCGTGGGCGAGGGCGGCGCCGATACCGGCTCCCCCTCCGGTGACTACGGCGACTTTCTCTGCGATCTGCACCACATCGATGTTAGGGGGTCGGTCCGCACCTGCGGTTCGAGGTGGCGAAACGACTTCCCCGGACGGCTACGTCTTGTCACACGGTGGTGCCGGCGTGACGTCCTCGAAGAGCGGCGCGCCGATCGGTTCGAGGTACACCACGTCCAGGATTACCGGCTCCTTGCCGAGGTTGCGACCGACGTGGGTATTCGACTTACCGCTCGGTTCGTTGATGAACGCACCGGTGTCGAAGATGACCGGTTTGCAGTCCGACCCCGGATGCGTCAGCGTCCCCGCTTGGACGATCCCGAGCACCGGGCCGTCGTGGTAGTGCCAGCCGGTGGTGCCACCAGGGGCGATCGTGATCTGCTTCGCCACCACGTGAGCCCCGTCAGGAATGAACGGCAGCAATTCGGCGGGGATCTCGATGTCCAGCAACGTCACTCCGCTGATTCCTTCACCGGGCGTAGCCTGTGCGGTCGCCGGGAGCAGTAGTCCGGCCGATAGTGCGACGACAGCCCCGACAGCACTCAGGATTCTCTTCATTGGCAGAGGGTATCCCGCAACGTCGCAGCTCACAGGATGTTCAACGAAAGGGCGTTACCGTCGGTCCGGACTTTCCCGGTACGACTGACCGGCGTCGCTGAAGCCGAACCACGACATCGTGAATCGTGGTGGGCGTACCCGATGTGTCGACGCCGCGGCGAGCGACTACCCGATTGGTTTCCATCGACCAGGCCGCCGCGTCGACCTGCGCGATGATCTCCTCGCCGGTGAAGTAGAGACCGGGATGCCCTGGCCTCGACACACCGGTCTGCAGGTCTGAACGGTCGTGGCCGATCAGCAACAGGTGCCCACCTGGCAGTACGGACGCCGCAGCCCTGTGCACCAGCGTCGCCCGCAGGTCTGCGGGAACGTGCAGGAATTGAGCGCACACGAGGTCGTAGTGATCCGGGGACGGCGTCCACTCGGAGAGGTCGGCCTCGATGGTGGTGATACGTGCTGCGATCTCTGGACCGGCCTGCGCGGCGTACTCGGACACCCGAGTCAACGCGACCGCCGAGAAATCCACGGCATCGACCTTCCAGCCCTGTTGCGCCAGCCAGATCGCGTCGGCGCCTTCTCCGCATCCCAGTTCCGCCGCATGCCCGGCGGGCAGACCTGTTGCCTCCGAACGGAGCAGGGCAGTGGGAAGTCCGCTCCACACCCGATCGCTGCCGCGATACCGCCGGTCCCAGAAGTCTGCGTCGAACCGGCTGCCCATGGTGATCCCTTCTCTGCGTGTGTCTGCGACGATGTCCGGGGAGAAGCGGTGATTCGAGACACTGGTCCCAAGTACACTTCATTCACCGTGGAGCGCCAGCTCCGCCTGCGTCTAGGAGCGATGTGAGACCGTCCGGCACCCGACCGCCCAGACTCGGGCCGTTCACCCGAAATGCGATCGGCACCAGTTCGGCAGAAGCCTTCATGATCATCGCGATCGCCACCATCCTCGTGACCAGGGGCTATCTGTGGGCGACGGACTATCCGCAGGTGGGTGGAGGCTCACTACACATCGCACACGCCCTGTACGGCGGCGCACTCATGATGCTGGCGTTGCTGGTGAGTTGGTGGATGCTCGGATACGGCGCCCGGCTATTTTGTGTTGTGTTCGGCGGCATCGGTTTTGGACTCTTCCTCGACGAGGTCGGCAAGTTCGTGACCAAGGACAACGACTACTTCTACGGCCCCTCGGCCGAGATCATGTATGTGCTGGTCGTGGTCGTGTTGATCCTGGGCAGAATCATGCGGGAGATCCGGCCACTGAGCGCCCACGAGGAGCTCGCCACCGCCGCCGCCATGGCTGCGGACGGGGTCGCGCGGGGCCTACAACCACACCGTCGCGAACTCGGTTTGCGCCTGGTCGAACGCGCAGAAGAAAAGGGCGCCGATCCCGAGACCGCGCAGCACGTACGGAGTCTGCTCATCGGTGCACCCTCGGCGTCTGCACGGTTGTACGCATTGCAGCAGTGGGCACCTCGGCTCATCCCATCCTTCTTTCGCAGCCCCCGCTGGCTACCGATCGTCGGCTGGTCCCTGGTCGTCATCTCCCTCGCCGCGTTGGTGTCCGGTGTCATCGGCATCTGGCTCGACAATCCTTACTACGCGGACGACAACCTCCAGGTCGAACTGGCAGGGGCGGGAGTGGCGGCCTATATCTTGGTCGCCAGCGCCGCCATCACGCTCGCGTTTTCACTGCCTGCGATGATCGCGCGCACACGCACCGCCAAGATCTGGCCATTACAATTTCTGCGGTACGGGGCCCTGACGTTCGCCCTGCTCAACGCCCTTGTCGACTTCGCCACCGAGGGATTCGGAGCGCTTCTCAACCTCACGGTCGGGTTGTTCGCGCTCGCAATCATCTCTTATCAGATCGATGTACGGATCCGCGAGGCCCGGCCGCGGGCGCATGCCGAAGCGATCGCCGCGGAGGCAGCACACGAAGCCGAGGCGAAGGCGCCCGCGCCGGCCCCGACTCACTGAACGCGAACGCTCATCCGAGGTCGCGGGCCAACGCCCGGCCCGCAGCGCGGCCCGAGAAGATGCAGCCGCCGAGGAATGTCCCCTCGAGAGCGTTGTACCCGTGCACTCCGCCCCCGCCGAAGCCCGCGATCTCCCCCGCCGCGTACAGGCCGTCGAATGCGCTTCCGTCGGCCCGGATCACCTGGGAGTCGAGATTGGTCTCGAGCCCACCCAGCGTCTTCCTGGTCACCAGATGCAATCGCACCGCGATCATCGGACCGTATTTCGGATCCTGCAGGCGGTGCGGCTTCGCCACGCGGATGATCTTGTCACTCAGATAATTCCGTGCATTGCGGATCGCCATGATCTGCAGGTCCTTGGTGTATTTGTTCTCCAGTTGCCGATCACGGGCCACGACCTCTGCTTCGATCTGTTCGAAGTCGAGCGTCGGTCCAGTCGTGATCTCGTTCATCCCGGCGACCAGATCACGCAGATTGTCACGGACGACGAAGTCGACACCGTGTGACTTGAACGCCTCCACCGGGCCGGTGGCGCCCTTCTTCACCCGCTGCAGCAGCAGCTTGACGTCCTTGCCGGTGAAGTCGGGGTTCTGCTCTGACCCGGACAGCGCGAACTCCTTCTCGATGATCGCCTGCGTGAGGATGAACCACGTGAAATCGTGACCGCCCCTGGTGATGGTCCCGAGCGTTCCCAGCGAGTCGAATCCCGGGAAGTTGGGCACCGGAAGCCGTTTGCCGGTCGCATCCAGCCACAGCGACGAGGGTCCGGGGATGATGCGAATGGCGTGGTTCGGCCAGATCGGATCCCAGTTCTTGATGCCTTCGGTGTAGTGCCACATCCGATCCCGGTTCACGATGTTGCCGCCCGCACTTTCGGTGATACCCAGCATCCGTCCGTCGACGTGTGCGGGTACCCCGCTGATCATGTGGGCCGGGGCCGGACCGAGACGCTCGGTGGGCCAATTCTTCTTGATCAGCTCGAGATTTCCACCGATTCCGCCGGCCGTGATGACCACCGCCTGCGCTCGCAACTCGAACTCGCCGGCCGCCTCCCGCGTCGATTCCGCGCCGCGCCGCTGCGTGGCGGGCGCCAGCACCGTGCCACGCACGCCCACCGCGGCGCCGTTCTCGACGATGATGTCGTCGACCTGATGCCGGTAGTGAAAGCTCACCAGACCTCTGGCGGCGCCTTCGAGCACAGGTTCGCGGAACACCCGAACCACCTCGGGTCCGGTCCCCCACGTGATGTGGAAACGGGGGACAGAATTCCCATGACCACCGGCAGCCCCGGCGCCGCGTTCGGCCCACCCGACGGTGGCCATCACCTTCAAACCCAGATCGTTCAGGTACGCCCTCTTCTCGCCGGCCGCAAAGTTCACGTACGCCTCGGCCCACTGGCGAGGCCAGTGATCCTCACGGTCGCGATCGAACCCGGCAGAGGAGAACCAATCCTGCCTGGCCAGCTCCACCGAATCCTTGATGCCGAGCCTGCGCTGCTCCGGGGTGTCGACGAGAAACAGCCCTCCGAGGGACCAGAACGCCTGACCACCGAGGTTCTGCTCGTTTTCCTGTTCGAGGATCGCCACCCGCCGTCCGGCTTTGACCAACTCGTGCGCGGCCACCAATCCGGCGAGACCACCACCGACAACGATCACATCCACCTGCTCGGTCATGATGTTCCTCTTCCTCACTGTCATCGGGTTCGTACGTCCGGTCGAGCTCCGTCTCCAGCACGAGCATAGGGAACAGGCCACGAATCACATCCGACTACAGGTGTTTGCCGATTCAGGAGGCAGTGGCCGACGCCCGGGCTGATACTGGGTCCGTGGTGACCAAGGACAACGGCGAGGACGGCGCGGAACGACAACGTTTCCGTAAGCTCGCACAGGCAGCGATGAACGCAGACATCACTGTCGGACAGCTCGATACGATCATGAGCGATCTGGGCAGTGCACTCACCGACTTCGACAGGGCGCTGGGCGGTTTCGACACCACCCTGGACAGTTTCGGGTCGGCCCTCGACGATTTCTCGGCGACCCTGACCCGCGTCGATACGACGGTGACCACGATGATCGGTGTCGTCGAGCGCCTCGAGAAGATCGTGGGCCGTGTCGAGGCGATCGTGGATCTCGCCGAACGAGTGATCGCACCTGTGTCGTCCGCGGAGCACATGTTGCGCGGGTTTCTCGGAATCGGCCGTCGGGCCTGACCCGGTGTCAGTGGTCCATGGACCTCACGGCGCCGACATACTCCGACGGCGTCTGTCCGATGACGGCTTTGAACTCACGGGCCAGGTGGGCCTGATCTGCGTACCCCAACTGCGCGGCGACATCGGCTATCGACGAATCTCCGCGACGCAACGCCAGCGCCGCGTCTTGTAGCCGGCGGCGCTGGATCAGCCATTTCGGGCTGAGGCCCGTCCGGTGGATCGTGAGACGCTGAAGCGCTCTCGTCGACATGTTGACCGAGGCGGCCAGGTCGCCGACCCGGCGAGGACCGTTCTCGTTCTCGACGGCATCGACGATCTGATTGATCAGCACACCCTCATCATCGACGGTCCACTGCCGGCTCCAGCGGTCGAAGAGGTCGGCCACCGTGTCGAATGATTCGCCGCTCGGTGTCTTCTCCGCCGTCATGACCTCGCGGATCCGCGTACTCAACCCACCATCGCACGGGATGGGCAGCGGTTCCCCGATCGGTAGCGCAGGCCCTGTTCGCGAACCACTCGTCATCGAGCGCCCGGTCATGATGGTGATCGCTGCCGGTCGCAACAACACACCCGCTGCCCACCCGGTTGCCTCGAGTTTGCGCTCGGTCGTCCCCTGGCTCACGCAGTAGAGCGCTGCCCGGTCGGGTTCGACGACCACATTCCCACCGGGGTGCTCGAGCACGGGCTGCAGAGCAGGAGTATCGAGATCCCACTGCGCGAACCAGACGTGCCGGAGCAGATCGCCCGGCGGCAACGGCACCCTGGTCAGCCTGACCCCGCCGCGGTCGGGCCGCAGTTCACCTCGGGGAGCAGCGGGTCGCTTCATGACTTTTCCTCCCTGGCGCCGTTCGTTTTCCTTGTCCCACCGCTGGAGCAATCTCGTTCTACGAGAGAGCCATTCGGGCGCGAGCACGGCTCGTGGATGGCCCTCTGCTGGTGGCTGAACCCGAATCCCACTTTGGCCCGAAACCCAGTATGGCCCGAATCCCCAGTATGGCCTGGTTCCGCGCCGACAGGACGGCTCTGAGCCCCATTCACTCGGCGCGCACCGGATCGCCTCGGTTGCTCGATATCGGCGCCGGATCGCTGATCCGCGAAGTAAACTCGGGCACTGGCCGACCGGAGGTGGCGCCGATGTCTCACGATCAAGAAATACTCGCCAGATACGTGCGCCGAGCCGATCGTTTTGCAGACGTCATCGCGGCTGCAGCCCCCGGCCGCTGGTCGGCCCCGTCCCCCTGCCCCGACTGGACGGCAGCTGATGTCGTACAACACGCAGTGGACATGCACGCTGCCATGTTCGCCTCCACCGACCTCTCACTCACGTCGGCGCCACCGGTGCACGAGAACGCGCTCGAAGCGTTCACCAGCGCCCGCGCCGACCTCGAGCGGGCGCTCTTGGACCCTACAGTTGCAGAGCTCGCCGTCCAGACCCCGATGGGCCCGTCGACGTTCGCGGCCCATGTCGATGCGGTGGCAAGCGCCGATCTGGTGATCCATGCCTGGGATCTTGCCCGTGCCCTGGGACTCGACTACTCGATCGACGCTGACGAGCTCGAGAATCAGTGGCAAGGGGCGCAACAGATCCCGGACATCATGCGCCAACCAGGTGCGTTCGGACCCGGAATCGTCGTATTCGGACCCATCGTCGAGGTGCCGGCCGACGCGCCACTTCAGGACCGCACCCTCGGACTGTTGGGCCGTGATCCGTACTGGACGTGAGCTCTGAACCCTCGAGCCCAGCCTGGCCCGCCGCACCTGCGTAGCGTGGGCTCATGGGTATCACGCATTCGAGCATCGTCCCCGCCCCCATCGACGAGGTGTTTGCCTGGCACGGTCGGCCTGGCGCATTCACTCGCCTCGCACCCCCCTGGGGGCCACCATCGCTGGTGCAGGAAGCCGACTCACTCGAAGACGGGACGGCGATTCTGGCGTTTCCGGGCGGACTCAAGTGGGAGGCCAAACATCAGGCCTCCCGGTTCCACCCGCCGAACCAGTTCGTGGACAAACTCGACTCGTGGCCACTGCGAACCATCGTGACCTGGACGCACCATCACGGGTTCTCCGAGGTCGACACCGGCTCGACGCGCGTCACCGATACGGTGAACACCCCTGTTCCGGCAGCTCTACTGCGCTCGATGTTCCGCTACCGGCACCGCCAGCTCGCTGATGATCTCGCGACCCATGCCTGGGCGAAATCGCTGCGAGCGGCTCCGCTGACCGTCGCCATCACCGGGTCGTCGGGGCTGGTCGGCGCTCCCCTGAGCGCTCTGCTGAGCACCGGAGGCCATCGGGTGATCGCCCTGGTCCGGCGCGATCCACAGGGCCCGGATGAACGTCGGTGGGATCCTGACAACCCTGCCGCGGACCTGTTCGACGGAGTGGACGCAGTGGTTCATCTCGCGGGTGAGTCGATCGCGGGGCGTTTCACCGATGACCACAAAAAAGCAGTCCGTGAAAGCCGTATCGAACCGACCGCGGCGCTGGCACGCGTGGCGGCCGCGTCAGATCCCGCTCCGGCGTTCATCAGCGCCTCTGCCGTCGGTTTCTACGGATACGACCGCGGCGACGAAGTTCTCGACGAGAGTTCCTCGCGAGGTGATGGTTTCCTCGCTGATGTCGTCGTGGACTGGGAAGCTGCTGCCACGGCCGCAGACGGCGGCCGCGCGGTGCAGGTGCGCACGGGCATCGTCCAGGCCGCGGCCGGTGGGACGCTTAGGCTGATGCGCCCGTTGTTCACGGTGGGGTTGGGCGGTCGACTCGGCGACGGGCAGCAGTGGCTCCCGTGGATCGGGATCGATGACCTGATCGACATCTACTACCGCGCCATCGTCGACGAACGGGTCGTCGGACCGATCAACGCCGTGGCGCCGAACCCGGTGCGCAACAACGAGTACACCGCGGCTCTGGCATCTGCCGTGCACCGGCCGGCGATCGTCCCGGTGCCGTCGCTGGGTCCGCAGCTCATCCTCGGTTCACAGGGCGCACAAGAACTCGCGCTGGCGAGCCAGCATGTGGTCCCCGAGCGGTTGGCCGAGCTCGGGCATCGGTTCCGGATGCCCGATGTCGGCCAGGCGCTACGTCATCAGCTCGGTGGCGACCCCGACAAGGCCTGACTCGGCCGTTACGCCTTCGCCCCGAACCGGACGTCCATCTCGTCGAAGTAGGCATCCGCGAGCCGGGTGAAATCGGATGCTGTCAGCGTGATCTCGTCCCCGACCTGCAGGCCGAGAACCGAGGTTTCCGGCTTGAGCTTGATCGTGTTGTCGGCGCCGAGACTCCTGCGGATAGCTACTCTTGGCCAGCATCGCCTGCTCATCCTCCTATGAGTTCGGTCCGAATCGTGGAGGCCAGTCCGTCTACGTCGGACTCGGTCGTGTCAAAGGAACACATCCACCGCACCTCACCGGTGAACTCGTTCCAGGTGTAGAACTTCCAGGTGTCGCGGACCCGTGCCGCCACAACCGGATCCAGGGTCGCGAACACTGCATTCGCGTCTGTCGGGTGGGTGAACGACAGGCCCGGAGCACCTTCGAGTTGCGAACGCAGGCGTGATGCCATCGAATTCGCGTGCGCCGCTGCGGCGATACCGACACCACCGGAGAACAACGCCAGCAGCTGCGCCGAGATGAACCTCATCTTGCTCGCCAGCTGCATGCTCAGCTTCCGCAGGTACACCATCCCGTCCGCCAGGTCAGGGTTGAGGACGACCACCGCTTCGGCCCCCAACGCACCGGCTTTGGTGCCGCCCAGACTCACCACATCCACCCCCACGGCAGACGTGAACTCGCCGAACGACATGTTCAGCGCAGCAGCAGCATTCCAGAGCCTGGCGCCATCGACATGCACGGTCATCTGATGGGCGTGCGCGTAGTCGCAGATCGATCTGATCTCGTCCGCGGTGTACACGGTGCCGAGTTCGGTGGCCTGGGTGATGCTGACCGCCAAGGGTTGCGCGCGTTGCACGTCGCCCCACCCCCAGGCCTGCGTCGCGATGGACTCCGAGGTGAGCTTGCCACCGGAGGCAGGAACGGTCATCAGCTTGAGACCGCTCACCCGTTCCGGCGCGCCACCCTCGTCGTTCTGGACATGCGCCGACTCGGCCACGATGGCCGCGCCCCAGCGCGGCATCATCGACGTCAGCGACACCACGTTCGCGGCGGTGCCGTTGAACACCGGAAAGATCTCGGCGCGCGCGCCGAACTCGTCTCGGATCACCTCACGAAGGGCGTCGGTGTAGACATCCTCGCCGTACGACGACTGGTGGCCCCCGTTGGCTTCGCCCAGTGCCGCGAGCACTTCGGGCAACATCCCTGCGTAGTTGTCGGAGGCGAATGCACGCCACGACGAGTCGTGCAACGTCATCCCCCGAACCTCTCGGTCCGAATCGTCGCTGTCGGATAGCCGAGATCGACCAGCCACTGCGCGTACTGCTCGACGAACGCCGTCGGTCCACACACCCTGATCTCGGGTTTCTCGGCGAGCGGGATCACCCGTTCGGCGAACTCGGCCGCATCGGGTCTGCCGGCGGGCCTCGAAGATCCCGGCGGGGCCTGCCGAGTGTAGAGATAGTCGACCTGCAACCGGTGCGTGTCTTCGAGCCTGTCCAATTCGGCAGCGTAGTAACGGGTCTCGGGGGTTCGGAGGGAGTAGAGCAACCGGAACGGCGCCTTCGATCCGCTGCTCTCGCGGGCTCGGATCATCGACATCAGCGGTACCACTCCGGAACCGCCTGCGATCAGTTGTACCGGTGCGGGGTCGGAGGCGTGCCAGGTGAACCACCGACCGATGGGTCCACGGATCTCCACCTGGTCACCGACTTCGAGGTCGTTGATCAGATATGGGGACACCTCCCCGTCTGCGAGTTCCTCGATGGTCGTCTCGAGCAGGTCGTCGCCCCCTGCTGCGGCAACCGAATACGACCGGACAGCCTGATAGCCGTCCTCGGCGGTCAGCCGGATGTCGATGTGTTGGCCCGGGAGCACGCTGCCGCGCTCGGGTACCCGCAGATGCAGAGTCCGTGCGGTCGGCGTCTCCATCGACGCCGCAACGACCGTGGCCGGCCGCCACCCGTTCACCAATATCGTTCCTCTTTCCAGGGGTCACCGTGATTGTGGTAGCCGTTGGTCTCCCAGAATCCTGGCACATCGGAGTCCATCACCCGGAGGTTGTCGACCCACTTGGCCGACTTCCAGAAGTACAGGTGCGGGATGAGTAGTCGGGCCGGTCCGCCGTGCTCGGGATCGAGGGGCTCACCGTCGAAGGTGTGCGCGATCCAGGCCTTACCGTCGAGCACGTCTTCGAGCGGGACGTTCGTGGTGTACCCACCGTAGGAATGCGCCATCACGAACCCGTCGGGGTCCACATCATCTCCGAGCAGCACGTCCAGCGACACGCCACGCCAGGTGGTGTCGAGCTTCGACCAGGCCGTCACGCAGTGGATATCGACCGTGATGTCCTCTTGCGGCAGGGACATGAACTCATCCCAGGTCCAGCTGCGGGTTTGCTCACCCGGGGCTTCGATCTCGAACGTCCACTCCGACAGTGGTATCGACGGGGTCGGCCCGGCAGACAAGACAGGGAAGTCGTTGGTGAGGTATTGCCCTGGTGGGATCCGCTCGTTCTGTTGCCGGCGTCGGGCGCCGAACCCTTTGTTGATGATCGCCATTGCTTCAGTGTGCTCTGCCGCGGAGTGGTCTGCAGCCTTTACCGGCGTCCGGATCTTCTCATTCGGCGGCCGTCTGCTGGTCGGTCAGCACGAGCCGCAATCGCTGGGTGTCGTCCGCAGTCCATCCCTCGGGTTGCAGAATCGCTGCCCAGGAGTTCGCGATGTCGGCGTGGAAGGTGTGCCCGTGACCGTCAGGGACGTTGTTGGACTCGACCATGTCGGCTGAAACCTGCAGAAACGTGACCACCGGGATCCATCGAACACTGTCCAGTACGTCATATCCCCGTGCTTCGGAGAGCCAATCCGGTTTACGGAATGCGAGATCGGGCGACCACCAGGTGATCGGATCCGACGGGTGTTGCAGATACACCACACGCGGGGCGGGCCACCGGGCATCGGGCCGGTTCAGATCGTCGGCGCGAGCGACGAATCGGGCGCTCTGGCCACCGTCGTAGACGGGAAGCCATTGCGGCGTCCCTTCATCACGATCGGCTGTGGCCTGCTGCCACACCTTGTTCGTGTAAGTGGGTCCCACGAAGAGGGCACCGTCGGCGCGAGCTGCCAGGTCCTCGATGCTGGTGAAGGCGGTCTCTCCTCCGAACGAGCCGAGGCTCTCTCCGAAGACGACCAGTTTCGGCCGCGCCTGTTCCGGCAGCAGGTGCCATCGGGCGTAGACGGCCTCGAACAGTGCCTGTCCCGCCTGCCGGGCTCGGTCCTGATCGACGAGGAACGAGATGGGACTCGGCAGATAGGAATACTGCATCGATACGATCGCGGTATTTCCGTTGTAGAGGTACTCCAGGGCGCTGACGGTGCTCTCGTTGATCCAGCCGGTTCCGGTGGTGGTCCCGACCGCCAGCACACCTCGTTCGAAACCACCCGCCCGCTCCAGGTCATCGACGGCGAGTTCGGCCTCCGGCCGATAGCCTTGCGCCGATGCGAGTCCGGCGTATGCGCGGATCGGTGCTGTCGCAGGAGATCCGTTGAAGGCGGCGAGTTCCTGGGTCGTCGGTCCGTTGGCGACGAAGATGCGGCCCTGCCGTCCCAGCGACTCCCAGCTGATGAGTGAGTCGGGGCCACCCGACCGGTAACGGCTCTGCGGAGGCTCGGTGTCGGGGTCTGTCTCTTTGTTGATGGCAGCGAAACTGTCGTTCAGGCCGGACATCACAACTCGGGTGACCACGCCGTTCAGCACACCGATGATCAGGATCACCACAAGGGCAGCGGCAACCACCCTCGAAACACGCGGTGGAACGACCCGGGCGAGCTGTCGAGCCACCGCTCTCGTGAGCCGCATCAGCGATCGGCCGATACCGACGAATGCCATGAAGATCACCGCGGCGAGCAGCAAGACCAGCGGATACCCGACCGCCGGAAAAGGTTCGGTACCCATCAGGTCGCGTAACTCACTCTGCGACGATCCGAACCAGACGAGGCTGATGATCGTGCCGACCGCAGCGACGCCGGCCAACACCCACCAGCCGATGCGCTTTGCGCTCGCGGAGGCCTCACGCACGACGACGTAGCGGACGAGCATCGATCCGAGTACGCCGACCCCGTAGCCGATCGCGGCCGACGCCCCGCTGACCACACCTTGGAAAAGCCACCCCCGCGGCAGCAGTGACGGGGTCATCGACAACCACAAGGAGATGGTCGCGACCACGAGTCCACCGAAGACGAAGCGCTTCGGCACCAACCGATGCCACAGAGAAATCACTGTGCCTCCAATTTCTTCACAGGCAAGACCGCTGACAGTAACAAGCCTGGACATCGCAGGCGCGACAGGTGCAGACGCTGAGGTCAGGTAGTGCGCTTCGCGCGCCCGCGCATGGTCAGCACACCGACCAGCCAGCCGACTGCGAACACGACCAGCAAGGTGAACCACAGAGGAGAATCCACCGTGATCCAGAACAGTTGTATGTTCGTCGAACGGCGATTTTGCAGGACGAATATCACTGCGATGATCGACAGTGCCACGGCCGCCCAGCCTGCAGGCGAGACCTTGGCGAACACATTTGTCTTGCGGCGGGAGCTTTGGGTCATGGGGTGACTGTAGTCCGACAAACCTTCGCGGTAGCCCGAAATTTTGCGTCTCCCACAGCCTTGAGCAGGGACTCGTCGACATCCGTTGGCCATTGTGGCCGTCGATTCATCGGTCCCGACTACGCTGAAATGATGCCGCATCCAAGTCTGCTCTGCGTCCATGCGCATCCCGACGACGAAGCGCTGTGGACCGGCGGCGTGCTCGCTCGGTGTGCCGAACTCGGTGGCCGGACCGCCGTGGTGACCTGCACATGGGCAGCGGGCACCGTGCGGTCGGACGAGCTCGCGGAGTCGCTCCAACTGCTGGGCGCGGGAAGCCCACATCTACTCGGTTACGGCGACCGCCTGGTCGCCGATTCGGCGCCGGGCCGAGCTGCCTTCTGCGATACACCGTTCGACGAGGCGGTCGGGGCGCTGGTGTCGCACATTCGCGAGTTCCGGCCCGATACCGTGCTCACCTACGACCCGCTCGGGATCTACGGGCATCCGGACCATGTCCAGGCTCACCGGGTGACCCTTGCTGCGGCCGGGGCTGCCGCTTACCCGCAACTGTATCCGGGGACCGGAAAGCCTTGGCGCACAAAGTTGGTGTACCTCGCGACGATGCCGCTGTCGATCGCGCAAGTGCTGTGGCCGCCGGTGATGGAACAGTCGTCGGGGCCCGACGGCCCCTTACCCGGTGTCCCCGACGAAGCCGTCGACACCACCATAGATGTGGAACCCTGGCTCGATCTCAAGTGGCAGGCACTGTGCGCGCACCGCAGTGAGATCGCCAGAGGAGGTGCCATGACCATGCTCGCCGGTTTGCCGGAGGAGACCCGGCGACAGGTGCTCCGCAACGAATGGTTCATGCGGATGCCGCTGACGACTGATGCCGACTCCGTCGATGCCCTCGCGTTCGACGATGACAACGGGCACACCGAACTCAGTTGACCTGCGTCCGCAACCCGCTCGCACGCAACACTTTACGGTCGACACCTGCCCTGACCGCGGCCTCGGTCCCGATCAGCCTGACGTGCCCACTCGCTCGAGTGATCGCGGTGTACAGCAACTCGCGGGTCAGCAGTGCCGACCGTTCCGGCGGAATCACCACGGACACCGACTCGTACTGCGACCCCTGACTGCGGTGGATGGTCATCGCGTACACGGGTACAGCTGCCACCAGCTGCGACGGGTGCAGTAACTTCCAGGTGGATCCACGGGCGAAGGCCACCATCAATCGCCCCTCGGTCCTCACCACGACCCCGGTGTCACCGTTGAAGATCCCGGCGTCGTAGTCGTTCGCGGTCACCAGAAGTGGCTGTCCGGGATACCAACTACCGACGTCGAGGGCATCGGCGGGAGCGTCGATCCACTCCATCGCCAGACGTGACCAGAACTCGACACCCGAGGACCCTTCACGGTGCGCGCACAGCAGTCGGTGGGTCTGCAGACCCGCGAGCGCCGATCGAGGGTCGCCCGCAGCGGCAGCCTCGCCGACGCGACTCGCGGCGGTGACGACCTCACCTCGGACTGCGGTGAGGTCATCGGGGTCGACGAGCTCGAACTCCGGGTGACCCGCACCGAGGAGTTCGATCACAAGGTCCGGATCCCCCTCGCGAACAGCCGAGGCCAGGCGTTTGATCTGCTCACCGAACCGGCGCACCTTGGTGAGCCGGATGACTCCGCCGCCGAGTCGGTCCCGCTCGTCGGTGGCGAGTGCGTCGTCATCCTGCGCGTCTGCGACCAGGTCGGGAGCGAGCACCTCCGCGAGGACCGGATGGGTCGGCTGTGACACCGGTCTTGCGACGAGATCGGCGAGGACCGCTCCCGCATCGACCGAGGCCAACTGGTCGGGATCGCCGACCAACACCAGTCGGCTGTGCGGTCGCAAGGCATCGAGCAGCCGGGACATCATCGTCAGCGAGACCATCGAGGTCTCGTCGACGACCACCAGATCATGAGGTAGACGATTGTTCGCGTCATGAGCGAATCTGCTCCGGCTGGAGGGCTTCCAGCCGAGCAGCCGGTGCAGGGTCGTTGCCGTCAGATGCTCGGGTAGTCCGAGGGCCGCCGACTGCGACCGCACGGACTCTTCCAGCTGTGCCGCAGCGCGGCCGGTCGGCGCCGCCAGCGCCACTCGCAGCTGTGGGCCGTACTCGTCGAACATCAAGGCCAGGACGCGGGCCACGGTGTGTGTCTTTCCCGTACCCGGTCCGCCCGCGATCACCGTGGTCCAGCCCGCGGTCGCCAGCGCCGCGGCGACACGTTGGCGGTCCGGCGCCGCATCGGGAAAGTACCGCTTCAGTCCGGTTGTGAGCCGCCCCGCGTCGATGATCGGATGGCTCTGTGCTCGCTCGTCCAGTACCTCCCGGATTCGTTGTTCCTGCAAGAAGTATCGACGCAGATAGAGCAGCGACCCCTCCGGTGACTCGGCCAGGTACAGCGGACGCAGCGGCCCCGAGTCGGCGCCCACCACCAACGGACTCCTCGCGAGCGCAGCTGCGACCTCGGCTGGATCCGGCCACGGCAGGGTCGCAGGGTCGATGCCGAATTCCTCGGTGTCGACGGCCACCTCGGACAGGCGGCCGACTTCGACGCAGACCGATCCCAGCCGGACCGCCCGCACCGCGAGCGCCGCGGCGAGCAACACCGTCGGGTCGATCTCGGACTTGCTCAGCGTCGCAAGGGTCTGCGCCACATGGATGTCGGCGGCGCTCAGTACGCCGGCCCGGTTGAAGGGCACCAGCGCCGGGTGGGCCTGCCGCACGATCCGATGGTCGGCCTCGATGTTCACGGCGTCAGCACCCTTCCCGCGATCAGATCCGAGGTGGCGACGATCAGTTCGGCAGGTGGTTTCCATTCGAAGACGCCGCACCCGGCCGGTGTCTGCGGCCCGATCATTGCCCGGACGAAGTGATACTGCACACCGCCGAGGTGCTGCTGCGGCGTGTAGTCGGGCAGCCGCCAGCGGAGATAGCGATGCAGGGCAACCGAATACAGCAACGCCTGCAGGGGATAGTGCGAGTGAATCATCTCGCGGGCCATCGACTCGGGGGTGTAGTCGAGACAACTGAGGTCGCCGCGAGCGGTCCGGTTGGTCTTGTAGTCGACGACCACGAATGAGTTGCCGGGCAACCGGAGAACGGCGTCGATGCTTCCGGTGAGAAAGCCACGCAACGGCGGCGCAGGTACTCGACGTAGGTGCTCGGGGTACTCGGCGAGTAGATCTGTGGCAGGCAGAAAGCTCTCCATCAGATCCCCGATGCCCCTCAGGGTCGCCTCGGTCTGTGCTCCGAGCGGTAGCTCGAAGGTCAGTTCCGGTAGGCGATCCGACGACGAGATCTGGGCGAGCGTCACCTGCGCCTCGCCCAGCGGGGTGGCCAACACGGCGAGCAGAGCCGTGGCCAGCGCGTCGACATCGATGTCCACCAGACGGATTCGCACCGCGTCCGCACATCTGGACCGCACCTCGGCCGCGAGATCGTCGACGTCGGTGTCCACCAGTTCGAGAACTTCGTGAACGAGGGTGCCGAACGCGGCACCGAACGGAAGGGAGTTCATCAGCGATGGGTACCTCAACTCCCCTGGCCCGTCGTCGACGGGCTCCGCGAGCGGCTCCACCGTCTGCTCGTCGGTCTTCTCCGCGTACTCAGGCTCGCTGGCGACCGGCGCCTGATGCGGCGACCCGGCGATCAGCGCCGAATACGAGGTCCGCCGCCAGGTGTGGTCGATCCGGCGATCGAAGCGGGCGGCGTCGAGTTCGCCCTCGGGGGCAGGCCGATCATCCCACTGCGGGACCTGCAGCCCATCGAAATCGGCTGGTTCGACCCGAACACCCGCCCCGGCCCGTTCACCCCATTCGGCGAGACGCAGCGCCGCGGTGGCGTCGTCGGGAACGGTGGGTCTGGGGTCCGGCGTCGCGCGGTCACGGCTGAACAGGAGACGGTGCAGCGGCGACGATCTCGTCGGTCCGCCCGGTGCCCACCACAGCACAACCGCGGATCCGGCCCGGGTCAGGGCGACGTACAGCAGGCGCAACTCCTCGCCGTCGTCCTCCGACCCGGATGCCTCACGACGCGTGCGATACCCGGGCGCATCTTTTCCTCCGACATCGAGGACCCGCTCGCCGGAGTCGTCGTGGAGCACAAGGGTGGCCGGCGTGGGGTTGCGGGCGGCGTCCCAGCCGTACGGGACATAGACCACGGGGAACTCCAGCCCCTTGCTGCGGTGCACCGTCAACAGCTGCACCGCTTCGGCATCGCTGTCCAGCCGACGGCTCTGGTCGGCCTGGTTCCCGGCGGTGGGGTCGGAGATCAGCTCCTGCAGCCAGCGCACCAATGCGGTCAACCCGAGCCCGCGCTCCACGACCGCCCGGTTACACAGCTGCGCCACGTGGGTCAGGTCGGTGAGTCTGCGCTCGCCTCCGGCGATCGACAGGACCCTGCCCGCGATGTCACGTCGACCGGAGAGCTGTTCGTAGACCGCAGCAAATCCTGACGTCTGGTACACCGACACGAGTTCTCTGACGAGGGTGCTGACATCGGCGGTGAGTTCATCGCCCCCCTCGTCCAGTTCGGTGGCCGTCCAACCGAGCAGTGGGGTCAGGGCTGCGAGCCGCACGCGGGCGGACCTGCTCGGCTGTTCCATGGCCTGCAGTAGCCACAACCAGTCACGCGCACCCTGTGTGCTGTAGACACTGGTCCCCCCGGCCAGCACCGACGGAACGCCCGCGTCGTCCAGGGCGGCCTGGATCATGCTCAGGTGCTTGTGATTTCGCACCAACACCGCAATGTCGCCGGGTGCGATCGGCCGGGCCTGACCATCGACGACGAGATCCGGGCGCGCATTGAGCAGTTCGGTCAGATCGCCCGCAACATCGTCGGCCACCGCGCGCCGTAAGCGGTCGAGTACCGGGAACCCGGCTTTGCTCAGTGGCCCGTGACCACTTCGCTTGAGGTACCGCAGCCGTAGCGGTGTCACCGAGGGCAACCGCGATCGCGACGTGTTCGCTTCGACGTGGTGCACGACGATCTCCGGGCTGCCCAGGGCCGCATTGCCGTACACATGATCGAGCGCCTCGACCAAACCGGCATCACTACGCCAGTTGGTCGGCAGCACCTGGTGATTGTCGGCGGCTCTGACGGCCTCCAGGTAGCTGAAGACCTCCGCGCCACGAAACGCGTAGATGGACTGTTTGGGATCGCCGACCAGCACGAGATCGGTGTGTCCGTGGAACGCTGATTTGAAGATCTCCCACTGCACCGGGTCCGTGTCCTGGAACTCGTCGACGAGCACCACCCGAAATCGGCTGCGGACCCGCGCACATGCCTGGGGTCCGTGCACCGGGTCCACGAGTGTGTCGCGGAGCAGGGTCTGCAGGTCGTCGTAGTCGCGAATGTTGGTCATCCGCTTGCGGCGTTCCACCTCTGCGCGCACTTGCGCTGCGAATTCGACGCGAGCGTACTCATCACTGCCCGGGTCGGCATCCGGGGCCAATCGCGCCTGCCGCTGGAACACCGCAGCCCTGGCGAAGGCATGCGCGTCGCGCACGCTGAACGGCACACCGTCACTGCCGCTGTACTTCCTGAGGTACAGGTCGTCGGTGACCTCGGTGATCAGGTCTCCCACGTCTTCGACGAGGGTGACATCGTTCTCGAAGTCTCCCGCGATTCCGAGCCCGTCGAGCATTCTGCTGCAGAACGTGTGCGTGGTGGCGATGGTCGCGGCATCGAAGTCCGACAGCGCCGCGATGAGATTTGTCCGGCGGGCCGCGACCTCTGCCGGCGCGCCCTGGGCGAGCATCGCGACCAGAGGGTCAGCTGAGTCCGCAGCCGCAGCAGGATCTGACAGTGCGGCAACCAATCCCCCGAACCGAAGGCGGGTGCGCTCACGTAGTTCTGCGGTGGCAAAGCGGCTGAACGTCACGAGTAACAGTTCCGAGAGTGGCACCCCTGCCGCGACGTGCCTGGCCGCGAGCCCGACTATCGCGTAAGTCTTTCCGGTACCCGCGCTTGCCTCGAGCACAGTGGTTCCGGTGGGTAACCTGCCCGTGACGTCGAAGGTGACCGGGACGATCCGACTCTGCGTCATCTGGTCAATTCACCTTCTCGGCGTCGAGGATCGGGTTCCACAGTCTGACGGCCGACGCGGCGAACCGGGTCGGCATCTGATCCCACGCCGTCTCGCCGGCATCGGGTTCTGCCGCCGTGATGGCGGTCAGGTCGCCGCCGAAGAGGTATCGGACATACAGGTCCTGGGCCTCGCCGCCGAACTGGTTGTCGAAGCTCTTCTCCGCCGCCTCGAGCGCCAGCGCATCATCGTCCCCCCGGTACCGTCGCGCGGCGTATTCGGCGCCGGCGGCGGTGGGCAAGGGCAGAGGCGAACGAAGCCCACGATCACGCAGGTCCACGAGCTGCTGCAAGATCGCGCCGGGGTCGGCAGGTGGCGTCAACCGGGATCGTTGCAGACGGTTCCCGAAGCGGGCGCGGCCGACGACGACGGCAGACCAGTCGCGCGGCACCGTTGCCGCAAGCGCCAGCAGGTTCACCCACGCCGCGACCCGATGCTTGGCCGCCAGACGAGAGAAGACAGTGCGGGCCAGTACCCCGTCGTGGACGCCGGTCACCGTTCCGGTCAGTCGTCTGTGGGCCGCCAGGTCGACGGTCACGTCAATCGATTCCGGACTGCTTTCGTACAGCTGTGCGGCTGCCCCGACCAGGGCTTCCACGTCGTCCGATATCCCACGGAGGACCTCACCGCCCAGCCGGAACGGCGGCAGGGTGCCGCGCCGCAGCTCACCGGCTCGCAGCGCCGCCGCGTCCACCCCGGCCAGGCGCGCTGCCAACATCCGGTCGCCGATGGACCACTTGTCCAGGCCCCCGATCTCTGCGCTGAGCACGTCGTCGAGCTCTTCTTCGTCGCCGGGCAGATACAGGCCGAGGCGCTGCCGACAGAAGGCCCGCAGCGGGTGCTCGACAAACGCGATCAACTCCGCCAATTCGACGTCTCCGGCACGCGGGGGCAGCGGATCTGGGAGGAAGTCTGGTTCGGCGACCTGGACACCACGGGTGGCGCGCGCCCCCGCGAGCGCAGAACGATCGAAACTGAACGGCGCAGGAATGACGAAGTTGGCGGGATCGAACGCGTGCAGGGGATGAACCGTCAGCACCGACCCGGTCGCGAGCATTCCGTTTGCGGCGTCCATCAGTTCTCCCACGGGCACCGCGGGCGGCCGCCGCAGCCCGGTCACCGGATCGTTGCCCGTGTAGAGCACGATCAGCCGGTCCACCGCGGACATGGTTGCGTCGAGTAGCAACTGCCGGTCTTCGCTGCGGATGTCGCGCTCTCCCACCCAGGGGTCCGCGCCCAGGATGTCGTCACCGTTGACCCCTCCGGCGCGAGGATAGCTCTCGTCATCGAGCCCGAGCAGGATCACCACCCGGTGCGGTACCGCCCGCATCGGCACCATCGTGCACACCGTCAGTTCGCCCGTACGGAAGTTCGCGCGCGTCGGACGACCCGCCAACCGTCGAGCCAGCATCGCCCGGATGTCCGCGAGCCGGACCACCACCTCGGCCCCGTGCTCGGTGGCCGCGGCAACCTCCTGATGGGCCTGTCCCCGTTGCCAGCTGTCGGCCGGACGTACGGCGGTCAGCAGATCCATTGCGTCAGAGATGTTCTGTGCCCATTCCGCTGCAGGACGTGGTCCCCGGAGGGTGGCCAGCGCGGAGTCCAGTCGCGCGACGAACTCGGCGAACCGACCCGCGAGGTCCACGTCGGCACTGTCGACGTCGTCGAGGGGAAGCGCCGTGCCGAGCCAGCTCAGTTCGGTCTCGTCGGCGACGACGCCGAGAAGGATCCGGTCGAGACCGGCACTGAAGGTATTTTGCGCAAACCCACCGAGCCCGAACGGCTTTCGCTGATTCTCGTTGATCCCCCACCGGGCGCCCGACTCCGCGGTCCATTCACGTAGCCGCTCGAGATCGTCGTCGCTGAAGTCGAATCGGGCCCGCACCGGCGCGCTCTCGGCAAGACCCAGTACCTCGCTGGCCTTGACTCGCCCACCCGCAAGCGTCAAGAGCTCGGACATCACCTCGAGCAGCGGATTGGTCTGGCGCAGTGCGCGATCGGCCAACCGGACCCGTAGCTCGTGCCCCGGGTGCAGGTGAGTTGTCTGACCGAACGCCGCCCTGATCAACGGGGCGTAGGTCTCCACGTCGGGGCACATGATGATGACATCACGAGGGTCGAGCGAGGTGTCGTCCTGGAACAGGTGCAGGACGAGTTCGCGCAGCACCTCGACCTGACGGGCCGCGCCGTGACAGGAATGCACCTCGACACTGCCATCGGGACTCCCCGACGCGGCGGGTACCCGATCCTCACACAGGGCCTGCTGAAGCCGCGCCAGATGCGTGAGGGCGGATGGACCCGCAAGGTGGTGGACGTCGTCGTCGGCGAAGGGGGCCAGACGCATCTGCAGCTCGCGAACCTCCCGGGACAGCGACGCGAGCAGCGGATGCTCGACGTCGCCGATGACCATCTCCCGACGGCGTCGCACCACCGGGTTCGCCCGCACCTTGTCCCACAGTACGGGGCTCGCGTGTGGCAGAAACAGATTCACGTCGCGGTGGACACCGAGGGCGGCCAGGACCTGCAGCTGTTCCGTGCTGAGCCGGGTCGCCCCGAACAGCGCCAGCCGGGATGGCAGATCGACGAGGTCCGGTTGCTCTCGCACCAGCGCACACACATCGTCGAGTCGCTCGGGCGGGCTGGGGCTGTCGATGCGGGCGCGGAGCAGGCGCCACAGGTGAGGCTGCCAGAGCAGTTCCGGCCCCAGCGGCTGATCGCTGCCGTCGGTGTCGGCGCCGCGAGCCCAGTCGACGATCATCTGTGGACGGTGGGTGGCGTACCCGCGGAACAACTGCGTCAGGTGCTCAGCGGTGCCATAACGCCGACCGATCCGAAAACCCGGGCGTCCGCCGTCGGGTCCCGAGCGTCCGAGGTGCCGTGCGAGGATGGCGCACTCCGGATCGTCTGCGGCCTCGTCGATCACCGACAGCAGGGTCCAGAGCATCCGGCCGGCAGACCAGGGGTCGTCATCAGACCTGACCGACGCCGATCGGCCACCCCCGGCGGATGCGATCACCTCGTCGACGAGGGCAGCCGGTGACGGGAACTCGATGTTGGCGGCGATGCCGTCTCCGGCCCTGAGCGCGGTGACACCGAGTACCGCGGACAACTGCTGGGTCAGCCAGCGCTCCACACCGCGGGCGGGAACTGCGATGATGTCGGCGGTGAAGGGGTCCGGCATCGGGACCGCCAATATCTCGGCGAGCGCAGTCACCAAGGTGCTGGTGCGTTCGGCGCGATGCAGTTTCAGCACGCTGGGAGTCCCCTTCCGGTCCTCACGCGGTATATCACGCCGCGCTGACGTCGCCGGTCGATGTGGTCTCAGGCCCGGCGACGGAAAGGGACGGGATCGATGAGTCGCGTTCGCAAGAACTCGCGCACCTCCGACTCGATCGGACGCGAGGAACCCGTCTGGGGATCGACTGTCACCCCGGTGGTTTCGCACAACGCCTTCAGGTCGCCCTGACTGTCGCGAAGTTCGGCACCGAAGTCGAACGACGAGGTGCCGACTCGACTGATCCAGACCTTCGCGATCGCCGGATCGGTCGAGTAGAGCAGCGGCGCCACGAACTCGATCTCCTGACGCGCGATGTGGAACGACCCTGTGCCACCAGGGCCCTTCCCGAACCACGATTTCATCGTCCGGACGCGGGCTTCCTCGAAGAGTCGCGCGTACTGGACATTGTTCACGTGGTTGTTGATGTCCATATCGCCCCAGCGCAGATGCAGTGCGATCTCGGCGGGTTCGGACGGGCGCTCGTTCATCGCACCGAGCCTAACGGCAGCGATTTCGGCGGCATTGCCGGGTCTGACGCCACCATCGGCCGGTAGACCGTAGTATGCGCACAGCAGTCCGCCAGTTCGGTCTGGGATGAGGCGGGCCCGGGGAATGAGGAGTTCGTTGATCATCGAGACCGACCGCCTGGTGCTTCGCCCGGTTGCCGCGACCGATATCGACCATTTGGTCGCCCTCGACAGCGACCCCGCGGTGATGCGGTACGTCACGGGCGGCATCGCCACCCCGCGGGAGGTCATCGAGGAGTGGGTCATCCCGCGCGCCGTATCAGAAGCCCGGCACCGAGCCGGCGCCGGCGTCTGGGTTGCCCTCGACCGGCTCGACCTGGTGGCCGCGCGGTCGGTCGGCCATCCCAACCCTGCTGCCGCCAGCTTCGTCGGCTGGTTCGGACTGCGGGCACCCAGGCATTCCTCGGAGTCGGAGTTCGAACTGAGCTACCGGCTACGACGCGCGATGTGGGGTCGCGGCCTGGCCACCGAGGGTGCCCGCGCTCTGGTACAGCTCTCCTTCACCGAATTGGACATCAGTCGCATCTTCGCAGGGACCATGGCCGTCAACACGGCATCGCGCCGGGTGATGGAGAAATCGGGCCTGCGGTTGCACCGCCTCCACGACTGCGCGGACACCTCCATCGCCGGCGCGCAACGCGGCGAAGTCGAGTACGAAATCCTGAAAAGCTATTGGGACGCAAACGAATTCCCATGGGCCTGGGCCGCACGCACCACTACCGACATGATTGCCTGAACCTGTCGGGCTCCGCTCCACCCGGCAAAAGACACCTTGCCGCGACCAAACGCCACTCATTGACTACCGTTAGCAGGGTGCGGATCCCACCCGCCCTGGAGATCCCGGCCGCAAAATCCGCAAACTGACAGGAGATGGTCATGAGTGACGAGACCGCAGGTTCGACCCGGCACCGGGTGGTGGTGATCGGCTCCGGCTTCGGAGGTCTGTTCTCCACCCAGCGCCTGAGAAAGGCCGATGTCGACGTCACTCTGATCGCGCGAACAACCCACCACCTGTTCCAGCCGATGCTCTACCAGGTCGCGACCGGCATCATCTCCGAAGGTGAGATCGCCCCCGCTACCCGGGTGATCCTGCGGAAACAAGCGAACGCGCAGGTGCTGATGGGCAATGTCGAGTCCATCGACCTCGAGAACAAGGTGGTCACGTCCAGGCTGCTCGAGCGGATCACCGAGACGCCGTTCGACAGCCTCATCATCGCGGCAGGTGCCGATCAGTCGTACTTCGGCAACGACCACTTCGCCCAGTTCGCCCCCGGAATGAAGACCATCGACGACGCGCTCGAGCTGCGCGGTCGCATACTCGGCGCATTCGAGCAGGCAGAACTCTCCGATGACCACGAGGAACGCGCCCGACTCCTGACGTTCGTCGTCGTCGGCGCCGGACCCACCGGTGTCGAATTGGCCGGGCAGATCGCCGAGATGAGCGACAAGACGCTCAAGGGCACGTTCCGCAACATCGACTCCACGGAAGCGAAGGTCATCTTGCTCGACGCCGCGCCCGCGGTGCTGCCCCCGATGGGCCCCAATCTCGGAGCAAAGGCGGCCAAGCGGCTCGAGAGCATGGGGGTCGAGATCCAGCTCAACGCGATGGTCGTCGACCTCGACTACGACGGACTGCTGGTCAAGGAGAAGGACGGCAGCACCCGCCGGATCGAGTCTCAGTGCAAGGTGTGGTCGGCCGGTGTCGCGGCGAGCCCACTGGGCAAACAACTGGCCGAACAGAGCGGCGTCGAACTGGACCGGGCGGGCCGGGTCAAGGTACTCCCCGATCTGTCGATACCCGGCAATCCGAATGTCTTCGTCGTCGGCGACATGATGTCGGTCGAAGACGTCCCCGGCATGGCCCAGGGCGCGATCCAGGGCGGGCGGTATGCCGCGGACGCCATCAAGGCAGAACTCAAGGGTGCAAAGCCGGAGGATCGCGAGCCGTTCAAGTACTGGGACAAGGGCTCGATGGCGACCATCTCGAAGTTCAGCGCGGTCATGTCGGTTCCGGTGCCAGGATTCAAGAAGAACCTCGAAACAGAGGGCTTCTTCGCCTGGCTCGGATGGCTGCTGCTGCATCTGGTCTACATCGTCGGATTCCGCAGTCGGCTCAACACCATCGTCGACTGGTCGTTCGCATTCCTGACCAAGGGACGCTCGCAGCTGACGATCACCGAGCAGCAGGTGTTGGCGCGCAACGCGCTGGACCAACTCGCGCAGATCGATCTGGATCGTCGCAAGGAAGCGGGCGAACTGCTTCCTGGTGACGAGGCCGAGACACCGAGTGGCAAACCGGTGCTCTCCGACCCCACGCCGAAGGTCCGTGAGGCGCGGGCTGACGCCACATCTGATTCCGACACCGGGGCGCAGTCCAAACCTGCGGCGAGCTGACTCAGCCGACGAGGTCCCCGGCCCACCGCTCGGCGTCGTTCAGCGTTCTGGCGAGCACCGTGGTCAGGGACCCGCCGGCTGCAAGGCCCAGCCGCGCGCCGACCGCGTCCGGATGAACCGCATCCGGCCGCTCGTCCGGATATCTGAACTCGCTGAACAGGACGGCAGGCGCTCCCAGCTCGTCGTGCTCCGGTCTGCCGATGCTGACCTGATGTCGCACGGCGGGGGTGCCACCGACGTCGGCGCGGACCCGGCCGGTCCATCGACCGAGATCTTCCCTGCTACGACCGATCTGAACGCGCTCGGCCACCCGGACGGCCCCCGATTCCGCGACGTCGATCGCAGTCTCGGAGTGCTGGACGGCGTGCGCCGCGACGATCGTCGGTTGCGGGTCGATCACCAGCCTCGCTCCGTCGGCGACGGCGATGTGCCAGCGCAACTCCGACCGGGGTTCGTGCGGCCCCGGCAGGGCCATGGCGGCCGCGACGCTGTGCAGGTTGAGACAGGCGCCGGGACCGACCTCGACGTGGATCTCGATGAGATCTCCGCCGAGAGGAGTCGCGGCGCTCGAGATCATGTGCAGGGTGTCGACCCCGGTCTGCCGGACGGCAATACCGCCCGACGCCCGGATTCGCGGCGACCGTCCTTTGACTGCCCGTACATGGAGTTCGGTGTGCATCTGTATCTGCCGAAGCTCAGGCCTTGCTTGCGGTTTCGTCGGAGATGGCGGCCAATTGCTCTCGCACCCAGCCCAGCACGTCGGTCGCGGCGGGATCGTCGGTCAACGAGATCAGAACCGTCGGACGGCCCTCACGCACCTTTGCGGCATCATCGCGCATGACCTGCAGGTTTGCCCCGACCATCGGTGCCAGATCTGTCTTGTTCACGACGAGCAGGTCGGAAAACGTGACACCCGGTCCGCCTTTGCGGGGCACCTTGTCACCGCCCGCCACATCGACCACGAAGATCTGCGCGTCGATCAAGCCGGTCGAGAATGTCGCGGTGAGATTGTCGCCGCCCGATTCGACCAAGATCAGGTCCAGGGGCGGGTTTGCTTCCACCAGGTCATCGATCGCGTCCAGGTTGGCCGTGATGTCGTCCCGAATCGCGGTGTGCGGGCAGCCACCGGTCTGAACAGCTGTGATGCGTTCGTCGGGCAGGACCGCGTTGCGGCGCAGGAAGTCCGCGTCCTCCGTGGTGTAGATGTCGTTGGTCAACACCGCGATCGACAGTTCTTCGCGCAGCTGCCGGCACAGGGCGGCGACCAGTGCGGTCTTCCCGGACCCGACGGGTCCACCGATCCCGATTCGCAGCGCCTCGCCCGCTGTGCGGTTCCGTTTGGGACGCGAATGGTCATGAACGTGCGGCTGTCCGTCGATCAGATGTGGTGGCACAGAACTGCTCCTCTTGTTATTCGTCGATGCCGTGCTGTGGATTCTTCACGTGTGTACCGGCCACCTCAGGAGGCGAACAACGGCATGGGGCGCAGCTCGTGGCGTTGCGCGAGTACGTCGAGCAGAGGGTCGGACAGGTCAGCCAAGTCGACACTTGCTGTGGCGGCCGTGCTCTCGCACAGCGGCGTCATCTCCACTCCCAGCAGTGCCACATCCCCGGGATCGAGCGCCAAGAGGCGTTGCCCGGCTGTTGCCGAACCCGTCATCGTCGTATAGATCAGCACCAGGGCACTCTGGAACGGGTCCAGGCCCGCAATCCGCGACACCGCCCCTGCAACCACCGGGAGGTGGGGCCGAGGCGGATGCGCGCTCCAATCTTCCTGCGGATAGATCTTTTTTCCCAGTCGCAGCATGCCGCGTCCCTGCGCTCTCGAGGCTGTACGGGCGGCAGCAGATGGCGTTCGGGCGTCCGCCTCGACCTCTGCGGTCGCCACGTCGAGTCGTCCGTCGACCACAGCAGCGGCGATAGACGCCGCAACCAGACCGCTCGTCCGAACCCTCCGGATCAAGAACTCGCGCAGCGTGGGGAGGTCACGGACCGCGCCGCCACTGATCGCTTCCTCCAACCCACCGGAATGGACGTGTCCACCGACTGGGAGGCGAGAGTCCGCAAGGGTCAGCATCATTGCGAGCCGGTGTCCTCCGGTGGTCACCGGGTCGCCGGTAAAGGGCAGGCCTGCAACGGGTGTGCGCTCCGTCGACATCAGAACATGAAATAACGCTGGGCCATGGGCAGTGAGGTCGCAGGCTGCTGATCCCACACCTGCCCGTCGATGGTGACCGTGAAACTATCCGGGTCGACGGTGATCTCGGGTTGTGCGGCGTTGTTCGGCATGTCCGACTTGCCCACCCGACGCACGTTCTTCACCGCAGACAACCGGCGGTCCAGCTCCAGCCGATCGGACAACCCGTCATCGAGCGCCTGTTGCGCAACGAAACTCAGCGAGGTCGCGGCGGCCAGCCGAGGCGAGGCACCGAACATGGGGCGCGGCAGCGACGGCTGCGGTGTCGGGATGGACGCGTTGGCGTCGCCCATCGCGGCCCACGCAATCGCACCACCCTTGATAACTGCGTGTGAACGGATCCCGAAGAACGCGGGCTCCCACAGCACCAGGTCGGCGAGCTTGCCGACCTCGATCGAGCCGATCTCGTCATCGAGCCCATGCGCGATGGCCGGGCAGATCGTGTATTTCGCCACGTAACGCTGCGCCCGCTGATTGTCGGCCGCCCCATCTCCGGCCAACGCACCGCGGCGAGCCTTCATCACGTGCGCCGTCTGCCATGTCCGTAGGACCACTTCACCGATCCGGCCCATCGCCTGGGCGTCGGAACCGATCATGGAGATCGCCCCGATGTCGTGCAGAAGGTCTTCTGCGGCGATGGTGGACGGCCTGATCCGGCTCTCCGCGAAGGCCAGGTCCTCGGGCACGCTGGGGTTGAGATGGTGACAGACCATCAACATGTCCAGGTGCTCGTCCAACGTGTTCACGGTGTGCGGACGGGTCGGGTTCGTCGAGCTGGGCAGGACATTCGCGTACCCGGCCACCGTGATGATGTCCGGTGCGTGACCCCCACCCGCTCCTTCGGTGTGGTACGCGTGGATGCCGCGGCCGGCAATGGCCCCCAGGGTCTGCTCGACGAATCCGGCCTCGTTGAGTGTGTCCGAGTGGAGGGCGACCTGAACGCCCGTCTCGTCGGCCACGCGCAGGCAGGCGTCGATGGCGGCCGGCGTGCTGCCCCAGTCCTCGTGGAGCTTGAAGCCCGAGGCACCGGCAAGCAATTGCTCGTGCATCGAGGCGGGATTGACCGTGTTCCCCTTGCCCAGCAACGCGATGTTCATCGGCCAGTGGTCGGTCGCCTGCAACATCGATGCCAGGTGCCACGCACCCGGGGTCACCGTGGTCGCTTTGCTCCCCTCGGCAGGACCGGTCCCCCCACCGATCAGGGTGGTGATCCCGTTGCCGAGCGCCTCGTCCATGATCTGGGGACAGATGAAGTGAACGTGGCAGTCGATACCGCCGGCCGTCACGATCTTGCCGTTGCCGGCGATGATCTCGGTGGACGGCCCGATGACCAGATCCGGATGAACCCCGTCCATGGTGTCGGGATTGCCGGCCTTGCCGAGCGCGACGATACGTCCATCGCGAATTCCCAGGTCCGCCTTGATGATTCCCCAGTGGTCCAGAATGACGACCCCGGTGATCACCGTGTCGGGAGACCCTTCGGCCCTGGTCGCCCGCCCCTGCCCCATCGACTCGCGGATGACTTTTCCGCCGCCGAACACCGCTTCCTCGCCCGCCTTGCCCGGGCCGCCGGAGCGGTCTTCGGTGACCTCGATCAGGAGATTGGTGTCGGCCAGCCGGATTCGATCGCCGGTTGTGGGGCCGAAGAGTTCGGCGTAGCGCTCGCGACTCAGTGATGCCATGTCAGTCCAACTTTCCCGGGGGCGTCAGGGAGATTCCATACACCTCGCGCGTGCCACCGATCGGAACCAGAGCGACCGTGGCCGGGATACCCGGTTCGAATCGGACCGCGGTGCCGGCCGGGATGTTCAGTCGTTTGCCGTACGCGAGCCCACGGTCGAAATCGAGTGCCTCGTTGGATTGCACGAAGTGCACGTGGCTGCCGACCTGGACCGGTCGGTCACCGGTGTTCACCACCGGTACCTCGGTGACCTCCGCGCCTTCGTTGAGGACTATCTCCCCTGCCGCGCAGAGGATTTCGCCAGGTATCAGACCGTCGTCAGACATGAGGCCTGCACTCCTCTCATGAGATCGGGTTGTGCACGGTGACGAGTTTGGTGCCGTCGGGGAACGTCGCCTCGACCTGGACGTCGTGCAGCATCTCGGGCACGCCGTCCATCACGTCGGCACGGGTGAGCACCTCGCGACCCGACGACATCAGCTCCGCGACCGACCGGCCGTCGCGGGCACCTTCGAGAATGTGATCGGTGATGATCGCAACGGACTCAGGGTGGTTGAGGATCAGCCCTCGCCCCTGCCGACGTCTGGCCAATTCGGCTGCGTACGAGATCATCAGTCGCTCTTGCTCATGCGGCGACAAACGCACGGCGCCCTCCTCGGTTCTCGACTGTCGACCGCCTCAGGCCTGACTGATTCATACTGCCACGCAAGCCGCTCCACGGCGCGGCGTAGCGATCATGCGGCGTGAACCGGGCCGGGCTCAGCTCAGCACACCGCCACGCGTCCGCAGTTCGGTCAACGCCTGCTCAGAGCATCGTGGACCGACCCCGAGCACGTCATCCTCCGTGAAGGCGCCCGCCGCGAGACCGCGCAGGATCACCAGGGCCAACGACTGGGCGGTTGCGGGTTCATCAACGAACTCGGAACTCTGCCGGTCGAAGTACCCCTGCAGCCGGCTTGCCGCCGGGGGCATCGCTTCGCGGAAGAACGAGTACACGGCCAGCCACCGGGTCACCAGGTGCCCCGGGTGCATGTCCCACCCCTGGTAGATCCCACGCTCGAGACTGCGGGTCACGAGCCGGTGATGGCGCCGCAACGCGGCGGAGACCACCGCAGGGCCACCGACCGGTGAGATCTGGGTGGAGCCGTCACTCACCCAGACGCCGGTCTGCGCGGCGGCGACCAACATCACCGTTTTGGCGTGGTCGGCGACCGGATGTTCCAGCGACTGCTGCGCCGAGACGATGCCGCAGGCAGCGCTGTAATCGTAGGTACCGTAATGCAATCCGGTCACCCGGGCGCCGCCGCGGTGAATGGCTTCGGCAACCGTGGCGCGCCCGTCGGCCCCGAGAACCGCTTGCGGACTCTCGATCTGCAGTTCGAAGCGCAGCGCGCCGGCGGGAAGCCCGTGAGCGCGCTCGAGTTCTTCACAGATCATGATCACGGCATCGACCTGCGCGGCGGCTCGTAACTTCGGGACGGTGAAGACGAAGCCCGCGGGTATGCCGCCTGCGCCGTCGAGTACCAGTTCGAGCGACCGGAGTCCTCGCTCCCGTTCGGCCGCGCCGAGTCCCTTGCATCGCACCCCGAACACCCTCGGCGCTCCTGAGTGGCCCGTCGCCCAGCCCGCGAGCACCTGGCCGGCCGCGCGGGCATGACGGTCTTCGACCTCGTCGCCGCGCCATCCGTATCCGTCTTCGAGATCAATCCTCAGATCTTCGATCGGGTGGTGCGACAACTGCTCCCGAACCAGTGGTAGCATCCCGAGCGGATCGAGGTCGGCCAGTGTCGGCGCCGCGGCCTCAGCGATCTCCAGCGCTTCCTGACCCCAGCGCGCCGGCGTGTCGAGGTCGACGTCTGCGGCGCTCACATACGCGGTGTGCGCTGGTTGCTTCTCCGGACGATCCCCGGGAAAGTCGCGATCCAGTTCGGCGTCGATGGCCCCGAGCACCGCATCGATCCGGGCTCGTGCGGGTGCGCTGATACCGACAGCGGGGTCACCGGCAGCCACGACCCGCGTCAGCCTTCGGTGATGTTCTGCAGGCGGACGCGGCCCTGGGCGATCAATTTGCCGTTCTCATCGGCGACGTCGACCTCCCACAACTGCTGGCGGCGACCGCGGTGGATGGGCTTGGACTGTGCCGTCATGTGCCCGGTCGTCACCGCTCGCAGGAAGTCGGTGCTGTTGTTCACTCCCACGACATGGCCATCCGGGGTGACATTGCTCACCAGCCAGACCTGACCCGAGATGCTGGCCACCGACTCGATCACCGAGCAGTAGACGCCGCCGTGCACGATCCCGAACGGCTGCAGGAGCTTGTCGGTCACCGTGAACTCGGCGCGCACTGCGTCGGGGGTCACGTCCACGTACTGCAGACCGATCTCGGCGTCGAAGCCCCGCGCGGTCCAGTCGCTGTTGTTGACATCGATCTTCTCGGTCACCGGGCGAAACTCCTCTGTGCACCTGGCAGACCCTGCGGGTCGCCGACGAACTCACAGTTTGCCAAAGGTCGCTGTGCGGCGCGGAACGGGCTCACCCGAAATCTACCCAGAAGACTCAGCAGGCCCCACCGGATCGGTGGGGCCTGCTGTGGCGTGGACCGGGGGTCTCTGCAGCCCTCAGGACACTCACTCGGTCCGCGTACTCATGAATGTAGGCTAGCCTTACCAACCTGTCAACTACTTCGGAAGAAAATTCATGGCGATGCGCGTTGAGGTGTTTGATGAGAAGAAACGTAAAGTGAGAAGAATGAACGGGTTGGGTGAGCTCGAGCGAGCGGTGATGGACAGTTTGTGGTCGTCCGACGAACCGCAAACGGTGCGACAGGTGCACGTTGCGCTGTCCTCCGATCGCGACCTCGCGTATACGACCGTGATGACCGTGCTGCAGCGTCTGGCGAAAAAGAATCTGGTCACGCAGTTGCGCGATGATCGTGCGCACCGGTATTCCGCGACCCACCCCCGGGAGCACCTGGTCGCAAGTCTGATGGTCGACGCTCTCAGCGAGGCCGACGAGTCAGGATCACGCCAGGCGGCGCTCGTATCATTCGTGGGACGCGTCGGTGCCGACGAAGCAGACGCCCTTCGGCGCGCCCTGGACGAACTGGAATCGGCTCGTGGAACACATCGCGAACCGCACCGCATCACCGACCCGTAGGACTTGTCTTGACCGCGTTCGTGTTCGGGATCGTCGCTCTGGTCCTCGTGGGACCGGCACCGGGCTGGCTCGCGAGAGCCGAGTGGCCGCTGCGGGCGCCCCGTGCGGCCATGGCTCTATGGCAGTCGATAGCAATCGCTGCCGTGCTCTCCGCATTCAGTTGTGGTCTCGCGATCGCCGCGAACCTCCTCGTACCCGACGCGCAGGGCCGCCCGACCACCGATCCGCTCAAAGAAGTCGCGAGCCTGGGCATCGGACTCTGGACCATCTACGTCGCGGTGTTCCTGCTGACCCTGGTCATCGGCGCTCGGCTCTTCTACACGGTCATCCGCGTCGGCATGCGTACCCGCGCGCGGCGATCGGCGCACCGCCAGCTCATCGACCTCCTCGACCGCATGGACCGGTCGTCGTCGAGTGATCTGCTCAATGCCCGCGACGTTCGCATGCTCGAAGTCGATCAGCCGATGGCCTACTGCCTGCCCGGATTGCGTCAGCGGGTGGTGCTGAGCGAGGGCACCGTTGCCCGCCTCAGTCGCGACGAACTCGAAGCCGTCATCAGCCACGAACGCGCTCATCTGCGCGCCCGGCACGACCTCGTGCTCGAGGCCTTCATCGCGGTGCACGAAGCCTTCCCACGTTTCGTCCGGAGCCGGTCTGCACTCGGTGCGGTGCAACTGCTGGTCGAATTACTCGCGGACGACACAGCCGTGCGCACCTCGGGACACACTCAGCTCGGGCGCGCTCTGGTCGCCTGCGCCGACTCGGTGGCTCCGCGCGGCGCGATGGCCATCGGTGGTCCCAGCACCCTCGCGCGTGTCAAACGCCTCTCGGACACCCGCTCCACCACAGCAATCAGCCTGACCGCGTATGTGGCAGCTGCCGCCATCTTGGTCGTCCCGACCATTGCGGTCGCCGTGCCGTGGCTCACCGAGCTCCACCGGCTCATCGACAACTGACGTCGAGCGGGCGTTTTCACCCGTCGAGCGGAGCGAAGACCCGGGCACACATGGTGGTGTGAGACCATCGTCCGCGCCTTCGAGAGGTTCGTCATAGGGTGTAGCCATGACTGAAACTGCTGCCCGCGCCCAGATCGGTGTCACCGGACTCGCGGTGATGGGTTCCAACATCGCCCGCAACTTTGCCCGACACGGCCACACGGTGGCGCTGCACAACCGCAGCATCGCCAAGACAGACACCCTCATCGAGAAGCACGGCACCGAGGGCGATTTCGTTCGTACCGAGACGATGGAAGAATTCGTCGCAGCGCTCCAGAAACCGCGCCGGGTCCTGATCATGGTCAAGGCGGGCGATCCCACCGACGCCGTCATCGAAGAGTTGGCCTCGCTGATGGAAGAGGGCGACATCATCATCGATGGTGGTAACTCGCTCTACACCGACACCATCCGCCGCGAAGCCGCAATGAGCAAGCGCGGCCTGAACTTCGTCGGCGCCGGCATCTCCGGCGGCGAAGAGGGTGCGCTCAACGGCCCGTCGATCATGCCCGGTGGTCCCAAAGAGTCCTACGAGTCCCTCGGCCCGCTGCTCGAGTCGATCTCCGCGCACGTCGATGGCGAGCCGTGCTGCACCCACATCGGCCCCAACGGCGCCGGCCACTTCGTGAAGATGGTGCACAACGGCATCGAGTACGCCGACATGCAGCTCATCGGCGAGGCCTATGACCTCATGCGCAAGGCCCTCGACCTCCCCGTCGCCGAGATCGCGGATGTGTTCCGGGAGTGGAACTCCGGCGATCTTGACAGCTATCTGGTCGAGATCACCGCCGAGGTGCTCAGCCAGATCGATGCCGAGACCGGCAAGCCGCTGGTCGACGTGATCGTCGATGCCGCAGGCCAGAAGGGAACCGGCCGCTGGACCGTCAAGTCCGCCCTCGACCTGGGTATCCCGACCACGGGTATCGCGGAGGCCGTGTTTGCCCGCGCGCTGTCCAGTGCCACCGACCAGCGCAAACAGGCCAAGGGCCTGGCGTCGGGAAACCTCGCGGCCTCCCCCACCGACAAGAAGGCTTTCGTCGACGACATCAACAAGGCGCTCTACGCCTCGAAGGTCGTCGCCTATGCCCAGGGGTTCGACCAGATCGCAGCAGGCAGCACCGAATACGACTGGAACCTGCACCCCGGCGACCTCGCGACCATCTGGCGCGGCGGCTGCATCATTCGCGCCAAGTTCCTCAACCGCATCCGCGACGCCTACGCCGAGAACCCCGAACTGCCCAGCTTGCTGCTCGCGCCGTACTTCCGCGACGCAGTCGAGAACGCGGTGGACAGCTGGCGCCGCGTCGTCGCCACCGCGACCACGATGGGTATCCCGGTGCCGGCGTTCGCCTCTTCGCTCTCGTACTACGACGCTCTACGCGCAGATCGCCTCCCCGCCGCGTTGACCCAGGGCCTGCGCGACTTCTTCGGAGCGCACACCTATCAGCGCATCGACAAAGCGGGCACCTTCCACACGTTGTGGAGCGAAGGTCGCACCGAGATCGAAGCCTGACCCACCCATGATGTGCCCTTGTGGCGGAGCCGACCTGCGGGTTTGTTCGCCATAAGGGCACATTTTCGGGGGTGCTGGGCATTACTGCGTAGAATCGACTCACGTGCGATTCCTCGATGATCATTTCCCCAGCTACGACCTGACCTACGACGACGTGTTCCTGGTGCCCGGGCGCACCGATGTCACCTCACGATTCGATGTGGATCTGTCGTCGGCGGACGGGTCGGGGACCACGATCCCCCTGGTCGTTGCGAACATGACCGCGGTGGCGGGTCGTCGAATGGCCGAGACCGTGGCCCGCCGGGGCGGATTGGTCGTACTCCCCCAGGATCTGCCGATCAACGCCGCAGCCGAGATGATCTCCTTCGTGAAGGGCCGGCACCTGGTCGCCGACACACCGGTCGTGCTCGGCGGCGACGCCGCGGTGTCCGACGCTCTCGCGCTCTTGCCCAAACGTGCCCATGGTGCCGTCGTCGTACTCGATACCGACGCGCTCACCCCGATCGGCGTGGTCACGGAATCGGCCTGCACCGACGTCGACCGCTTCGCCCGCCTCACCGACGTCCTCGACACCAACGTGGTCACAGCGCCGGTCGGGACCCCGCCACGCGAGATCTTCGAACTGCTCGACGGCGCTCACACCGACCTCGCAGTGCTGACGAACGCCGACGGATCACTCGCCGGCGTGCTGACCCGGGTGGGCGCGGTCCGCGCCGGGATCTACCAACCGAACGTCGACGACGGCGGCCGCCTCCGGGTCGCGGCCGCGGTCGGTATCAACGGCGATGTCCGGGCGAAGGCCGCTGCCCTAGTGGAAGCCGGCGCCGACCTCCTCGTGGTGGACACCGCCCACGGGCATCAGGAGAAGATGCTGACCGCACTGGAGCAGATCGCCGACGCGGATCTCGGTGTCCCGCTCTGCGCAGGCAACGTGGTGTCCGCCCAGGGAACCAAAGACCTCGTCTCCGCGGGCGCGAACATCGTCAAGGTCGGGGTGGGGCCCGGCGCGATGTGCACGACCCGGATGATGACCGGCGTCGGCCGCCCGCAGTTCTCCGCGGTCGCCGAGTGTGCTGCTGCCGCACGAGACAGCGGCGCGCACGTGTGGGCTGATGGCGGTGTCCGACATCCGCGCGACGTCGCTCTCGCCGTTGCTGCGGGGGCGTCGAACGTCATGATCGGCTCTTGGTTCGCCGGTACCTATGAGAGCCCCGGAGACCTCAAGTGGGACCGGGCAGGCAAGCCGTACAAGGAGAGTTTCGGAATGGCGTCCAAGCGAGCGGTTGCCGCCCGCACCGCGACCGACAGTTCCTTCGATCGCGCACGCAAGGCGTTGTTCGAGGAGGGCATCTCGAGTTCTCGCATCGCGCTGGACCCCGAACGACCCGGTGTCGAGGACCTCATCGACCACATCTGCTCCGGCGTCCGGTCCACGGCGACCTACGCCGGCGCACGCTCGCTGGACGAGTTGCACCAGAAGGCGGTGCTCGGTGTCCAGTCCGCAGCAGGGTTCGCCGAAGGACGGCCACTGCCCACCGGCTGGTGACCCGTTAAGCTCGCTGTATCCCGGGCACGACTCCCGACCGGGTTCGACGAAAACTTGGAGGCTCGATTGGTGCCCGCGGCACCGCTGGACGTCACCCGTGGTGATCGGTGATGCAAGCACTCATCCTCGTCGGCAGTCTCCTCGGATTCATCGCCCTCACACTCGGCACCGCACTGTTCGTGGCCGCCGAGTTCTCGCTGACGGCGCTGGAACGATCGACGGTGGACAACGATTTCCGCACCCGCGGCGATCTGCGATCGAAGCAGGTCCGAAACGCCCACCGGACTCTGTCGTTCCAGCTGTCCGGTGCCCAACTCGGGATCACGATCACCACCCTGGTCACCGGGTACATCGCGGAACCGGTCCTGGCGCAGCTGTTCGCACCCGTCTTCGACGCCACGGGTCTGCCGGACGGTGTGACCAGTGCGATCTCGCTGATCTTGGCGCTCATCATCGCGACCTCGCTGTCGATGATCCTCGGCGAGCTGATCCCGAAGAACCTCGCGATCGCAAAGCCCTTGCCGACCGCACGCGCCACCGCCGGACCGATGAGTCTGTTTTCCGCCATGTTCCGTTGGCTCATCAATTCACTCAACGGGACAGCCAACTGGATTGTCCGGAGAGTCGGCGTCGAACCGGCAGAAGAACTGCGGTCGGCTCGCTCTCCACAGGAGTTGGGCTCGCTGGTTCGCAACTCGGCCCGGCACGGTGCCCTCGACCCGGGAACCGCGGCTCTCGTCGATCGTTCGCTTCAATTCGGTGAGCGGACGGCGGAGGATCTGATGAGCCCCCGCGTCACCGTCGAGTCGCTCGACGTCCATGACACCGTCCGGGATCTGATCATCGCGTCATCGCGAACCGGGTACTCGCGGTTTCCGATCCTCGATGGCGGCGACCTCGACAACATCGTCGGCGTCGTCCACGTCAAACAGGCCTTCACCGTGGCCATGACCGATCGCGCCACGACCGAGCTGGGTTCACTCGCCCGCGACGTGCCGGTGGTTCCCGCGAGCCTCGACGGAGACTCGTTGATGGAACAGATCAGGGCCGATGGTTTCCAGGTCGCGGTCGTGGTGGACGAATACGGCGGCACCGCAGGCATCGTGACCACCGAGGATCTCATCGAGGAGATCGTCGGCGACGTCACCGATGAACACGACGACGAGCAGGCCGACGTCCAGCGTGACGGCGACGGATACATCTGCAACGGATTACTGAGGATCGACGAACTCCACGATGCGATCGGCTATCGCGCGCCGGAAGGGCAATTCGACACCCTCGGAGGGCTGCTCATGTTCGAACTCGGCCGTATCGCCGTCGAAGGGGATGTGGTTGATCTGCCGGAACGCGTCATCGCATCGGAGGAGGACGACGAGCGGTCGAACACCGAATCCGAGCAGCGCTGGCAGGCCCGCGTGGTCCGGATGGAAGGCCGGCGCATCGATGTCGTCGCGCTGACCCCCATCAATGGTGCGGACTCGGAGGCCTCCCATGGGTGATCTCCTCGGAGTCGTCCTGACAGTGTTCCTGCTCGCCGGGAACGCGTTCTTCGTCGGGGCGGAGTTCTCACTCATCTCGGCCCGCCGCGACCGGCTCGAGGCGCTCGAAGAACAGGGAAAGCGACGCGCACGCACGGTCATCGAGGCGGGTGAACACCTGTCCCTCATGCTGGCGGCAGCCCAGCTGGGTATCACGATCTGCTCCATTCTGCTGGGCCGTGTCGGCGAACCGGCGGTGGCCCATCTCATCGAGAAGCCCCTGCACCTCGCCCATGTGCCCGACGGCCTGCTGCACCCGATCTCGTTCGCGCTGGCCTTGTCGCTGGTGGTCGTACTGCACATCCTTCTCGGGGAGATGGTTCCCAAGAACATCGCTCTCGCGGGTCCCGAACGCTCGGCGATGTTGCTGGTGCCCGCCCACTTGATGTTCATCAAGGTGGCCCGTCCGCTCATCGCGTTCTACAACTGGGCCGCCAACATCTCGCTGAGGATCATGCGCGTCGAACCCAAGGACGAACTCGACGCGACCGTCTCGGCCAACGAGCTGTCCGAGATGATCGGCGAATCCCGTCAGGAAGGCCTGATCGATCAGGAGGAGCACGAGCGGCTCACCCGGGCACTCCAGACGTCAGGACGAACGGTGCTCGAGGTCGCGATCCCACTCAGCGAACTCCGCAGCGTGCAGGTCACCAGGGACGCCACCACCGGTCGGGTCGGCCCCACCCTGGGGTCGATCGAGCAGGCGGTCACCGACACCGGTTTCTCGCGGTATCCGGTCCGCGGCACCGATGGCACCTACACCGGCTACCTCCATCTCAAAGACGTGCTGGACGAGATCCTCGACGAGGAGGTGGGTCCGGACAGCATCATCGGTGTGGACAAGATTCATCCGTTGCCGGTGCTGGCCGACCGGACCCCGCTCGACGAAGCCACTGCCGCCATGCGCCGAACCAGCTCTCACCTCGCCGCCGTGGTGGACGACAACGGCCGCACCGTCGCGGTCGTGGCACTCGAGGATCTGGTCGAGGAATTCGTCGGCACGGTGCGCGACGAAACACATCGGGTGTGACCGCCGCCGCGACCGCGCCACCGTTGCCCGAAGCGGTGTGGCTCGCAGCGGCGCACGCGCACCGCGATCGCGTCGACGGTCTGCTGCGCCTGCACCCGCCCACTGTCCGCGACACCGTCCTCACCCATCCGGTGTGGGGATTCCTGTTCACGTACTACAACTTTCGACCCGCTCAGCTGCGTAGATGGCATCCGGGCCATGGTGTCGCGCTCGCCGGCCCCGCCGCCCGCCGTTATGCGGAGTACACGGGTTACACCATGGTCGGTGACGTCGTCACGGTGAGTGCGGACTACCTCCGCAAACGGCGACGAACAGTCGACTTCGTCGTCGCCCTGCTGGCCACGAGCCGGGATCGATCGCCCAGGTTCAACTGCTTCGGCCTCCACGAATGGGCCATGGTCTTCGGGGCCGCACCAGAGCAGATCCGACACAGCGGGGTTCCGCTGCGCCTCAGTCCCGCCGACACCGACGAGGTCGTCCGCTCACTGCCGTTGCGGTGTACACACTTCGATGCCTACCGCTTCTTCACAGAGCCCGCACGACCGTTGAATCTCACCGTTCTCGACCGCGATACCCAGGTCCGCGACGAGCAACCCGGGTGCATCCATGCCGGGATGGACCTCTACAAATGGGCGCACAAGTTGTCCCCTCTGCTTCCAGCCGAACTGGTTGTCGACGCGTTCGACCTCGCGCTCGATTTCCGCGAACTCGATATGCGGGCCAGCCCATACGATCTGTCGGAGTTCGAGCTCGATCCGATCCGTATCGAGGACGCGGCGGGCAGGGCGGAGTATGTGCGCGCGCAGACCATACTCAGTGGTCGCTCTCAGCATCTGCGCAGCAGGCTGATCGAGACCTGTCGCAGACTGTCGGCCCCGGGCCTCGCGACCGGGACAGAGCACACCTGACCAGCAGGGCAGTGCCTCACTCCCCGCAGCCTGACGGTTTGCTACCGCAAAGTAACATAGGGGCCGAATTGCCCTGGATCAAGAGAGAGTGAGGCCGGTAATGGCTCAGCGCGTCACCGTCGACGGCGGCTTGCAGGTTGCGTCGGTTCTGTATGACTTCATCAACAACGAGGCTCTCCCCGGCACCGGCGTAGAGCAGGATGCGTTCTGGGCAGGCGCGGCCGCGGTGATCAACGACCTCGCGCCGCGCAACCGGGAACTGCTCGCGATCCGCGACGACATCCAGGCCAAGATCGACGCGTGGCACCGCGATCACCCGTCGAACGGTCCCGCCGACTTCGATCACGCCGCCTACAAGGCCTTCCTGACCGAGATCGGGTATCTCACCGAGGTCCCTGACGACTTCCAGATCACCACCACCGGAGTCGACACCGAGATCACCAGCACCGCCGGACCCCAGCTGGTGGTCCCCATCCTCAACGCCCGGTTCGCCCTCAACGCCTCCAACGCACGGTGGGGATCGCTGTACGACGCGCTCTACGGCACCGACGTCATCTCCGAAGGCAATGGTGCCGAAAAGGGCAAGTCCTACAACAAGGTCCGCGGCGACAAGGTCATCGCCTTCGCCAAAGACTTCCTCGACACCGCGGTTCCGCTCGAGTCGGGCAAGCACGCTGACGTCACCGCGTACGCCGTCGTCGACGGCCACGCCCAGGTCACCCTGACCGATGGCTCGAAGACCGGGTTCGCCGATCCCGCGGCGTTTGCCGGATACACCGGAGACGCCGCCACCCCGACCGGCATCCTGCTCCGGCACAACGGCCTGCACCTCGAAATCCAGATCGACGCCGACTCCCCCATCGGCTCCACCGATGCCGCAGGCGTCAAGGATGTGCTCGTCGAGTCGGCGATCACCACCATCATGGACTTCGAGGACTCGGTCGCAGCAGTCGACGCCGAGGACAAGGTCACCGGCTACCGCAACTGGCTCGGCCTGAACAAGGGCGACCTCGCCGAAGAGGTGACCAAGGCCGGCAAGACCTTCACCCGCGTCCTCAATGACGACCGCGTCTACACCGCGCCCGACGGCGCCGAGCTGACCTTGCACGGCCGGTCACTGCTGTTCGTGCGCAACGTCGGTCACCTGATGACCAACGACGCCATCATCACCGCAGACGGGGACGAGGTCCCAGAAGGCATCCTCGACGCACTGTTCACCTCGTTGATCGGCAGCCACGGACTCAAGAAAGACGGACAACAGAACTCGCGGACCGGATCGATCTACATCGTCAAGCCCAAGATGCACGGCCCCGACGAGGTCGCGTTCACCGTCGAGTTGTTCGGCCGGGTCGAGCAGGTCCTGGGCCTGCCGACCGGCACCCTCAAGGTCGGCATCATGGATGAAGAGCGCCGCACCACCATCAACCTCAAGGCCTGCATCAAAGCTGCCGCCGACCGGGTCGTGTTCATCAACACCGGCTTCCTCGACCGCACCGGCGACGAGATCCACACCTCGATGGAGGCCGGCGCCGTCGTCCGTAAGGGCGAGATGAAGTCGCAGACCTGGATCAAGGCCTACGAGGACTTCAACGTCGACACCGGATTGCACGCCGGGTTGCAGCACAAGGCGCAAATCGGTAAAGGCATGTGGGCCATGCCCGACCTGATGGCCGACATGCTCGAGCAGAAGATCGGGCACCCCAAGGCCGGCGCCAACACCGCCTGGGTTCCGTCCCCGACCGCAGCCACACTGCACGCCCTGCACTACCACCAGGTCGACGTCTTCGAACGCCAAGACGAGATCGCCAAACGCGACCCCGCCACGGTCGATGACATCCTCACCATCCCGCTCGCGCCCCGCACAGACTGGACCGACGAGGAAAAGCGCGAAGAACTCGACAACAACTGCCAGTCCATCCTCGGCTACGTGGTGCGCTGGATCGATCACGGCGTCGGCTGCTCCAAGGTCCCCGACATCCACGACGTCGCGCTGATGGAAGACCGCGCGACCCTGCGGATCTCGAGCCAGCTGCTCGCGAACTGGCTCCATCACGGCATCGTCACCGAATCCGACGTCGTGGCCTCGCTCGAACGGATGGCACCGGTGGTCGACCAGCAGAACGCCGGCGACCCCACCTATCGCCCGATGGCCCCGGACTTCGCAGACAACATCGCGTTCCAGGCCGCCACAGAGCTCATCCTCGAGGGCGGCAAACAGCCCAATGGATACACCGAACCGATCCTGCACCGCAGGCGCCGGGAGTACAAGGCTGCGAACGCCTGACATGTGATCGGAGCATCACAGCAACTACTCTGATCTGCTAATTTCCTTGTGGCCCGGGCACTCCGCCCGGGCCACAAGGCATTTCGGGAGGTCCAGGGCTGTGTTCCAGACAATGAGACGGGTGACAGTGTTCCTATTCGGCGCGGTCTTGCTGGCGGCGGTTGCCACAGGCTGCGGCAGCGATGAGAAGGGTTCGGCCACTGCGGCTTCCAGTGCCCCGACGACGGCATCGGACACCTCGGAAACCACTTCGACCACTGTGCAGGACAGCGGCGAGATCTCGGAGATCGATGCCGAGGTCGGAGATTGCGTCACCTTGGGTGGCACCATGATGGACGCCGAGATCGACACGGCGACCTGCGGTACCGCCGATTCGCACTATGTGATCGTCGCGAAGGTCGCCGACGAGGCCGATTGCGCGACGGACATCGACCAGACCTACTACGAAGAATTGGGCGGGTCCACCACCGGGGTGCTGTGTCTCGACGTCGACTGGGTCGAGGGCAAGTGCTTCGAGCCGGGCACCGGCTCGGACAGTACGGTCCAGGTCCCCTGCACCGACCCCGCCGGCGAGAAGGTGCTTGCGGTACTGACCGGCACTGTCGATTCCAGCGGGTGCCCCGATGGCACCGTGACCTACTACACCTACGACGAGCGGCAGAAGGTCGTCTGCACGGCGCCTGCTGCCTGACCTTGCCACCGGTACCGCATAGACTGCGCAGCACAGTCTGCCTCTCCCGCCGATCGCGATTGGGCACCGGCGGGGACGATGCGGATGCGGGCCGAGACGCAAATGGTGAATCGAGGGTGTGGGGTGGGCGAACATCGCAGGGCCGGCGGCAGTAGAGGTGTCAGTCGCGGCCTCCTGATCGCCGTCGCGCTGATCATCATCCTTGTCGTTCTCGGTTTTCTCTGGTCGCTCCTGGGCGACCGGATCAGCCGACAGGGACAGGACGCGGCCGGACGCTGCGTCGAGGGTGATCTGGCTGTGTCGATCATCAGCGACCCGGCTCTGGCCGCCCCACTCGCGACGGTGGCTGCGAAGTACAACTCCACCGACCCCGTCGCCAGGGACCGCTGCATCACGATCGAGGTGCGCCCGGCCGACGCAAAGGTCACGCTCGACGGCCTCACCGGAACATGGGATGCCGAATCCCGCGGCCAATATCCGGCTGCCTGGATTCCTCAGTCGTCGGTATGGAGTTCGCAGCTGACGGCGGCGAACCCGAGCATCGTCGACGGCAATCCCTCTTCCTTGGTGTCGAGTCCCGTGGTGTTGGCCATCCCGACAGCCGCCCAGCAGGCCATGGACGGAAACGTCGGCTGGATCGAGCTGCCGACCTTGCAGCGTTCCGAATCCGCGATGGAACGGCTCGGCCTCCGGGAATGGGGACCACTACGGATGGCGATGCCCATCGGGCCGCAGACGGACGCGACGTTGCTCGCCGCACAGGCGATCGCGGCAGAGATCTCACGCACCACCAGCGGTGCCCTGTCTCCCGAAGACGCAGCGTCGCCGTTGGTGTCCTCGACGTTGACGGCGATGAAGGCCGAGGCCCCGCCGACCGACCTCGGTACTGCCGAGAGCGGTGTGCAGATGCTGATGAAGCAGACCGACCCTGCCGCGGGCACGCTCCACGCCGTGCCGATCACCGAGCAGCAGCTGTACCTACAGACCAAGGATGACGCCGATCCGGGTGTGGTTGCGCTCCTGCCGACCGGGCCGACACCCATGGCCGATTTCCCGGTGGTGACGTTGACCGGAGATCAAGTCGACATCGCAGCCCGCGACGCGGTGAACGACTTCATCAGCTACGTCCATGCACCCGAGCAGATCGGGGCGATCACCGAACTCGGATTCCGCGGTGGCGGTCGGTTACCGCCCGCCACCGCTGCGGTCACCTTTCCGGTGACCCCGTCGCCCATGCCCGCACCCTCGGCACCGGCGCAGAACTCGATCACTGAGATCCTGACCCGCCGTTAGCCCCCGAAATGGGTTGTTGTGGCGATGCCCACCTGGGCAAATGTTCGCAACAAGGACCCATCATCGGGGTGGGTCAGGCGAAAGCCTCGACCGGCGGGCAGCTGCACACCAGGTTGCGGTCGCCGTACACACCGTCGATGCGACGAACCCCGGGCCATACCTTTGCTCGTCCACCCGCGGACGGCAATCCGTTCGGGTAGACCGCGACGAGCCGGTCGTACGCATGATCCCATTCGCCGACCAGGCATTCCGCGGTGTGCGGAGCCCCACGCATCGGGTTGTCGTCCACCGTCCACTCACCGTCGGCAACCTTGGCGATCTCCGCGCGGATCGCGACCATCGCATCGCAGAAGGCGTCGATCTCGTCGAGGTTCTCGCTTTCGGTGGGTTCGATCATCAGCGTGCCCGCCACCGGGAAGCTCATGGTCGGAGCGTGGAAGCCGTAGTCCGCCAGACGCTTTGCGACGTCATCGATGGTGACTCCGGTGCTCTTGGTCAGTGGACGGAGATCGATGATACATTCGTGGGCCACCCGGTCCCCCGCGCCGGTGTAAAGCACCGGGTAGGAGTCGCGCAGCCGCGCGGCGATGTAGTTGGCCGACGCGATCGCGGTCAGCGTCGCCTCACGGAGTCCGTCCGCACCCATCATCCGGATGTACGCATAGGTGATCGGCAGGATGGACGCCGAGCCGTAGGGCGCCGCCGAGATCGTCAGCTGCCCGGGCAGTTCGTCGGCCAACGGGTGTCCCGGCAGGAACGGCGCGAGGTGTTCGCGCACGCCGATGGGGCCGACGCCCGGTCCACCACCACCGTGCGGAATGCAGAAGGTCTTGTGGAGGTTGAGGTGGCTGACATCGCCACCGAATCGGCCGGGTCGGGCGACCCCGACCAGCGCATTGAGATTGGCGCCATCGACGTACACCTGCCCGCCCGCGTCATGGACGGCGGCGCAGATGTCCCCGATCTCGTGCTCGAACACCCCATGCGTCGACGGGTAGGTGATCATGATCGCCGCGAGTTCGCCGGCGTGTGTGTCGATCTTCGTCCGCAGATCGTCCACGTCCACGTCACCGTTGTCGCGGCATCCGACCACCACCACCCGCATACCCGCCATCACGGCAGAGGCCGCGTTGGTCCCGTGCGCGCTCGACGGGATCAGGCAGACGGTGCGGTCCAGGTCGCCCCGGCTGCGGTGGTACTCGCGGATCGCGAGGAGCCCGGCGTATTCGCCCTGCGAGCCCGCGTTCGGCTGAACGCTCACCTTGTCGTAGCCGGTGATGGCCACCAGCCAGTCCTCGAGAGTCGAGATGATCGTTCGCATCCCGCGGACGTCGTCGGCAGGCGCGAACGGGTGTAGCCGGGAGATGGTCGGCCAGGTGATGGCCTCCATCTCCGCGGCGGCATTGAGTTTCATGGTGCACGACCCGAGCGGGATCATGCTGCGGTCGAGCGCGATGTCCTTGTCGGCGAGCGTCCGCAGGTAGCGCATCATCGCGGTTTCGGTGCGGTGCCGGTTGAACGCGGGGTGGGTGAGGAACTCCGAGGTCCGCTCGACCATCTCCGGTGCCCCCGGCTCGACAGGGGTCACCGCGAAGGCTTCGAGCACAGCGGCTACGTGCGCATCGGTGGTTGTCTCGTCGCAGGCGACGGAGACATGGTCATCGTCGACTAGGCGAAGATTGATGCCGCGTTCCTTGGCTGCGGCAACGATCGCCGCTCCGCGTCCGGGAACACGCGCCAGGACGGTGTCGAAGTACGCCGTGTGCACGAGCGAATCCCCCAGTGCCGCAGCGATGCGCTGAGCGTGGCCATGGACCCGCCGCGCGATGGCCCGCAGGCCGTCGGCCCCGTGGTAGCTCGCGTACATGGCGGCCATGATGGCGAGCAGCACCTGTGCCGTGCAGATGTTGCTGGTCGCCTTCTCCCGGCGGATGTGCTGTTCCCGCGTCTGCAACGACAGCCGGTAGGCGAGGTTCCCGTCGACATCCTTCGACACTCCGACGAGGCGTCCCGGCAGTTGACGCGCGTGCTTGGAGTGCACCGCGAGGTAACCGGCGTGAGGTCCGCCGAATCCCATCGGGACGCCGAACCGCTGTGTGGTGCCGAAGCAGACGTCGGCACCGAGTTCTCCGGGCGGCGCGATCAGGGTCATCGCGAGCAGATCCGCACCGATCGCCACCAGCGCGCCGCGTTCGTGTGCGCCGTCGATGATCGCCGCGCAATCCAGGATTCGGCCAGATGCGGCCGGAGTCTGGGCAAGCACCCCGAAGAACTCACCGTCGGGCAGCCCCTGCGACAGGTCGGCGGTGACCACCTCGATCCCGAGTGGTTCTGCGCGGGTGGCGATCACGGCCGCCGTCTGCGGGAACACATCGAGATCGACGACGAAACGCGGAGACCTGCTCTTGCCCGCGCGGCGCAGCAGGGTCATCGCCTCCGCCGCCGCGGTGGCCTCGTCGAGCATGGACGCGCCCGCGATCTCCATCCCGGTCAGGTCGGAAACCATGGTCTGGAAGTTGAGAAGAGCTTCGAGCCGTCCCTGGCTGATCTCAGGCTGGTAGGGCGTGTACGCCGTGTACCACGCCGGATTCTCGAGGATGTTGCGCACGAGCACGGGCGGAGTCAACGTGTCGTAGTAGCCGAGTCCGATCATCGAGGTCGCAACGGTGTTCTGGGCGGCGAGCCCGGCCAGTTCAGCCAGGGCTTCGTGCTCCGATGCTGCTGGTGGCAACGCCTCGAGGCCGTTGTCGTCTGCGCGGTCGAGGATGCCCGCAGGAACCACCTGCGCGGCCAGATCATCGAGTGAGTCGGCACCGACGAGGGCGAGGATGCGTTCGAGCTCGGGACCGTCGGGACCGATGTGACGGGTGGTGAAGGATGTGTCGGTCATGGGTAGGACCTCCGCAATGACCGACCTGGGGTCGACCACGTGTAGTGCCGGCTCGCGGCCGGACGCCGGTCCTCCCCCTCTGTCCTATCCACCTCGCGGTGGACGCCTGAGAGATTCAGCCACGCGTGCGCGGCCTTTCACCATGGGCGGACGGCAACAGCCGTCACTCTCCAGAGACGCCGACGACGACACGGTCCTTGATGCCTGAGAGTTTGACGGAGAGGTATTGCTCCTTCGGCGGCCACATCTGGTGTGGCTCTCTCCCGGGTCGCTGCGACGCATCGCCAGTCTAGACCGATCGTCGCGACGCGCGCCGGGGCAGGGCTCCTAGCCGGTGCGCCGCGCGCGGTTCTTGCGACGTGAGGCCAGTTCGTCCTCGGGTGCGGTCTCGGTGACCCCGCCGTCGGCCCGTTCGGCCGGAAAATCTGCGATCGTGCCACTGAGCTCGCGCATCGCGCCGCTCACCGCGATACCGAAAACTCCCTGACCGCCTTGCAGCAGGTCGACGACCTCTTCGGCCGACGTGCATTCGTACACGGTGGTGCCGTCGGAGAACAGTGTGATCCGCGCCAGGTCCTCGACCCCGCGCTGGCGGAGGTGGTCGACGGCGACGCGAATGTTCTGTAGCGAGATACCGGTGTCGAGAAGGCGTTTGACGATCTTGAGGACCAGGATGTCCTTGAAGGAGTACAGCCGCTGACTGCCCGACCCGGCCGCTCCACGAATGGACGGCACGACCAACGAGGTGCGCGCCCAGTAGTCGAGTTGCCGGTAGGTGATGCCGGCAATCTGGCACGCACTGGGCACGCGATAACCGACCAGTTCATCGGGCACTGTGTCGTTGGGGAAGAGCCCCGGTGCGATGTCGACCAATGATCCCTGGGTGGGTACATCCGGCCGCGGGGCGTCTTTCGTCGCGTCGTCCGCGTTTTCTGCCCCGTACTCACCGTCGTGTGGCTGATCGCCCACTGGGATCTCCTCGCGTGCTGGTCGGTGACCGTCTGAGCAACGTCCTGGCGCCGACGCACCAACTTTACTCGCTGAGACCGGTCAAAATCACATCACCGCAATTTTCGCGGTCTGAGAAGACGGTAAGCGGCCCGCACCCCGCGATCAACGCGACTCGCCCTAACCCTGAACCTAAACTCGAGCTTTAGGCATTTCGTGACCCGTCGGTTTCCATTCTGTGACCGTGACGGCGGATCCGACCAACCGGGTCAGGCTCCTCCGGTGGCCTTGAAATCATCCGGGGAGACCGAGTCGAGGAACTCCTTGAACTTCTCGACCTCGTCCTCCTTGACCTCTGTCGCGGACTCGTCGTCATCCGACTCCTCCGCATCGTCGGCGGGCATCAGCAGGCCTGCTTCGGCGAGCACGGATTCTTCGGCATAGATGGGGACCTCGGCTCGCATCGCTATGGCGATCGAATCCGACGGCCGCGCCGAGATCCGCAGGTCTCCCGCGAACACGAGATCTGCGTAGAACGTGCCTTCTTGCATGTCGACGATCCTCACCTCGACCAGCTCATGGCCGAGAGCGCTGATCAGGTTGACGATCAGATCGTGGGTCAGAGGCCTGGGCGGTTCAACACCCTTTTGGCGCAGCGCAATTGACGCCGCCTCGCTCTGCCCGATCCAGATGGGCAGATAGCGCTCACCGGACGTCTCCTGCAGCAGGAGCACCGGCTGGCTCTGCGGCGGTTCCACACGAATACCTACCACGCGCATTTCACTCATGCGATCGGCCCTCCCAACGGTTCTGCGGTCATATGCTCACCGCTTCCAATCCTATGGCAAGGTGGCCCGCCCCACGAGCGGCCAGCTCAAATGGTCCAGGTCCCCGCACTGCCCGAGCTTTGGCGTCGCCAGTGGTCGAGCTCTGCCTCGACCGAGCGCTCAGTCGAGGACTTCCCGAACGGCCTGCTTGACCAACTGGGTGTGCAGGGTCACGGACAGCGCCGCAATCTCACGCACCATCTCCTCGGCCCGATCGCGCGCACCCGTTCCTTTGCCCTTGGCGATCGGACTGGCTATCTGCGCGACCAGGCCGGCCTCGCGGTCGGCCGAGACCTTGAACGCTCGCAGATGACGGGCCTGAACGCCGAAGTTCGCCAGGGCCGAGGCCGCCGACACCAGACGCACCGCATCTTCGTCGAAGAATCCGCGCGCGCCGGGAACCAAAAGGCCGTTGTCGCAGAGCTCTGCGACGAAAGCGTCATCGACGCCGGTGCGCTCGATGAGGGTGTCCCGGCTGAGCCTTCCCCCGCCGCTCTGCGAAAAATCGGTCGCCGGAGCCACCCAGTTCTTCGCCGACGACAACAGGCGGGTGCCGGGTTGAGCGTCAGAGACGGCGCCGCGATCGATCTCCTCGAGCTGCTCCTTGATGACCTTCAGCGGCAGGTAACGATCGCGCTGCGCCGTCAGTACGAAGCGCAGACGTTCACAGTCGGCACGACTGAAGCGGCGATACCCTGACGGTGATCGTTCCGGGGTGATGAGACCCTCGGACTCCAGGAATCTGATCTTGGAGATCGTCACGTCAGGGAACTCGCCGCGCAACTGATCCAGAACCGAGCCGATCGACATCGATCCTTCAGATTGTTGCCCCGCCGACGGTGAGGTCACGCGTTCGAGGAACCTTCATCACCACTGGGGCCGGTCAGGAAGACAAGCCGGAACTTGCCGATCTGGACCTCGTCGCCGTTCGCGAGTACTGCCGAATCGACAGGCTCACGGTTGACGTAGGTGCCGTTGAGGCTGCCGACATCGACAACCTGGAAATCGTTGTCGCCCAAACGGAACTCGGCATGACGCCGGCTGACCGTGACGTCGTCGAGGAAGATGTCGCTGTCCGGGTGTCGACCGGCCGAGGTCGTGGCCTGGTCGAGCAGGAATCGCGATCCGGCGTTGGGGCCACGCTTGACCACCAGCAGCGCCGTACCGGCCGAGAGGCGCTCTACGCCACTGGCCGCGGCTTCGGTGGTGGAACCACCGGTCGATTCCATCTCTTTGATGAAATCGGCCCGGAAGACCGAGGTGGTCTCCACCGGAGCCTCGAAGTCCTTCTCGTTGTCGCTCACCAATTCTCCTTCTTCGTAATTGTCCCCGCGGCCACCGATTGGGACCTTGTCGTTCCACGGTGATTGCGGCGGCTTCGGCGGTCTGACTACTCATCCGCCGAGTTCGGCCTCATCGAGTGGATTGGGGCATTACCCGTGATCTAGACCGTACCCTGCAACCGCCCGCAGATGCATAAACCGGCTGCATACAGTGTGTGCAACCGGCATCACGGCTTATCTTATCCGGCAGTGACTTCGCCGTACCCGGCGGCGTCGAGCATCTCGCCGAGCACCTCGTCGAGGTCAGTGCCGGAATCGACGGTGATCTCGACCAGCCAGCCGAGGCCGTAGGGCTCGGAGTTGACCAGGTCGGGGCTTGCCTCCAGGTCGTCGTTGATCGCCGAGACCACGCCTTCCAGCGGCCCGAAGATGTCGGAGACGCTCTTGGTCGATTCGACCTCTGCGAACGACTCCCCGACCACCACGGGATCGTCGATGGCAGGCAACTGCACGAAGACCACGTCGCCCAGTTGGTCCTGGGCGTAATCGGTGATTCCGACCCGCACCGTGCGGTCGGACACCTGCTGCACCCACTCGTGTTCGGTGGTGTACCGCAGATCGTCTGGAGTCTGCTTCTCGGTCACGATTGTCGCCTTCCGTCTTGCGCTTGGACCGTCATGGTTTCGGCACTGGGGTCGAGGAAAAACCTCAGCGGGAGTTGAAGGGAAAATTTAGCGTATCCAGCTCGCTGCCCTCACCGGGCCGAGCCTTGTGCCGATCGGTCCGAACCCCTGGCGGGTGGCAAGGTCCGCACCACGAGTATCGCCTGTATCCAATACAACACGAATGACCACAGGTACATCGCGGTGCCCCAGATCATGAAAGCCCAACCGCATGGGTAGAAAACGTCCCCGATCACCGAATCGATCTGTCCGGCAAGGATCATCGGGAATCCGTACATCAGCGCGAAGGTCGCCGCCTTGCCGATGTAGATCGTCGGCAGCGCCGTTATCCCGCGCGAGCGCAGCAGCGGCGCGGTCGCCAGGAGCAACACATCGCGGCCGACCAACAGGCCCACCAACCACCACGGGACGATTCCGCGCACCGCAAGTCCGATCGGCACCACCAGCATGTACAGCCTGTCGGCGGCCGGATCGAGCAATGCCCCCAGCTTCGAGGACTGGTCGAGTAGACGTGCGATCTTGCCGTCCGCCCAATCCGAGAGTCCGGAGAAGAACAGGATCGCGAAAGCCCACCCGTCGGCCTCTTCTACCAACAGCACCCACAGGAACACGGGAACGAGTGCCAGACGCAGCGCGCTGAGCAGATTGGGAACGGTGAATACCCGATCCGACTCCACCACCGGGTCCGAGTCGGTCTCCTCCATGCCGAACAGCCTGTCACATCACCCGCCACGCGCGGGAGATCGGCGCGGGCGGGGAGGATTACCGGAAGATGCCGATGATGCCCTGCAGCGCCTTTGCGCCGCCGGACGAGAACGGACTGTCGTGGACCATGTAGGTCCACGTCGTGGTCGATCGACGCAGGTCGGCCTGCTCGAGATCGACGCCGTCCACGGTGATGACCGCCTCTCGAAATGTCTTGCGAGCATTCTCGACCGCGTCGCCGGGCAGCTTCCCGAACTCCTCGAGGATCAGTTTGTGGAACTCATCGAGCGGCGATTCGCGGCCGAGGGAACGAAGGTGGATGCTGGCGCGAACATCGGAGACGAACGCCAGGTGATCGGCCCAGGCGCGGTCGAGGTGAAAGAGCATGATCTCACGAGCTGCCTGTTCGAGGACCTCGACGGGAACCGGTTCGGCCTTCTCGGTCACCACGCTCTCGCCGGCCTGGTCTGCGTCTTCTGACGCCTCCGTCTCGTCGGCCTTGTGTTCGGCTTCCGCCGGGGCGTCACCGATCAGCTCGAGGTAGCGCTTGTTCTCCGACTCCTTGAGTTCGGTGAGCGCGGCATCTGTGGTGAGCAACTCGGTGCGCCGCCTGACAACGATCTCGCGCTGCTGGTTGACCAACTGGTTGTAGCGCCACGTGTTCGCGTGGAGCTCGAGCATGACGCCCTCCGCCACCCGCTGCGCCTGCTCGATCAGGTCGACACCTTTGGACCCGAGAGAGCCGTCCTCGGAAGAACTGACCGGATCGCGCTTGAGGGTCAGGTTGCGCGTGACAACCGGATCTTCGGCGCTGGAGAAGAAAACCGAGCGACCCGGGTCCCCTTGCCGACCCGCGCGTCCGCGTAGCTGGTTGTCGAGCCGTTCGGTGTCGTGCCTACCGGTGCCGACGACGCAGAGACCGCCGAGTTCGACCACCTCGTCACGCTCGGATGTCGACTCTCCGTCCTTCTGACCCTTCGAGCCACCGAGTTTGATGTCGGTACCGCGGCCTGCCATCTGTGTCGACACCGTGACCGCATTCTTGGCCCCGGCCTCGGCGATGATCTTGGCTTCCTCTGCGTCGTTCTTGGCGTTCAGGACAACCGATGTGACACCGGCGCGGCCCAGCAGATGCGCGAGCTCTTCGGACTCGGCGACGTCGTGGGTACCGATGAGGATCGGCTGGCCGGACTCGTGCACCTCTTTGACGAACTCGACGACGGCGTCGGCCTTGTTCGATTTGTTGTCGAAAACCCTGTCGACCTCGTCGATGCGAACGTTCTTGGTGTTCGGCGGGATCTGCGATACCGCGAGCTGGTAGAACTGCCGCAACTGCTCACCGGCCGCCAGAGCGGTGCCGGTCATCCCACAGACCTTCGGGTAGCGCCCGATCAGCGCCTGCACCGTGATGGTGTCGATCACCTCGCCCGAATCTGTCTGCGCCAGGCCCTCTTTGAGCTCGACAGCGGCCTGCAGACCGTCCGGCCACCGCTGGAGCTGGGCTACTCGTCCACGTGAGGCGTTGATCAGGTGCACACCACCGTCGCGGACGATGTAGTGGACGTCTCGCTCGACCAGGATGTGCGCGTGCATGGCCACGTTCACGTGCACCAGCGTCGTCCCGACGTGCTCTTCGTCGTAGAGGTTGATGCCTCCGAGTTCGGCCTCGATGTAGGCGGCGCCCTCGTCGGTGAGGTAGACGTTCCGGCCTTCGGCATCGATTTCGTAGTGGGTCTTCTTCAGGCGGGCGACAGCATCGTGAATCGGCTTGTCCGGGACTTCGCCGATGGTCGCGCCGGCCAGGATGAGCGGCACCAGTGCCTCATCGACGAGTACCGAGTCGGCTTCGTCGATGATGGCGACGTCGGGTTTGGGCGAGACCAGGTCGCCGGCCCGGGTGACGAGCTGGTCGCGCAGCACGTCGAACCCGATCTCGTTGACCGAACCGTAGGTGATGTCTGCGTCGTAGGCTGTTTTGCGTTCGGCGCGGGTCGAGTTCTCCGAGACCGCTGCCGACACGATGCCGAACTGGTCGAACAGAGGTTTCATCCACTCGGCGTCGCGGGTCGCGAGGTAGTCGTTCACGGAGATGACATGCACACGGTGACCCTGCAGAACGAAGCCGATGGCGGCGATGGCCCCGGCAAGCGTCTTGCCTTCGCCGGTCGCCATCTCGATGATGTCGCCCTCGAGCAGGCGAAGTGCACCTTGTAGCTGAACGTCGAACGGGCGCATGTCCAGCGTCCGGTCACCCGCCTCTCGCGCGAGAGCGAGGAATCGGGCGCGGTCGTCGCCTTCGGGGTCTGTGATGTCCAGCTTCTCGGCAGCAGCCGCGAATTCCTTGTCCTCGAGCTCTTTTGCCCAGTCGTCGAACGAGGCGGCCTTCTTCAGGAGTGTCAGAGACTTCGACTGGTTACGCGAGGACTGCGCTCCCAGTAGCCGCCACATGTTGTTCGTGAGCTTTCCCACCGAGCCGTACTCCCTCGTCCGTACTGTAAATACGCGGTCATTTCGAAAACTGCCGTGCTCCACCGTACGCGGATCACGCTCGCGCGTTACCGTACGCGGCAATCGCCAGGCCACCGCAAGCTCCGCACTTCCGTGCAGGTCACGCATGCCAATAGGATGCCATCCGGAGGTGGCCATGGGTTCGAAACGCGGGTCTGGTCCGTCGCGCTCACCAGCGGTTCGATTTGCGATCCGATCGGTGGTCGCCGGCGTCCTGTTGGGGTGCGCGGTAGGCCTGGGCGCCTACAACCACTGGGGCCTGGCGCTGGGGCTGGGCGTACCCCTGACGATCGCCGCGGTCTTCGTCGGTCCCCGGCCTCGGCGCATCGACGGCGCGCTGCAGGGCGGCCATTCGTCGCAGCAGATCCCCGTGACCGTCGAGGCGATCACCCGATCGAGCCTCGATGCGTCGAACCTGCAGCCGACTCTCGTCACCGCCACCATCTCTCCGCCGAACGACACCGAATATCGAACCCGGTGGCTGTCGGCAATGCCGAAGGGCATGGTCGCCAACCTCCTGAGCGATGCCGACAATCGGCTGCCGTCCTCCTTCATCCCCCCACGCCCACCGGAATCGCTGCCTTATCAGTCCGGTGGCGAGCCTGTTCCCGAACCCGAGTTCGGCGACAACCCCGCCAAGTCGACACTTGTCTACCCCGTGATCACCGTCGCCGTCGCGGCGGCGCTGTTCCTCGGCATCGGCAGCGGCTGGCATTTTTCGGTGTCGCTTCCGTCGACGGATATCGGCTCGGTCATCGGGGACGACGGCAGCGACAACCTGCAAGAGCGGATGGATGCGCTGGCCGAGAAGGTCGTGGATACGAGTCCTACGGCCGCGACGAACGTGCTCAGTCTCGAACTCGGGGAGGATGGGAGCGATCGCGCGTATGTTCTCGATCCGGCCACCGGCGAAAGCCTTTACGTCTGGTACTCCGCTTCAAGTGACAAATGGTACGGGCCCGATCGCAACTCGACGCAGTTCCGAGCGGGCAAGACGTTCTCGCTCGCTGACGTCTCGGGCATGCGGTTCAACGAAATTCGCGATCAGATGGCGGCCGCGATACCCCCGGAGATCGGGGGCTTGAAAACGATGAAGGTCGAGCGATCCGCCGACAACCAGCCCGTACTGGCCTCCGCGACCTTCGGTGAGGTCTTCGAAGGCGAGGCCACGATGCAAGCCGACACCACAGGCAAACTCGCGGCCTGGTTCCAGCCCGGCGACTTCGGCGCGGCCATGGCCCAGGCGGCGCGCGCCCTGGAGGAGACCGGGCTGTCGACGTCTGAGCCACTGTTCACCAGATTCGAGATCCGCGGTACGGACTCCGACACCCCCATCATGCGGGCGGGAACCATCCAGAACTCCGGCGGAGTATTGATGGACTTCTCAGATATCAGCCGAAACGGAAGTCTCTCGATCGTCCCCGGCTCGTTTCCGGTCTTCAGGAGCACCGATACTCCGTCTCGCGACTACACCGACGGCGCGGTCGCGTTCGACGACATCTCGGCGCAGACGTTCGACGCCGTCCGCGACGACGCGATGCGCCGGCACTCCGTAGATGCCTTCGACCGCAATCGCGTCGATATCCAGACCTCGAGCACCTACGTCGTCGATCAGTATCAGACGGTGATCATGGTCGAGGTCGGCCCCGACAGTCCGATCGACTATTACACCCTCGACGGTCGGTTCATCGAAACAGAGTGACCGGGCTCGGTCTCTACTCCGCTTCCAGCGCCCGACGACGACCGGCTTCGATCTCGTCGATGGCCTGTTGTTGCGGGTGCAGGCTGCCCCGGTCGGCGAGATCGGTGACGATGTGATGGATGCGGTCGAGATAGTCGGCCTGCTGCGCTCCTTCGGAGTGCCGCGCGTTCTCGAGCAATGACAGCGCCGTGGTCAGTTCCCTCTGGTCGGTGACGTCGAGAAGCCCGGTACCCACTGCGCGACCGTACTTTTCGCAGTCCGCCCACGCCTTACGCACGGCCATCACCGCCTGCTGATACTCGTCCGCACGGTCGAGATTGACCGGGAAACGCTCGGTGCGTAGTTCCTGTGCCCGACTGAGCGCCGTATGAAACCGCGCGACGGTGTCGACCGAGACGTCCGTGACAGCGGGAAAGCGCAGCAGCAGTTCGGGTTCGAGCTCGTACTGGGCGTAGTCGATCAAAACAGCCTCATGTTGACGTATCGCGGCCTGCCACAGTCGCTCGGCGGCTTCGACGCTTCCGGCGTTGGCGATCCGGGGCGCTAGCCGGTCGGGCTGAGGTTGCGTCGGCTGGTAGTCGGGTTCGGCCTGCGCCGGCTTCGCGAGGTCCCCCATGGCCTTGCCGGCGAATACCTTGCGCTTCTTCGGCTGCTGTGCGCGCAATCGCGAGACGACCTCGGCGGCGGCGGGATCCGACTCGATGGTGGCCACCTGCCACTCCTGGTCGGGGTCGCTCGCGAACCGGAGCTGCAGATACCGGCAACCCCTCACCCGATACTGATCGGCGCGCGAGGAGCGGGCCACCGAGGTGTCACTCGACAGTTCGGTGCTCTGTTTCACCGACAGGAGATCCGAGAGGGGAAACGAATGAATGGCCACCTCGTTGCCGAAGTGCACCATCTCGTCGTCGACCGTGATGCTGATCGCCGGTAAGTCGAGCACCCGGCCGAGGGCGGCGGTCAGCAGACTCAGACCCAGCGTGGCGATCACCACCAGCCCGGTCACCACCGGATCGGTGTCGATGATCGTCAGCGCGACGAGCTCGATCAACGCTGCGACGGCCAGCGCACTGGCCACCGCGGCGAGGCGGTCGTGGAGCGGCCGACGGTACTCGATTCGCGACGTCACCGATACCGGACCGGAGTTGCTCGCCACGTGTTCTCCTCTTGCCCCGTGCCCCGCCCGACGGCGGCGACAAATCTCAGGCGGACTTTACCGCCTCAGGCCAGAGCTTCCCGGACGATCGGGGCCACCTTGGTGCCGTAGAGCTCGATGCTGTGCATCTTGGTCTCATGGTCGAGTGTGCCGTTGCCGTACTTGAGGTCGAATCTGTTGACGCCCACTGCCTCGACATTTCGGACGATTTTCGCCGCGACGGTCTCCGGAGACCCGACGTACAGCGAACCGTTCGGTCCCGCGGCCTGCTCGAATTGTCCTCTCGTGGTCGCAGGCCAGCCGCGCTCGCGTCCGATCTTGGTCATCTGGTCCCGGTAATGCGGCCAGAGTTCCTCGCGAGCCTGATCGTCGGAGTCCGCGACGTGCCCCGGCGAGTGCATGCCCACCGGCAGCTCCGGTTGCCCGAACTCGGCGAGCGCGCGGTGGTACAGGTCGACAAACGGCTCGAAGCGTGCCGGTTCCCCACCGATGATCGCCAGCATCAACGGGATTCCGTAACGGGCCGCACGCACCACCGATTCCGGCGAACCACCGACGCCGATCCAGGTCTTCACCGATCCCCCAGCGGTCTTGGGATACACCTGCTCGCCCTGCAGGGGTGGCCTCGTCGTCCCGGACCACTCGATGGGACCTTCCGATCGCAAAGCGCTGAACAGGTCCAGCTTTTCGCTGAAGAGCTCTTCGTACTGGCCCAGGTCGTAGCCGAAGAGCGGAAACGACTCCGTGAACGAGCCACGGCCCAAGATCACCTCGGCGCGACCTCCCGAGATCGCATCGAGCGTCGCGAACCTCTGGTACACCCTGATCGGGTCGTCCGAACTCAGCACCGTGACTGCGGTGCCCACCGCGATGTTCGTCGTCTTGGCTGCGATCGCGGCGAGCACCACCTCCGGAGCCGACACGGCGAAGTCGGCCCGATGATGTTCTCCGACGCCGAAGAAGTCGAGCCCCACCTCGTCGGCGAGCACTCCCTCCGCGATGACGTCTCTGATCACCTGGTCATACGACTGCAGCACACCATCCGCATCTGCGGTGCGATCACCGAAGGTGTCCAGACCGAGTTCGATGTCGAACTGTCCTCCGGGCTTGCCCATTGCGGCCTCTTTCCATCGGTGGGGTGATGACCTCCTCAGAACTACACGTGGTCCGAGATTGTTCCCGCGGCCTAAACCCCGGCCTCCGCCTGGATGACCCAGTAGGCTCCCTCCATGGGTAAGAGCAACGGGAAGAAGAAATCTCCGAAACTGCCGAAAGACGCCTACGAGGCCGAGCTGTTTCGTCTGCAGACCGAACTCGTGAAGCTCCAGGAATGGGTGAAAGACTCCAAGTCGCGGGTGGTCGTGATCTTCGAGGGTCGGGACGCGGCGGGCAAGGGCGGGGTGATCAAACGGATCACCGAGTATCTCTCACCCCGAGTGGTTCGTACTGCTGCCCTGCCCGCGCCGACGGATCGAGAACGTGGCCAGTGGTACTACCAACGGTATATCGCGCACCTTCCGGCCCCCGGTGAGATCGTGCTGTTCGACCGCTCCTGGTACAACCGAGCAGGCGTCGAGAAGGTCATGGGATTCTGCACCCCACAGGAACATTCATTGTTCTTGAGACAGACACCCGTGTTCGAGCAAATGCTGCTCGACGACGGCATCATTCTGCGCAAGTACTGGTTCTCGGTGTCCGACGGCGAACAACTGCGTCGCTTCCGTTCGCGGCTGAATGATCCCGTGCGACAGTGGAAACTGAGTCCGATGGACCTCGAGTCGGTCTACCGCTGGGAAGACTATTCCCGAGCGAAGGACGAGATGATGGTGCACACCGACACACCGAACAGCCCGTGGTATGTGGTCGAATCGGATGTCAAGAAGCACGCCCGGCTGAACATGATTTCGCACCTGCTGTCGACGATCAACTACCACGAGGTCCAGAAACCGACCGTGGAATTGCCCGATCGACCGATCGATACCGGAACCTACCAACGGCCTTCGCGAACATTGTCGACGTACGTTCCGAATCATGTGGCGGAGCTACTCGGCGATCCCGAGAACTGACCCCCACTCCCCGCACGCGGATGACTACATTGGGGGAATGCAGCAAGAGATCAATTTCCTCACGTTCTCGACCCCTGACCTGCCCGCTGTCCGCACGTTTTATCGAGACGGGCTGGGTTGGACGCCGCTACTCGACGTGCCGGACGAGATCATCTTCTTTCAGATCGCGCCGCGGATGACCCTGGGCTTCTTCGACAGTGCAAAGTTCGCCGCTGACCTCGGCAGTGACGTACCTGTGGATCTACACAGCGCCTCTGCTCGTGGGATCACGTTGGCTCACAACGTGAGTGGCCGCGACGATGTCGTTGCCCTGATCGAATCGATGGCGGCCGCGGGAGGCCGAGTGCTCAAGCAGCCAACTGACAGTGCGTTCGGTGGGACATTCCACGGACTTGTCCTGGACCCGAATGACATCATCTGGGAGATCGCCCACAACCCGGGTTGGCAGGTGGACGACGCCGGCCGAGTCAGTTTCGGTTGAATGTGGTCAGCGCTCGCGAAGCGATCGCAGGTACCGGGCGGTGATCAATCGCTGGCCCACTCTGCCTAGCGGGCCGGCAACCTTGGCCGGCGTCGTCTGCGGCCTCGAGAATGCAGCTATCACCAGGACGACCGAGTCATCGGATCGGTGTTCGACGCAGAACAGTTCCTCACCCGACTCCGGGTGCCCGGGCAGGGTGCCATAGGCGAAACCCTGACGGCGTGGTTCATCGATCACGTACACGACGCGAACGGGTGCCTTGACACGGAGGCGGCCGACACCGATCCCGAGCAAGGCGACGGCACCTTGGACGATCACGTTCGCCGAGGCGTTGACCGTGAAACCGCTACGCAACTGGATCTGCCACCGCAGAACGTCTGCACCACTCGTGCGGAACAGGGTTTCGCCGTGGCCGATGACCCTCTCCCGACGGAGGTGGTGGTACCCGTCTGGCGGCTCGGTCGCAGTGGCGCCCACCTCCGGGTAGGCGAAATCAGCGACCTGGAGGCCGTCGACTTCGGTCGCGGTGAGCGGTCCCACCGCGTGTGTTCCCATCGCCCCATCGTACGACCGGCCACCGGTACGAGACGAACAAATCGGTGGACACCACGGCGTCGACCCAAATACCTTGAGCGAGCCATCCATTGGTGGCCAAACGCCGTCTATCAAGGAACTCCTGTCATGAACTCCCGTTTCCCCGTTGCCCTTTCCGGCGCGTCCGCCTCGACCCTGTTGTGGGCCGACGAAGAGACGATCGAGCAAGAGGCCGTGAAACAGCTGCGCCGGGTGTCGCAATTGCCATGGGTGCACGGGGTCCGGGTGATGCCCGACGTCCACGTGGGCAAGGGAGCCACCGTCGGATCGGTGATCGCCATGCGTGACGCGATATGCCCTGCCGCTGTCGGAGTCGACATCGGATGTGGAATGACCGCTGTTCGAACCGATCTCGTCGCCTCTGATCTGCCGGACGATCTCTCCGGGATGCGGTCGGCGATCGAAGCGAAGGTCCCGGTGGGCTTTCACTCGCACAAGCGCCCGGTCAACCTGCGCGAGCTGGCGGTCGGCGGTGGCTGGGGCGACTTCTGGTCTCGGTTCGGCGATCTCGATCGTGGTGTGCAGCAGCTCGACACCCGGGCGCACAAGCAGGTCGGCACCCTCGGCGGCGGCAACCACTTCATCGAGATCTGCGTTGCAGAGGGTGATGGCGCTGTCTGGGTGATGCTGCACTCCGGTTCGCGAAACATCGGCAAGGAGCTCGCCGATCGTCACATGGAGGTCGCGGCAGCGCTCCCCCACAATGTCGACCTCCCGGATCGCGATCTCGCGGTGTTCGTCACCGGCACCCCGGAGATGGACGCCTACCGCCGCGACCTCACCTGGGCTCAGGAGTACGCGGCACGCAACCGCCGGGTGATGCTCGAGTTGGTGTGTGCCGCCGTACGGGAGTCGTTCCCTTCCCGAACCGTCGTGTTCGACGACGCAATCTCATGCCACCACAACTATGTCGCAACAGAAGAGATCGACGGTCTGGAGCTGCTGGTGACCCGGAAGGGTGCCATTCGCGCAGGGTCGGGCGACATGGGCTTGATCCCGGGTTCGATGGGTACCGGATCGTATGTGGTGCGTGGATTGGGTTCAGCGCAGTCGTTCTACTCCGCGTCGCACGGCGCAGGCCGGACGATGAGCCGGACCAAGGCTCGGAAGATGTTCACCGCCGGCGATCTCGTCGCGCAGACGGTCGGCGTCGAATCCCGGAAAGACGCAGGTGTCGTCGATGAGATCCCTGCGGCCTACAAGGACATCGACGCGGTGATCGCGGCTCAGACCGACCTCGTCGAGGTGGTCGCACACCTGCGTCAGGTCGTGTGCGTCAAGGGCTAGAACGTCCAGCAGGGCACGGGACATCACGGTGGGGCACTCCCGAGAGGGAACCGCCCCACCGTGTGCTCTTCCCGAGTGCACTAGCGGGCGGCGCCGGCACGGTCCTCATCAGAGAAGCCGTCGACCGGAGGCGCACCGAGCGGGGCCGACATCTTGCGGACGTTGTAGGACGCGGCGGCCGCGAACGCGCCCTCGACGCCTGCCGACGACGTCGTGTAAGTGATCGACTTGTCACCCGCGAATCCCATCGAGGTCCCGACCGCCACGGCGTCCATGTTCGCTCCGAGGAACAGGAAGTCCCATGCGTAGTGCTGTTCCTGGCGCATGATCGCCGCCTTCACCGCGTCGTGGGTCCATTCCCGACTGGAGTTCTCGTGACCATCCGTCAGCACCACGACGGTCACGGCACCTGGGCGTTCGGACTCCGGCACTGAAGCCAGGTCTCTGCCGACCTCGGTGATGAGCCGACCGATTCCGTCGTAGAGTGCGGTCCCTCCCCGCGGTTGCAGGTCGAGAGGCGGCACCTCATCGATCGACCGGTTCGTATAGACGACGTCGTACTCGGTATCGAACTGCGCCAGCGTGACACCGACGAATTTTCCGGCCAGTCGCTGTTTGTCGATGAACGTGTTGAATCCGCCTTCGGTGTCGTCCTGGATGGACGCCATCGAACCCGAGCGGTCGAGTAATATCGCGAGAAGCGTGCGGTCGGGATCGGTCATGAGGTGCTCCCTTCGTGCATGGCCAGCCACAATGGCTGCTGCCGAAGGTAGCGCCCGGTACCGACACGTCCTTCGGCTCAGCCGGATCGCAAGGGTCGCCCGATTCTGGGATTCGCACCCGCACGGGACATAATCCGATCTGAAAAAGATTGGGTAGAGGTGACTGGAATGTCTTCCACGGATTATGTGCACGAGAACCCGACGTCGCGAGCGCGCTGGGCAATCGGGGTCGGCGACCTGACGCAGGCGGCGGTGTTCGCCGCCCTGATAGCAGCGCTGGGACTGCCGGGCACGATCACCATCGGGCCGAGCGGGGTACCGATCACCCTGCAAACTCTCGGAGTGATGCTTGCCGGAGCCATCCTCGGGTGGCGTAAGGGCGGGCTCGCGGTGATCATTTTCTCGCTGCTGGCCATCGCCGGGCTCCCCATACTGGCCGGCGGGCGCACCGGACTGGTATCTCTGACGTCCCCCACCGCCGGCTTCTTCATCGGCTGGCTTCCGGCTGTCGTCGTGATCGGGATCCTGACGGCGACGATGATGCCGCGGTACCGGGTGCTGCCGGGCATCGTGATCAACATCGTCGGCGGCATGGGGGTCATCTACCTGTTCGGGACGATCGGTCTGTTGCTGCGCACCGACCTGAGTTGGTGGGGAGCGTTGTCGACCAACGGCATCTACGTGGCGGGGGACGTGGCGAAGGCGGTGATCACCGCATTGGTGGCACGCCAGGTCCACCGCGGTTACCCCGGATTGATCAGACCGCTGCGGATACGCCGCAACACCGGTGGTGCATGACTGCCGAGCGTTCACAGTCCGGGGTGGTCTTCGAGAATGTGGGCCACGCCTTCGGGGACAGAACTGTCGTTCGGGACGTGTCCCTGACCCTGACCGAGCGCAGGATCGGCATCGTCGGCTCCAACGGCAGCGGCAAGTCGACGCTGGCGCGGATGGTGAACGGTCTGGTGATTCCGGACCGAGGGTCGGTGTGGGTCAACGGTGTTCCGACCCGGCGCCGGGCACGCGAGGTCCGCAAGATGGTCGGCTTCGTGTTCACCGATCCCGACCGTCAGATCATCATGCCGACCGTCGCCGAGGACGTGGATCTGTCGCTCTCCCGCAGCGAACTGTCTCGCGAGGAACGGGAGCATCGAGTTGCACAGACGCTGAAACGGTTCGGCCTGCACGAGCACGCCGATCGTCCCGCTCATCGCTTGTCGGGCGGGCAGAAGCAACTGCTCGCCCTGGCTTCGGTACTGGTCACCGACCCTGCGGTGATCGTCGCCGACGAACCCACCACTTTGCTCGACCTGCGGAACACGAGCATGTTGCGCAACACCTTCGCGACGATCGACGAGCAACTGATCGTGGTATCCCATGACCTCGAGCTGCTGAGCGATTTCGACCGGGTCATCGTCATCGATGACGGCGCCGTCCACTGCGACGGTCCACCGGGGGTCGCCATCGCCGCCTACCGCGAGTTGATGTCGTGAGTGTCCTGGGGATCTACCGGCCCGGCCGATCCCTCGTTCACCGACTGCCCGCAGGCGTGAAACTCCTGCTACTCGCCGTGACCATCCTCGTGATGGCTCTCCTGGTCACCGGCCCGTTGCGCCTGGCCGTAGCCGCTCTCGCCGTGGCCGGCGTCTACGTACTGGCCGCGATCGGCCCGCGGGTGGCCCTGGAACAGCTGCGACCGCTGGTCTGGGTGGTCGGATTCGTCTTCGTGTTCCAGATCGTCTTCACGGACTGGGCCAGGGCCGTCGTCGTGTGTGGCGTACTCGTGTTGTCGGTTGCCCTTGCCGCCGTGGTGACCCTGACCACGAAGACGACTGCCATGCTCGCTGCACTGACCACAATGCTGAGCCCGCTGTCCCGTATCGGCATGAGGCCGAGTCAGATCGCGCTCGCCATGGCACTGGCCATCCGCGCGATTCCGCTGATGGTCGAGATCATCGCGCTGGTCGACGAGGCCCGCCGCGCGCGTGGACTGCGATTCTCACCTCGTGTCGTGGTGGCTCCCGCGGTGATCGCCACCCTGCACGCCGCGGACGGATTCGCCGAGTCGCTCACCGCGCGCGGGCTCGACTGATCCGGTCTCAGCCGACCGATCGATCACTGTCGCTCCAGTACTGCTTGCGCAGTGACTTCTTGTCCGGCTTACCCAGCGCGGTGAGCGGTAGGGACTCGGCGATGATGATCTGTTTCGGCGACTGCACCGACCCTTTGCGGTCCTTTACCGCGCTCTGGATCTCGGAGATCATCGTCGCGATCGAACCCTCGTCGGTGGGTGCGTCCGACCGCAGCACCACGATCGCCGTCACGGCTTCGCCCCACTTCTCGTCGGGCACCCCGATGACACCGACCTGGGCCACCGAAGGATGTTCGGCGACAACGTCCTCGACCTCCCGGGGGAAGACGTTGAAACCGCCGGTGACGATCATGTCCTTGGTCCGGTCGACGATGAACCAGTAGCCGTCCTCGTCCTCGCGTGCGACGTCACCGGTGCGCAGCCAGCCGTCTTTGAACGTCTCGGCGGTGGCCTCGGGCAGACCCCAGTACCCACCGGCCAGCAAGGGCCCGGCGACACAGATCTCGCCGGGCTCACCCACTGGCACCGGTGTGCCGTCGTCACCGATGAGCGCGGTACGCAAGAATGCCGACGGCCGTCCGCAGCTCGACAACCGCTTGGCATCGTGAGCGCCCTTGGGCAGATAGCTGATCACCATCGGCGCCTCGGACTGGCCGTAATACTGCGCAAAAATCGGCCCGAACCGCTCGATCGCTTCGGCCAGCCGCACGGGATTGATCGCAGACGCCCCGTAGTAGACGGTCTCGAGAGACGAGAGATCGCGAGTACGGGAATCGGGATGGTCCATCAGCGCGTACAGCATCGACGGCACCAGCATCGTCGCGGTGATCTTCTGTTCCTCGATGGTGCGCAGGACCTCCGCCGGGTCGAACTTGGACAGCACCACCATCGAGCCGCCCTTCATCAGGGTTGGCACGAAAAACGCTGCTCCGGCGTGGGAAAGCGGGGTGCACATGAGGAAGCGGGGGTGCTCGGGCCACTCCCACTCCGACAGCTGGATCTGGGTCATGGTCGACATCGCTCGAGCGGTACCGATGACGCCCTTGGGCTTTCCGGTGGTACCGCCGGTATAAGTGATCGACACGACGTGGTCGGGCGGGAGGTCCGCTGCCACCAGCGGCTTCGACTCATACCTGTTCGCCTCAGCGATGACATCGCGACCCACGTCGGCCAGTTCCGCAGGCACCGGCCCCAATGTGAGCACCTGCTTGAGACTGTCGACCCGTTCGAGCAGTGCCACTGCCCGCTCCACGAACATGGGGACGGGATCGATGACCAGTGTGCTGATCTCTGCGTCGGAGAGCACGTACGCGTGGTCGTCGAGCGAGCCCATCGGGTGCAAGGCGCTACGGCGCCAGCCCTGGGTCTGTCCCGCGCCGATCACCAGCAGGACTTCGGGCCGGTTCAGCGCGAGCAATCCGACCGCGCTTCCGGAACCGGCACCAAGCGACTCGAATGCCTGGATGTAACGACTGATCTGCTCGGCCATCTGGCCACCGGTGAGTGTGGTGTCACCGAGAAAGAGCACCGGGTCGTTGTGGTGCCGTTTGAGCGAGGCAACCATCAGGTGTCCGAGGTGGGTACCGCCGCGCAGATGATCGAATTCAGTGGTTGTGTCCGCAGAAACAGTCATGAGGTCAGACTAGAACGTGTTACAGATTTGCGGAAGCCTTCGAGCTCAACGCCCCTATACGAGCCGATGCGGCGGTGTTTGCGACGGTCGACCACGCCCTTGCTGCCTACCTCGAGTCCAAACGCACAGCAATTCAGTCCCCTGATCCGGTCGCCGACCTTCGCGCCGGCTGGGATGCGCACACGGGCTTTGCCCTCGCAAACCCCAACTCGTATCGGCTCATGTTCGGCCCGGGCCTGAAGAAGGAACCATTGGCTGTTCGCGAATCCCATGAATTGCCGGCATCAGTGGTCGACCGAGTGGCCCGAGTCGGGCGCCTTCGCGTCCCCAAGCAGGTTGCCGTCCGCACGATCATGTCGGCGAACACCGGCGTCGCGCTGGCCCTGATCACCCGGCCCGCCATGTACCCCGACGCCGCGATCTCCGCCGAGGTCCGCGACATCACATTCAGCGGAATCCTCACACCCCAGGAAACAACGGCCTCCGACAACGCCTGGCCAAGCGCACTCGCGACGATATCCGCCACCGTCGAAGCCGATCCGCCGAGCGACCTCACCGCAGCCGAACTCGGGCTGTCAATCGAATGGTTGCGCCGCCTCGCACCCAGGCTCTGATCCGTTTCGTCCACAGTTCGAAGGAGTATCAACATATCCGACAACAACATTCGAGAAGCACTCGTCACCGGCGGCTCCGGAGGTATCGGCCGCGTCGTCGCCGAACGCCTGGCCCGCGACGGCATGGCGGTTGCCGTGCACCACGCAGGTGGCGCGATCATCAACTTCTCCACGTCCGTCACAAAACTCGCGTTTCCGGGATATGCGCCCTATGCCGCGAGCAAAGGTGCAGTCGATGCCATCACCCTCGTCCTTGCCCGTGAACTTCGTGGCCGCGACATCACCGTCAATGCGGTGGCACCTGGTCCGACCGCGACCTCTCTATTCCTCGACGGTAAGGACTCCGACACCATCGCGACCCTGGAGAAGGCAACGCCTTTGGAACGTCTCGGACAGCCAGAGGACATCGCCGAATCTGTTGCGTTTCTGGCCGGCCCTGCCCGGTGGGCGAATGGACAGGTCATCTACGTCAACGGTGGCGCAATCTGATCGTTGTTCGGCTTTCCGGTTGACCCGGCCTCCTCCGACGCCGAAGCTGATGAGATGCAGTTCCGCCGCACCACCCGCGAGGATCTCCCACTCATCCAGACCTGGCTAGAGAATCTGCACGTCGCGAGGTTCTGGTTCCACGACACCTCGGACGAGGCCATCGAGCGCGATTTCGCCGGCAGCTTCGACGGAACGGAGGCGTCGGAAGACTTCATCGTCATACACCAGCCGGATCCGATCGGCTTCATCCAGCGATACCGGTTTTCCGACTATCCCGACGATCAGGCCGAAATGGAGACGCTCGTAGAAGTACCCGAAGGCACCCTGTCGATCGACTACTTCATCGGCGAGACGCGTTTCACGGGACACGGACTCGGTACCGCGATGATCAAAGAGATGGTGGACAAGTGCTGGGACGACTTCCCCTCATCCACCACTGTCATCGTCCCCGTCGCGGTGGCGAACCCAGCCTCGTGGCGTGCTCTTCTCGCCGCCGGCTTCACCCAGATCGCGACCGGTTACCTGAAGCCGGACAATCCGATCGATGACGGGCAGCATCACGTCTTCCGCATCGACCGGCCATCGGGACGCTGACCTGGCACGTCTAAACGGACATTTACCTGTGGCAGGCAACCCATTCGAAACACTCGACCCACACCGCTTTTCATCGTCACTGCGACGAAACAAATCGGTTACCGGCTATTCGTAGAGTTCGCAGGTCAGGGCTTGCAGGACAAGTGCAGGACCCACGCCTGAAGGGTAATGAGATAAATGAGTGGTAACAACATCCGACTCGCCGCCATCACCGCTGTCGAGGCGTACATCCCGCCACCCGTAAGCTTCGACATCACGGAGGCGCCGGGCGACGTGTTCGGCGAAAACGTCTTCAACAAGTCCGTGATGATGAAGCGGCTGCCGAAGAACGTCTTCAAATCGGTCATCACGACGATCGAGAAGGGCAGCAAGCTCGATCCCGCCGTCGCCGACGCTGTAGCGTCCGCGATGAAGGATTGGGCCCTGGAGAAGGGTGCCACCCACTACGCTCACGTCTTCTACCCTCTGACCGGCCTCACCGCCGAGAAGCACGACAGCTTCCTCGAACCGGCCAGTGACGGATCGACCATGGCCGAGTTCCAGGGTAAAACCCTGATCCAGGGCGAGCCCGACGCATCGAGTTTCCCCAATGGCGGCCTCCGCAACACTTTCGAGGCCCGCGGTTACACGGGCTGGGACGTGACCAGCCCCGCGTACATACTCGAGAACCCGAACGGCAACACCCTGTGCATCCCGACCGTCTTCGTCTCGATGACCGGCGAAGCACTCGACCACAAGACCCCGATGTTGCGCTCGCAGCAGGCGATGGGCAAGCACGCCGAGCGTGTTCTGAAATTGTTCGGCCACGACAACCCCGGCCACATCGTCGCGTTCTGTGGACCGGAGCAGGAGTACTTCTTGGTCGATCGCCATTTCTTCCTCGCGCGTCCCGACCTGCTCAACGCCGGACGCACCCTGTTCGGCACCAAACCGCCGAAGGGCCAAGAGTTCGACGACCACTACTTCGGTGCCGTCCCCGAGCGTGTGCTCGGGTTCATGATGGACACCGAGCGCGAGCTGTTCAAACTCGGTATTCCCGCGAAGACCCGCCACAACGAGGTCGCGCCAGGACAATTCGAGATCGCGCCGATGTTCGAGCGCGGCAACATCGCGGCCGACCACCAGCAACTCCTGATGACCACCTTCAAGACGGTCGCCAAGAAGCACGGCATGGAATGCCTCTTCCACGAAAAGCCTTTCGAAGGTGTCAACGGTTCCGGTAAGCACGTGAACTTCTCGTTCGGTAACGACAAGTTCGGCAGTTTGCTCGTCCCGGGTGACACCCCGCACGAGAATGCTCAGTTCTTGGTCTTCTGTGCCGCCGTCATCCGCGCAGTGCACCTGCATGCAGGTCTTCTGCGCGTCTCGGTCGCCTCCGCCACGAACGATCATCGGCTCGGCGCCAACGAGGCCCCGCCGGCCATCGTCTCGATCTTCCTCGGAGAGCAGCTCGCAGATGTCTTCGATCAGATCGCGAAAGGCGCTGCAACCTCGTCGAAGGGCAAGGGCACCATGATCATCGGTGTCGACACACTGCCGGTCCTGCCAACCGATCCCGGTGACCGCAACCGGACGAGCTCGTTCGCGTTCACCGGCAACCGCTTCGAGTTCCGCGCACCGGGTTCGATGCAGACCGTCAGCGAGCCGATGGTCGTCCTGAACACGATCATGGCCGACTCGCTGGACTACTGCGCCACTGTTCTCGAGCAAGCGGTCAAGGAGGGCGTCGAGTTCGACACCGCCGTGCAGCACCTTCTCACCGACATCATCACCGAGCACGGCGCGGTCGTGTTCAACGGCGACGGCTACTCCGACACCTGGCCCATCGAGGCCGAGTCCCGGGGCCTGCCCAACCTGAAGACGACGGTGGACGCCCTACCCGAACTCATCACCGAGAAATCGATCGAGCTGTTCTCCAAGTACGGTGTCTTCAACGATCGAGAGATGCACAGCCGCTACGAGATCGGTCTGGAACAGTACTACCTGACCATCGCCGTGGAGGCCAAGCTGACCCTGGAGATCGGGTCGACCCTCGTGATGCCGGCCGCAGTGCGCTATCAGACGGAGATCGCCACCAATGTCACAGCACTGAAGAGTGCCGGACTCGAGCCCGACACCACCCTGCTTGCGATGGTGAGCGAGCCGATGTCGGCGTTGACGAAGGCGTTGGCGACTCTGAAGTCCGCGCTCGGCGAGCACGTCGAAGGAGCCGCGGAGGAAGCACTTTTCGCCCGCGATACCCTCCTACCGGCCATGGCTGCCGTTCGAACTGCAGCAGACGAGCTCGAAGCAATTGTGGCCGACGACCTCTGGCCGCTCCCGACCTACCAGGAGATGCTGTACATCCTGTAGCCACCACCGATGACGATGAATGCCGCCAACGCCCTGCGCTGGCGGCATTCGCCGTTCACCACCCACCCATCTCAACCCGCCGGGGTCAGACAGCGGAATCCGGGCGCTGCCGGTAGGTCTCGAGCAACCGCACCGCCGTCTCCGCATCGTCGACCACAACGACCTCTCGGCCTCCACCGGCCCGATCGACGAGGATGCCTTCGCCCGAGCGCAGGATAAAACCCCTGGCTCCCTTGAGCTCGCCGCGAAATCCCAGCCGATAGCCGTAACCGCCGAAATCTCTCAATGCGCTGACCGTCACGACGCGTGCCGCGACGACATCGGAGACCGAAATGTGGACGCGAGGCCATCGCACCACACTCGTGATACGCAGTCCATCGGAGTCGACGGTGACCCGTATGCCCCGAAACACGAGGAAGACCCCGGCGATGAAGGCCGCCAGGCCAAACATCCACCACTGGGTGGTCAGCACTGCTACCAGCAAGACCCCGAGGGCGCAGATCACCGTCATGGCCAGAAAGAGCCCACCGGAAAGCACTGATCTCGTCCATACCACGCGTTCTGTGGCACCGATCGGCAATGGCGTGGCAAGCGAGGGTTGCGGCGACTGCGCGGCCACAGACCACCGGCGTGTCGCGAGATACGCCGCCACTGCGATCACCACGGCAAGTCCCGCCGCGATCGCAGCCCACCACCCCGGGAATCGAGAGTCCGGCGCATCGAGTCCGCGCTGCACCCCCACCGCGGCCAGGAGCAAGACGTACAGAAATGTGCTGATGCCCGCGGTCCCGGCGACCAGGTACGCGCCCGTGGCCGGCTCGTCCGTCATCCGGATCAGCACCACCGCCAACGCTATGAAGAGTGCGCCGATCGCGGGCACCGCACACAGGACCGCTGTACGCGAGGTGAATCCGTCGGCTTCGCCTCCTGCACCCCAGTGTGTGGCAAGCGGATCAGGCAGTTGCTGCCACCACGCGACGAACAACAACAACCCGGCGAACGTTGCCAGCAGAGGCACCGCGGCCGCGAGCACCACAAGGTGTGCGGTGGGCCGTTCGGATCGTTCCGGGGACTTTCGCATGTCAATATCCTTCCCGAATCATCGTCGCCAGGTCCTTGCCGTCGAGGCCGAGCTTGCGCGCCACCTTGTGTACCGCTGCGATCGCCGCCCTCAGGTCCGCCTCCTCCGGCACGACGGTGTTGGTGACCACAGCGCCACGGCCGCGACGCAACTCCACCAACCCTTGATCACGCAGTTCCTGGTAGCCGTGCAACACGGTGTGGACGTTCACACCGAGGGAGGCCGCCAATTCCCGTGCGCCCGGAAGCCTCTCCCCCGCAACGATTTCGCCGCGGACAATCGACCCACGGACCGCTGCGGCAAGTTGCTCGAACAACGGTTGCGGTAGCAGCGGATCAACTCGTATCAGCACGCCCTCTACGATATAGTTCTACTTGCTGTAGAACAAATATATCAATGTGCAGACTGCCGGGTCAGATCCCGAATGCATCCTCGAGACACGAAACAAGAACTCGTACCGCAGGATTCGATGACGAGGCCCACACGAGCAGCAACAGCGCCCGGTGCGTCACGTCGTCCAGTGGCAGCGCCACCAGAGTTTCCGAGAAGTCCGTGGACATCGACTCGCTCAGGACCGCGACACCCAGGCCGCGGGATGCGAGGTCCGCGACGGCCTCGGCGGACGTGGCCTGGAGCCCGATCGACGGAGTCACGTCAGCGGCGGAGCATGCCTCGTCGAGGGTCGCCCTGATGCCGGTACCGCGGGGCATCGTAATGATGGACTCGCCGTCGAGGTCAGCCACGCGAATCGACGACCTTGCCGACCACACGTGCCCGTGCGGCACCAGGACGCTCAACCCCTCGGCAAGGATGGTCAGCGACTCGAGGCCGACTGGCGCCGAGCCGGTGGCGCCGATCAGCGCGACATCGAGCGAACCGGCGCGGACCTGATCGACCATGTGATCGGACGAATCTTCCTGCAGTGACAGCGTGACACCGGAATGGCGGCGGTGGAACTTCTCCAGGCCTTCGAACAGCGGGGTGATCGTGCATCCGATGACCATGCCGACGGTCAGCCGGCCTCTGATCAGCCCGGCAACGTCGTCGACGGCATGGCCCAGGCAGGCCGCTGCGTCCAGCGCCGCACGAGCGGGACCGAGCGCAGCCTCTCCCGCCGCGGTCAACCGCGCCACCCGACTCGACCGGTCGAACAGCTCGCAGCCGAGTTCGCGCTCGAGCTGCCGAATCTGCGCGCTCACTCCGGATTGGCTGATACGCACCCGCTCTGCCGCGCGGGTGAAGTTTGCCTCTTCGGCGACGGCGATGAAGTACTCGAGCTGCCGGAGTTCCATAAGCAATGATTCTAGTATCTACGACAACAATCTGTTGGACTTCTGGAGGCGGCCGCGGAATGGTTGGGTTCACCCATTCAGACAGCGACAGGAGACACGATGAACAACCGCGAAACCGCCCAGCACCCCGAAGACCTGACCCGGCTGTTCGTCGAGCGCTCGAACGCGGGCGATGCAGAGGGAGTCGCCCTTCTCTACGCCGAAGACGCGGTCATGGCGTATCCCCCGGGGAAGCAGACTGTCGGCCGCGCGGCGATTGCGCAGCTCTGGGCGGAGGTGTTGGCGCACAAGCCACGGTTCGAGGCGGAACAACCGTTGCCGACGCTGATCAGCGGCGACCTCGCCTTGACCTCCACGCCACCCAGGGATGGCGCCGGCGCTCGCGCCCAGGTCGTCCGTCGCCAACCAGACGGAACATGGCTGAGGGTTCTTGATCAACCCGAGTTCGTGACGCCCGAGTAGACAGCAAGGTCCGCCGCCCCGGATGGGACGGCGGACCGTTTGCGATGGACGCAGAAGTGCTAGCTCGGGAAACTCTGCTTCGATTCACCCTTGACCGCGGCGTCGAGCAACGGCACCAGGTTTTCGATGATGTACATCTGGCTGAGCGGGGTGAGGAAGTAGATCGCACCGGACAGGGTCGCATCGGTGAACACAGCGCGCTTTTCTTTGACCGCGTTCAGGTTTGCCACTGTGCCGAACTTCATCAGTTCGTCGAAACCCTCCTGGGTCTCGGTTGCGAACAGGGCCACGTCGGCGTCGATGAGATCGGTGTTCTCGGCCGAGATCAGCGCTTGGCTGTCGGGTTCCGGTACGAACTTCTCGAGCCCCGGCTTCATGACGAACCCGAGGTCGGTGAAGAAGTCGGTGTTGAGGCCGGCCGGATAGGTGTAGAGCGAGCCGTCGTAGGGCGCGCCCTGGGTGAACGTCGACGTCTTGCCCTCGAAGTCCGGGTGCTCCTTGCGCGCCTGTGCGTAGGCGTTCTCCACATCGGTGACGGCCTTGTCGCCCGCGGCGGATCGACCGACCGCGTCGGCGATCAGCCGCGTCTGCGCCTGCCAGTTGGAGAAGTACGATGCCGCGCCCTTGACGCTCCCGACAGTGGGCGCGATCTGTTCGAGCTTGTCGTAATCCTCTTGCGTCATACCGGCATTCGTGCCGATGATCAGGTCGGGATCCAAGCCGGCGATCTTTTCGTACTCGAACCCGTCGGAGACCGAGAGGACCTCGGGCTTGTCGTCACCGAGGAGGTCATGCGCCCACGGCCACGTGGCGTCAGGCTGCTCTCCGTACCATTCGGTGACGGCGACCGGCTGGACCCCGAGCTGAAGCAGGATGTCCTGCTCGGTGTAACCGACGCTGACGACGCGCTTGGGCTCGGACTCGATTGTGGTGGAGCCGAACTCGTGTTCCACGGTGACCGGGAAAGAGTCGGTCGGGCCCGACGCCCCCGAACTCGACGTAGCGGACGAATCGGCGTCGTCAGACGAACACGCCGCCAACAACCCTGCCGACAGCGTCAGCGCGACAACCGCACTGAGCAATCGACCTCGCCGAGTACCGCGCCCGTAACGATTTCGGGACCTGATCATCTTCTCTCCTCTATTTGTGATGCCTTGAGCGCAGGGGCGTGGTGCCGCCCGATGGGGTAAACGACGGGACTGCCCGCGACCGGGTCCAAGCCGACCTGGACATCCATCCCGAACACTTGCGATATCACCTGCGGCGTGACGACGTCAGTGGGCGTTCCGACGGCGACTATCTCGCCCTGGCGCATCGCCACCAGCGTGTCCGCGTAGCGGGCAGCAAGATTGAGATCGTGCAACACCACCACGACGGTGGTGCCGATACTCCGATTCAGGTCGGTGACCAGATCGAGCACCTCGACCTGATGACTCATGTCGAGGAATGTCGTGGGCTCATCGAGCAGCAGGATGTCGGTTTCCTGGGCCAACGTCATCGCGATCCAGACCCGTTGGCGCTGCCCACCGGAGATCTCGTCGACATGCCGGTCCGCGAGGTCCAGTGTGCCCGTCGCAACGAGCGCCGCGGTGACCGCTTCCTCGTCGCGTGCCGTCCAGGTCCGGAACCAGCCCTGGTGCGGATACCGCCCTCTGGCAACAAGATCGGCGACCTTGATCTGGTCGGGCGCGATCGGCGATTGGGGAAGCAATCCGAGGATGGTCGCGACCTCTTTGGTGGGCATACTGTGCACGGCCTTGCCGTCGAGCACCACCTGTCCGAGGCGCGGTGAATGCAACCGAGCCATGGTCCGCAACAGGGTCGACTTCCCGCAGGCGTTCGCGCCGACAATTGCGGTGATCTGTCCCGGTCCGATCGCCAGCGCCAGATCTTTCACGACGTCCCCGGCGCCGTAAGAAATCGTCAACTCTTCGACCCTCAGATCGTGGTCTCTGGTCACCGGAAGTCCTTTCGGGTCACGGCAGTCAATTGGCACCGCCGATCCGGTTCATCCGGATCAACAGCCAGATCAGATACGGCGCGCCGATGATGCCGGTGATCACACCGACGGGCAACGACTGCGACAAGAGATGCTGACCGACCATGTCCGAGATGACCACCAGCAGGGCGCCCACCAACGCCGAAGAGATCAGTCCGCCGCCACTCTTGCCGGTCAGCAGACCGGCGACAGGGCCGGCCATCAGCGCCACGAAGGCGATCGGACCCGCAGCAGCGGTCGCCACCGATGCGAGGAGCACCGACGCCACCACCAGACTCAGACGTGCGGTCTCGACCCGAAGGCCCAGTTCGCGGGCGGACTCGTCGCCGAGTTGTAGCGGTCGGATCCAGCGCGACAGGAGCAGGGTGACGGGAATCAACACCACCAGGCACCAGCCGAGAACGTGCACCTGGGACTCCGATGCATCGCTGAGAGATCCGGTGAGCCACCTCAACGCGACGGAGGCCTCATAGAGTTTCGCCCGAGTGAGAAAATACGCGGTGAGACTGTCCCCCACCGCGGCGACTCCGATGCCGATCAGGATCATCCGGTACCCGGTCACGCCTTGGCTCCAGGCGAGTCCGTATACGAGAGCCGCAGCTCCGAGGCCGCCGACAAGTGCCCACACTGACAACACGAATCCGCTTGCCCCGAACACGAGAATGGCGACGACCGCGCTCGCGCTCGCGCCGTAGGTGACACCGATGATGTCCGGGCTCGCAAGGGGATTGCGTACGAGCTGCTGCAGGATCGTTCCCGCCATACCGAAGGCGAGACCGACCATCACGGCCATGGCCGCGCGGGGTAACCGCAGCTCTCCGACGATGAAAGGTGCCGGCGGGTCTGCACTCAGCCCCAACGCGACCCGCGCCACGTCCGGAAGGGGTATCCACAGATCGCCCAGCGACAGTGACAGGCAGAACGCCGCGGCGAGCAGGACCAGCAGAACCGCCACGGTGCCGTACTCGCGACGTCGTCCCCGGCGGCGAACGAGTCGGACCTCGCGCAACTGACCCTCGCCGAGTTCGACCAACCCGCCCAGGGCCGCGGATGTCCGCGCTTTGTCGGTGGTTGTCACAGTTGCGCCATCCGACTGCGGCGCACCAGGAATATGAACACCGGGGCGCCGACCAGGGCCGTGATGATTCCCACCTCGATCTCACCGGGCCGCGCGATGACACGACCGATGGTGTCCGCAGCGAGGATCAAGATCGCCCCGAGCACAGCGGAATAGGGCAGGATCCATCGATGATCGGCTCCGACGAAGATCCTGGCGACGTGCGGCACAGTCAGTCCCACGAAGCTGATCGGGCCTGCCACTGCGGTCGCCCCGCCACAAAGCAGCACGATGACGAGCGCACCCAGACCCCGAGCGGCGCCGACCCGCTGGCCCAGTCCTCGGGCGACGTCGTCACCGAGGGCCAGGGCATTGAGGAAGCGACCCATCGCCATCGCGAGAATCAACCCGACCACCAAGAAGGGCAGCACCGCGAGCAGCGAGGACATGTCGCGGCCACTCAACGAGCCGACGACCCAGAAGCGGTAGTTGTCGAAGGTCTTGGGGTCGAGCAACAGCAACGCTGTCACCACCGAGGTGAAGGCGGCCGACAATGCGGCACCGGCCAGCGCCAACTTCACCGGCGTGACCCCTTCCCGACCGGACGCCCCGATCGCGTACACGGCGAGCGAAGCCACCGCTGCGCCGAACAGAGCGAACCAGACGTACTGCCCCGCGGCGACCGCACCGAGGTATCCGATCCCGAGCACCACGAACAGGGAGGCACCGCCGTCGACGCCGAGCAGGCCGGGATCTGCAAGTGGATTGCGGGTCAGGCCTTGCATCACTGCGCCACCCGCCCCGAGCGAGACGCCGACCATCAAGCCGATGAGCGTCCGTGGCACCCGCTGATCTCGGACGACGAGGTGATCATTGTTGGTGGGGTCCATGTCGGTGAACGCGTGCCAGACCTCACTGAGAGGTACGGCACGCGAACCCAACGCGATGCTTGCCAGCATGACGATCGCCAGCACCAGTACCAAGATCACGAGGATTGCGGTGTTGCGGCCTATGCGCGCAGAGGGCGGCGCATCGGATGCGCGCGGCGACAACGCGGACAGAACGGACACAAGTGCGCAGCCTAACCTAACTAGCGGCCACGAGGTGCACAGTCCCGATCAAACCGTCGCTCCGGTCAGGCCGATGCCACGATGGCCCCCGCCTGAACGGTGAACCATTGCCGCCAACGATCAGCAGTCCACCCGCGATCGCGAACCAGCATCAGCCAGATCCGCCTCGACGTCAGCGTCCACATACCGTCGACGACATCGTCTGCCGGTTCACTCCCGAGAATGAGCGATGTCGCCCACCGCACTTCTGCCCATCGCGTGTTCTCCCGGACCGCCAACCTCGCGGCCGCCTCCACATCGGTGACGGCGGCCTGGTCGAGGACGTTCTGGATCACGGCGGACCGCTCGTGCGCGGAACAGAGCCAGCGCGCGCCTGCATCGATCCGAATGCGCGTGTCCCCCACCCCCATCTGCTGGTATTCGGGCATGTCCCGCACAGGTATCGCCCTGCCGTCCGACAGCGCATTGTCGATACACGCGTCGAGTAACGACAACTTGGAATCGAACTGCTGATAGACCGTTTGGCGGGTCAGCCCGGAGGCCTCGGCGACCTTCGCCATCGTGGTCGCCGTCCAGCCCTCGTCGATGAACATGCGCTGCGCGGTGTCCACGACGGTTTGCCGGTTTGCCTGTGCTCGGGCTGTCCGCAGTTCGGATGAATACGGGCGGGACATCGCATCACCCTATCCACATTTGGACTTACACGGTGTAAGTTCAAATCTACCGCCGACAGAAAGTGACCGCCATGACCACCACCGACAGGGCCCTACGTATCCCGACCTCCCTCGGCACTCTCCATGTTCGAGTGGTCGGCAGCGGACCCCCAGCCGTTCTGTGGCACAGCATGTTCGTCGACTCGACGAGCTGGGACCGTGTTGCCGGCGAATTGGCCCACCACCGCACCCTGTATCTGGTCGACGCACCATCGGCGGGACGCAGCGACGCACTCGCCCGGGCCACCGACATCGCCGGTTGCGCCGCCGCGGCCACCGATCTGCTCGCCGCCCTCGACGTACCGAGCGTGGACTGGGTCGGCAATGCCTGGGGTGGCCACGTGGGAATGCGGCTCGCGGCAACACCGGACACCGCGATCCGAAGTCTGGTCGCCATCAGCGCGCCGACACATCCCATCGACTCCGGACTGCGCCGCAAGGTTCGAACCCTGGTCCCGCTGTATCGCCTGTTCGGCCCCCGGGGTCTACCTCGCAGGGCGATCGAAGACACCTTGTTCACCGATCACACTCGAGCCAACGATCCGGAAGCGCTTGGTCTGCTGACAGATTCCATGCGCCGGACGTCGAGTGCCGCCATGGTCCGGGCCATCGAGACCGCCATCCTCAATCGAACCGACCTCACGTGGGCGGCGCAGCAGATCACCTGCCCCACGCTCTTCGTGACCACCGACGACCGCGGAGAGTGGACACCGGACCAAGCGCGGGCCGTCGCCGAACGGATGGTCGACGCCCGCGAGGTGACGATCGCGGGCGCGCGGGTCATCCCGGCCATCGAGCAGCCGGTCGAGACCGCCGCGGCCATCACCGCATTCTGGACTGCGCCGGGAGTCCGGACCGACACGGTGTGACCCGTCGTCGACGGCGTCGGCCGTGGCGGTAGCGTTGGTGTTCATGTTGAGCAGCACCATCGAAATCGAGGCCGGTCACGGTGTCGCGGAAGCGTATGTAACCCGCCCGGATGACAGCGCTCGTCCCGGTGTCCTGTTCTACATGGATGCGTTGGGTTTGCGACCGCGCCTGTTCGAGATGGCCGACCGGATCGCCGGGTGGGGATTCGTCGTCATGGTCCCCAATGCGTTCTACAGGCACGGCAGCGCTGAGGAATTGGCCCCACAGGGCGACCTGAGCGACCCCGAGTACCGCGAGCAGTTCATGGGCGGGGCGATGGACCGGATCCGTTCACTCGGATCTGGTCTCGCGACTGCGGATGTCCACCAGTACGTGGATCGTCTCCTCGAACTCCCCGACGTGACCGGCAACGGTATCGGTGTCACCGGCTATTGCATGGGCGCCGGCCTGGCACTGCGCACTGCAGGTTCGCGACCGGATGATGTGAAGGCAGCAGCAGGGTTTCACGGCGGCAATCTGGTCACCGACTCCCCCGACAGCCCGCACGTCGTCGCGACACGCGCCCGCGCTCGCCTCTATCTGGGGCACGCCGACAACGACCGGTCGATGCCGCCGGACAAGATCGAGATCCTCGAGCAGACATTCGACACCGCAGGACTGCTGTACACCTCCGAGGTGTATCCCGGAGCGCCGCATGGGTACACCATGGCCGACACCGCGAGCTATCGGCCCGACGCCGCCGAACGACATTTCGAAACGCTGGAAGGACTGTTCCGCGAGAGCCTGACACCGTGAGAAAACGGATCGCCACGCGCGGAGGTCGCTGACCACTTAGGATTTCGTTTGATCGCGGTCGACCGCGATGTCCGCAAACGATCCCCCGGTGGTGCCAGTGACTGCGTCAGCCCCTACTGTCCCGTCGCGGGGTATCGTCGCGATCCTCCTGATGGTGGTGCCGCTCAGCCAGATTCCGCTCGACATCTATACACCCGCTCTGCCCGACATGGTCGTCGACCTGGATTCGTCGAACGCCATGATGCAGAACACCGTCACCGCGTACATGCTCGGCATGAGCCTCGCCCTCATACCCGTCGGTGTCATCGCGGACGCGTTCGGGCGCAAGAAGGTGCTGCTCAGCTGCCTGGCGATCGTCGTCGTGACGAGTCTCGGATGCGCGCTCGCGGGCAGTGTCCCGGTTCTCCTCGGACTCAGATTCTTGCAGGGTATCGGTGCGTGCGCATGCATGGTGCTTTCGTATGCCGTTGCCGCCGACTGCTTTCGGGGCGGTCGATTGACGTCGATATCCGGTCTGCTCGGCGCCGCGTGGGGTCTGGCTCCTGTTCTCGCGCCCGCCCTCGGCGGGGTTCTGGTGCAGTACATGTCGTGGCGTGCGATCTTCGGGCTGATCGCGGCACTCGCCGGGGTAGTCGGACTGGTGGTCGCTGTGGCGCTGCCTGAGACGCTTGCCATCGAGAACCGCACCCGCATCGACCCGAAAGCGACCGGGTCCGTTCTGGCCGGAGCGCTGCGTAACCGGGTCTTTGTCAGCCTCATCGTGGTGTTCGGGCTGATGGCCGCCGCCCAACTGGTCTTCGGCGTTGTCGGGCCCTTCCTTTATCAGGAGCAATTGAACTTCTCCCCGGCCGCGTACGGACTCGTCGCACTGATCGTCGGTGGCGCAAACCTGGCCGGCGAGCTCGCGTGCAGTGCCCTGGCGACCCGAGTCACCCCACGACGTCTCGCACTCAGCGCGTGGGCGGTGTTCATCGCGGGTGCGCTGGTCCTGGTTGTCTCGGCGGCGACGATCGGACCGAGTACGTGGGCGATCACCCTCGGTGCCTGCCTCGCACTCGCCGGGTGTGGTGTCCTGTGCCCGCAGATGTACGGCCTCGGTCTCGGCCTGTTCTCGCGGAACCTGGGGCTGATCGGCGGAATCGTCAGCGCGGGGTGCTATCTCATCGTCAGTGTCGCGATGGCCACGGCGGGCTTTCTGCCGGAGAACTCGCAGGCACCCCTGGGTTGGCTGTACGTCTGCCTGGGCCTCGGGGCAGGCGTCCTGTTGATGTGGACCGTGTCCGCCCGAAGGTTGGCTGCGGCGGCAGCGTGAAACGTGGGCAGAATGGTTCGCATGCCCACACTCCTGCACATCGACTCATCCGCCGACTCGACATCGTCGACCTCGCGTGACCTCACCGGCCTGTTCGCTCAGACATGGCTGGCCGCCGGCACCGATCGCTCGGTGGTCTACCGCGACCTGCATCGCGATCCTGTGCCTCACCTGTCCGATGCGGGTCTGCACTACGCGCCCCGGCTCCGGACACCCGCCGAGACGCCCAGCCCCGAGGCCGAGGCCCGGCAGCACGAACTCATCGCCGAGGTCGCCGCCGCCGACGTGCTGGTGATCGGAGCACCCATGTACAACTGGTCGATCCCCTCATCCCTCAAGGCGTGGATCGATCACCTCCACGTACTCGGAACGACGGCACCATTCGACACCCCGGACCAGCCGTTCGCGGGCAAGCCGGTGGTCATCGTCTCGTCGCGGGGCCTCACCTACGGGCCGGGTGCGAAAGACGAGGGACTCGACCATACGGTCCCGCCCTTGGTTCAGGTCTTCGGAAAAGCGTTGGGTATGACGGTCGAGGTCGTCACCGCCGATCTCACCCTGGTGGGGCGAATCGCTCCCCTCGCCCCGTTCACCGAGCAGGCCGCCGCCGGTGCCGAGATGACCCGAGCACGTGTGATCGAGCTGGCTCGCTCAGTGAAGTAGTTCGCGGACGGCATCGAGCGTGTCCGCCTCAGCCGGGGTCTTATCGGGCCGATACCTCAGGACCCGTGCGAAGCGCAGCGCCACCTTGCCCGGGTAGCGAGTGCTGACCTGCGCTCCGTCCAGTTCGATCTCGACGACGAGCGACGGGTTCAGGTACACGGTGTGATCATCTCGGTTGCGCTCGTGCTTCGGGAATTCCTCGGTCTGCCAGCGGAGCAGCTCGTCGGTGAGGCCCTTGAAGGTCTTGCCCACCATGATCGGTTCGCCACCGTCGGGGTCGCGGGCACCGAGATGGAGGTTGGACAGATACCCGGTGCGTCTGCCATAGCCCCATTCAGCGCCGAGCACGATCAGATCAAGTGTGTGCTCGGGTTTGACCTTCTGCCAGGCCTTTCCGCGCCGGCCGGCCGCGTAGACCGAGTCGAGTGCCTTGATCATGATCCCCTCGTGTCCGCCTGCCAAGGCGTCATCGAGGTGCATCTCCGTCGCTGCCAGATCCGGCCGCAGCAACGAGGGAATGCGGTGGTCAGGCGCCACCCGGTCCAGCGCCACCAGCCGTTGCGAGAGCGGCTCGTCGAGCAAGTCGACACCGTCGAAGTGAATGCAGTCGAAGAAGTACGGCTGCAGGAGGAGCTCACGCTCCGAGCTCGCGCCGAAGCGACTCATCGTCTCCTGAAAAGGGCGAGGCTTGCCTGAATCGGTCAACGCCAGGGTCTCGCCGTCCAAGACAACGGAATCGCACGGCAGCGCTCGGACGAGCTGGACCAACTCGGGAACGCGTTCGGTGATGTCATTCAGCGTCCTTGTGTAGATGGAGACATCGTCGCCATTGCGGTGCACCTGGATTCGCGCGCCGTCGAGTTTGAACTCGACGCTGACATCCCCTCCGAGCGCGGCGTGGGCGTCGGCGAGTGACGTCGCCGGCGACGCCAGCATCGGACGGACCGGGCGTCCGACTTCGAGCCGGAAGTCCGCCAAGGCGTCGGCTCCGCCGACGATCGCGGCGGAGGCCGTGGCCGGGAGCCGCCCGGACAACATGAAAGCGCGACGGACCACGTCGAGGGGCAGACCGGCGGCCTTGGCTATCGCATCCGTCATCACACCTTCGAGCGCACCATGCCGGATCTCGCCGGTGAGCAACCGGATCAAGAATTCCTGCTCGTCGACGGTGGCCTTCGACATCAGGTCTGCCAGCAACTGTTTGCGCCGCGCCATCGACCCCGCACCCGACGTTTCTGCCAGTGCTGAAAGGATCTGGTCGACCTCGGCGATCGTCCATGCCGGTTCGGCGGCAGCGATGGCCTTGGCACCGGCCAGGGTTCGCCATCCGATCCCGAGTCGACCCTGCAACGTCTCCCCCGCGAGCCACGCCACGACCGGCTCTATATCGGCCGGTTTGGCACCACGGATGAGATCGGCGATGGCTTCTGTCTTCGACTTTCGCGAACGCGTCGCCCCGACGGCCGAACTCGTGATCACGACATCTGCAAGGAGCACCCGTTCACGGTATCGGCCGGGACCGACACCGAGACGATTCCGCCACAATCTCCGCACAAACGGACATCATCGGGCGGTCGTCGTTGCGCGGCACCTAGGGTGGAAACATGGACACCATCGCGGACACGATCGTCGACATCATCCACGCCTCAGGCGTCAAACGGGTCTACGGCCTGCCTGGCGACTCACTCAACGGATTCACGGATGCCCTTCGGCGGGCGGGCACCGTCACGTGGGAACACGTCCGGCACGAGGAGGCCGCGGCGTTCGCAGCGGCAGCCGACGCCGCGCTGACCGGAGAGCTGGCCGTCTGTGCGGGTAGTTGCGGTCCGGGCAACCTGCACCTCATCAACGGCCTGTTCGATGCCAACCGCAGTCGGGTGCCGGTCCTGGCCATCGCCGCGCAGATACCGGCGTCCGAGATCGGGAGCACCTACTTCCAGGAAACCCACCCCGAACACCTTTTTGACGAATGCAGCGTCTACAACGAACTCGTCAGTGTGCCAGAGCAATTACCGCGAGTTCTTGAGATCGCGATGCGCACCGCCATCGAGAAGCGCGGCGTCGCCGTCGTGGTCATACCCGGCGAGATCTTCTTGCAGAAGAGTTCAGGCCGGCGCCCCTCGGCACCGATCCGGCGCATACCCCGCATCACCCGGCCGACGGACGAAGGGCTTCGCGAAGCGGCTGCCGTTCTCAACTCGGCGGAGAAGGTGACCATCCTGGCCGGCGCCGGGGTCGAGGATGCCCACGCGCAGCTGCTGGCCGTCGCCGACACGCTGCAGGCACCGGTTGTCCATGCGTTGCGGGGCAAGGAGTTCATCGAATACGACAATCCCTTCGACGTGGGAATGACGGGCCTACTCGGATTCTCATCGGGCTACCGAGCCATGGAGAAGTGCGACACCCTCCTGATGCTGGGCACGGACTTCCCGTACCAGCAGTTCCTCCCCAGCAAGGCGAAGATTATCCAGGTCGACATCCGGGGCGAGCAGCTCGGGCGGCGTACGCCGATCGACGTCGGGTTGGTCGGCAGCGTCAAGGACACCATCGATGCGTTGCTGCCGCTGCTGACGAGACACTCGGATTCGAGTCATCTGCATAGCTCGGTGGCGCACTATCGCAAGGCCCGGACCGAGCTTGACGGCCTCGCCACCAACGACGGCAACAAACGGCCGATCCATCCCCAATACCTCGCCCGGCTTGTCGACGAAAATGCTTCGGACGACGCTATTTTCATCCCTGACGTGGGTTCACCCGTCGTCTGGGCCGCCCGATACCTGACGATGAACGGACGCCGACGGCTGATCGGGTCGTTCGCACACGGCACGATGGCAAACGCGGTGCCGCACGCCATCGGCGCGCAGACCGCGTTCCCCGATCGGCAGGTCGTCGCGTTCTCCGGTGACGGTGGACTGGCCATGCTGCTCGGCGAGCTGCTGACGATCCGACAGAACAAGTTGCCCGTCAAGATCGTGGTGTTCAACAACTCGTCGCTGAACTTCGTCGAACTCGAGATGAAAGCCGCAGGCATCGTCAACTTCGGCACCGAATTGGACAACCCCGACTTCTCGAAGGTCGCGCAGGCGCTGGGCATCCATGCCGTCCGGGTCGAAGAGCCCGACCAGCTCGAGTCCGCGATCAAGGACGTCCTGGGCCACGACGGTCCGGCCCTCATCGACGTCGTCACCGCTCGTCAGGAGCTGTCGATCCCGCCGACGGTGACCGCCGCTCAGGCAAAGGGATTCACGCTCTACGCATTGCGGACGATCATGTCGGGACGCGGCGACGAACTGATGGATCTGGCCGACACCAACGTCTTTCGCCGACTCTTTGACTGAGCCCCGAAAACCCACAAGTCGCAGCGGGTTCAACCCTGCCAGGGCGGCGCCACACCCCAGCCCCACCGGGGCACCGGGGCGTGCGGGACGGGTGTCGCCCCGGGTTGTGAGTTCTCCATCGCCAGGCGGGTGCCCCACTCGAGATAGCTCACGAAAGCGGCCCGGAATTCCGCGTCGTCCGGCAGCCCGACCTCGTCTGCCGCATCGATCAACAGGGTCACCCACCGCCGGCGCTGTTGCGGCGTGATGGACTTGTCGATGTGGTGGCCGAGCATGTTCTCGTAGCCGCCCCGGTGATCGGTGTAGTCCGTCGGGCCACCGAAGACCTCGCCGAGCCACATCGCGACATGCTGGGCGTGATGCGGATCCATCCCGGCGAACAGAGGTCCGAGCAGATCGTCGGCGGGGACGATCTCGTAGAACCGTACGAACAGTTTTTCCAGAGCCGCCTCACCGCCGGCCCATTCGTAGAGTGTGGGTGGTGCGCTGGTGCCCGCTCCCGCACCGACGACGCTCGTCGGCTCGTAGTGCGACATCTCCTCGATCACGTCGACATACGTCCGGATCTCGGAGAAGAATTCCCGAAACTCAGGGCTCGATCGAAATCCGTCGATGTGACCCTCGAGGGAGTCCCAGCGAATCCTCAAGATGTATCGGTCGGACTCCTCCACGCCACGTGACAGCTCGAAGTCGACACAGTGTGATGAGCTGGCAAGCCACTCCTGGGCGCGGTGGTACGCGTCTTCGAAAGCTGTTGCGGCGGAATCGGGAATGCGATATCGGATGTACTCGACAATCATGGGCAGCGCCTCCTGCACCGAGGATACTGTCCCGAGTCAGTGAGCGGACGCGGATGAGGTGGTCACGTCGACCCCGCTGACCCGGCCCTGCGGCCGCCAGCCCGGCGGGCCGAAGATGAAGCCGAGCTTGTCCTTCAGCGATCGTGATCTGCGGACGTCTGCAGCGATCGCCACATATTCGCGCGTCTCGAGTCGCCAGATGTTGAACGTGTCGACGGGCTTTGTCAGGCCATAGGTCGGGCGCTGCAGCTCCTTCTGGAATGATCCGAAGATTCGATCCCAGATGATCAGGATCCCGCCGTAGTTCTTGTCGAGATAGTCCTGGTCGCGGCCGTGGTGGACCCGGTGATGCGACGGTGTGTTGAAGACGAACTCGAAGGGCCGAGGGAGACGCCCGATGCGTTCGGTGTGAATCCAGAACTGGTAGACGAGGCTGAGCGAGAACGCGAAGAACACCATCCACGGCGGAACTCCGAGCAGCGGCAACGGTAGCCACATGAGGATCTCGCCGCTGTTGTTCCACTTCTGCCGCAGAGCAGTGGAGAAGTTGAAGTATTCGCTGGAGTGATGGGCCTGATGGGTTGCCCAGATCAATCGGACCCGGTGTGCTGTGCGGTGATAGACGTAGAACAACACATCCACCCCGACCAAGGCGATGACCCAGGTGTACCACCGGTCGGCAGGCAACTGCCAGGGCGCCACATAGGCGAACAGCGCTGCGTAGCCGAGCAACGCAAGGCCTTTCCACACCGCCATCGTGGCGATGGAGACCAGTCCCATGGAGATACTGGCCCGGGCATCCGCAGCGCGATAGGCACCCGGCCGTGGTCGCACGGGGTCGCCACCCGGGTCTGCGTTCTCCCGGTGTTCGAGAACCCTGGCGGCCACCGACTCGATGACGAAAAGCAGGACGAAGAAAGGAATGGCCAGCGCGACGGGATCCCGCAGAGGCTGCGGCAATGCGTCGAAAAGCGCCACGACACCGTCCACGCCAACTCCTTCTCGCAGGTCAGCCCCGACCCGCCTTGACTACGTTACACCGTGATCACTTCTGTAACCCAGCGTTGGTACGAGAGCGTACCACCATCGGCCGCCACGCCTTGGCACCATGGACGACGTGAACATTCGCCTGGTTGCCACAGACCTCGACGGGACCCTCCTCAACTCCGCCCGCGCGGTCAGTCCCCGATCGGCTGCTTCCATGGCCGCGGCCGCCGACGCAGGGATCATCGTGGTCTGGGCGACCGCCCGAGCGAAACATTCGGTGCACGCCCTGGCCACCACCTGCGGGTTCCGCGGGATCGCTGTCGCCGCCAACGGCGCGGTTCTCATCGACCTTGCCGACGGCACGCCCAATATCGTTGACATACAAGCACTCACGGCCGACGTCGCCCGGGCCGCGACCGAACGAGTGCGCGAACTCGTCCCCGGCACGGTGTTCGCCACCGTCGGCCCGACGAGGTTCGTCGCCGACCACGGGTATGCCGCCCTGTGTGTGTTCACCGATCACCATCGCGACCCGGCGACGATGGAGCGTTCCGATGCGGCATCGCTCGACGACGAGCCAATCGTGAAGATCGTCGCCAGGCATCCCGACATCGCGAGCGAGGTCCTGTTCCGCCGCGTTCAGGCGGCGGGCATGCCGGAGGTGACGCCGACCCACTCGGGCGCGCCCTATCTCGAGATGGCGGCGCTCGGCGTCTCCAAGGCAACTGCTCTGGCCCGACTGTGTGCTCGCTGGGACATAGACCGCTCCGAGGTCGCGGCGTGCGGCGACGCAATCAACGACCTGCCGATGCTCTCCTGGGCTGGGCAGGCCCTGTGTCCGGCCAACGCCAGTGTCGACGCACTCGCCGTCGCCGACCACGTCTTGCCCAGCAACGACGACGACGGTGTCGCCACGTACCTCGAGTCACTGATCGCAGCCACCGCCGAGGTGGAGCGGCCGGCGGGTCACACCCGATAGTTCCGGGCACCGATCATCGGACATCGGGACCGCCGGATCTCTTAGCGTGATGCGCATGGAACGTTGGAACCGTGCAATGGACGCCATCGAGGACAATCTCGACGGCTCGATCGACGTGCCAGAGCTCGCCCGCCTGGCACTGACGTCGGAGTATCACTTCAGACGGGTGTTCTCAGCGCTCGCCGGTATGTCGTTGTCGGACTACATCCGCAGGCGGCGGCTGACCGTGGCGGCCGCAGCTGTGATCGCCGGCGAGGAACACCTCATCGACATCGCCACCCGTTACGACTACACCTCGGCCGACGCCTTCACCCGGGCCTTCAAGCGCATGCACGGTGTCGGCCCGGCCGAAGCACGACGACCGGGCGCGCGTCTGCGCTCGCAGCCCCGCCTTTCATTTCACCTCACCATCGAAGGGAGCAACGACATGCACTACCGCCTTGTCCAGAAGGACGCCTTCCGCCTGGTCGGCTCGCGAATCCGGGTGCCGCTGGTGTTCACCGGCCCCAACCCGGCGATCATCGACTTCGAGCGCAACTTCCCCGCCGATGTCGATCACCTCCTCGCCGAGCTGAGCGATCAGGACCCCGCCGGAACACTCGCCGTGTGCACTGACTTCGATGAAACACGGGCCGAGGGCACGGAAATCGACTACTACCACGCGGTGGCCACCTCGCGGCCTGTCCCTGAGGGCCTCGACTCCCTCCAGGTCGCCGCCGGACTGTGGGTGGTCTTCGAATCGTCAGGCCCTCTGCCGGAGTCGCTTCAGCAGCTCTGGCCGGCGGCGTACTCGGAGTGGCTTCCGGCCAACCCTTTTCGACTCGTCGAAGGCCCGGAGATCGTTCGTGTCCAGTTGTCGGACGACAACCAGACCGGTGTCGGCGAACTGTGGTTGCCGATCGAGCCGGCTGACGACCGCAGTCCGGCGGCGATCAGCTGAGGAACGCGCGGCCACCGAGCGCGGCGGCGAGTTCGGTTGCCTCGCCGACCCCGACGTCGACCACGTAGTAGGCCTTCTCCCCCGATGCCGTGGTCGCCGTGACGGTCGCCAGGCCGAGCCTGCGCTGAAAGATCGACTGCTGCACGGACGCCCCGCTGACCCCGCGCAGCTGAACGGCGTCGAACCGGCGGAGGAAGTATCCTCGCCGACTGAACAGGTAACCGTCTTCGATCCGATGCCCCAGGCCGCTATAGTTGCCGAGCGCCGCCGGGATCATAAGCACAGCTGCCAGGACCGGGATCGCCAGCAGGGCGATCGGCAAGTGCCAGAACCACACTGCGGCCCCGAGCCCCGCTGCCCCGAGCACCACCGCAGACTCGTAGTGGAACAGGATGCGCCGCAGGGCCGCCGCGGGATGCCGGTGCAGCCAGCCTGTTCGGAGCCTGTCCGCGGAGAGTACGGTCTCGCCCAGCAGTGTGTTCGCCAGGGACACCGGAATGTCGCGGGTGGTCGTCGGCACCAGCACCCCCGATTCCTTGTTCTGCTGATCGGCGCTGACGCCGGTGAGAATGGGCAGCAACCGCGCACCGCGCAACACCCTGGTGGTCAGGGCCTCCGCTATGGTCACGCCCCGCAGCCGGGATTGATCGACGGTGAAGGAACGAGTTGTGAACAGACCCCGCGTCGCGACGAACCGACCGCGCTGCTCATGCACAAGGGTGTAGCTCCACCAGGATTCGACGAACACCGCTGCCGCGCCGACGATGCCGACCAGGACGAAGCAACCGACCGTGGTGAGCAGCCACAGCCCCCAGGAGACGCGGTCCAGATACTCGGAGAAGTACCACCCGACGTACGTATCGGGGCTGCGGCCGAGAAACTGCATGCCCTGATAGACGAACCCGAAGATCGCTGTGGGTGCAACCACCGACCACACTCCGACGATCGCATAGAGCATCCAGGCCCATCGGATCCGGAGTACCGCGGGCGGCGACAACACCTCCAGCCCACTCTGGGGTAGGTCTCGTGAGTCCTCGACCGACCCGGTGTCGCGATGGCTTCCGGCTGCGGCAAGCAGTTCGGCCCGCAGCGAAGCGGCAACCGGCTTGCGCACCGCATCGAGCTGCAGACCCGAGTCACCGGCCCCCACCTGCTGTCCGGTGCCGATGGTCACGATCGCCAGGGAAAAGAGCCGCAGAATCGGTTTCGCGGTGATGTCGACCGTCCTGATCCGGTGCAGCGGGACCCTACGGACGCGTCGGACGAACAGCCCTGAGGTGATCTGCAGTTCGGTTCCGGTGATCCGGTACCGAAACCTGACGTATTGCAGGATGTAGAAGCACGGTACGGCGATGGCCACCACCGTCAATGCGACGAGAGTTCCCGACACCGACGAATCCCGCTGTCCCAGAAAGACCCATGCAAAAGCCACCGGACCGACCATGACCAGCATCCGGGTCAGCGCGGCGCCGATCATCCGGCTGTCGAGCCGCTGCCACGGAACGCCTGAGGGCAGGTTGTCCAGGGAAACGAGCGACCCCGCGGAGGGATCGTCGCTCACGTCGCGTCCCCGACTGTGCTCTCCGTCGCCACGGTCAGTTCGGCCACGAGGTCGTCGGCAACCGCCTGGTCCAGGCCTTGGATGACGATCTCGCCGTGTGCTGATGCCGTGGTGACCGAGACCTGCGCCAAACCCAGCATTTGGTGCAGCGGATTTCGTTTGGCTTCGACGGACTGGATGCGTGAGAGCGGCGCCACCTTCCACTCTCGGGACAACCATCCGGTCTTCGCATACACGGCGGTACCACTGGCTTCCCACCGATGGACCCGATAACGCAGGAACGGCATGGTCACCGTCCACCCGAGCAGAGTCAGACCGGCGATCGCGGCGGCGATCAGAAAACCCGAGCGGACACCCGACCAGATGATGGCCGGAGCGACCAGCGCGGCCACCGTGATCGTCAACACGAACAGACACTCGAGGAGCCAATACCAGCGTGACCGCGGGTCGATCCGATTTCGTGGTGGCCTGGGTTCTGTGGCGCGCAACGCAGAATCAGCAGACGTCAAAGGAACACTGTCCTCTCGGTGTCGAAGTCGATGAACGCTTCGAGGTCGCCCCAACCCGCTCGAGTGTGTGCGGGCACACCGAACCCGTCGGAGCGTAGTTCGCCCGTGCAGACGGCAGAGAAGCGATGAAGCCCGAACCCGGTCTGGTCCGGATCGCCCCACCGCAGTAACTCGATCGAGTCAAGCGTTCCAGAGGCGGCGACATGAATGGTCACGTCGTGGATCGTGCCGTCGACCTCCACCGCGGCCATCGCGCTGTCCTCGTCCACTGCAGTCCAGTTGACCCCGGGCGACAACGCGGCGGCCGGTGTCAGAATCAACTCACTGGCCAGTCTGCCCGCGGCACTGCGCGACACATCATCACCTGTTGCAGTGACAACAGGGATCAGACCCCCTAGACGCCAACGCATTTCACCACTCCATCACTGTAGCGATCGAACCCACGAACGGGCAGCGGGCCGAATCGAGCAACGGCGGCCCAGACATATCCACGGCGGGCGGCGATGATCTGCCTCGCCTCGAAAGCTCTCCACGCGCCGATTCTGATCTGTCCGCTCATGGTCACGATCACTGACGTTCGCAGCGCAGCACCCACGTCGATCGAGCGCAACAGCCACCGTGCCACCGGTTCAGGCAGTCCCGAGACCATGTCCACGGAGAAGTTGGCGAGCGTGGTCGTGTCGGTGGCCAGATCAGTCCAGACGTCCGCCACCCGCCTCGCTGACCGTGGTGCCGCGGTGTTGAGGTCGGCAGCGGCGTGGGGCATGTGGCCCAGCATAGGTGCTGAGCTACAGGAAATTCAGGACGTCGTCGCCCCACGCCTCACGCAGATCTCGGTCGAGATCGTCGATCACCGAGTCCTGACGATCGATCACGAGGGTCGCTCGTTGTTCGCGCTCGTAGGGGAACCATTCCGGATCCCCGGGCAGGCCGCGTGGATGTCCGTCGACCGCAAAGGAAACCCAGCGGTTCTGTACCCGCGCCGACAGTGCCTTGCCCACCTTCAATCCACCGAGCTTGAACGTGATGTCCTTGCGACCCATCACGAGATTGCCCCACACGTAGGGCAATTCGGTCGCATGAGTCGCTCCGACGCGGAGCGCACGCAACATCGGTGTCGCCCAATCGAATCGGTAGAGGTATACCGGCGCCACCGCGCTGTGGGCCTCGGCCAGCCAGATCGTCGGCATGCGGAAGCCGATGTCCCGGGCGACGGCGAGGCCGGCCGCCTTGAGCTTCATACCCGAATAGGCCGAGCCGATCTCGGCTTCGCTGGGAAGTCTGAGTTCTGGCTGTTCCGCGACGATCTCGGTGAACATGGCTCTGATGGCATCCGGCGTGATGGGCATCAACGGCGACTTCATCCACTTGAACAGTGCGGCCTCGTCCTTGTTCGTCCCGATGATGAGCGGCACCGGGTGCGACTGTCCGGCCCTGAATGCTGCCAGCGGGTAGTCGGGAAGCAGGTCGCGATCGACGGTAGGCGCGAACGCGAGCGTTCCGGGGGCCGTGGCCGGGACGTCGCTGAACAACGCCAGACCCGCAGCGACGATCTTGTCGACGGGTAGATCCTGAAGAGCCCCGACGTCGCCTTCATCGATGCCGAGGATTCCCAGGAATGTAGTGGCCACCCGTTTGGCACGCGCACTGTCATACACCGAAGTCGCGGGTGCACTCTGGGCTATCGCGCGAGCGAACAGGCCGCGTGCTGCGGGAACGGTCAGCATGGTCGTGACAATCGACCCACCGGCCGACTCACCGAACAAGGTCACACGGTCAGGATCCCCTCCAAACCTTGCGATGTTGTCCCGGACCCACTCCAGAGCCAGGATGAGGTCGCGTAGCGCCAGGTTCGTGTCGAAACGGTGTTCGCCGGTGCTGAACCCCGACAGGTCGAGGAATCCCAACGCGCCGAGCCGGTAGTTGACGGTGACCACGATGACGTCGCCGTCGGACACCAGCGCCCGGGGATCGTACAGCGGCTGGCTGGACGACCCGAAAATGTACGCGCCGCCGTGAACCCACACCATCACCGGTCTGGCGTCCCCGGCCACCACGCCGGACGCCGCCGATACGTTGAGGCTCAGGCAGTCCTCGTCCTGCACGATGCCGTCCCCGAGCCTGATCACCGGGTTGCTCGGCTGCGGTGCGACCGGACCGAAGTCGCCGGCGTCAGCCACCTCGGTCCAGGGTTCGGGGGGCACAGGGGCGCGCCACCGCAGCTCCCCCACCGGCGCCGCTGCATAGCGAATCCCCCGCCACGACTTCGTGATCCCGTCGTCGAGGCCGCGGACCGGTCCGTTGGTGGTCTCCACCACGCCGCCATCGTCTGCCATCTCGAAGTTCTCCTGCCGCCGAAGTGCGCTCTGTTGCCACACTAACGAAAGTCGCCGGGAATGCTGTGAGACGACCAATGCGTTGATCAGGACTGTGTGCCGTCGGCGGGCGGCACAATCCACCTGCGAAAGGCTATCGACAATGAGCGACAAGGTCTGGTTCATCACCGGGACTTCCCGTGGATTCGGCCGAGAATGGACGATCGCAGCCCTCGAACGCGGAGACAAGGTGGCGGCGACCGCGCGCGACACCGCCTCACTGGCCGACCTCGTCGACCAGTACGGCGATTCGATCTTGCCGATCGAACTCGATGTGACCGACCGCGACGCGGATTTCGCGGCGGTGGCACGTGCGAATGAGTACTTCGGCCGCCTCGACATCGTGGTCAACAACGCCGGGTATGGCCAGTTCGGCTTCATCGAAGAACTCAGTGAACAGGAGGCCCGCGACCAGATCGAGACCAACGTGTTCGGTGCCCTGTGGATCACTCAGGCGGCACTACCGTTTCTGCGGGCGCAGCGCAGCGGACACATCATCCAGGTCTCGTCGATCGGCGGGATCAGCGCATTCCAGAACGTCGGCATCTACCACGCCTCGAAGTGGGCCCTCGAGGGCTTCTCACAAGCGTTGTCCTTGGAGGTCGAGTCGTTCGGGGTTCACGTCACCCTGATCGAACCCGGCGGCTTCGACACCGACTGGGGTGGCTCGTCTGCCAAGCACGCGACGCCACTCGACGACTACGCAGACGCGCACCAGGCGGCAGCGGAAGCTCGCAAGAAGCGCACGTCCGCGCCGGGCGATCCGCAGGCGTCGGCGCGCGCGATCCTCAAGGTCGTGGACGCCGAGAAACCGCCGCTGCGGGTGTTCTTCGGTGCTGCGCCGCTCGATATCGCGAAGGCCGATTACGCGAGCCGGTTGCAGACGTGGGAACAGTGGCAGCCGGTCGCTGTCGAAGCACAGGGCTGACCGAGCCGAACCCCGCGCGCTGACGCACAATGATCGGCGTGGCTAGTGATGATCGCGGACCGGCAGCGAACTCGGCCGGTCCTGGGCTGTCGATCGGCCCGGGGCCGACCACCCGGCTGACATCGTCGAGAACCTCGGTGTCGCCGCGGGCACTGCAGTTCCTCTCCAAGGAGTCGGGCAGCGCCGGACTGTTGCTGACCGCGACCGTCCTGGCCTTGGTGTGGGCGAATGTGCCTGGCGCCGGGTATGACTCGTTCTGGCACACCGATGTGGTGCTCCAGATCGGCTCGTGGTCGACGGCACTGGATTTCCAGCACATCGTCAACGACGCGGCGATGGCCATCTTCTTCCTGGTGGTCGGCTTGGAGATCAGCCGCGAGGTCACGGTCGGTGAGCTCACCGATCGCCGCACCGTGATCATCCCCGTGCTCGGTGCCATCGGCGGTCTGGTCCTGCCCGCCCTGATTTACCTGGCCTTCCAGCCCACGGGCCCCGCCGCGGCGGGCTGGGGTATCCCGATCTCCACCGACACCGCCTTTCTGCTCGGCATCTTGGCGCTGTTCGGGCCACGGTGCCCCGATCAGATCCGGTTGTTCCTGCTGACCCTTGCGATCGTCGACGACATCGGCGCGATCACCGTCATGGCAATTTTCTACACCGACGACGTGTCACTGCCGGCCCTCGGTGTGGTCGCCGCACTGGTCGCGATTCTGGTGTTCATGCGCTGGGCGCGTATGTGGAAACTGCGGCCCTACATCCTGGTGGGCATCGCGTTGTGGTGCGCGGTCTTCGAATCGGGACTCCATCCCACGCTGGCCGGCGTCATTCTGGGCGTGATCATCCCGACCGCAGCGGTCGAACCCGAACAGCGCGAACGAGTTCGTGCCTATGGCCGCCTCGCCATACAGCGTGCGGACGCCACCCGGGCGAGGTTGGCGTCGGCAGCGGTGCGGGCAACGGTTCCCGCGAACGAGCGTCTCCAGGACGCACTGCACCCCGTGAGCGCGCTGGTGGTGGTCCCCCTGTTCGGTCTGGCCAACGCCGGCGTGGTGCTGAACGCGGATGCTCTGAGCGCGGCATCGAGCTCGTCGGTGACCATCGGGATCATCGTGGCGCTGGTCGTCGGCAACGGTGTGGGGATCTCGATCGCCGCGGGACTCGCCCTCAAGTTCGGGCTCGGGTACCTCCCTGGCCAGGTCCGCTACGGGCACCTGATCGGCGGTGCGGTGCTCGCCGGCATCGGGTTCACGATCTCGCTGTTCATCACCGACCTCGCCTTCGACGACCCGACGCTGCAGCAGGACGCGAAGATCGGCGTGCTCGTCGGTTCAGCCATCGCGGCCATCCTGGGGTCGGTGTTGTTGCGCTATCTCGGTGAGCGACTTCCGTTGTGCAGTCTGGCCGACGCCGACAATCCACCGAGCCTGCCAGTCGGGCCGTGGATCGACCCCACCCTCCGCTGATACCCCCCGCGCTGACGCCTAAGCAGAGCCGGTGGCCTCGCGTAGGGCTTCGAGCTCCATCTCTCCCGCGTACCGGACACCGTCGATGAACAGGCTCGGGGTCCCACGGACACCCTCGCCGACTCCCCTGTTGTAGTCCGCCTCGACCGCTGCCTTGTAGGGCTGTGCCGCCAGGCCGATCACCGAGTCGATCACCCCGGCCCGGTACGCGTATTCCGCGAGGTGTGAGTCGTCGAGATGGTTCTGGTGGGCGAACAGCTCGTCGTGCATGTCCCAGAACCGTTTTCCCGACGCCTCGGCCGCCAATGCCGCAGTGAGCGCGAACGGGTGCACTTCGAACAGTGGGAAGTGTCGGAAGATCAGACACGTCCGGCCGTTCGACTCGTCCACCACTCTTTTGAGGATCGGAGCGGCCGCCTGACAGTACGGGCATTCGAAATCGCCGTATTCGACGATGCGGACGAGTGCGTCGGGGTTCCCGTAGAGATGCCGATCGGGATCGATGTCGCTCACCCGGACATTGTCACAGATCTCGGGGAGGTCCTCTTTCGAGGAGTCGGCATCAGGCAGCCGGAGGTCGACCCGGGTGGCTCTCACCGCCCATAGACTGGCGGGATGACAGTACCCGGGTCGGACGCAGCGGAGATCCAGCGACTACGCGAGGCGCTTGCTGCGGCCGAGGCAGCTCTGGACGGTCTCATCGCTGGACTCGCCGCCGATGACACCGCCTCCCCTGATGCGGATGCGCAGTCAGAGGAGGCAGCGACGCAACGAACGGAAGAGCGCGCGGCCGCCCTTGCCGACGACATCGCCCGGCTTCGCAGGCAGGTCGAGCAGTTCCGGGATCAGGCCTGACCCGGGACCCGTGCGCCGCCGAGTCCCTCAGCGCAGTGCGGGCACCACTTCATTCTCGAACAGTTCGATGCCCGACAGGTCGTAGGCGGCCTCGGGGAAATAGAAAATGCCGTACGACATCCCCTTCTCCTTGAGCACCGACAGTTTTTCGATGATCTGTTGCGGAGTACCGACGCCGGGCAGGTTCCGGAACGCCCCCAACGCCGCCTCGGCCTTCTCCGCGCCGACGTGCGGGGTCAGACGCTCCACCAAGGTCGCCAGCCGCTGCTCTACCTCGGCCTCCGTCGACCCGATGGCCACGTTGTAGTTGGCAGAGCGGACGATGGCGCCGAAATCGGTACCGACAGTCTCACAGTGCGCACGCAGGATCTCCGACTTCTGGGTGAAGCCCTCGGGGGTGCCGTCGAAATTGGTGTACTGCGCGTACTTTGCCGCGATCTTCAAAGTCACCTTTTCTCCACCACCGGCGACCCAGATCGGAATACCGCCGTCCTGCAACGGAAGTGGTCGGCAGATGGCGCCGTCGACCTGGTAGTGCTTGCCGTCAAGCGTGGCCGAACCAGTGGTCCAGGCCTGCTTCATGATCTGCACACCTTCGTCGAGGCGCCCCAAACGCTCTCCAGCCGAGGGGAATCCGTAGCCGTACGCTCGCCACTCATGCTCGTACCACCCGCCGCCGATACCCATCTCGACCCGCCCGCCGGAGATCAGGTCTGTGGTCGCTGCCACTTTGGCGAGGTATGCCGGGTTGCGGTAGCTCATCGCCGTGCACATCTGACCGAGGCGAATCCGTGAGGTCGATGCAGCAAGAGCCGACATGAGGGTCCAGGCCTCGTGCGTTGCCTCCTCGGTCGGCGCCGGGACAGTATGGAAATGGTCGTAGACCCACAGCGAGTCCCACGATCCCTGATCCGCCCGGACCGAGAAATCGCGCATCACCGCCCACTGATCTGCGGGGTCGATACCGACCAGGTCCAAACGCCAGCCCTGAGGAACGAACAATCCGAATCGCATGGACTCGATCCTAGACTCGGGCCATCTGCGCGTCCGGCTGCAGCAGCGCCGGCGGCAGCTCAGGCCTCGGCGAGTTGGGCCAGTTGCCGAGTGACAGTCCCCCACCCGTCCTGGAAGCCCAGTTGGTCGTGGGTGTTTCGATCAGTGATGTCTTTGTGCATCGCGGTGGCGGTGTATTCGGTGCCTTCCGGGTGATCGGCAAACGTGATGGTGGCCGTCATGAAGGGGTTCGGGGCAGGACGCCATCCACCGACCAACGCAGTGGTGAACACGATGCGTTCGAGGTGGTCTACCGCGAGGAAGCAACCATCGATATGCGGAGAGAAATCACCACCGCGCTCGCGTATCTCGGTTCTGAAGGCGCCGCCGGGGTGCAGGTCGAAACCCGCCACCCTGCATTCGGCCGGGGCGGGAACCCACCATTGCTCGAACTTTGCGGGCTCGGTCCAGGCGGACCAGACGGTCGCCCGCGGCGCTCGGATGATGCGTGAGACCACCAGGTCGCGCTCGGTATCGATGGACTTGGTCATTGGTTGTACTCCTCTGATGCGGTGACAAATGCTTCGAGCCGGTCGGTCCGGCCCTCCCAGATCGCGCGCTGCTCCGCAAGCCACGACTCGGCGACCTCGAATCGCTGCTTCTCGATCACGCACGTGCGAACCCGCCCGGCCTTTTCCGTGCGAATCCAGCCGCTGGCCTCCAGCTGCCGTATGTGCTTCATGAAGGACGGCAGCGCCATGTCGAACGGCGCGGCGAGTTCGCTGATGCTCGCCGGCCCCTGACCGAGCCTGCCCAATACCGCACGTCGGGTGGGGTCCGCCAGCGCCTGGAAAACGCCGTTCAACTCCTGCTGATACTGAGCCATAAGGAAAAGTATCAAGTGGCGACACTTAGCGCAAGGGCTAAGCGTCAGTGATCACCGGCGGGATGGTTCGCCGGTGCCTGTCACCGTGGTGAGGATGAATACAGAGTCCTCTGACGCCGCGACACTGTGCCGATGGTTGCTGAGACCGCGCAGCTCCCCCGATCGGAGGGTCACCTCGTCATCGCCCGCGATCACGGTGACCGTTCCGGACAGCACAAGCACGCTCGCCGCCGGTGGCGAATTGTGCTCGCCCAATTCCGAACCCGCGACCATCGCGATCAGGGTCTGCCTCAGCGGGCCATCGTGGACGAGGATGTCGGCGCTCCGGCCGTGCGGGTCATCGTGCGCGAGCCGCAGATGTTTCACCGCCAGATCGTCGAGGTTGGAATCGGTGTCGACCATTACCGGCGTTCCCTTTCCGTCGGTTCCCGCGATACGTCAACGCTAACGCCTTTCCGCGTCCCAGGGTCGTGCTCGGCGACAATGGACAGATGACAGCAGACGGTCTACACCCGGTGGTGATCATCGACGCAGCCAACGTCGTCGGTTCCCGGCCAGATGGCTGGTGGCGCGATCGTCGAGGAGCGAACGAGCGTCTGCGGGACGCGCTCGAGTCGCTGTCCGAGCACGGCTTCGGTGGTGTCGACCCACCGATTCGCGTCCTTCTGGTGGTCGAGGGCCAAGCGACCGGAATCACCTCGACTCCCACGGTAGAGGTGAAAAGCGCCCCGGGTTCGGGCGACGACCACATCGTCGAACTGGTCGCCGCGCACACCCACTGCGCGACCTGGGTGGTCACCGCCGACCGGGAACTGCGCGCACGTGTGCAGTCCCTCGGTGCACAGGTGACGGGACCAGGGGCATTGCGCGACGACAAAGATCGCTAGCCCCGCCGGGAATTGATAGCACCCGACTCATGTTGATTGAGTCGTACGCACTCAACTCTTCACAGGAGGCTTTCCCGAATGGCAGCATTCTTCGGGCCCGACGGCCCGCGGCGCATCGACATCAGTCGTCTGATGAGCAAGTCCACGCAGGACCTCATCGCCCAGGCGGCGCAGTTCGCCGCCGGTCGCGGTGACGCGGAGCTCGATGCACTCCATGTTCTGCACGTCATGGCCGAGCACGACCCGACACGCGGGTTGATGCAGCGAGCCGGAGCGGACCCCGCGGCCGTGGCTGCGGCCGTCGAGCAACGTCTGCCCGGCGGAAGCCCGTCCGCGGGGATGGGCACCACGACATTGAGCGCCGCGGTCCGCACTGCGGTCTTCGAAGCACATCAGCTCGCGCAGGCGCTGGGCTCGACCTACATCGATCCCGAGCACCTGTTCGTCGCCCTGGCGGGCGATCGGGACAGGTCGGCAGGCCGCCTGCTGGCCGCTGCCGGACTGACGCCCGAGCGTCTGCAGACCGCACTGCAGGGTGGTTCGGAAGAGGAGGTCTCATCCAGCGAGACCCCGAACCTGGACAAGTACGGTTTCGACCTCACCGAACGCGCTCGTGCCGGTGGAGTCGACCCTGTAATCGGCCGTGCCGATGAAATCGCGCAGACCATTGAAATCCTCTCCCGACGGACCAAGAACAACCCGGTCCTGGTGGGAGAAGCGGGTGTCGGCAAGACCGCCATCGTCGAGGACCTCGCCCAGCGGATAGTCGACGGGGACGTTCCGGAACGTCTGTCGGGCAAGCGAATCGTGCAACTCGACCTGTCGAGCATGGTGTCGGGAACCCGCTATCGCGGTGATTTCGAGGAACGCCTCAACAGCGTCATCGATGAGATCGTCGCGCACTCGGATGAACTCATCGTCTTCATCGACGAGGTGCACACCATCGCGGGGGCAGGCGCCGGTGCCGAGGGGTCCATGGACGCCTCGAACATCCTCAAACCGAAACTCGCTCGGGGTGAACTGCACATCGTCGGCGCGACCACGCTCGACGAATACCGCAAGAACATCGAGAAGGACCCAGCTCTCGAGCGGCGATTCCAGCCGGTGACGGTCCCCGAGCCGAGCATCGCCGACGCGATCGCAATCCTGACCGGCCTGCGCGGCAGTTACGAGGAGCACCACGGCGTCCGATACTCCGACGAGGCGATCACCGCAGCCGTCGAGTTGTCGTCGCGCTACATCGGCGACCGGTTCTTGCCGGACAAGGCGATCGACCTCATCGACCAGGCGGGTGCACGCATGCAACTGGCGTCGCCCGGAACCGACATCGAGGCCTTGCGCAAGAAGTTGACTGCACTCGAGGCCGCCAAGGAAGAGGCTGTCGCTCAAGAGAACTACGAGAAGGCATCGGCGTTGCGCGACGAGACCGCTGCGGTTCAGGCCCGTCTCGACGGGAGTCCGGACGCGCCGGTGTCCACATCCGAGGTCACTGCCGATCACATCGCTGACGTCGTCTCCCGTGCAACCGGGATACCCGCCAGCCAGATGACCCAACAGGAAATGGAACGGCTGCGCCGTTTGGAAGACGAATTGCACCAGCGGGTCGTCGGTCAGGATGATGCGGTCAAGGCCATCGCCCGCGCGGTGCGCCGGAGCCGTACCGGTATGAGCGATCCGGATCGTCCGGTCGGCAGCTTCCTGTTTCTCGGACCCACCGGTGTGGGAAAGACCGAACTGGCCAAGGCTTTGGCGACGTCGCTGTTCGGCGACGAGAAGAAGCTGCTGCGACTGGATATGAGCGAGTTCGGCGAACGGCATACGGTGAGCCGTCTCATCGGGGCGCCTCCCGGTTACGTCGGCTACGGCGAAGCAGGTCAGCTCACCGAACAGGTTCGGCGTAATCCGTACTCGGTCATCTTGCTGGACGAGATCGAGAAGGCCCACCCGGATGTGTTCAACACGTTGCTCCAGGTTCTCGACGACGGCCGTCTGACAGATGGACAGGGTCGAACGGTCGACTTCAAGAACACCGTGCTGATCATGACCAGCAACCTGGGGTCGGACATCATCTCGAGCAAGTCGGGTGGCCTCGGTTTCAACTCGGGTGACACCGGGGCGGCCGAGAAGCCGATGCGCGAGAAGGTGATGGGGCGGCTGCGCGAGTCGATGCGGCCCGAGTTCTTGAACCGCATCGACGAGATCGTGATCTTCCGCAAGCTCGACGCCGTCCAGCTGCACGAGATCACCGATCTACTCTTGGCCGACAGCCGCAAGCGGCTCGGCGCCAAGGGTATCGAGATCGAGTTCAGTTCTGCTGCGGTGGACTGGATTGCTGAACACGGACACCAGCCCGAGTTCGGCGCCCGGCCGTTGCGGCGGTCGATCCAGCGCGTGGTCGACGATCGCATCGCCGACCTGTTGCTCGACGAGGTCTTGACCGAGGGCGGCAAGGTGTCGGTGAGCGTCACCGATGACGAGCTCGACCTGATCGTCGCCTGACGAGATGCACTCCAGATCCCCGGCTCGGGGTTTCCGAGCCGGGGATCTCGGCGTCCGGGGTGCCGTCGCGGGTTCGAATGATTTCCGACAATTGTCGAGAGATTTGCCTACGGTTGTATCTACCTGGACGTCGGATGCGGACAATAGTTTCGAAGGGGTCATCCGAACACCACCGATATGCGCTGAGGTGAACTGCAGAACATGCCTTACATCACTACTTCTGACGGAACAGAGATCTACTACACCGAGCAGGGCTCAGGACAGCCCGTCCTCCTGAGCCACGGTTGGCCACTGTCGTCCGACGCCTGGCAGACCGAACTCAAGATCCTCGCCGACGCAGGCTACCGGGCAATCGCTCACGATCGTCGCGGACATGGCCGCTCGTCGAAGACGTACGACGGCAACAACATGGACACGTACGCCAAGGATCTCTCCGAACTGGTCGAGGCGCTGGATCTGAAAGACCTTGTGGTGATCGGACACTCGACCGGCGGCGGCGAGGTCGTACGATATGCCGCGCAGTACGGCAAGGGCCGCGTCGTCAAAGTCATCACCGCCGGCGCAGTGCCACCGGTGATGGTGAAGTCGGAGGCCAACCCCGAAGGCACCCCGATCGAAGCATTCGACGGCATCAGGGCGGGTGTGCTCGGCGACCGCTCGCAGTTCTACCAAGACCTGACGGAGCCGTTCTTCGGTGCCAACCGCGAAGGCTCACAGGTCTCGCAGGGCGCGAAGGACGACTTCTGGCGTCAGGGCATGCTGGTCAACTTGGCAGCGGCTTACGACTGTGTGAAGGCGTTCTCCGAGACCGACTTCACCGAAGACCTCAAGGCGCTCGACGTTCCGATCTTCATCGCTCACGGCGACCACGACCAGATCGTTCCGATCGACGCGGCCGCGAAGAAGTCGATCGACCTCGTCAAGGACGGCACGCTCAAGGTCTATGCCGGAGCGCCCCACGGCATCTTCGGCGCGTACCAGCAAGAACTCGACAAAGACATCCTCGAGTTCATCAAGAAGTGACCCACGTCCTCCGGGTCCGGCTGCGCTCGCGCCGGGCCCGGATGACGCGTACGTCCCTCCGCGATCGTGGAGTTTCAGGCCGGGGTCGGTCGGTCAGGCTGTGGTTCGTTCGCGATGGCCTCTAGGGCAACGTCGGGGTTGTCGACTGTCGTCCGGCGCCGCGGAAGTGCACGACCTGCGACTGCCGCGCCGATGATTGCGATGGCCGCAAACGTGAAGAGAAGCAATTGCGCCGACCGCAGCGCTGACGGTTCGCCGATGTTGACCAGCACGCCGGCGAGGGCAGCGCCGAATGCGTTGGCGATGAGTTGCACGGTATTGATCGCTGCGGAGGCCCTCGGTCCTTCCCCTGGTTCGGCGACCGAGCTCATCGCGGCGACTGCCAGATGCGGCCAGGCAACACCGATTCCGACGCCGGCGACAAGCAAGCCGATCGTCCATGCAATGAGGACGCCGAATCCGGCGTGATCGGTGACGAACGCCGCCATGATGCCCAGGCCGACGGCAACGAGAATCGGTCCGCAGACAACGATGCGCCGCACCACACCACGGGCGGTGGCGGACGCGCTCGGCACTTCACCCAGAGTCCATCCCAAAGCCAGTGCCGCACCAAGGAATCCAGCGGCTATGGGTGAAAGGCCGGCGAGTCGCTGACCGAACAGGGGTATGAACATCTCTGCCGTTGAGGCGACAGCAAGGACGACGATGGTCAGATACACCCATTTGAGCGATGAACCGCTGAACGTCGACGGCGGGAGGATGCCGTGAGCGGCGCGGCGGTCTGCTGCGACGAAGGCTACAAGAATCACGACTGCAGCGCCCACCATCGCCGCGGTGACCATGAGGTTCGACAGAATTCCGGCAATGCTCACCATCGCCGCTGCCGCAGTCAACAATGCCAGCGAGAGAGCCGGGACCGGGGTCTTGGTGGCGACGCCGACAGTCTGGGGCGGGAGTGCGCCGGGGACTAGGACGGCGACGGCGATCGTCGCAATGATCAGAACGCCAAAGGCCCAGCGCCAGATGCTCAGTTGGGCGAATACTCCGCCGATCGCGGGGCCGGCGAAGGTGCCGACACCCCACATCGCCGACACCAGCGCCGCGCCGCGCGTCCAAAGGTGTTTCGGGAGGGCGGCGTTGATGACGGCATAACCGAGCCCTGCCAAGAGGCCGCCTCCCAACCCCTGGATCATTCGACCGACCAGGAAGAGTTCCATCGTCGGGCTGACCGAACACGCTGCCGTGCCGACTGCGAAGACTGCGAGGCCGATCAGGTAAGCCCGTCGTGGTCCGCGACCGGTCAGGATATTGCTGACCAACATCGACGAGATCACCGACGCGACGAGGAAGACCGTCGTCGTCCAGGCGTAGTACCGCTGACCGCCGATCTCTTCGATGGCGGTGGGAAGCAGACTTGTCGTGAGGTAGACGTTGGTCGCGTACAGCGCGACGCCCCCGGCGAGGACTGCGGCGGTGCCGAGGTATGGGCCCCTCAGCAGTTGTCGCCAGGTACCGGATGGAGAGTCGTTGGGAAGGTGCATGGTGACGACTGTAAGATCTCAAGTGCACTCTAGATCAATATTGCACACCCATTGGAAGGCAGAATGATCCGGAAAAGCGACGAACTCTTGTCGATCGGGCAGGTGGCGGCGCGAACCGGCGTTGCCGTCTCCGCGGTCCGCTACTACGAAACCCTCGGACTCATTCCCGCTGTGCGTACTGCGGGAAACATGCGGAAGTTTCCACGACACACGATCCGACGGGTGTCGTTGATCCAGCTGGCGGTCAGGTTCGGCATACCTCTGGCCGAGGTCGCGGAGGTGTTCGCGTCGCTGCCCGACGGTCGAACTCCGAACAAGAAGGACTGGCAGAAGATCTCGCACGGGTGGAATGAACGCCTGGAGGAGCGCAAACAAGCAATCGGGCGAATGCAGAACGAACTGACTGGATGCATCGGCTGTGGGTGTCTGTCGCTGAAGACCTGCAATCTCCTCAACCCGGGTGACGAGCGCGGCCGAGAGGGCCCTGGCGCCCGACGTATCTGAGCTACAAGGGAGTCCGGCAATCCGATGCAGTTAACCGACCGCAGCCTGCAATCCTGCCGACACCGCGGGCGCGGGAAAGAGATTCTTGCCGTCGACGCTGAAGGTGTTGTCGCTGTTGGTCAGCACGATGATCGTGGTGTCCGAGTCATAGTCGTGGAACAGCACACTGTTATAACCCGGGATGTCCCCGTCGTGACCCCACCACCCATTTCGGTCGCCGATTCCGAAGCCGTAACCCATCGTGGCGGTGTTCGGCGGGATATCGCGGACGATCGAATCACGGCGCAGTTGTTGCGTTTGCGCATCAAGGACGCCCTCGCCGGTGAACAACGCGTGTCCCCACTTCTTCAGATCGTCGAGGGTGGAGATGACCGCACCGGCCGTGAATGCGAACGACGGATTCCAGTGCGTTGAGTCGACATTCTGGCCGGGCGGCTGATTCTGGTTGGTCAGGCCGTCCATGTGCGGATCACCGATCTCGATGGATCCACCCGCGAACGTGGTGTCCGACATACCGAGTGGCTCGAACAACCGCTCCTCGAAGACATCTGCGACCGGCTGTTTCAGCACCTGTGCGATCACCATTCCCAGCAGGACGTAGTTGGTGTTCGAGTAACTCCACCCCTGCCCCGGTGCAAAATCGGCAGGAAGCGGTTTGACGGCGTCGACGAGTTCTTGCGGTGGCCAGTCATATTCGGGGTCCGCGAAGTATTTGGTCACTACTGCGTCCGACTCCGTGTAACTCGGAATCCCGCTGGTCATGTCCGCCAGCTGCGCCAACGTTGCCAGATCGCCGTTGGGTAGACCGGGGACGTACTCACCGATCGGGGTGTCGAGCGACAGCTTGCCCTCTTGAACCAGCTGCAGCAGCACGGTCGCCGTCATGGTCTTGGTCAACGAACCGATGCGGGTCTTGTCGCTGACGGTCGGCGGTTCGGTCTTGCCTTCTCCGACGACTCCTGACGTTCCGGTCCACGTTCCCTCCGGCGAGGCAACCTGCGCGATCACACCGGGAAAACCGGCCTTGGACCGGGTGTCGTCGAGGACCTGTTGAAACTGCGCGGCCTTGTCCGCAGCCACGGCCGGGGCGGCGGACGACGATGAGGCGGCCGCGTCGTCGTTCGATGACGAACACCCGCTCGCCACCAGGGATGCGGTTATCACGGCAGCGATAGCCGCGAGAGCTCGATTCTTGACCTTCATACCTACCTCTATGACTTGTTCTGATGTTGGTCGGCCGATCCAATTGATCAACCGCTTCTGCGACCCCGTTGGACGCACGTCATGCAGCGTAGGATTCCGCGACGCGGTCTCACGGTGATCTAACGGGAGGCCACACGGCTGCACGCTCATGACCTACTTCCGAATCTCCAGTTCGAGGTCCGAGACGATCTGCAGTGGATCGAGTTGTGCCAGACGCACACCGCTGTTCCAGTGGTCTGCGAACTCGACACCGAGTTCGGCGCGGACGAAGTCGAGTTGCGCATCGGTCCCCGGGTGCCATGGCCAGTCCCGGCTCTGCCGCCTGCTCAGGGCGTAGGACAAACCCAGATTGCGTGCGGCCTCGTCGAGTTGCCCGGCGTTGACGAAGTGGTTTCCCCTGGTCTCGAAACTCTCCGAGAAACTGTGCGTGCCCAGCAGCTTCTGCGTCCGGAGCACCTCGTCGCAGTAGCGCAGACCACGTGCGCCGTCGCCCGCGAACTTGGCCGCGATCGAATGAGTGATGTTGGCGAACAATGCAGCCATGTTGTTACCTACAGCGGCATTGTCGGCGAGGACCGCATCGGCCTGGGCCAACGCTGCTGCGCCGTCACCGTCGACCAGAGCGCTCGCGGCGAGAATACTGCGCGCACCCAACACCGTGTGGTCGTCTTCGGGCCCGTCTGCGAGATCCGGGATCGCGACCGCCGCTCGCAGCGCCCACTCGAAGACGTCCCCTGTCCAGGCGCACACCGACACGACGAAGAGGATGCGCATCGCTTCGGATCTACGCTCCACCGGAGGGTTGACGAGTATCGGGATCGCCTGTGCCAACGCCTTCTCCGCCGCAACCCCGTTGTGGCCAAGCGCCTGAGCGCACCCACTGATAGCCCAACCGACCCCGATGTCGAAGGCTCCCGGCGTCATCAGCGCCAGCGCTGCCTCCGCCAACTCTGACCAACGGATGAATTCGACGGTCGCTTCCCGGTCGTGCCAGAAAAAGATCAACCGCCATACCATCGCAAGCCCGTCGATCGTCGGCTTCTCGATCAGCGTCGAGCGCAACACCGCGCGCACCGAGGCCCGGTTGTCTTCGAGCCACTCGTAGTACTCCAGCTGTTCGGTGCGGCCCGGATCGGGGGCTGCGGTGATTCGCCCGATCACCCAGCGATCGCGTACCGATTCTGCGTGCCGGCGCTCGGTCGCAGTCAACTCGCCGGCTGCGTGCGCCCGGATGGGCACGAGCTGAGAGAATCTGGTATTTCGCGACGCAGTCGGTGAACGCTCGGATACCAGCATGGAGCGGTGCACGAGACCGCCGACGAGATCGAGGGCGTCACTCTCGCTCAGTGGGGCGATCGTGCTCAACTGTGCTGCGGCTTCCAGGGTGAACTGGCCCGGCAGGACCGCGAGACGGCGGTGCAGAATCTGCTCGTCGGTGCCGGCCAGGCGATATCCCCAGTCGACGGTAGCCAGCAGGTTCGAGTGGCGCCCGGTACCCCGTCCGCTGCGGGAGAGGTGTGCCGGCGCTCTGTCGAGGCTGTCTGCGATTTCTGAGAGGTCAAACGTGCGGGCACGTGCTGCCGCGAGTTCGATGCCCAGCGGCAAACCACCTACTGCTGCACAGATCCGGGCAATGGCCACCCCGTCGTGACCGTCTAGGTCCAGATCGCGACCGTCATCCGCTCGTTCGAGAAAGAGCCGGACCGAGGCAGAAGCACCGATGTCAGCAGCCGAATCCTTCAGGGATGGAACGGCCAAGGGCGCAAGTCGGTACCGACGCTCGTCGACGACCTCGAGCGGTTCGCGGCTCGTCGCGAGCACGCTGGACCTCTCGCTCGAGTCGAGCAGGTCATCGACAAACGCTGCGACGTCAGGCAACACGTGTTCGCAGTTGTCCAGCACGATGAGCAGTCGCCTCGAGGACACATGAGCGCGAACCAAACGGTCGATCTGAGTATCCGCCGCCGGACGCAGACCCAGCACGTTGGCGACGAGGGCGGGTACCGAGTCCGCCTGTGCGATGGACGCAAGGTCAACGAACCAGATCCCGTCCCCGAAGTGCTCACGCACTGTGAAGGCGACCTCGGTTGCCAGACGCGTCTTTCCGACACCGCCGGGGCCGATGACCGTGACCAATCGTGAGTTGTCGAGAGACTGCACCAAGTCGTTCAACTCGTCGGTGCGCCCGACAATTCGCGACCGACGACTGGGGAGCTGAACCTCGACCGGCCGACTCTGAGACGCCGGAACGGCACGGGGGCGCAATCGTTCATCATGATCGAGTATCTGCCGGTGCAACTGCTTCAGTTCCGGCCCGGGATCGACGCCCAGCTCTTCAGCGAGAATCCGGCGGACAGTGCTGAACGCGTCCAACGCGGCGGCCTGCCTCCCCGACTGATAGAGGCCGAGGATCCGGTGCATCCACAGTCGTTCACGCAGTGGATTCTCTTCGAGAACCTCAGAGATCTCATTGACGGCCCGTTCGGGTTGCCCTACCTGCATCAGCGCCGAGGCTCGCGCTTCGACCAGGTCGAGCCTCAGGTCGGACAGTCGCGTGCGCAGAGGTTCCAGCGAGCCGGTATCGACCACGTCAGCACAGAAATCCCCCCGCCAGCGCGACAGCGCGCCGTCACTGATTGCCAGCGTCTGGTCGAAATTGTTGTCGGTCAACGACTGTCGGACCTCCGACACGGACCGCATCAAGACCTGGGAGTCGACGCGTTCCGTGGGGACAGCGAGTCGGTAGCCGGCCTGATCGGTGATCAGCACGGTCGGCGCCGCACCGGGACCTCGACCGGGTTCGAGCATCCTGCGCAGCCGCCAGATGTGGGATTCGAGCACTTTGACACTGCGTTCCGGCGGATCGTCGCCCCAGATCGCGGTGATCAGTGCCGAAGTCGGTACAGCATCTCCCACCCGGGCCAGCAGCACCGCCAGAACAGTCGACAGGCGCGCACCGCCCGGAGGCCTGGACAACCCGTCTGACTCGACCAGCAGCGGTCCCAGATCCCTGAACTCCACATCAGCACACTATCGGCGATGTCCGATTCCGTCTCACCGATGGCGGGACGAGTGACAGTCCGTGTCGCCATCGGCGCCTGCACCAAGATTTGACCGCGGTGAGACCGCCGGCCGAAATGATCGGTTCCGAGACATCAGACCTGAACTCAGGCAGTGGAGACAACGGGAGAACACCATGACAGACACCTCGCCGGCAGTGGACTTGCGCGCGATAGCTTTCGCAGAGCCCGAGTTCGACGGTCAGTTCCTGCGGGCACTCGACGCCGTGCTCAGCGGTGGAGCCGATATCGGTGAGTGTTTTGTGACGGCGAGAAGGATCGCCGCCGGCGATCACGACAGTTGGCACCGCGAGTGGAAGGCGACTGCCGACCGCATCTACGCAGCCGCGGAAGCGAGCCTTGCTGCGGGTCACCGAGTCAGCGCGCACGACGCGTTCCTGCGCGCCGTCACGTATTACCGCACCAGTGGCGTGTTCTTTTATCGCCCACCCCTCGATCCCCGCTTCGTCGACTCCTACCGACGGCAGCGCGAAGCGTTCTGCAGGGCCGCAGCGCTGTCGGAGTGGAACATCGAACAGGTGTCCGTGCCCTACGAGACAACCGAGCTCGCCGCCTATTTCGCGACGCCCGGCGGCGCAGGCCCCTTTCCGACGATCATCATCATCGGTGGTTACGACGGCACGAAAGAGGAGTCGTACTTTGCTGGGGGCGAAGCAGCGCTCCGCCGCGGTTACGCGGTTCTCATGATCGACGGGCCAGGTCAGGGCGGCGCACTCATCGAACAGGGGCTGGTGTTCAGACCCGACTGGGAGACCGTGGTCACACCGCAGATCGACTGGCTACGTGCGCGCGCCGACGTCGACGACGAACGGATTGTTCTCCTCGGCCGCAGCTGGGGCGGTTATCTGGCGCCACGGGCCGCGGCCGGCGATCATCGCGTCGCTGCACTCATCGCCGACGCACCACAATTCGCTCCCGGAGAAGGGGCGGTGTTCATGTTGCCGCCCGAGTATCGCGATCAGCTCGATACGGGCGATACCGATCTGCTCAATGCGGTTCTCGCAGAATCGATGTCGAAAAATCCTGTCCTAGACTTCGGCCTCAATCGGGGCATGTTGACGCACGGATTCGCTCATCCCCTCGACTATCTGCGCGACGCAAAGCGCTACACGTTGCGTGCGTACGCGGAGAAGATCAGCTGCCCGACCTTGCTGTGTTCAGGCGAGAACGACTCCAGGGGCGGCGGGGCGAAGCCGTTGTTCGACGCCCTGACCACCACCAAGAAGCACATTGCGTTCACCAACGCCGAAGGCGCGGGGGAACACGACGAGGCAGGTGCCGCAGGACTTTTCGAGCAGCGTGTCTTCGACTGGCTCGACGACACCCTCGCGGGAAAGGTACCGGCGTGAGCAGACGTTCGATTGCTGCGGTGAACGCTGCCATGGCAGTCACCCTCGTTCTCGGCGGCTGCGCCGGCGGCGATGACCCCGGACCGGCACCGACGAACACCGCGGCGTTCGACGACGTCGTAGTGCCGGAAGCGTTCACGAGCGTGACCATGACCCAGATCGGGGACCCGACCTTCCCATTCCTCGGGACCGACGGCAAGTACCACGTCGCGTATGACCTGCAGCTGACCAATGCATCTCCGGTGCCCGCGACCATCGACCGGGTTGATGTGGTGGACGGAACCGAGCCCGAGAAGGTCGTCGCCACTTTTGGCGGCACGGCGCTGGTCGACCCGAACTGTACGTACGGCAACTGTAACCGGCTGCAGAACGTGCCCAACGGCCTCCTCGACACCGCGGTCATACCACCTCGTGAAAGCCGAGTTCTGTTCCTCGACTATGTCTTCGACAACCAGGACGATGTGCCCAAGGCAGTTCTGCACCATCTTCATGGCACCGGGGCCAACTCCCCCGGGTCGCGGGCGCCCGCCCCGATCGACTACTTGATCACCCCGGTCGACCTCTCTGCGGGCACACCCCGGATCATCTCGCCGCCCGTGCGAGGAAACAACTGGATCGCACTGAACGGCTGTTGCGAACCCGGATTCCCGCATCGCGGTTCGACTCTGCCGGTCGACGGAAAGCTGAACAACAGCGAGCGTTTTGCCATCGACTGGAAACGCACTGACGAAGCCGGAGAGTTCTACGTCGGCGACAAGACCCAGAACACGAGCTACGTCGACTACGGAACCGAGATCCACGCGGTTGCCGATGCGACCGTGGTGTCGGTCCTCGACAACGTGGCGGCGAACGCGCCGGGCATCCTGCCCGCTCAGGATCCGGTCTTGGCGGCAAAACTCACGGCACTCAACGTCGACGGCAATCACATCGTCTTGGATCTCGGCGACGGCGTGTACGCCATGTACGCCCACCTCATCGAGGGCTCACTGCTGGTCAAACCCGGGGACAAGGTCAAGGACGGGCAGGTCATCGCGAAGCTCGGGAACACGGGCAATGCCAACGCCTCTCACCTACACTTCCAGCTCATGAACGGCCCCACCCTGCTCGGGGCCGATGGACTCCCCTACGTCTTCGACGAGTTCGACTACGCCGGTCAGGTCCCGCTAGAAACGATCATGGCTGCCGACGACTACTTGAGCGGGGACTTTCTGCAGGAGAAACTCCCCGAGCCCGCGGCCCGGACCGATCAGCTCCCCCTGAACCTCGCGATCGTCAACTTTCCAGAGAACTGAGAGGTCCGAGAGATGTCCACCGGAACCATCCACGAGATCGCGGACGACCTCTTCCTGATCGAGGGGCACCATCCCCACACGCTGTGGGATGACCCCGATCTTCCCACCATCGCCATCTATCGGCGCGGCCCACGGCTGTACCTACTCGACAGCGGCGTCGGTGACGATCAGTACCGCGCGATCCTCGAGGTCGTACGAGGCTTCGACGGGATCGAAGAGGTGTTGTTGCTCAACAGTCACGGGCACGTCGACCATTTGGGTAACAATCACGTGCTGCAAGCGATCAGCGCCACGCGCAGACGGCACTACATCCCGCGGGCGGCTCGTTCGGCGCTTGACTACGAAGCCTTCTTCGCGAAGATGTACAGGTCGGGTATCGGCTACTTCGACTACCTTGCCGGACTCGATCTCGACCCCGAACGGATCGCGAGCCTGCTGCGAACTCTGGGGGCGTCGTCGGCTCTGACCTCCGACGACGTCGCGGTCCTGGGCCATCAGCTCAATTCTCTCGGCATTACGCCGGCGCTCGGCGGTTTCATCCCCTCTCTGGTCGTGGAAATCATCCTCCAGACGTACCCCGAAGTGTTCCTGAGCGTCGACACCATGACGGACTACGAGGATCTCGGCCCCGCCCAAGCCATCTCGATCGGAAGTGCCGAGTGGACCGGGTGGTCGTTCACCGACGACTTGGGTGCCCTCGAGGTCCAGGTGCTGCAATCGGGAGGTCACTCGGCCGGTGGGGTGGTGTTCTTCCTGCCGGAGCACGGTTTTCTGATGCTGGCAGACGAGACATCTGCACTACCGATCTGGACCGACTCGGATCCGCGCAAGATCGCCGCGACCGCAACCCGGGCGTTGTCGATGATCGACGAAGGGCATCTGCGTCAGCTGTGCGCCGGCCACAAGCCGATGCTGCCCGTCGTCGCAGACGCGGCGCGCACCCAGCTTCAGCAGATCCTCGACGTGGGCGCCGAATTCGCTGCCACGGTTGATGCTGTCCTCGAGCGCAACGCTGACGGCCTGTCTGTCGACGAACTCTACGATGTCCTCGTCGCCGAGGCCACACCGAACTCCGTCATCACGATATCCTCCAGCTTGCAATTCCCCGTCTTTGCCACCTTCTTGAAACTGACCCTGCTGAATCACTGTCGTTTGAACCATTATCCCGTCGGCACAAATACCTCCGGTCGGCCGACGTTCCGCCTTCGCTGAGCGGCCCGATGCAACTGCACACCGATCCCGCGTTCGATCGACTCCTACTGCGCTCGCTGTCCGTGACCGCTGTCGGCGCCGCGAACGCCACCGCCATCGCCGGTGTCGGCACCCAGGTCGCGCCCGGCGAAGTGGTGTCGTGGGAACGCTATTGGCGCCGCGAAGGTGATCGCGCCCTCGAACGCGCGGACGATCGCCTGGCCGCAGACGACGTTTCCGGCGCGGGCAGGCAGCTGCTGAGCGCGTCGTGGTCATACGGACAAGCAGCGCATTTCTACCGAAGTGACCCCGCCTCCGAGATGTGGCAGACCAACCGCCTCTCTCAGATCTCTGCCTTCCAGGCGGCGATACCGTTGCTGCCGAACCGGTGTGAACCGATCGTGATGTCAACCAGGGTGGGCAATTGCCATGGGTATCTGATCGGTGAGGAACAGAACGCAGGCGCCTATGTCCTGATCCCCGTCGGTGTCGAGATGTCGGCGGAAGATTCCTACGCCCTGTTCGCTTCGACGGCCGAAGCGGTGGGCGCGCGATGCCTCGTGATCGACCTCTGCATGAGCGATGGAACCCGTGCCGCGGACGCCGACGTGATGGGTACCGCCCTGACGTGGTTGACAGGCCGGTCATCGAAGGTGTTCGTTCTGGGCTGGGGGGCATTGGCCTCCCGCACTGTCGCCGCCATCGGGGACCACAGCGGACTCGCAGCCGTACTGTGCTGTCCGGACGCCGCCGAGGCGGACGCGGTGTGCCGACTGCTTCCGGCTCTGGAGTGCCCATCTGTGCTGCTGCCTCCGGATTCGGAGGTGGCAGCGGGCTTGCGCTGGCTTCCGTCGAACGTTCCGTGACAGTCAGATGCGAAGTGCGAGGTCGACGACGACCGGTGAGTGGTCGCTGGCCGGTACCGCGCCTTTGGAAGTGTCGAGCTTCTGAGGATTCTCGGCGACGAAGTGCTCGGACATGTACACGCGATCACTGTTCGGTGGTGCGCCTGCTGTTGCCTCCACAAACCCTGCCGCGGCGAAAACCTCGTGTTCCCTCTCGAATTCGGCTGACCCGTCGCGCACGTTGAAGTCGGCACCGAAGATCGTCGGGCCCATCCACGTCTCCAGGGTCGCGACGATCGGGTCCACTTGGCGACGCGGCTCGTCGATGCCGTGATGCGGTGGACTGAAATGTCCCGACAACACCCTGATCGAGTTGTGGCCCGCAGTGCGGATCATCACGTCGGTAGCGACCCGAGGCTGGTATTCGATGACTCCACCGAAGGGCAGTTTGCTGTCACCGAGTTTGGACGTGACCACCCCGGCCCACGCGTCGACGGTCGCCCGCAGTCGCCGGGCCGAGTCGTCACCGAGCGCGTCACCGATTCGCAGACTTCGCGCGTCGGTGATCAGGTTCCCGTTGAAGGTCAAGATCCCGGTCCCCTCTCGGCGACCGGTGCCCTTGTCGATCGCCGGAGACATCACGGCGCCGTCGGCGTGCAGACGTTTCGCGAGTTGATGGAGAGTGTCGGTGTAATTCGACCGGGTGGCGAAGTGGTCGAGCTCCTGGAGCAGCACGATGTCCGGGTGCTGTTGTCTGATCGTGTCGGCCAGGTGAGCCAACGTCGTCGGGGTGGCGAAAAACTTTCCAGGCCCGCCCATTCCGCCATGGACGTTGAACTCCATGACGCGCAGCCGCTCATCGGCAACCGGTCGTGACACCGTGGACGTCGGCACAACAGGGTCGGCTCCGATGCGACTTCGCAGGTAGCCGCCCGCCAGACCCGCGGCAGCACCCACCACGGCACCGGATCGCCCACCGACACGGGTGAGACCACCGACGGCAATACCCACCGCAGTACCGGCAACGACGGGCGCTGCATAGGTTCGCACGAAGGTCCCGACCTGATCGATTGCCGCGGGCTGATGAGTCGGCGCGTCCAACGCCGGCAGTCGCGGCCCGTTGGCAATGGGCGCACGCGATACCGTGTGGACGTTGCTGTCGACCGAGATTCCCATCGATTGCTCCTAGTCGTCGCGGTCTCGCCACCCGGCGAGCACTGCGTGCACCTGTTCCGCCCCGTACACGCGATTCGGTGGCGCGGGTACATCGTCAGGGTAGAGCAGAAATGGCGTGCTCTGGGGTCCACCCATACCGCCGTGCGACCCGACTTGCTCTTCGAACGCAGCCACCTCGCCCGTCTCCGGCCAGTACGCACCGCCGACCATGATATCGGCGACATTGTCGAATGAGTTTGTCCTGCGTATCTTTTCGAGAGCATCTGGCCCTAAGGACGCGAGTGGGTCGACACCGTCGACCACACCTGTGTCGACGTCTACGGAACCGTCGGCACCGAGAACCACCGATCCACCGTCGGTGCGGGCGAGCAACAAGAATCCGATTCCCGGATGTACCCGTAGGGCGTCGATCAACCCTGGATACTCGGCGGCGACGGTTTCGACGGTCGCGCGACCCGGTAGACGCGGAAAGCTGATCAGTCCGAGGTTTCCCGACCCCAGGACAACCGGAACTCCCTCAGGCGTTGCCGGTTCCTCGTCCACTTTCGGCGGGCGCACGCTTGCCGCCGCGTACTCGATCCCTTCGGCCCCCGGTCGAGAATCCGCAGTCGGCGCGAGGTCGCCGGCACCGGACAATCGCAGCACGAGTTGTTCCAAGCTCTCGCCGTAGCGCTGGAGGAACGTCGCACCCTGACTCTGGCCGTGGTCAGAGAGCACCACCACACGGTAGGAACGGTCGGCCTGTTCGATCACCTTCAGCAGCATCTCGATGACCTCGTCGATCTTGGTCAGCACCGACAGCGTCTCCGGTCGGGCGATTCCCGAGTGATGCGAGACCTCGTCGTAGCCGATCAGGTCGACGTAGATGATGCTGCGGCCCTGAATGAGGTCGCGGACAACCGCCGCCGCCGTGACGTCGGTCGCCAGTACGTTCGCGAATGCCCGCACCAGCGGGTACGAACCGCCGCGCGGCACCCTCGGCCGGAGGTCGGCCCGGCGCTGTCGCCACGCCTGCCTCAGTTCCCGCTGCACTTCGGCGATCATCCGGATCAGGGTGCGCAACGTACTCGATGGATCGGCAAAGTAAGACGAATACCCCGCACCGCCGCCGAGCCGCGCGCCACGCATCCGGCTCACGACGAGCACATTGTCCTCGGCGCCACCGGTGAACAGATTTCCCCGACTCGCGCCATCAGTGGACAACAGTCCGGGGATCTCGGCACGTTCGATTTCCCGGTCCTCGTTGTCGCGCGGGTTGCTGAACACCGCTATCTTCCCGGATGTCTTGTCGTACCACCGAAATGCGGGAACGTTGTGGTTCGAGCCGTGCAGGATGCCCAGCTGGCTGGCGCCCGTCTGACTACTCCAGTCGGTATGCCACGGCATCAACGAGTGGGTGCTGCGAGCCATCGCAGCGAGACCGGGGGTGACTCCGTCGGCGATCGCACGGCGCAGGACGTCGTGACCGAGGCCATCGATCTGTATGCACAGCAATCCCGGTGTCGCTGCCGAACCACCGGGATGGCGGCGGAATCGGAGCCGTTGCCTGCGCACCTGCATCAGACGGTAGGAGGTGTCAGAACGCGACGCGATGGCGCCTCCGACGAACGAACTGAACAGCGACAGCAGCGCTGCCATCACCACGGCGTCCCAGGGTTTGTCGACCGACGCCATCGGGACGATGTGCAGCGTCAACCACATGATTGCGCCGCTCGCGAAGAAGACCAGCAAGAAGAGCACAGCCGGACCCACCCACGACATCAGCCGCACGATCACCGGCCACAACACCGCGCTGAGTACACCGAAAACCAGAGCGACCACCAGCGCCGACGGCAAGGTCGACAGCCGTGGGATCCCGATGTTGATCGAGTCGAGAGAAATTCCGTCGAACACTGCGTCGAGCACGAGGATCGCCACAGCGGAAGAGAGCCACAACACCACGAACTCGATGAGCAGCCGAACGACTTTGGTTGTGGTGCGCATCGCACCCCTTTCGCTGATCTCTGGAATCGTAGTGCCCATGGCCGCCATATCCAGGGACAACGACGCAGACAGCATCCCTGCGCGGCCCGCGGTTCGCTGGCTCGGACACGCGAGTGTTCTGATCAGAGATCGTGGAACCGTAGTGCTCACCGACCCGGTCCTCACCTCGCGGGTTGCGCATCTACGGCGTCGACGTGGGCCGAACCCGTCAGGCGCAGAAGTACACACACCCGACGCAGTGGTGCTGTCGCATCTGCACGCCGACCACACGCATCTGCGGTCGCTGCGTCTGCTGTCCCAGGACGTGCCGATCGTGGTGCCGGCCGGAGCTCCCGACGCACTCCCGTCACTGCGCGGAGTCGGTGACCGGCTGATCGAGGTGCGCGCCGGCGATGAGGTCCCCATCGGGGCCGTAACCATCCGAGCGGTGCCCGCAGACCACGACGGCCGTCGGTGGCGGCGTGGCCCTGCCACCACCTCTGCTTTGGGCTACGTGATCACCGGCGACCAGCGCACCTACTTCGCCGGCGACACCGACCTCTACCCTGCTTTGCGCGACTGGGTCTCCGATGTCGATCTGGCCTTGCTACCTGTAGGCGGGTGGGGGCCCACTCTCGGTGTCGGACATATGGATCCGGCGCGGGCCGTGCGTGCAGCGCAAGAGGTGTCCGCGCGGCATGTGGTGCCGATCCACTTCGGAACACTGTGGCCGATCGGGCTCGGCCTGATCAAGCCCGATCGATTTTTCGGGCCCGGCGGGGAGTTCGTCGCCGTTGCCCGCCGGGCCGGAGTGCGCGCCACCGAGATCGCACCCGGTGACGCGCTCGACATGTGAGCTACTTGCCGAATCCCGCGTCGCGCAGCGCCTGTGCGAGTGAGCCGTTCGCAGCGGGTGCAGCGGACGGTTTACGTCCGGAGTTGTTGTCCCGCCGGGGTTGAATGCGCTGGTTCGGTTGGTTGCGGCCTTCGGGGCGTTTACCTGGACGCTGGCCTGAATTGTTCGGCCTCTGTTCCGGTTTGGCCTTGCCCACACCGGGTTCGTCATCGAGCCGCAGCGACAGACCGATTCGCTGCCGATCGACGTCGACCTCCATGACCTTGACCCGGACGACCTGCCCTGACTTCACGACCTCATGTGGGTCGGACACGAATTTGTTCGCCATGGCAGAGACGTGCACCAGTCCGTCCTGGTGGACGCCGACATCGACAAATGCGCCGAAAGCGGCGACGTTGGTGACCACACCTTCGAGCACCATGCCGGCCTTGAGGTCGGCGACCTTCTCGACACCCGCGGCGAAGGTGGCAGTGGCAAACGCCGGTCGCGGGTCGCGGCCCGGCTTCTCCAGTTCGGCGAGGATGTCGGTGACTGTCGGAACGCCGAAGCGATCATCGGCGAACTCGGCCGGCCGCAGCGTCCGCAGTGTCCGCTCGTTGCCGATGAGTTCGGCCAGCGATACCCCCGAGCGGTCGAGGATCTTCCGAACTACCGGATAGGCCTCCGGGTGTACGCCAGAGGCGTCCAGCGGGTCGTCGCCCTCTCGGATGCGCAGAAAGCCTGCGCACTGCTCGAAGGCCTTGGGCCCCAGACGCGGAACCTTCAAGAGGGCTTTGCGGCTCGTGAAGGGTCCGGTGCTGTCGCGATGCGCCACGATGGCCTCGGCCAGCGTCGTGGTCACCCCGGAGACCCGGGCCAGCAACGGCACGGAGGCGGTGTTGAGGTCGACGCCCACCGCGTTCACGGCATCTTCGACGACCGCGTCCAGGCTGCGGGCGAGCACACCCGGCGTCACGTCGTGCTGATACTGACCGACACCGATCGACTTCGGTTCGATCTTGACCAGCTCAGCCAGGGGGTCCTGGAGGCGACGGGCGATGGAGACCGCGCCGCGTAGTGAGACGTCCATGTCCGGGAACTCGCGGGAGGCATACTCCGAGGCCGAGTACACCGACGCGCCTGCCTCGCTGACCATGGCCTTGGTGAGGGTGCCGCCGGACTTCTGGACGTCGGCGATCAACTCTGTGGCGAGGGCATCGGTCTCCCGGGAGGCTGTCCCGTTCCCGACGGCGATCAGCTCGATCCCGTGGCGGGCGACGAGCGCGCCCAGGGTCGCACGTGCGGCGTCCCACTGCTTCTGTGGCTGGTGGGGGTAGATCACCGCGGTGTCGAGGACCTTGCCCGTGCCATCGACCACCGCAACCTTCACACCTGTGCGGAAACCCGGGTCGAGGCCGAGGGTGGTGCGGGCCCCGGCGGGAGCGGCCAGCAGCAGGTCGCCGAGGTTCTCGGCGAACACGGCGACCGCATCGTCTTCGGCGCGTTTGCGCAGACGCACTCGGGCGTCCAGCGTTGCGGTGATCATCAGTTTCGCTCGCCATGCCAACCGGGCGGTGCCCAGCAACCAGGGGGTGGCCGGGCCGGCCTGCGTGGTGTCGACACCGAGGGTCTGCGCCACCATCGCCTGGTAGGCCTCGTCCTCGCCGCCGTCGAGGCTCAGTGACAGCACTTCTTCTTTCTCACCGCGCATCACGGCCAGCACGCGATGGGACGGCATCTTCTCGAGTGGTTCCGAGAAGTCGAAGTAGTCGCGGAACTTCTGCGCTGCAGCGCTTTTCCCTACTTCTTCGGTGCGTGGTTGCGTCCGCAGTGCGCCCTCCGCCCAGAACTTCTCGCGTACGGCACCGACCAGTTCGGCATCTTCCGAGACCCGCTCGATCAGGATGTGGCGCGCGCCCTCGAGTGCCTTGTCGGCATCCGGGACCTCACCGGCGACGTATTCGGCCGCCACTTCCTCAGGAATCAGCGACGGGTCTGCGAGGAGCCGGTCTGCGAGCGGCTCGAGGCCGTTCTCCCGGGCGATCTGCGCCTTGGTCCGGCGCTTGGGCTTGTACGGCAGGTAGATGTCCTCGACCCGAGACTTGGTCTCCGCAGCGTTCAGCGCGGCCTTCAGCTCATCGGTCAGCTTGCCTTGTTCCTCGATGGACGCCAGGACCGCAGTGCGACGCTCGTCGAGTTCGCGCAGATAGCGCAGGCGCTCATCGAGCAACCGCAGCTGAGCGTCGTCGAGGCTGCCGGTGACCTCCTTGCGATACCGCGCGATGAACGGCACCGTCGACCCCTCGTCGAGGAGTCGAACAGCGGCCGCCACCTGCGATTCTGCGACAGACAGTTCCTCGGCGATACGGGCATTCACGGACTTCACAGCTGCGATCGAATTCACCCGGTGAACCCTACCGAAGGTTGCTGACAGTCAGAGACACCCTGCTGTGGTCAGCGACCGGTGTCGGTGGACAGGACACCGAAGTTCTCGTCGAGATCTACGTCGACCTCGGAACCATCGGCCAGGCGCACCTCGACGTCGAACGCGTGGCCTGGGTCGTCGCTGCGTTCCGCGTCGGTCACCGTTCCGCCACCGGCAGCTGCGATGGCGGCATCCGATGCTCGCTGAAGCTCGTCGCCGACGAGGTCATCGGGATCCACCGGCGCGGCGACCGGCGGTGCGGGTGTGGGCGCCGCGGCAGGCGCGGCCTGCTCGCCGTTCGTCGGCGCAGCATCGTCGTCATCGCGGTCGACCTTCAACACCTTGAAGCCTTCATCGAGGGTGATCTCGTACTCGACCCCGTCTGAGCCGATGACGTCGAGGTCGTAGGTGGTGATGCCGCCGTCGTCGTCCCTGTCGGCGCTGGTGACCGATCCCCCACCGACCTCGGCGATGGCGGCGCCGGTGGCCCGATCCAGATCGTTGCCGCTCAGGTCATCTGATCCGCCGAAACCGTCCGTCACCGCGTAGGCGATGCCGGTGCCACCGAGAGCCAAGATTGCTGCACTGGCGACTCCGGCGATGACGATGGTCTTCTTGGGCATGTGATGCTCCTTCTCGTTGGGGTTGGCATCACCTTCTCGCGCAGTCGCTGAACCCAGCCTGAAACCACCCAGCGTGTAGTTGTCGCGAAACTCACATGGGCGATGCCGCAACAAGTACACGGTCGGCTCTCACATGGGCAGTCTGATCTCGAATCGTGCCCCACCGAGGGCACTGTCGACCACCCGCACCGAACCCTCATGCGCCGCAGCAATTTCGGCGACGATCGCAAGCCCTAGACCCGCGCCACCGGCATCGCGCGCACGTGATTCATCCAGGCGCACAAAGCGTTCGAAGATGCGCTCACGGTCACCCTCCGGCACACCGGCGCCGTCGTCCTCCACGGCAACCAGGGCGACCGGTTCGCGGCCATCCACCACCTGCGTCGAGATCGCGACTTTCTCGCTTGCGTGTCGCACGGCATTGTCGACCAGGTTGCGTATGGCACGTCCGAGCATCGCCTCGTCGCCTCGGACCCGAGCAGCTGTGATCTTCGACCCGTCGACGACCAACTCAGCTGCATCGGCGCGAACACGGCTGACCTCGCGGAGTGCCGCGTCGTCGAGATCAGCGTCGCGCACAGTCAGGTGCAGAGTCGCCTCGTCGGCGCGGGCAAGCAGCAGCAAGCTGTCGACCAAGCCACCCATTCGCTCGGACTCGGCCTTCACTGTCGCGGCGAACTCGTCCGGCGAGATCTGGCCGGGATACGACAGTGCGACCTCCGCGTTCTGACGCAACGAGCTGATGGGCGAACGCAATTCGTGCGATGCGTCCGAGACGAAACGGCGCTGGCGCACCTGCGACGTCTCCAGCCTGCCGAGCATGCCGTTGAGGGTCGATGCCAGCCGGTCTACCTCATCGCCCGAGCCCGGGACTTCGACGCGCCGACTCAGATCAGCGGCGGTGACCTGTTCGGCTTCACGACGCAAACGCTCGACCGGCCGCAACGCACGGCCGACCACGATCCAGCACGTCAGACCAACGAGGAGGACAACGACCGGCACCGCGAAGAAGAGCAGCGTGCGGGTGGCGTCTACGGCATCGGCGCGGGTCTCGTCGTCGACGCCCGCCACCAACACTGTTCCGTCATCGCGTTCTGTCGTCACGATGACCAGCCGGTCACCCTCGTCACCATCGGACTCGACGACCGTCACGGCAGTGGGGTCATCGAGGTTTGTGGTCACGAGCGGCGCAGCCCCCTCGAGTTCATCGGTCGCGCCGACGACTCGGCCAGCTGAGATCAACTGCGCGTATCCGTCCATGTCGGCCAATGCGGCAGCGGCCTGCGTCGGCCCGCCCGCTTGGTCGACGATCGTCTCGTAGCGAGAAGCCTCACTGTCAGCGGCTGATTCGGCGGAGTCCCGTAGCGAGGCAGAGAGGATCATGACGAACGCAATTCCCCCGACGACGAGTACAACCGCCACGACTGCGGTGGCGATGAGGGTGATGCGAGCGCGCACCGACTTCAGGCGCCGCCGGCTCTTGTCAGGCATCGTCGACCACCCGGTAGCCCGCACCGCGCATCGTCTCGATCGACGACCGACCGAATGGCCGATCAATCTTGTTGCGCAGATGGCGAATATAGACCTCGACGATGTTGGGGTCGCCGTCGAAGTCGAAGTCCCAGACAGCACCCAGGATCTCCGATTTCGACACCACTGCGTCTTTCTTCGACACCAGGAACTCGAGAACACTGAACTCTCGCGTGGTGAGGTCGATCGCAGTGTCACCGCGGGACACACGTTTGGCCGCCGGATCGATCATCAGATCACCCACGGTGAGCACCGTGGGTCGCTCTCCACCGCCGCGACGGATCAGGGCCCGGAGCCTCGCCAAGAGCACCGGAAACGAGAACGGTTTGGTGAGGTAGTCGTCGGCTCCGGTGTCGAGAGCCTCGACCTGGTCGAGATCACCGTCCTTTGCGGTGAGCATGATGACCGGCGTCCAGTTCTGCGCTGACCGCAGCTGCGCGCAGATCTGGTAGCCGTTCATCCCCGGAAGCATGATGTCGAGCACGATCACCGCATAGTCGTTCTCCTGGGCCAGCCACAGGCCGTCGGTGCCGTTGGTCGCGGTGTCGACCGCGAAGCCCTCGGCCTCCAAACCGGCTGCGATGGCCCGCAGCAGGCCGGCTTCGTCGTCGACCACAAGGACGCGGATACCGATCCCCTTCGAACGTCGAGTGTGTATACGGGTGTTCCAGGATAGTGTCTCGGAGCTTCGCTGAACCTCAGCTGAAGGTCGTTCGGGTCAGAAGGTCGTGACCTTCCAAGTGAATCCGTCCGGGTCGGTGAACCGTCCCGCGTACCCGCCTTCGACTGCGGAGGCCGGTGCGGATATCTGACCTCCCGCCGCGGTCGCTGCAGTCAACAATCCGTCGACATCCTCACGGGACAGCTGGCGGCTCACCAACACCGACGTGCCGCCCCCGCTATCGGCATCCGACACACCCGCGTCTTTCGCCAACTCCGAGCGGCGCAGTAGACCCAGCCTCGAGGCGCCCGCGTCGAACGTGAAGTCGATGAACTTCTTGCCGTAGTCGCGATCAACCGTCATTCCCAGCGCGGTATAGAACGACTTTGATGCTTTCGGGTCGTCGACGCCCAGGATGCAGACGGTCTCGGTGGGTTTCGGGGGCACCGCGGCCGGGCCGGAGTCCTTCTTCTTGTCGGTGGCGAGCTTCCAGATCGCCCCGTCGGGTGCGCGGAAGACTGCGGTGAATCCGCCGAAGAATCCCTTTTTCGCGGGCTTGAGGACCTCCCCGCCTGCCGCGGCAGCAGCAGCGAGCAGAGACTCCACCTCGCTGGGCTGATCGACGATGTAGCTGATGACAAGCCCTGGAAGTCAGTTACAGCACCCGATGTCACGGCGGCTTCAAGGACCAGATCACCCGCACCGTGCAGATCCAGCGACGTGTCCGGCAGCGAAAAAGTCGACGAGTAGAACGAACGTGCATCATCGATCGTGGGTACGGCAAGGGTCAGGATGTCCAGGGACAGCTTCGGGTTGGTCATGTAGATGACCCTATTGTTGCTGCAACTCCAAAGCTTCTTGATTCCTGATCACCCGCGGCGCACAGCGTGTTCACTGCGCCTCACATCTCAGCCGGTCCGGTGAATGATGACGATGAAGCCGTCACCCTCGCGGGCACTCGGTTGATAGGACTCCCCGGCCACGCGTCCCGCATCGTGATAGGACTCCCCGGCGCCACCACCGCCACCACCACCGATCGAACCCGGGCTGTGTCCGCCGTCGCCGCCGTGCTGATAGCCGCCACCGCCACCGCCGCCGCCACCGCTGCCGACCACGGGAACGCGGGAGCCATCTGCTCCGTTGCCGCCGCGATCCCGGGGTGCGTTGGCCCCTGCGCCGCCGTCGGCGTCGCCGCGCTGGCCGCCCTGAGCACCCGCTTTGCCCGGACCGAAACCGGCAGAGCCGCCGTTGCCGCCGTTGCGAGTTCCATTGAAGTAGGTGTACTTACCGGCACCGCCCCCGCCGCCCGCTCCGCATCCAAGGTTTCCTGCGCCACCCGAGCCCCCGTTACCGCCATGCCGGTAGCCGCCGCCTCCGCCGCCACCGGCCCCGCTCAGAACCGTCCCGGACCCTCCCCCTCCGGTACCGCTTCCTGACCGGCCCCCGCCGCCGCCGAAGCCCGGATAGCACAACAGCTTCGCCCGTCGTGTGCCCTCGCTGAAAGACCCCTCGCCGTTGGAACCGCTGCCCGCCTTTTCACCGCCGGACCCACCGATGCCCCCGATACTTCGTTCGGAGCCCGGCCCGTTCCCGCGGCCACCCCCACCCCCACCGCCGCCGGCGACCACAAGTGGGCGGTCGCCGCGAAGGATCGCGCTCGACCCCACCACCGGACGCCCCACTTTGGCCGGCCAGCGCTGTACCGCCACCGCCACCTTTGGTGTAGCCGACCCGCGGATCACGACCGCCCACGTAGAGCTTGAACTGTTCTCCGTTCTGAACGGTGAATTGCGCAACGACTTGACCGCCGCCGCCGCCTTTACCGCCGTTCGGTCGGCCTCGGCTGTCCAATGGTGTCCCACCCTGTGCACCGGTGACCACCGCGACGATCGAGGTGACGCCCGCCGGCACGACGACCGTCGCCTGCTCACCCGGAGTCCCGTAGGTGCAACTCTGCCCCGGGCTCAGCACACAATCCGCGGCAGTTGGAGCGGCAGTGGCAGTACTCGGGGAGAGCAGAAATCCGCCGGCGAGGGCCAGCGCAGAGATCCCGATGACTGCCGTACGACTTCTGGACATGCCGCCCCTTTGAGACCTGCTGCAGCAGAGTTGGTCCGACCCGGAGCAAATCTAACCCAGAACCAGTTCCGCGCAAGTCCGTTTTCCGACCAGCTTTCTACCCCCGCGCGCTCAGATGCTCGGTGACCGCCGACTGGATCTCGGTCGTGTCAGGACCCAGCCACGCCGACAGGTGCGTGCCGACGTCCACGGTGATGAGTCGCGAGTTCGCGATCGATCCGGCCGCGTGAACACTCTGCTCGTACGGCACGTCCGCGTCGGTTCTGGCGTGGATCAACAGGACCGGAGCCCGCACCTCGGTCAGCGGCAGGTCCAGATCTTTGAAGTGGTGGAAATCGTTCTCGAAGCCGTCTTTTCGTGGCCCCGTCACGGTGTCGAAGAGTGCGGTCGCGAACGTCCGCTGAGTGTCGTCCGCCATGATCTCGGCGGTCAGTTGTTTCGCCTGCGCGCGGGTGAGATCGCCTTCACCCGACATCAACGTCGAGACGGCGGTAGCCGGCGCTTTCTCGGCCAGGGTGGTGGCAAACCAGGTGCCGAGCCGTCCGAACAGCATCTTCTCTTCCCCGAGTTCGACACGTCCGCGCAGCGTTTCGGCGGGATCGAACTCGCTGCTCACGGCCGCGACCGCTACAACCGCGGTGATCCGGTCCGGATACAGTGCCGCGAGGGCATAGGTCGCGGGTCCTCCACCCGACCAGCAGACCACTGCGAACTGCTCGATGTCCAACTCCGACAGCAGTGTTGCCACCAACACCGCTTGCTGCTCCGGGGTCCGATTGTTCTCCGCGAGTGGAGTATTGAGATACCCCGGACGTGAGACCGAGACGACACGGTGCCGATCGGACAGGAACCGGGCCATCAGCGCACCCTGGTCGCATCCGCCCGGGGAGCCGTGGACGAACAGGACTGGTGACCCGGTGCCGATGTCGAGGTATTCGATGGGGCCTACGGACGTCTGCGCGACGCGACCGGCCGGAAGATCGAAGTGAGCTGCCATCGCGTCGGTCCTCCGCAGTCTGAGGGTGATCGTGGAAATGGTAGTTCTCCCGCAATCATGTGGGGCCGAAATAGTGCGCCCCGGGCTTGACCTTGACACAGTGAGAAGGTCAAGACTGGCAGCAAGGAGGTGGTTCCCATCGGCACGCCACACAACGACCAGAACACCCGATTGCGGACTGCGCTGAGTGCACCCAACTCGTCGATCCGCCTGAGGGCAGCGCTCGCGGCGGGGACGACCCCCCACCCCAGCTTCGTCCAGGTGCTGGTCGAGCGGTGCGCAATTGAACCGGACTTCTTCGTCCGCGACATGCTGACCTGGGCACTGACCCGGCACCCGGGGGAGCTCACCGTTCCGATACTGCTGACCGAACTCCATTCGGACACCCCGCAGGCCCGAAGTCAGTCGCTGCACACCCTGTCGAAGATCGCGGACAAGAACTTGTGGCGGAGTATTCCGAAAAGCCTGCTGCACGACGCCGACGACGAGGTCGCCCGCGCTGCCTGGCGCACAGCCGTTGTCCTGGTTCCACACGACGAGGAAATCGATCTCGCGGGCGAACTGATCACCGAGCTGGGACGTGGAGATCGCGACATGAAGCGCAGTCTGAGTCGCGCATTGATAGCTCTGAGCGATGCGATACCGCCCCTCTTGAACACCGCGACGTCGAGCGACGATCCCACCATCCGCGCTCACGCGAGGGCCACCGAGCGACTTCTCGCCGATCCCGAGAGCGAGTTCACCATCACCGCCGACGACGCCAGGCGAATTGTCAATGCAGGCAATGCGATGCAGGACGAGTAGCAGTGCTGATCGGCGAGCTCTCGCGGCGAACGGGTGTCAGCGCCCGCATGCTGCGGCACTACGACTCCCTCGGTCTCGTGCGTCCGACGGATCGTAGCGACGGCGGATATCGCGAATATTCGAACGATGACATACTCCGAATCTTTCGAGTCGAAAGCCTTCGGTCGCTGGGGTTGTCCTTGCGCGAGGTCCAACGGGCTCTCGATGACCCGGACTTCACCCCGACCGCATTGGTCGGCGAGCTCATCGACCAGACCCGCGAAAGACTTGCGCGCGAACAGGAGTTGCTCGAACGGCTTCAACAGGTGAACGACACCGACCCGGGCACCTGGAGCGACGTGCTCGGTCTGATCGAACTCGTGCGTGATCTGGGGTCGGATCGCCCAGCTCGCCGCCAACAGGCAGTATTTTCTGCGACGGAGGACGGTTCTGCGCCTGCCGACGTGCTCGCAGACGCGCTCCTCGTCGAAGTCGTCCCGAACGTCGCAGGCGCACTTGGTTGGTCGCTGGCGAGGCTGGGTAACGACGCCGTTGCTGCGTTGGCGCGCGGACTCGAGTCATCGGATACCGACGTCCGGCGTCGCGCAACTATGGCCATTGCGAAAATTGACGGCCCCGAGGCAACCACGCTCCTTGAACTCGCTCTCGCCGACGACGACATCACCATTCGTAGTCAGGCGGCCATCGAATTGGGTTCGAGAGGTTTGATCCGCGCCGCACCGACCCTCATCGATGCGATCGTCGCGGGTTCGCGCGACGTAGAGGCAGCTGACGCGTTGGGCGCTCTCGCGCAGACTCAGCAGACCGCTGACGAACTGACCGGTGCGCTGCTGGAGGCTCTGGACGAGAGCAGCGAACCCCCGGTGCGTTCTCGCCTGACCCAGGCACTGACGGAGATCCCAGGCGTGGCTGCCCATCTCGCACTCTCGCGACTCACCGAGGATGAGGACCACGCGGTCGCTTACACGGCGAGAGCGGTGCTGAGCAGCCGGAGCGCGAGGTCCACCCGGAAACACCCCGGCTCGTCAACTAAAGGTTGACGAATCCATGCCGTCAACCTACGGTTGACGGCATGACGACCCCCACACCGATCAAGCAGGTTCGCCTCGACGACCTGATCGAAGCCATCACCACTGTGCACACCAATACGCTCGAACAGCTGTCGACCGCTGTACTCACTGCGGACCATCTCGGCGATATCGCCGATCACCTGATCGGCCACTTCGTCGATCAAGCGCGACGTTCTGGCGCGTCCTGGACCGACATCGGAGTGAGCATGGGCGTCACCAAGCAGGCGGCGCAAAAGCGCTTTGTAACCAAGGCCGATTCGTGGATACCGGCTCTCGACCCGAGCCAGGGATTCAACCGTTTCACGCTGCGCGCCCGGAACGTCGTTGTCGCCTCACAGGAAGAAGCGCGCTCGGCCGGGCACGCCGAGATCACGACAGGACACCTCACCCTGGGTCTCATCGGCGACCTCGACTCGATGGCCGTTCGGATCATCTCAGGACTCGGCGTAGATCTCGATGAGCTGCGTACCGCAGTGGCAGGCACGTTCCCTGCGAGGGCCACCGACATGCCGGCACTCGTTCCTTTCGACACGGGGGCCAAGAAGGTTCTGGAACTGACTTTTCGCGAAGCCCTGCGTCTGGGCGCCGACAACGCCGGGACCGAACACATCCTGCTCGCCCTGCTGGAGTATGAGAACGGCGAGGGCCCCATATCCGCACTCGGGCTGACGAAGGTCGCCGCAGAGGCGCACGTGATGACGTCACCACCGACTCGGTGACTTCGACATGACATAGCAACATCTGCGGAAATTCATCGGCACTGTGTGGCGTAGGGCACAATACGGTCAACCATGACGTGACGAGCGTCACTACCGGGTGTGCTGAGGGGACAACATGCAGGACGGGCACGTGACGATCGTGCAGCTGACGAGGTCGGGTGCGCACGATCGATGGCTCGGTGAGATCACGGACGCAGTGAGGTCGACGCCGTCAGGATCGCACTTACACGTCGTGTTTCCGCCCGAGCACGACTTCTGGGATTTCGTGATCGCCAACCTCGGCGGTTGCTCCGGTGTCACGATGACTTCGCTCCCGAAGATTTACGACTCCGTCTCGGTGTTCAACGCAGCGGCCCTGGCCTTGGCGCCATCCGGCCGACCGTGGACGTGGTCCAAGCACGGCTCCGGAAGGCGAAGGCCGGTAACCGCTCTGCGCGCCCGCCTCGGCCGACTACAGCCGAGCTGATCCTCCTCACTCCACCGTTCATCGCACGGCGGAGCGTTCGCCGGCCCGATTCGCCCGTGTTGCTTCGCGCCAGGACGGGGTACACCGGATGAATGCCGGAACTACCTGAGGTCGAGAACGCCAGGCAAGTCGTCGAGAAAGCACTGAACCGGGTCATCGTCGACATCGACGACACCGACACCTTCGAGTGCCGCCCGCATCGCCCGGGCGAGATCGCCCGGGCACTCAAGGGCGGCCAACTCACCGAAGCCTGCCGACGCGGCAAAGCCATGTGGTGCGAAACCGTGACCGCGGACGGGACACCCGGTCCCACTCTCGGGATCCATCTCGGTATGGGCGGGCGAATCATCGTCACCGCGCCGGATGGTGAGCAGACGTCGCGCTATGGCGGTGGTGATCCCCACGTCGGTGAACGCGACACCGACAAGCCCGAGTGGACGCGGTTCGCCATGACGTTCGATGACGGTGGTCAACTTCGCCTCTTCGACAAGCGACGCCTCGGCAGGGTTCGTCTCGAACCCAACATCGACGCCCTCGGCCCCGACGCCGCGGAGATCACCCGCGACGAGTTCCGACACCGCATCGGTTCCAGCGGAGCGCCGCTCAAAGCGAGGCTGCTCGATCAAGCCGCCATCGCCGGCATCGGCAATCTGCTCGCCGACGAAGTGTTGTGGCAAAGCGAGCTGTCACCGTCGCGTCGCGCCAAAACCCTGACCACAGACGAACTGGACGAGCTACGGGTGATCCTGCGCCGCGCCATCCGGTCCGCGATCAAGAAGGGTGGCGTCCACACCGGCGAGATGATCCCGTACCGCAAGACGGACGCCACGTGCCCACGATGTGACGCCCCGATGTCGCGTGGGACCGTCGGCGGACGGACGACATGGTGGTGTTCGCGCGAACAGTCGTGACCAGTCGTGATTCGATGGGGTCAGCGCCAGCTGGACATGTCGCATTCACGAACTGCCGATAGATCGGAACGACCTTGACAGATTTCGACACTCTGATCGTCGGCGCAGGGATTGCCGGACTGACCGCTGCACGAATCCTGGCGGGCCAGGGCCAGCAGGTCGTCGTCCTGGAGGCACGTGACCGGGTAGGCGGCCGGGTCTGGACGTCGCGCAGCGACGGTGAGGTCGTCGACCAGGGCGCGTCCTGGATTCACGGTGTCGACGGCAACCCTGTCGCCGACGCAGTCGACGCCTTCGGCATGCGGACCGTCGAGTTCACCGTCGGCAGCTACCAACCCGACGGGCGACCGATCGCCTATTACTCCCCCACCGGAACCCGTCTGAGCGACGAGACCACCGAGCGATTTGTGTCTGATATCTACTCGTTCAACGAGTACTTCGCGACGACCATCGCCGCATCGGAACCCCACACTTCCTTCGGCGAGGCGGTGGAAACGACGTTCAGCCAATTGAAGTGGGACGACGACCGGGCGATGCGAGTTCGGGAGTTCCTACGCCACCGGACCGAGGAGCAACTCGGCGTGTGGCTCGACGACCTCGACGCGCACGGTCTCGACGACGATGCGATCGACGGGGACGAAGTCGTGTTCCCCGACGGTTACGACGAACTCGCCACGCATTTGGCCCAGGGACTCGATGTAAGGCTCCAGCATGAGGTGACGCGTGTGACGTGGACGCCCGACGGTGCTACCGCCGACACCCGCCATGGCCCGTTCTCCGCCGCCCGAATCGTGGTCACAATCCCGATCGGGGTGCTGAAGTCACCAGAGTTCGTGATCGATCCGCCACTGCCCGAACACCATTCGCAGGCCTTGGACAGGCTCGAGATGAACGCGTTCGAGAAGGTTTTCCTGCGGTTCCCCCACAAGTTCTGGGACGACGACGTCTACGCGATTCGCCAACAGGGTGAGGCCGGTCGATGGTGGCATTCCTGGTACGACGTGTCCGACGCGCATGGCTCCCCGACACTGTTGACATTCGCGGCAGGCCCCTGTGCCCGGGAAACGCGCGCGTGGTCGGACGAGCACATCGCGAACTCCGTCCTCGACGCACTCCGCGGGCTGTACGGCGAGCGTGTCGTCGAACCCGATCGAGTGCACGTCACCCGCTGGCAAGACGACCCGTACTCACGCGGCTCATATTCGTACATGACGGTGGGGTCGGACCGAAGCGACCACGACGACCTGTCCATCCCGATCGAGAACGTGCTCTACCTGTCCGGCGAAGCCACCTGGACCGACGATCCATCGACCGTGACCGCCGCCGTGAAATCAGGACATCGAACAGCCGAACAAATCCTAGGTCGCCCGGTGTCGTACGTGGATATATGGGGCTAATTAGAGCCAGTTCAAATTCGCAAATATTCTGAGTCGCGATAGACGGTCGCACTCGCCGGTGTCGAAATAACAACCGTAATTCTTGGACTTGGCGTAGTGGCAACTACCCACTTAGGTACTCAATAACTGCGGTGATCGCTGCGTTGCGCATTTGTCGAGAACGAACGATACCGACATAGTAGAGCGTTTGAAACGTCTCTTCTTTCGAGTCCAAGACCTCGCCAATGGTCTTGAGTTCGAGTTCTCGCAGCTTATCAAGCTGAAATTCCGTTAGATCTAGCTCAGTCACAGGGGAGGAAAGCCTGGCCTCGAGCGCTACATTTCCGTCACGCTCCAGATTCTCAAGAGAAAAATCTTGGATTGTCCGATACGAAAAGTGATTCGCCCCAAATTCCTGCATCCTTTTGATACTTAGCGACTTCCGCAAGCGCGATCCATACGCTATTGGGTCCGAATCTTGAGCTAGGTTGCACCCGATATTCACCATGTATCGGGTGCCAACCTCGCTTCGCGTAGCCCGAATACCGGACACACCTTCCTGCAAGATTCCGCTATAACAAAGCAGTCGCAACGCTTCGCGAGCAACCCTAGGCGCGTCTCGATGAATCCACACAGCGGAAGACATTTCTCGGTCCCTCTGATTTCTAGCATGCAACTCCGGCAGAACGTCTGCTTCGAGGAAATTGCGCCCCCAATCGATCAGGCCGCGGTGTCCAGGATAGCGCTCTGCAAGGGTTGAGTGTTCCGCCCAAATTTCTTCGCGGTAGTATTCCTTGATAGTTTCCTGAACGAGCCCTCGCCGCAACGGCGTGCTTCGGGATAACGTTTTTAGCAAAATCCTCGGATTTCCTGTTGCGGCAAAGGCCAGGGTGTCAAAGACTTCGCCGTACTGCTCGATTTCTCTCTTACGACCAGGGTCTTGCTTAAGCACTATCTCGCGCATCGCCGCAGAATATGTCGAATCACCAACCGGACGCTCTACGTCTAACACTGTGGCGTCGTGGCTAGGTTGAAACGACTCTCCATACGCGGTAGCACCAGGGTAGACCGCGGCTTTAACGGACAGATATGGGCTACGCAGATCTCTCATCAACGTAAAGAATTGACGCTGCTGTTCTGGAATGAAAACATGAGCAGCTTCGTCGATCAGAAGCGCAATTCGAGAGATATCCAGATCCTCACATAGCTCCTCGATAGCTTGTCTTATTTCTTCGGGCTCAGGAATTACACCTGAGCGATCAGGGGCTTCACCCTTCTTCCAGAACTGCTCAAAACCGCCCACAACTTTATCCATCAATGATGATTTAGACGCCGACACGTGTTCAGTTCCCGCAAGCTCGGCGAGCGCTGAATTATCAGGTACGTCCAGACCATATAGCGTTATAGAACGCCGGATGCTAGCCGTAATTTTGGCGGTCATCCAAGGAAGAAAACCCGCTTCAGTCTGTCGAATGAGACCAGCTCGGGCGAATGTCAAATAGACGGGTAAAATCTTGTCACTGGCGAAGTCTCGCTTCATTTCCGCCTCAGCGACACGAAGCAAGAATGATTTTCCCACGCCGCGGCTGCCTCGCAACAGAACAGCACTTCTACCTTTTAGCGAGTCAATTATTCGGCGGTCACCCGTGGTCTCGACAAAATAATTCAGAACTTCGTCGAGTTTCAAGTCCTCAGTCCGATAGAATAATTCCTGCGGCATCCCGTCAATCCCCTGTCATGTGCAGAACTTGCCGAACCGCCGGTACGTGTCCAAAGTGGGCGATGATTGTCTGTTGTAGCACCGAGTCCGAATTAGCCTCGAGATCTTGCCCATATCGCACATATAGAAGAAACAAAACGACGCGCGCCGAAGATGTCGCACGATTACACCAATCAATTACGAGCCCCGGCGCGGGTTCTATTGCTTCTGGGAGCTGACGCGATATTCGGTCCTTGCCGTGCACGAATTGCGAACAATACCGATAGTTTTCAAGAGCATGGTGCGAATACTCGGCCGCCACTTCAGTTAGTTGTGGAGCAAACTCGCGTACGAATGGCTTTGACAAGACCCCATCATCAGCGCTTAAAGCTCCAGACCACGAGAAGTCAGTGCGGTCTGATATCCATTGCCGCCGCTCGAATTCGTTAACCGAGAAATGGATAGACGCGAAACTTAGTTCAAGAAAGAGCCGCAATGACGAATATGCCTGTCGATACAGGCCGGATGAGATGCTGTACTCCGCCAGCGCCAGTTCCCGACGCGCCGCTTCAAGCTGACTGATAGTGGGGCCTGACAGACGGCTCAGCCACAGGGCAATGTCTGAGTCAGCCTGATGGACCTCGCCAAGATCCGCTCTGTGGGTTTGTAGAGCTGCCTCGCGACAACGCCGGCCTGCATCAGCAATAGCTTGGAGGTGTTCGTCGATACTAGAACTCACTAGGCCCCCGAGCCATCTGACTGAAATCAGACCCCAGAATTACTGGGGCCACACCGTCGGGCTGACAGGATTTGAACCTGCGACCACTTGACCCCCAGTCAAGCACGCTACCAAACTGCGCCACAGCCCGTTGCGGCTGTTTTCCGGCCGCCGCATGAGATTACCTCAGGCACCACCTACACCGAAAATCGCCTGGCAGAAGAGCTACTCCAGGTCTTCGATCAGCTTTGCTCGCAACCGGCCGAGCATCGAAACGAGCTCGACCTTTTCTTGCTCGGTGAGCACCGACAAGGTCTTCTGATGGACACTCCACATGAGTTCGTGGCCTTCGGCGAGCACCTTCGATCCCGAGTCCGTCACGTAGTGCCCGATCGACCGGCCCTTGAGCTGCTCGCGACGGATGTATCCGGTTTCCTCGATCCGAGCCGACAACTGGGCGACGGCCTGCGGGGTGGCCAACGTGACGACAGCAAGATCAGCCCCGGTGATACCCGGCTGCCTGGAGATGGCCTTGAGGAGATTGAACTGGGCGAACGTCAAGCCGATCCGGGTGACCAGCGGATCCGCGCGACGGACCGACAGATGGTGGATGTCTTTGACCAGCAAACCGAACGAGGTGAGATCAGGCGTGGATTCCCCATCGCCGTACGCCTGCGTCATCATCACCTCGCCGATGCCCGAACGTTGCGCGCGTTGACGGCCAATCGCGCAAACACTGCCCCGGAGACTACCGCCACCACCAGCGCCACGGCGGCCGCCACCAGGGCCGTGTTGTGCAGAGCGCTGGTCTGGGCCATGCCGAATGCCTCGGCAACCGGAGATCCCGGCGCGGCGCTGTGTGCCAGCGCGCCACCGCGCTGCACGCCGTACTCGTCGAGCAGCGCCGTTCCATCCCGCCGAGCGCCTGTGTCCGCGACCTTCGAGATGTTCTCAGTGGCAGCGGTATTGGCCCACGACACGAGGAGCACACCGAAGACCGCAGGACCCATCGCCCCGCCGAACTGGCGGATCGCGTTGATACCTGCGCTCGCCATACCCGCCTGATGCAGTGGAACGGCGTTCACCGCGGCCGACGTGACGGTCGGCAGCACGATCCCCATGCCGAAGCCCGCGATCGCAAGCCTCCAGCCGACGTCCCAGAGCGACGAGTGCAACTCCATGCCCGAGAGCACGACGAATCCGAGGGCCAACACCACCAGACCGGTCACCAGCACCACGCCCGTTCCCAGTCGGTGGATCAGTACTCCGGCAAGTTGAGAGCCGATGGCGCAAGCGACGAACAAGAAGACCAGCCGCCCGGCCATCATGAGGGCGTCGAGATGTTGTGCGCCGCCCAGGAAGATCGAAAGCAGGAACACCAGACCCAGGTAGGCGAACATCGCGACGGCCGCGGCGCCGGCCGCCACCGCGAATACCGGGTTGGCGAACAGCTTCATGTCGAGCATCGGCGAGTCGGTCTGCAGCTCGATCGCGATGAAACCACCCAGCGCGAGTAGCCCGATCACTATCGCGACCCACGAGTGGGGTGACCCGAATCCTCCCGCACCCCCTTCGATGACCCCGTCCACGATGCCGACGATCGCCACGATGGCCAGTACCTGTCCCGGGAGGTCGGCACGCCGGCCGTGTGCTGCCGACGATTCGCCCATCGCCCACTGCGCCACCAGACCCACGATCAGGGCGAGCGGAATGATGACGACGAATATCCAGTGCCAGCTGGCGACTTGGAGTACCGCGCCGCCGACGAACCCGCCGACCGCCAGCGAGAGCACCATGGTCGCCGCCCACAGACCGATCCACCGGCTGCGCTTGCGGAAGTCGGTCTCCGCCGCGCTGATGAGGGCCAGGCTCGACGGGATGATCGCTGCCGCACCGATACCCGAGATCAGCTGGCCGAGCCAGAGCAGATGCAGTGACGAGGAGCCGTCAAGCCATCCGGAAGCAAACGACGTCGTGCCACCGACCGCACACAAGAGCAGACCGACCTGAAAGATCCGGCGTCGGCCGAACAGGTCCCCCAGCACACCGAACGACAGGATGAGCGCCGCCATCGGGATGACGAGCAGAGAGATCACCCACTGCAGGCCGGCGGTGTCGGCCCCTGTCGAGCGGGCGATCGAACTGAGCGACACCGAGAGCATCGTGATCGGCGCGAACGCGACAAACAGGCCCGCACAGGCGATCAGCACGGTCCTGAGGACGTTCACCTCGACGTGGTTGCGGCGTGTAGGCGCGATCGCGGAATCCAAACCAGTCATGCTCAAACCTCTCGACGCATAGTAGCAAGAACTTTATATCAACGTCTTGATTCAATGGCAAGGGCTTGATTCGCATGCGGTTTGGCCTCATGGCCGGTTCGTACGACGACGTCGGCCCCGGTCACTTTCTGACCGGGGCCGACGTCTCGACATCACTACTTCTTGCGTTCGCGTTTCTCGCGCACCCGCACGTTCACCTTGACCGGCGAGCCGTCGAAGTTGAACTCTTCACGCAGTTTGCGTTCCAGGAAGCGGCGATAGCCGGCCTCCAGGAAGCCCGTGGTGAAGAAGACGAACGTAGGCGGGCGCGTTGCGGCCTGCGTCGCGAACAGGACACGCGGCAACCGGCCGCCACGCATCGGCGGCGGGGTCTCGGCGATGACCGCCTTGAGCCAGGTGTTGAGCTGCCCGGTGGACACCCGTTTGTCCCAGGACGCCAGGCTGGTCTCGAGCGCGGGAACGAGCCGCTGCACGGCCCGGCCGGTGTGCGCCGAGATGTTCACCTTGCGCGCCCAGGGCACCCGCGAGAGGTCGCGGTCGACCTCTTTCTCGAGTTGCAGCCGACGGTCCTCGTCGACCAGGTCCCACTTGTTGAACGCGATCACCAACGCGCGACCGGCGTCGATGATCATCGTCAGCACGCGTTGATCCTGCTCGGTGATGGGCTCGGAGGCGTCGATCAGCAATACCGAGACCTCGGCGGCCTCAATGGCCGAACGGGTCCGCAGCGACGCGTAGAACTCGTGGCCACTCGACTGCTGAACCTTCTTGCGCAGGCCGGCGGTGTCGACGAAGTTCCAGATCTTGCCGCCGAGTTCGACGAGCTCGTCGACCGGATCAACGGTGGTGCCCGCCACGTTGTCGACGACGGCGCGGTCTTCACCGGTGAGCTTGTTCATCAGCGAACTCTTGCCGACGTTGGGCTTGCCGACCAGCGACACACGACGCGGACCGCCGGTGAGCGTTGTCTCTCTAGGGGTTTCGGGCAGCGCCTCAAGGATCTTGTCAAGAAGATCGCCGGTACCGCGGCCGTGAGCGGCAGACACCGAGTACGGCTCCCCCAGGCCCAGCGACCACAGCGCGGCGGCCTCGGATTCGATCCGCTCGTCATCGACCTTGTTGGCCGCGAGCAACACCGGGGTCTTCGAACGGCGCAACACCTTGGCGACCGCTTCGTCGGTGGTGGTGGCCCCGACGGTGGCGTCGACCACGAGCACGATGGCGTCGGCGGTCTTCATGGCCACCTCGGCCTGCCGTGCCACCGACTGCGCCATACCTTTGGCGTCGGGCTCCCAGCCGCCGGTGTCCTGCACCATGAAACGCCTGCCGGCCCACGATGCGTCATACGAGACGCGGTCGCGGGTCACGCCCGGGATGTCCTCGACGACGGCTTCACGCCGCCCGAGGATGCGGTTCACCAGCGACGACTTACCCACGTTGGGCCGTCCGACGATGGCCACGACGGGTACCGCGACCGCGGATCCTTCTTCGCCCAGCTCGGTGAACTCGCTGATGTCCCAGTCGGATTCGTCTGTCCACAGACCGTCGTCGCCGACGCCTGCTCCGTCAAAACTGTCACTCATGCCTTTACCTCGCTCGAGCTCTCTTCATGAAAGCGACGACGCGCCAACTCGACCAGCTTGGCGATCACCTCTTCGATGCCCAGGTCGGTGGTGTCGACCTGTACTGCGTCATCGGCCGGTCGCAATGGCGAGGTGGACCTCGTCGAATCCAGATGGTCCCGCCGGATCACGTCCTCGAGCACCGTCGCATGGTCACTGTCCCTGCCTGCGGCGATGTTCTGATCGTGTCGCCGCTGGGCGCGAGCCTCGGGCGAGGCGGTCAGGAACACCTTCAGTTCCGCATCGGGAAACACAACGGTTCCGATGTCGCGGCCTTCGAGCACGCTGAGCCCACTCTGGGCCAGGTCACGCTGGGCCTGCACCAACCGGGTACGAACCGCAGGCACTGCCGACACCGCCGACACCGCACGGGTGACATCGTCCCCGCGGATCTCTGCGGTCACGTCGTCGCCGTCCATCAGCACGATCTGCTTGTCCGGGCTGTTCGTGACCGAGATCGTCAGCTCTTCGGTTGCTTTGTCGATCGCTTCCGCGTCGTCCAGCGCCACGCCTGCACGAAGAACGCGCAACGTCGCCACGCGGTACATCGCACCGGTGTCGATGTAGTTGGCGCCCAACGCCGTTGCGACCCGACGCGACACACTCGACTTACCGGTGCCCGCAGGCCCGTCGATCGCGATAACTGCACGGTTCGTCACATTCCCACCGCCTTGTAGAGCGCGCCGATCTCGTCGTTACCCATCACCCGCAGGGTGCCGGGACGTTGCTCGCCGACGTTCACGGCGCCGATGTCGGTGCGCACCAGGCGAATCACCGGATGGCCCGTTTCATCAAGCATGCGGCGCACGATCCGCTTGCGTCCCTCGTGCAGCGTCAACCGCAACAGCGAAATGCCCTCGTTCACGTCGAGCAAAGCGAACTTGTCGACCTTCGCCGGTCCGTCGTCGAGCTCGATACCGTCACGCAGGGTCCGGCCCAGGCTGCGGTTGACCTCACCTCGGACCGTTGCCATGTAGGTCTTGGGTACCTCGAACGACGGATGCATCAACCGGTGCGCGAGCTCGCCGTCGTTGGTGAGCAGGATCAGACCCTCGGTATCGGCATCGAGCCGGCCGACGTGAAAGAGCCTCTGCCCCGCCATGACACGCTCGGCGACCAGGTCACCGATGCACGGACGGCCGAACTCGTCGGCCATCGTCGACTGCCAGCCCTTGGGCTTGTTCAGCGCCAGGTACTGATGTTCCTCGTTGACGACGACCCGCGCGCCATCGACGCGCACCACCGCGGTCTCGGGATCGATGCGCAGACCCTGCTCCGTGACGACTTCACCGTCGACCTCGACGCGACCGGCCGCGATCAGTTCCTCGGCGCCGCGACGCGATGCGACGCCGGACTGCGCCAGCACCTTCTGCAGACGAGTTCCGCCCTTGACGTAGGTCGCTCCGTCGCCGCCGACGTCGAGCGGGTTCTGGTCGCGCGCGGGTTTGGCGTTGTTGAGCCGAACCTGCCCGCTCTTCACATCGGGAGCCGACTTCGGCTTGCCCTCAGGACCCGGCCCCTTGCGATGCGCTTTACGGAACCGCTCGGTCGCGGCGCCTTTGGTCGGTTTGCCGCCGGTGGGTTTGCCGCTCGGTTTGCCGCCGGCGGGCCTGCCACCGGCTGCCGCACCTGCGGATCGATCGCGTTCGTCGGCCGGACGACCACGGTCCCCGCTGGGACGGCCGCGCTCGCCCGAAGGACGACCAGTACCTTCGCCACGGCGGTCGCCGCGCTCCGCGTGCCGGGGTCCGCCACGTTCTTCGGAGGGTCGTCCACCGCGATCACGGGACGGTGCACCGCGCCGATCTCCTGTGGGGCGGCCTCCGCGATCCTCTGCGGGCCTGCCACCACGATGTTCGGCTCTCGCGCCTCTGTCGCCATAAGGCTTCCGGTCGCGATCGCCCGAGGAGTTTCCATCCTCACGCGGTCCGCGCCTCTTGCCTTTGTCTTTGCTTCTGTCCGGTCTGCCGTCTCGGCTAGCGGGTGCCATGCTCGTATCCCTAATTCCCGTCGAACAGCTGTTCCGCAGCGCGAAATCAGTCGTCGTCGACGGTGATGTTGTGTGTTTTGTTGTTCAAGTCTGACGTGTTACCTGCCAGTTTGGCGAATCGCGGGTCGGCGTTGATCTCATCACCGAGGGCGTCGATCACGTCGACGTCCGGCAGAAGTGGCGCCAGGTCCGGTAGTTCACTCAGAGATGCCAACCCCAGACGTTCCAGAAAAAGTTCCGTGGTGTTGTACGTCACCGCTCCGGAGTCGACATCGGTGCCCGCTTCGCTGATGAGTCCGCGGGCCAACAGGGTTCTGATCACGCCATCCACGTTCACTCCACGGACGGCGCTGACGCGTGAGCGCGTGACCGGCTGCCGGTAGGCCACGACCGCGAGGGTCTCCAGCGCCGCCCGGGTGAGCTTCGACCGTGCGCCGTCGAGGAGCAGTCGCTCGACGTAGGGAGCGAACTCGTTGCGGGTGTAGTACCGCCACCCGTCGCCGGCGAAACGCAGATCGATACCACTACGCCGGTCGTTCAGTTCGGTGGTCATCTGCCGGAGCATCGCCTCGACTCGCACCGCGCTCTCCTCGAGCGCCGTGGCGAACTGGTCGGTCGTTGCGGGGCTGTCCGTCACCAGCAGCATCGCCTCGAGTGCCGACCGCAACTCGTCGTCGTCGAGCGTGTCTGCCTCCGCGTCGAACAACATGTCGGAGTCGACCTCGGGTTCGACGTCGTTCGCGGTGTCCGGTTCATCCATAGTCATCTGCCTTGTCGATAGTCACTTCGGCCTCGTCGCGCTCGCCCGTCCAGCTGACCATGAGAGCGCCGAGGGCCTCGGGCTGTTCGAACGCCACCGCGCGTTCCCGGTACAGCTCGAGCAGCGCCAGGAAGCGGGCGACGACACCGAGACCGTTCTCGCATTCACTTACGAGTTCGGTGAAGCTGACCCACGAACCTGCCCCGGCGTTGCGGAGGATCTCGCCGATACGCAGCGCCTGCTCCGGAACAGACACAGTCGACACGTGCAAGTGACCGAGTCCGACCTGAGGCACCGGTTTAGGTGTCATCGCGGCGACCGCAACCTCGGCGAACACTCCCGGTGAGACCCCGATGGTCACCTCGGGCAGCAGCGACTCGAATCGTTGCTCCAGTGAGACTGCCCGCGGATAGCGTTGTAGCGCAGCAGCTTCGAGCTCGGCGAACAGCACAGCGACCTGTTTGTACGCCCGGTACTGCAGGAGTCGGGCGAAGAGCAGGTCGCGGGCTTCGAGCAGCGCGAGATCCTCGTCGTTCTCGACCTCACCCGAGGGCAGCAACCGCGCGGCCTTGAGGTCGAGCAGGGTCGCCGCGACCACCAGGAACTGAGTTGTCTGATCCAGCTCCATCTCGGTGCCGAGAAGCTTGGTGTACGCGATGAAGTCGTCGGTGACCTCGTGCAACGCCACCTCGGTGACATCGAGCCGGTGCTGACCGATGAGGTTCAGCAATAGATCGAACGGACCCTCGAAGTTTCTCAACTTGACCTGGAAACCGGTCTTCGTGGCCGGCTCATCGACCGGCTCGGCCGGTGTCGGGTCAGCGGTGGTGTCCAGCTCCGGTGGTGACGTCTCGGTCATCGGCTAGCGGGTACGGAAGATGACTTCGCGGGCGAGGGCCCGATACGCCCTGGCCCCGGCCGACTTCGGTGCCCACGAGGTGATGGGTTCTCCCGCGACGCTGGTCTCGGGGAACCGCACCGTCCTGCTGATCACCGTGTCGTAGACCTTGTCACCGAACACCTCGACGACCCGGGCCATCACCTCACGGGAGTGCAGGGTGCGTGCGTCGAACATGGTCACCAGGATGCCGCCGAGCTTGAGTCGAGGATTGAGGCGGTCGCGCACCTTGTCGATGGTGTCGCTGAGCAGTGCCAGTCCACGCAGGCTGAAGTACTCGCATTCCATCGGGATGACGACCGTGTCCGCGCAGGCGAGGGCGTTGACGGTGAGCAATCCCAGCGAGGGCTGGCAGTCGATCAACACGTAGTCGTAGCGGTCGAGCAAAGGATGCAGGGCCCGGCCGAGGGTGTGTTCGCGGCCGACCTCGTTGACGAGCTGGATCTCCGCCGCCGAGAGGTCGATGTTCGAGGGCAGCAGATCCATGCCGTCGACGCGGGTACGCATCAACACCTCGTCCGCCGACACCTGCGGCGGGACGAGCATGTTGTGCACCGTCAGGTCGAGTTCATGGTGCGGAACGCCCAGGCCCGCCGACAATGCCCCCTGCGGATCGAGATCCACGAGCAACACGCGGCGTCCACACTCGGCCAAGGCGGCGCCGAGGTTGATGGTCGAGGTCGTCTTGCCGACGCCACCTTTCTGATTGCAGATGGCAACAACCGTCGCCGGACCGTGACGGTCGAGCGGGGTCGGCTCGGGTACCTCACGCAGCGGCCGCCCCGTCGGGCCGAGCTCGCCGGGGTTGCCCGGTTTCTCGCGCTCGTGGTCGTCATCGCCACGTTGCGGCGTGGAAATCATCAACTGATTCGCATCACGCCCGGGCCGCTGAGGTGGCTGTGGCGTTGTCACCCTTACGAGCCTAGTGCGTCGGCGTTGCGCGGCTGTGGAGGCTCACCGTCAGAGGCGTTCGCACCGGTCAGCACTGGCGCTTCGGGGCCGGTTTCGACACCCCCGCCCCACCCGAATTCGCACCACCCAACCGCAATTGTCGGTGGAGCCCGCGAAAACGGGTGGGCGGAGGCGGGTCGGAAGCGTCTACCGCGCGCGCGGATGCGCAAGGGCGTAGACCTCGCGCATGGTTCCGACCGTCACCAGCGTGTATACCTGCGTAGTGGTCACCGATGCGTGGCCCAGGAGTTCTTGGACCACCCGCACGTCTGCCCCGCCGTCGAGGAGATGCGTTGCGAAGCTGTGCCGCAGCGTGTGCGGCGAGACCGATTTGTCCAGTCCGGCGCGGGCCGCCGCGTCGACGAGCACCTGCCACGCGCTCTGCCTGCTGAGCCGCCCGCCCCGGGTGTTGAGGAACAGGGCGGGATTGAAGCGCGAAACCAACGCCGGCCGACCCCGGACGAGATACGCCTCGAGCGCCGAGATGGCGGGCCTGCCCACCGGAACGATCCGCTCCTTGCCGCCTTTACCGCGCAGCACGACCGAACGTGATTCGGTGTCGATGTCGTCGACGTCGAGGGCGACGGCCTCGGAGATACGTGCTCCACAGCTGTAGAGCAGCTCGAGTAGGGCGCGATCGCGCAGTGCCCGTGGCCCGTCGGAGACGTCTTCGCCGCCGCTCGCGGTGAGGATCGCCAGCACCTCGTCCACCGGAAGACTTTTCGGGAGTCGGCGCGGGGCCTTCGGGGGTGCCACTGCATGGGCGACGTCGGCCACAACGATCCCCTCCGCGGCAGCGAACTTGTGAAAGCCTCTGGTGGCCACCAGCGTTCGCGCAATCGAACTGTCCGCCAGTGGTGGGCGGTCGTTGTCTGCGTCGCCGCGTCGCAGGGCGACCAAGAACTCTCTGACGTCGGATTCGTGGACGTCTGAGAGGGCATCGATCCCCCGCGACTCCAGATACTCCTGGTACCGGCGCAGGTCGCGGGCGTAGGACTGCAGGGTGTTGGGAGCCGAACCTCGTTCGACCTCGAGGTGATCGAGGTACATCTGCACCTGATCGGCCAAGGTCATGACGGTCCGGCAGTGATCATGACCCGGCGTGCCGGTCGGCGAACGCCGTCGGCTTGTCGGTCCACGGCGCGTCGACGTCACGCAGCGGTACCGATCCGGATCTGTGCGCGACCAACGCCAGAATTCCTGCAACAGCGGTTGCGTTGACGATCTCGCCGGAGAACACCTTGTGCACCGCGTCTGCGATCGTCACCCAGTGCACGGTCATGTCCGCTTCTTCGTCCTCGCGGTCGGGCTGCTCGGCGGCGCTGATCCCCGTCGCCAGATACACCCGCAAGGCCTCATCGGTGAAGCCCGGCGAGACCGCGACGTCGACCAGCGTGCTCCAGTGTTCGGCCGCCAAACCGGTTTCCTCGACCAACTCGCGCCGGGCAGCCTCGACCGGGGCCTCGTCCGGACCGCCGTCGAGGAGCCCTGCGGGCAATTCGAGCAGGCGCCGACCGATCGGATGCCGATACTGCAGGACGAGGGCTATCTCGTCCCGTTCATTGACGGCTACGACGGCCACCGCCCCGTGATGTTCGACAACCTCACGGTGAGCGGTTCTACCCCCGGGCATCGCGACCTCGTCCACCCGAAGCGCGAGGATTGCCCCGTCGTAGCGGACATCGGTGTCGATGGTCCGGAACTCGTGCGGGTCGCTCAAGCCCCCGCCTCCACGACACCGGCCTCGGCACCGGTGACGTCGTCGAGGTCGGGATCGGAATCGTCGTCGCCGTGCACGTTCACCGGCAGTCGTTCGGCCGCCTTGTAGCGCAGCGATGCCCGAACGAAGGCACTGAACAACGGATGGGGCCGGGTCGGGCGGCTCTTCAGTTCGGGATGAGCCTGGGTTCCCACCAAGAACGGGTGTACCTCCCTCGGGTACTCGACGAACTCGACGAGGTGTCCGTCCGGCGAGGTGCCCGAGAAGACCAGGCCGCCTTCGGCAACCTTGTCGCGGTAGGTGTTGTTGACCTCGAAGCGATGTCGGTGCCGCTCCGAGACATCCACGGAACCGTAGGCACCTGCGACCACGGACCCGCGAATGAGCTTGGCCGGATAGGCGCCGAGTCGCATCGAGCCACCCAGATCGGCTTCGCCGGCCACTGCCTGCTCCTGATCGGCCATGGTCGAGATCACCGGGAACGGGGTCTCGGGGTCGAATTCCGTCGAACTCGCGTCGTCGAGGCCCGCCTGGCGAGCGGCATCGATGACGATGCACTGCAGACCGAGACACAGCCCGAGCAGAGGTACTCCGTGGGTGCGGGCGTACCTGATGGCACCGACCTTGCCCTCGATGCCGCGGATCCCGAAGCCACCCGGTATGAGGATGCCGTCGGCCTGGGCCAGCGCTGCCAGGGCCCCGGCGTCCTCGATGCAGTCGTCCGACTGCACCCACACGAGCTTGACGTGCGCGCGGTGCGCGAAGCCGCCGGCCCGGATCGCCTCCGTCACCGACAGGTAGGCGTCGGGGAGTTCGACGTACTTGCCGACCAGCGCGATGGTGACCTCTTCGCGCGGTTCGTGTACCCGTTTGAGCAGCTCACCCCACACTGTCCAGTCGACGTCACGGAACGGCAGTCCGAGCTTGCGGACCACGTACGCGTCGAGCTGTTCCGAATGGAGCACCTTCGGGATGTCGTAGATCGACGGGGCATCCGGCGTCGAGATGACACCTTCGACCTCGACGTCACACATCAGCGCGATCTTGTTCTTCAGCGGCTCGGGTACGTCGCGATCGCAGCGCAGGATCAGGGCATCGGGCTGGATACCGATGTTGCGCAGTGCTGCGACGGAGTGCTGGGTGGGTTTGGTCTTGAGCTCACCCGAGGGGGCCAGATACGGCACCAGCGAGACGTGGAGGAAGAACACGTTGTCCCGGCCGACGTCGTGCCGGATCTGCCGGGCCGCCTCGATGAACGGCTGCGACTCGATGTCGCCGACCGTGCCACCGATCTCGGTGATGACCACATCGGGGATCTCACCGTCGGCGTCGGCCTGGCTCATCGCCCGGATCCGGTTCTTGATCTCGTCGGTGATGTGCGGGATCACCTGCACGGTGTCGCCGAGGTATTCGCCGCGCCGCTCTTTGGCAATGACCGTCGAATACACCTGGCCCGTGGTGACATTCGCGAATCCGGACAGATCGCGGTCCAGGAATCGTTCGTAGTGACCGACGTCGAGGTCGGTTTCGGCTCCGTCTTCGGTGACGAACACCTCACCGTGCTGGAACGGGTTCATCGTTCCCGGGTCGACATTGAGGTAGGGATCGAGCTTTTGCATCGTCACCCGCAGTCCGCGGGAGGTGAGCAACTGGCCGAGGCTGGAGGCCGTCAGACCCTTTCCGAGCGAGGACGCGACGCCCCCGGTGACGAAGATGTGCTTGGTGCCTGATCGCACATGGCGTAATGGTCGCAACGCTTCTCCCGTTCGGCTGGAGACGAAGCCGGTAGAGGAACTCATCACCGGCAACGCAGGCAAGAAAACCTTGCCTACCTACGGGACTCCACGGTAACACCACTGGACCGAATTCTCGGCCTTGACACGGGTGACCGCTCGTCGGCATCCGCGGAGGCCGACGAGCGATCGGCCTCGGTCAGCTCTCGGGGGCGATCGCGGTGGCACCGGGACCGGTGCCGTACGCGCCCTGCTTGTTGCCCAGCTCGTCGGCGAGAGCCAGCACGGTGGTGATCCGGCCGGTCGCCTGATCGACGTTGTCCACCGTGGACACCTGCGAGTTCAGCGCAGGGTCCGCCCGCACCACTGCGATGGGCGAAGAACCTTCGGCAGATCCGGTCCGGCCGACGAGAACGGTGCCCGCGCCGCGCTCGGAGAAGGCTGCCGCGAAACGTGCCACGACCTGTCCGCGCGCACCCGAATCGTCGGCAAATTTGTTGCCCGTCACGATGATCGCCAACTGGGCAGGCTCGATCGCCCCGTCCGCGTAGTCGACGAATCCGCCCTGCTTGAGGGCCGCGAGCCCGGCGTCGGTATCGCCCCCCGACACCTGCGGTTCGGCATCTCGAGGTGACAGCTGCAACAGCAGGCCCAGCAAATCGCCCGCGCGGCCGCCCGAATCTGTCAGTTCTGTCCGCAGCGTGCTGCCGGCCGGGATCGACTGATCGATGATCGACCCGATCTTCTCCGCGTTCCGATCGCTGACGAACTCATCGGTGAGCGCGACTTGGCCGTTGAAGACCGCACCGGACTTGTTCAGGTTGTCCTTGACCGCCGCCACGTCACCTTCATCGGCACCGGGTGTGGTGACGATCAGCACCGGCCGATCGCGCAGCGTGCCCTCGAGTAGACGGCCGGCTATCGCGGTGTCGAAATTGTTGGCGGCGTTGACATTGTTGGTCAGCTGCTGATTCTCGTCGCGCAGTTCCTGCTCACGCTTGTCCTGGGCATCGCTGGACGATCCGAAAGTGTCAGCGACAAATCCGGATCCCAGCACCACACCCACGGCAAGAGCGAGGAAGACCGCGACCAGCGAAATTGCATGCTGGCGAAGCGAAATCACTACTTATCCGATCCAAGCCCCTGCGGGCTCACTCATTCCAGACTTGCTGGACCCACTCGGTCAGCCGGTTCCACTGGTCGACGATCCACTCGGTGACCTCACCGCCGGCACTCGACATGAGTACCGCGACGATCAGCGCAACCAGGGCAGCCAGGATCAGCAGCGCGATGGCAGCGCCCGACACCCGCGAACGATAGAGTGTGGCAACAGCTTTCGAGTCGACGAGTTTGGGTCCGACCTTGAGCCGGGTGAGGAACGTCGACGGGTTCGACTCGCGCAGGCTGCGGTCGAAGAACTCGTCGAGAGACGCAGCATGGCCCACGGTGACGATCAGGGCGGCTTCGTGATGGTCCACCAAGAGCAGTGCGAGGTCGGCGGCCGAGCCGGCGGCCGGGAACGTCATGGCACCGATCCCGAGGTCCTGGATGCGTTCGAGGCCGGGAGCGTGACCGTCGGGGTCTGCGGGCAGCACGACCTGGGCGCCGGATTTGAGTGTCGCCGACTTCATCCCCTCGGGGTCGCCCACGACCAGGTCCGGCCGATAGCCCAGATCCATCAGGGTGTCCGCGCCACCGTCGACGCCGACCATGATCGGCTGATATTCCTTGATGAACGGCTTGAGTCGCTTGAGGTCTGCGACATGATCGGCGCCGTCGGCCACCACGACCACATGGCGACCCTCGATGCGCACGTCGACGTCGGGAACACCGACGCCGTCGATCAGCAGCGGCGATTCGCTGCGGATGAACTCGATGGTGTTGCCGGAGAATGCTTCCAGATGATCGACGAGGCCCGTCTTGGCGTCGATCATGAGGTCGGCGATCTCGCGCTCCCCCAGTTCGGTGCCTTTGGCGAGCCGACGCTCGCCGGTGTACAGGCCACCTTCATCGGCGCGGATCTTGGCGCCGTCCTTGATGCGTTTGAAGACCTCGACGCCGACGTCGTCGATCAAGGTGATGCCCGACGCCACCAGCAACTCGGGTCCTAGATTGGGGTACCGCCCGGAGATGGACGGCGAGGCGTTCACCACCACCAGGACATCGGCGGCGACCAGGGCATCGGCGGTGACCCTGTCGAGGTCGACCTCATCGAGGATCACGATGTCCCCGGGGCCGACCCTGGAGAGGAGTCGTTTGGTGTTCTTGTCGATCCTGGCGATACCGCTGATCCCAGGCAGAGTTTCGGTTGTGCGTGACAGCAGGGCAGGCATCTTCATGCGAGAAACACTGAACCACCACTCGACAGTTTTGGTGGAGGCGCGCCGTAACACACGCCACTTTTGTCACATGAGTAACACCCGTGTCATTCCGCTAGAAGGCAGATTTCTCGTCTTCGGCTGTGCTCAACAGCTCCTCCGCATGCGCGCGGCCGGTGTCGGAATCACCCAGGCCGGCCAGCATGCGGGCCAGTTCCGCCACCCGTTCATCGCGGTCGAGAACCTCGACCGAGCTCGTCACACGACTCGACTTCGACGACTTGCCGGAAGACGTCTGCTTACCGATGAGCAGGTGATTGTCGGCGAAAGCTGCGACCTGCGGCAAGTGGGTCACCACGATGACCTGATGCGCACGGGCCAACTTGGCGAGCCGGCGCCCGATCTCCACAGCCGCGCGACCACCGACCCCGGCGTCGACCTCGTCGAACACCATCGTCGACCCGCCGCCCGGTCCGGCCAATACCACCTCGAGTGCGAGCATCACGCGAGACAGCTCGCCGCCGGAGGCCGACTTCGCGATCGGTCGCGCCTGCGCGCCGGCATGGGCGATCAGTCCGAACTCCACCTTGTCGACACCGTGTGAACCGGCGTGTAACTGTCGGCCGTCGATGTCGATTCCGCGACGGTCGGAGTCGGAGGATTCGTCGGGCACTACGGAGACCTCGAGCTGGGCATCCCCCATCGCAAGCCCCGTCAGTTCCGAACTCACCTTGGCGGCAAGCGACTTCGCAGCCTTGACGCGCACCTTGGTCAGTTTCACCGCGGCGACGGCTACGTCGTCGCGCGCGGCACCGACGCGAACAGCCAGCTCGTCGAGTGACTCCGACGAGTCGCCGATCTCGGCCAACCGGGAACGCGCAGAGTCGGCCCACCCGATGACGCCGTCGATATCCGGGGCATATTTGCGCACCAGAGACTTCAGTTCGGCCTGGCGATGCAGCAATTGCTCCAGCTCGGCCGCATCTACCGGTAGCCCGGAGACGAACGAGCTGAGTTCTTCACCGATGTCGCCGACCACGGTGAGAGCTTCTTCGATCCGGGGCAGCAGAGCCCGCAGTGTGTCATCGGCCTGGGTTTCCAGCATGGTCCGGGCCGCACCCAACCCGTCCAGCACCGAGGTACCGCTTGCGACATCGGCATCGGGCCCCGCTCCGGTCACCGCGTCGAGCGCAGAGACCGCCGCGGTACGGATGGTCTCGAGATCACTGAGCCGCCGGACCGTCGCCGCGAGCTCCTCGTCCTCTCGCGGTTGCGGCGCCACCTTGTCGATCTCGTCGAGTCCGAACTTGAGGCGATCGGACTCCTGGGCGATCTCACGGGAATTGGCCTGCCGGTCGCGGAGTTGGTCGGCCAGCGTGATCCAGCGTTCCCGAGCCTCGCGATAGGCCTTGAGTGGTTTGGTGATCGCCTCGGCAGAGAACCGGTCGAGTGCGTCGAGCTGATGCTCCGAACGCAGTAGTCGGAGTTGGTCGTTCTGACCGTGGATCGCGAGCTGCCCGCTGGTGAACTGCCCGAGCAGTCCGACAGGCACCGATCGGCCACCCAGATGCGCCCGGGACCGACCGTCGGCATTCACCGTGCGCACCGCGATGACGGTGCCGTCCTCGTCGAGCTCGGCGCCGGACGAATCCAGTACCTCCGAGGCCTCGGCACCGGTCGCTCGGAAGCGGCCTTCGACGACAGCGCGACTCTGACCCGAACGGACGCGGCCGGCATCGGCGCGCGCGCCCGAGAGCAGGTGCAGACTCGTCACGACCATCGTCTTTCCCGCACCCGTCTCACCGGTGAGCACGGTCAGTCCCTCGTGGAATTCGGCGCCGGCCTTGTCGATGACGCCGAGTCCGCTGATCGAAATCTCTTCGAGCACTACAGTTGCCTTCCCCTCCATCCGGTGACCGGCAGTTCGAACTTGCGCACCAACCGGTCGGCAAAAGGGTCGGAATCGATGCGGACCCAGTGCACCGGTCGTGCACCTCTGACGATCTCCACCCGGCCACCGGCCGGGACTTCGATGTTGCGTCGACCGTCGCACGCCAGCAAGGCGTCCTGTCCACGCGCCAGCACCTCGACGGCAACCAGCGACCGCGGACTGGTGACCATGGGCCGGGCAAAGAGGGCGTGAGCATTCGACGGGACCAGCAGGATCGCCTCGAGATCAGGCCACATCACGGGGCCGCCGGCCGAGAACGCGTACGCGGTGGATCCCGTCGGCGTGGACACCAGGATGCCGTCGGCTCCGAATGCCGAGACGGGTCTGCCGTCGACCTCGGTGATGAGCTCCAACACACCTTGCCTGGACAGGTTCTGGATGCTGGCCTCGTTCAGCGCCCAGCTCTTGGCCACCACCTGCCCGTCGACATGCACCGTGATGTCGAGCGTCATGCGGTCCTCGACCTCGTAGTCGCGGTCGACCAGTTTGGCCATCACCTCGTCGACCCGGTTTGCCTCCGCTTCGGCCAGAAAGCCGATGTGACCCAGATTGATTCCCAGCACCGGAACCTCTACCGGGTGGGCGAGCTCGGCTGCACGGAGGAAGGTTCCGTCGCCACCGAGCACGATGACGACCTCACATCCGGCCGCGGACGACTCGTTCCCCGCCGTCACCGCGACGTCGGCACCGATCTCGCGCAGCTCGGCCGGATCGAGCGGGTACACCGTGCTCAAGTATTGCGGCCCCGGATGGCTCGGCATCGTGTCGTGATCGACGACCCGAAGGGCGATTCCGGCCTCGGCACACGACCGTGCGATGACCGCCATCGTCTCGTGGACGTTGTCCCGGCCGGTGTGGGCGACCACAAGGAACTCCCGTCCCTGCGGCCCCGCCGCCGGAGCCGTGCCACCCGCTGGGTTCGTCACTGGGGCCCTTTCTCGATCGCCTCTGCTATCGCCGCCCGCACAGTGTCATCCACTGATGCCGGTTCCGGCTGTTTTCGCAGCCAGAGGAAGTATTCAACATTGCCCGACGGACCGGGCAACGGGCTCGCCACCGCACCGAGCGTCGCGAGCCCGTGACTCGCTGCGGTCTCGGCCACTGCGGTCACCGCTTCGGCTCGCAACTCGCGACTGCGCACCACGCCCCCCGATCCCACCCGATCCTTGCCGACCTCGAACTGCGGTTTGACCATCGGTAGCAGGTCTGCGCCGGGCTTCGAGCAATTGGCGAACGCCTCGAGGACAAGGTTAAGGGAGATGAACGACAAGTCGGCGACGACGAGGGCCACCGGTCCCCCGATCTGCTCGGCAGTCAGACTCCTGACATTGGTCCGGTCGTGGATCTCGACGCGGTCGTCGTTTTGCAGACGCCAGATCAGCTGGCCGTACCCGACGTCGACCGCCACCACCTGCTCAGCGTCCCGACGCAGCAATACATCGGTGAAGCCGCCCGTCGACGCGCCGGCGTCGAGACAACGGCGTCCGGCGACGCTGACGCCCTGCGGTTCGAACGCGGCCAGAGCGCCGAGCAACTTGTGCGCGCCCCGTGAGGCCCACCCCTCGTCGTCGCCCTCGGCCACCACGATCGGCGCACCGAGATCGACGTTGGTCGCAGGTTTGCTCGCGACCGTGCCGTTGACCTTCACCCGGCCCGCTTCGATGAGTTCACGAGCGTGGTCCCGCGATCGCGCCTCGCCGCGGCGCACGAGCTCTGCGTCCAGGCGAGCCCTACGCGCCATGACTCGGACGGCGTAGCGCGTCCGGACCCTTCGGTTGCGCAGACTCAGGCACGATCGACCTTCTCCAGAGCATCGGTGAGCACCCCGTGCGCCTTTTCGAGCAGGTGCGCTTGCCGGGCGAGCTGGGCGAGCGCCTCACCGTCGGCGTCGTCGCCGACCGAGGCCGCGATGTCATCGGCCTGTTCCAGCAGCTCGGTCACCTGGCGTCGGATCTTATCGGGATCCACAGTGTGCGCCGACTCGTCGGGCGGCGCGGCGGGTCGGGGTCCGGGGACCGGACCGGGTACCGGGCGAGGTCCGGGCAGAGGTTGGTTCATCGCCTGCCAAGGCTAGTCGATTGTTAGCGTCTAGTGATGACCTCCACCACCGCGGGCGCCGGCGCACCTGATGCCCGAGTTCTACGACGCGACACACAGCTGTGCATCTCGCTGTCGGGGCGACCGAGCAACATCGGCACGAAGTTCCACAACTACCTCTACAACGAACTCGGGCTCGACTTCGTCTACAAGGCCTTCAGCACCGCGGATCTGCCCGCAGCGGTCGCGGGAATCCGCGCCCTGGGCATTCGAGGCGCGGGGATCTCGATGCCCTTCAAGGAACAAATCATCGAACTCGTCGACGTGATGCACGATTCGGCATCGGCCATCGACTCCGTCAACACCATCGTCAACGAAGACGGCACCCTGCACGCCTACAACACCGACTACCAGGCAGCAGCAAATCTGCTGCGAGACAGTGCCATCCCGACGGACTACACAGTCGCCGTGTCCGGAAGTGGCGGCATGGCCAAGGCCGTGGTGGCCGCACTCCGCGACGAGGGATACTCCGACACCGCAGTGATCGCCCGCAACGAACAGACCGGGCGGGCGCTCGCCGAGCGATACGGGTTCACCTGGCAACCCGAGCTCGGGACCGCACGTCCGGACCTGCTGGTCAACACGACTCCGGTGGGAATGGCCGGAGGCCCCGATGCCGAGGGGATGCCGTTCCCGGCCGCCGCGGTGGACGAGGCCAAGGCGGCGTTCGACGTCGTCGCGATGCCCGCCCGGACGCCATTCATCAGCGCATTCGACGACCGCCCCGTGATCACGGGCGCTCAGGTGATTGCCCTACAGGCTGCCGAGCAGTTCGTCCTCTACACCGGAATGCGCCCCTCGGACGCCCAGATCACGGCGGCGTCCAAATTCTCCCGCAGCTGACGTCAGGCCAGGAGACCGGCACTCATCAACGCCGACTGGGCCACCTCTTCGGCGGCCTCGACGATCCACTTCGTCGACGTCTCGCGCGACCAGGCCTCGTGCAACACGGCGTAGAGCACGGCCGCCGGGTCGGCCCCGTCCTGCGCCACGACCGTGAGGGTGTGGTCGAGGACGCTGACATGCCACCCGGGCCGCGGGCCGACGATCACATCGTCTGCTGCGGCGTTCAGACCTTGCAAATCGGATGCGATGAACGTCGGACGCTGCGCTTCCGGGGCATTGAGGGCATCGGCTGCGGTGCTGACACCGGTCAGCACCAGGAGGCTGTCGGCCTCGATGGCATTCGCACCTTCGATGTCGGTGTCGAGACGGTCGCCGACCACCAGTGGCGTTTTCGAGCCACTGCGGTTGACGGCATCGACCATCAACGGCGAAGCGGGCTTCCCGGCAACCTGTGGCTGCGCTCCCGTGGCGTTCGCGACGGCTGCCACCATCGAGCCGTTGCCCATCTGGAGGCCGCGGTCGGTCGGCAGGGTCGCATCGACGTTGCACGCGACCCACAGCGCACCGGCTCGGATCGCGAGTACCGCCTCGGACAGGATTGCCCAGCCGGTGTCCGGTGAATGTCCCTGCACCACAGCAGCTGGACGGTCGTCCGCGCTCCGGGTCACCCCGAGGCCCGCTGACCGGACCTCATGGACCAGTGCGTCGGTTCCGACGACCAGGACGCGCGATCCCATCGGCAGTTGTTCAGCCAGGAGCCGCGCCGCCGACTGTGCGCTGGTGACGACCTCGTCGGGCTCGGCCCGAAAACCCAGCTCCTGCAGATGTTCTGCGACATCCACCGGGGAACGGCTGGCGTTGTTGGTCACGTAGTAGTTGCGCTGATCGCCGGCATCGAGTGCATCCTTCGCACCGGGGATCTCGTTCTTCCCCGCGTAGACCGTTCCGTCCAGATCGAGCAGTAAGACGTCGTACCCGTCCCGCAGGCGCGCACCCGGCTCCGCGGGTGCCGCCGGCACCAGTTGCGGCACAACCTGTTCCGGAACTTCCTTCACCGCAGGCGGCGCACTGACCTCAGAGACCGCCTTCGGGGCATCCGCATGCACCGGAGCGAGGAGTTCGGGCTCGGCGTCGGGTTCATCGGCAGCCGAATCTGGCTCCGCCAATTCCATCAACCGGTCTTCGGCGTCGGTCACGTCGTCGTCATCCGCAGACGCGGCGTTCATGAACCACGTGATCGCGTCGTCACGCCGACCGGCCGCGAGGAGCGCAGCGGCATACGCGTAGAAGTACCGCGCCGCATCCGTACCGACTCGAGCCGGGTCGAGATCCTTCGTCTGCAGCGTGACGATCGCCTTGTCGAACTCACCGAGATCGAGGCGCGCGCCCGACTCGACGATCCGCATCTCTGCAGCATCCTCATCGGTCAGGGCCCGGCCCTCTTCGCTGCGGGCGACGTCGATCGCACGCTCGGGACGTCCGAGTCCACGCTCGCAATCGGCAATCATCGGCAGCAACGCGTTGCCGCCGGACATGCGCCGCGCGGCCCTCAGCTCAGACAACGCCTCGGCCCACTCTTGCGCGGCATAAGCGGCGATGCCTGCTGCCTCACGAACCATCGCGATACGGCCTGCGCGACGGCGAGCGGCCCGGGCGTGCTCGAGCGCCAACGCAGGGTCCTCGTCGAGGAGGCGGAAAGTCATGATGAGGTGTCGTGAAACCGTATCGGCATTCGTGCGATCAAGACTCAGCAGATCCCGACGGACCTCGGTGTCGAGATCCTGCGGGACGACGTCGTCGGGCAGAGGCGGCTCGGGCGGGCGGTTCGCAGATCCGGTGCCGCGGCGAGCATCGGAGTCGTTACGGAAATTCCGTCCGCCGCTCGAACCGTCACGGCGGTCGCTCGGCCGTCCACCACCTGAGTTGCCGCGTCCGTTGCCACCACGATTGTTTCTGTCGTTCACGTCTGCCTCTTCGTCACGATCGCACCACTCACGCCGAAGGACGGAGCCGATGGATTCACGCTATGTAGTTACGTTCCGGCCGATCGGCCGCACGCCAGACTAACCGCCCAAGCCGGTGACAAGCCAATCGATCGAGCTCCACCTAACGCGCGTCGAGAACTTCCTTCGCCGCGCGCTGACCCGAACGCACCGCACCGTCCATGTAGCCGGTCCAGTAGTCAGAGGTCTCGGTCCCCGCCCAGTGCACGGGACCAACCGGAGCCCGAAGCGCGGTCCCGTACCGGGTGAGCGTGCCCGGCCGACTCACGGCGACCGGGCCACCCTGCGACCACGGTTCCAGATCCCATTTGAAAATGCCGTGGTCCACGTGGTCCCGGGCCTCCGGACCGAAGTAGTCGACAAAGTTCTGGGTACATTCGGCGGTGATCTGTTCGTCGGACGCCTGATCGAGTCGACGCATCGAGTCGGCAGAGATGAAGCCCATCAACACGTGATTGCCCTCGGCATAGTACTCGAAGCAGACGTCGATGGGATCGCCGTTGCCGATGACCTGCCCCGACAGCCCCTTCTTACGCCAGAAGGGCTCGCGATACACCGCGGCGAACTTACTGATGGCACCCATCCGGTATCCGGCATGCAAGCCGGCACGAGCCGACGTGAGACCCGGCCCGTAGTCGATACCGCCACTGATCGCCGGTGACATGGCGACGATCACCTTCTTTGCCCTTACCGTTCCGGCATCACTCACGAGGGTGGCCACCTCGTCGGTCCAGCCGATCGACCGCACGGGAGCGTTGTAGACCACTCGCTCGCCCAGCTCGTTCGCGATCCGCAACGGAATGAGAGCTGCACCTCCGACGAACAGCCGTTCCTGCGCGCCGCCCGCAGTGCTCAGCAGACGGATGAGACTGCCGGGGTTGGCCTCGTCACCTGCCGAAGCGACGTAATTGAAGAAATACAGGGCCGACAGCTCGTGTGCCTCCACGGACAGTGCCGCAGAACTCGCCAGGCTCAGCAGCATCCGCGCCGTAGGCGACATCGTCCGCGACTCGAGCCATTGTTGCCAGGTCACGGAATCGAGATACGCAGCATCGCGATGTTTCCAGGGCTCGCCTACCGGAAACCCGAGCAGCGGTTCGAGCTCGAGCTGAGACAGGGCCAGAGCTGCCTCCGGTGACGCAGGGTCGATGGGCAGCCCGAGTGCGCTGGGCATCGTGCAGCGGCGACCGCTGTTCCAGTAGACGCTGTCGCCCTCGTTGTAGGTCGGTAGCGAGACGACACCGTACTCCTTCGCCAACGCCGCGATATGCGTCTGAGTCGGTCCGATGAACTCCGCACCTGCGTCCAGGGTCACGCCGATCTTCGGTGTCGAGATGTTGTGTACGCGCCCACCGGCACGTTCTCTGGCCTCGAGAACCAAGACCGACCGGCCGGCTTCGGCGATTTTCTTGGCCGCGGCAAGACCGGACAGACCGCCGCCGACAACAACCGCGTCATACGTCTGAGCGCCGACGCTTCCACCTGGAGATGCCGACGCGATACCCGCTCCCAGCAGACGGCCACCGACCGCAAGTCCGGCGGCGCCGACAGCTACCCCGGACAGGAGCCGGCGTCGGCTGAGCGACCCGACAGTGCAGAACGAAGGGCTGACGTTGCGCGGGGAAGTCGACATGGCAGGAATCGTAACCGCTGGGCGCAGTTCAAGTGGGTCGTATGACCCACTTCGGTCGTCGGGTGCTGCCGGTGGTGTGGGGATAGCAAAATACCCCGCATACGAGAACCGGGGTTCTTGTATGCGGGGTATTCGCAAATTGTGTTCGGCGGTGTCCTACTCTCCCACACTGATTAGGGTGCAGTACCATTGGCGCTGGTGGGCTTAGCTTCCGGGTTCGGAATGGGACCGGGCGTTTCCCCACCGCTATAGCCGCCGTAACTCTATGAAACAACCATCACACAAACCACAAGTGATTAGTGCTGATCATTGTGTTGTTTGTGTGTTGTTTCAGATATTGCACAGTGGATGCGAAACAAAAGTTTCATTACTTGTTTTGGTTGTAAGTCCTCGGCCGATTAGTACCAGTCACCTGCATCGGTTACCCGACTTCCAGTTCTGGCCTATCTACCCCATGGTCTGTGGGGGGCCTTAACCACGCGAAGGTGGTGAGAAACCTCATCTTGGAACAGGCTTCCCGCTTAGATGCTTTCAGCGGTTATCCCTTCCGAACGTAGCTAACCAGCAGTGCCCTTGGTAGGACAACTGGCACACCAGAGGTTCGTCCGTCCCGGTCCTCTCGTACTAGGGACAGGTTTCCTCAAGTTTCTTACGCGCGCGGCGGATAGAGACCGAACTGTCTCACGACGTTCTAAACCCAGCTCGCGTGCCGCTTTAATGGGCGAACAGCCCAACCCTTGGGACCTACTCCAGCCCCAGGATGCGACGAGCCGACATCGAGGTGCCAAACCATCCCGTCGATATGGACTCTTGGGGAAGATCAGCCTGTTATCCCCGGGGTACCTTTTATCCGTTGAGCGACACCGCTTCCACTTGCCGGTGCCGGATCACTAGTCCCGACTTTCGTCCCTGCTCGACATGTACGTCTCACAGTCAAGCTCCCTTGTGCACTTACACTCAACACCTGATTGCCAACCAGGCTGAGGGAACCTTTGGGCGCCTCCGTTACATTTTAGGAGGCAACCGCCCCAGTTAAACTACCCACCAGGCACTGTCCCTGAACCAGATCATGGTCCGAGGTTAGATATCCAATACGATCAGAGTGGTATTTCAACAACGACTCCACACACACTGGCGTGCATGCTTCACAGTCTCCCACCTATCCTACACAAACCGAACCGAACACCAATACCAAGCTATAGTGAAGGTCCCGGGGTCTTTTCGTCCTGCCGCGCGTAACGAGCATCTTTACTCGTACTGCAATTTCGCCGAGTCTGTGGTTGAGACAGCAGAGAAGTCGTTACGCCATTCGTGCAGGTCGGAACTTACCCGACAAGGAATTTCGCTACCTTAGGATGGTTATAGTTACCACCGCCGTTTACTGGGGCTTAAATTCTCAGCTTCACACCCAAAGGTGTTAACCGGTCCTCTTAACCTTCCAGCACCGGGCAGGCGTCAGTCCGTATACATCGTCTTACGACTTCGCACGGACCTGTGTTTTTAGTAAACAGTCGCTTCTCTCTGGTCTCTGCGACCACACCCAGCTCACCGAGTAAATCGGATCACCAGACGTGGTCCCCCTTCTCCCGAAGTTACGGGGGCATTTTGCCGAGTTCCTTAACCACAGTTCTCTCGATCGCCTTAGTATTCTCTACCTGACCACCTGTGTTGGTTTGGGGTACGGGCCGTGTCGCCACTCGCTAGAGGCTTTTCTCGGCAGCATAGGATCATGGAATTCGCCTCATTCGGCTACGCATCACCTCTCAGGCTTATATGTGTTCCGGATTTGCCTAGAACACGCCCTACAGGCTTACACCAGTACAACCACTGACTGGCCCCACTACCTTCCTGCGTCACCCCATCGCTTGACTACTACCAACCAAGGTCCCGCGCATCCAGTCCCAGGGCCACCCGAAGGCGGCTAAGGAACATTCAGGGCGGTTAGTACAGCTGATTCATCACGGGCGCGACTACACGGGTACGGGAATATCAACCCGTTGTCCATCGACTACGCCTGTCGGCCTCGCCTTAGGTCCCGACTCACCCTGGGCGGATTAGCCTGGCCCAGGAACCCTTGGTCATTCGGCGGAACAGTTTCTCACTGTTCTTTCGCTACTCATGCCTGCATTCTCACTCCCACACCCTCCACCACTAGATCACTCTGTGGCTTCCAGGGATGCAGGACGCTCCCCTACCCACCCACACCACTGCTCAACACCCCGCAGGATGAAGAGAATGTCTTGTGTGAGTGCCGCGGCTTCGGCGGTGTACTTGAGCCCCGCTACATTGTCGGCGCAGGATCACTTGACCAGTGAGCTATTACGCACTCTTTCAAGGGTGGCTGCTTCTAAGCCAACCTCCTGGTTGTCTTCGCGACCCCACATCCTTTTCCACTTAGTACACGCTTAGGGGCCTTAGCCGGCGATCTGGGCTGTTTCCCTCTCGACTACGAACCTTATCGCCCGCAGTCTCACTGCCGCACTCTCACTCACCGGCATTCGGAGTTTGGCTGACGTCAGTAACCTTGTAGGGCCCATCGGCCATCCAGTAGCTCTACCTCCAGTGAGAAACATGCGACGCTGCACCTAAATGCATTTCGGGGAGAACCAGCTATCACGGAGTTTGATTGGCCTTTCACCCCTACCCACAGCTCATCCCCTCCATTTTCAACTGAAGTGGGTTCGGTCCTCCACGACGTCTTACCGTCGCTTCAACCTGGCCATGGGTAGATCACTCCGCTTCGGGTCTAGACCCGGCGACTCCACCGCCCTATTCGGACTCGCTTTCGCTACGGCTACCCCACACGGGTTAACCTCGCCACCGAGCACTAACTCGCAGGCTCATTCTTCAAAAGGCACGCCATCACCCACAGCCAACCAAATGGCTCGCAGGCTTTGACGGATTGTAAGCGCACGGTTTCAGGTACTATTTCACTCCCCTCCCGGGGTACTTTTCACCTTTCCCTCACGGTACTAGTCCGCTATCGGTCACCAGGGAGTATTCAGGCTTATCGGGTGGTCCCGACAGATTCACAGCAGATTTCACGGGCCCGCTGCTACTTGGGTGTCTACTACAACAGTCAACATGTTTTCGTCTACGGGACTCTCACCCTCTACGACAGGCCGTTCCAGACCACTTCGACTAACACACTGATTTCTCACTGTCGGCCCATCCGGCAGAATGGACAAAATAGATCCCACAACCCCACACACACAACCCCTGCCGGGTATCACATATGCATGGTTTAGCCTCATCCGCTTTCGCTCGCCACTACTCACGGAATCACTATTGTTTTCTCTTCCTGTAGGTACTGAGATGTTTCACTTCCCCACGTTCCCTCCACACCCGCTATATATTCACAGGTGGGTAACACGACATCACTCGTGCTGGGTTTCCCCATTCGGACACCCTCGGATCACAGCTCGGTTGACAGCTCCCCGAGGCTTATCGCAGCCTCCTACGTCCTTCATCGGCTCCTGGTGCCAAGGCATCCACCGTACGCTCTTACACACTTACAA
>NZ_MJEJ02000044.1 GCF_002095435.2 Williamsia sp. 1138
TTGAGAGCGGGTTTCCACCGTGTGATCCATCGTGCCTGACCTTTGCCGGTCGGGTCCAGCGAACGGGTCACCAGGTACAAACATTTGAGCGCGGCCTGCTCGCTGGGGAAATGGCCGCGGGCTTTCACGGCCCGCCGGTAGCGCGCGTTGAGCGACTCAATTGCATTGGTAGAGCATATGACTCGACGTATCTCCGTGTCGTAGTCAAGGAAGGGGATGAACTCCTCCCAAGCGTTGTCCCACAGCCGGATGATCGCCGGGTACCGTTTGCCCCAGTGTTCGGCCAGTTCGTCGAAAGCAGCTCTGGCCGCAGGCTCGCTCGGCGCGGTGTAGATCGGTTTGACATCGCGCTTGAGTGCGTCCCAGTGCTGTCGAGCCGAGAGCCGAAAAGTGTTGCGGATCAGATGCACGACACAGGTTTGGACGGTGGTGGCCGGCCACACATGCTCGACAACCTCCGGCAGGCCCTTGAGACCGTCGCAGACGAGGAAGAACACGTCTCTGGTGCCACGATTGCGGATGTCAGTGAGCACGCTCATCCAGAACTTGGCACCCTCACCGCCCGTGCCGGCCCACAAACCAAGCACGTCGCGGCGCCCGTCCAGGCTCACCCCGATGGCCGCGTAGATCGGCCTGTTCGCGACCTGCCCGTCGCGGATCTTGACCACGATGGCATCGATGAAGATCGCCGCGTAACACCTCATCGAGCGGACGTGCAGACCAATCCTGCATCTCCTCGATCACCTTGTCGGTGATCCGAGAAATCGTCTCCTTCGAGACCGATGCACCGTAGATTTCAGCGAAGTGCGCGCTGATCTCCCCAGTCGTTAACCCTCTGGCGTACAACGATAAAACGATCTCATCAACGCCGTTGAGCCGACGCTGCCGCTTCTTGACGATCTGCGGTTCGAACGTACCTTCGCGGTCTCGGGGGACTTCGATCGGGACCTGCCCGGTCGACTCGGTCAGCACCGTCTTCGACCGAGTGCCGTTGCGGATATTTGTTGATGCCCGATCCGGGTTGGCCTGGTTCTTGTCGTGCCCGAGATGCTCGGTCATCTCCTCGTTCAATGCCGTTTCCAGGACCGTCTTGGTGAACTGCTTGAGCAGCCCATCCGGGCCCGTCAGCGACAGGCCCTGCTCTTTCGCCAAGCGCACGAGCTCCGCTGCCGCCGCCTCCTCGGCCGACGGTGGTGTCGATTTCTTGTTCGTCACATCATCCAGTGTCGTCATGACGGCACCCTTCTCGCCGGGCATTCACCCAGCGTGTCGGGCCGAAACACCGATTAAGAAACACTCCCCCCCACAATCCCTGGCTCACGTCATAGTTGTCGGTATGTCGCGATCAAGAGTAGAGCGGTTTGCGCGCGTTGGCGGCCACATCAGTTGGTGGGTGTTCGTGGTTGCCACCCCCTTCGCCGGCGGGATCAACTGGTGGGCAAGGCATTCAACCATTGCCGCATCATTCGCGGACGACGTGGGATGGACGATGTACACGCCCCTGACCGGGTCGGGCTATGTCGACGTCCAATGGGAGCCGACGTACGACCACTGGTGGCAGTCGCCTGGCATCTACGGCTTCATCGCGTTCGTCGTCGTCGTGATCGCAGCGGTGATCGACGCCTGTGTCGGCGGACGCATTCTCCCCGGAATCATCACCGCGGTGGTGCCCTTCGCGGCGCTGGGTCCATTCGTGCTGGCTACGCCGGACGCCATCGAGGGGGTCGAACCAGACACAATTGTCTCGATGCTGATGGTCATGGTCGCGATAGCGCTCCGTGAGGTGTGGATGCGTGCGGGCCCGCCGGCGCGCGCCCTGCCGTAGTTCGCGCCACGTACGTGCGTACGCGCCAGTTGCAACTGGCGCGTACGCACGTAGCTGGCGCGAATTCACCGGACAGAACGCAAAAGCGGGCGCCGCTGCCGAGGATCCCGGAAAATAGCAACTCCGCAGGATCGAGTATGCGGTGCGACAGTTGAATTCGCTGTCGCATGGCCAGTCTCCACGTGGAAGGCTATCTCGGCCAACAGCTTCGGACTGTTCTCGTCGTCGAATGAAAGCGCGAGATCAGCTTGTCGCTCCTGCTCCCCCTTCATATTACCGCGGGGGTAGGGGCTTGCGGCAAGCCCCCAACTCTCGTCCATACTCGTCCGACGAACATCCGATTGGGGGGCTTGATGGCAGATATGGCTGAAACGCCGGAACGTTTCAAGGTGCACGAATCGGGAGCGTTCTTTCACGGAACCAAAGCCGACCTCCGGGTAGGCGAGTTTCTGGTGCCCGGCCATCGGTCGAATTACCGGCCGGAGCACATGTCGAACTACGTCTACATGACGAAAGTCTTGGACGGTGCGGTACTGGCCGCCGAGATGGCGGTTGGAGACGGTCCATGCCGGGTCTACGTCGTGGAGCCGCAGGACGACGTGGAAGACGATCCCAATGTGACCGACAAGAAATTTCCTGGCAATCCTACGCATTCTTATCGGAGTGGCATGCCGGTAAGAGTTGTCGGGGAGGTATCCGACTGGGTGGGGCATTCTCCGGAATACCTTCGACAATTCCGTGCAGGGCTGGAGGCGCTGGCCAGGCGAGGCGGCAATGTCTTGTATGACTAGTTCGCGCGAACTGAGGCTACTGGGTGGGTCTGCTCGGGTGATCGGCCCGGACCAGGGTGGCCGGGTTCTTCTTCTCACCGCTCACGGAGGACACCGGCGCCCTGGGCATAGGACAAATGCCCGCCGAGCGCACCACCGAGGCCCGCGGTCATCAATCCGACCACGGTCCATGCCAGGCCTGCGCCGCCTGAACTGCGTCGTCGCCACCACGACTGCGCAAAGCAACTGATCCCTACCGAGTTGGCGGCGACGTGCACGAGCGCGACGCGTCTCTGGGGGACGTCCAAAGTGGTGTACTCCACCAGCCCGGTCATCGACGCAGGAACTGCTGCCGCGATGCCGAACGCCAACAGACGTCGAGCGGCGGTGCTCTGGCCGGTGAGGTCGAGAACCGGGACTGCCATCCAGGCCCCGATCGGGACCGTCACCATGATGGGGTGCAGCGGATGCCCCAGCCATCGGCCGCGCAAGAATCGCGACGCCGGTCTCGGTACTGCCCTCTCGAGCAGGACGGCCAACGTGCCCGCGGGTGCGTCGACGATCGACAGCTTTTCGGCCAACAGCAGGGTGCGGGCCGGAAGCCGTGCCATGTCGTTGGTCGGCAGCTCCCCAGCGGCGGCGGGGTCGCGTTCGGTGGCGCCGTCGTCAATAGACCCGTTTGCTCTCTTCGGTGGTGGTGTTGTCATGTTCTCCGGTTCCGTCCCGTGTGCGCGTGCGCGAAGAATGCCCGGAGGGTATTCGTTCAAACCCCTCCGAACTTCGTCCTCCCGCCGGGCCTCACGGACCCGCACGACTGGCGCCCGCCAGTCCCCACCTCTTGTCGCGACGGAAGGAGCGCTCGTCGAATACCTCAGTGCGCCCAGTCATGATGTGCGGCAGCATTTTCAAGGAAAATATTCTCTTGCCCGAGGTCTTGCGGGGCGCGGGTACAAGTGCTAAAACGTCTTCTGCACAGTGATTGGTAGCCCGCCAACCGCAGCGGGCCCAGAGTTAGAGGAGGTGGGTCGCTGTGCTTCGGTTCGATCGTGTGGGTTCCACCGAAAGCGCGAGGAGCATGCGCAAGTCATCCCACAAGCCAACCGATACGACGCGAGCTGAAGCCGCGGCGGTGAAGGCCGCCGCTGTTGCCAACGCTCTGCTGCTGATGGTTGGCGTTCAGATCATTCTCGACAGTTCGGTCGGCACCATCGCTGTGACCACACTGATGATGGTCGCATTGATGGCCGGTGCATTCCGTGCCCTGGGCCGACTCGCCGACCCCGAAACCGTCTTCGCAGCGGCCGAACTGGGGACCACAAAGCACTCGGCCGACTCCCGCGAGACATTCCATGACGTCACAACGGCTTCGCGGGATCTGGGAGTTCTCCGATGAAGACAGTCGACGACGTTGCCGACGTGTGGTTCACCGAGGAACTCGCGCGGTGGCTGCCCACCCACACGTCTGGTGTAGACGATGTGACCAAGTGGGCGTGGGACGACGAGCACCGTATCTGGTTGACCACCGTGTCGACACATTCCACCGCACAACCCGACAGTGATCCCGCCGAACGCAGGGTGTATCCCGCACTACTTCTGGAGAATGCGGTACGCACGGTCAGAGACGCCACCGGACACGATCCGTTCGGCTGGGACATCGGGGAGGTGGTGTCCAACCCCGGCCCGCCCGATGACTACTTACCCGTGCTCGGCCGCGGCCGAGCAGTCATCAACGGCCGGTTGTACCTGGCCACCACGATCCAGGTCGACAGCAGCATGTTCGCCGCCACGGTCCTCGACGGGCGGTGGATCGGCGCTCTGCAACCGCGCAGTCGCCACCACCCCAAGTTAAGCGTGCAGTACGCGACTTGAGACCCCGCGGGATGAGATGTGTGCCTGCACCAGTCGCGCGGTCACGGACCGCGCCCGTGTATCTCGCCTACCCCGCCCACGCGGGATGCTCAGGCGACAGGGCAAGCATGGCGGCAGCGACTTGGTCAGCGTGGGCGTGCCGCAGGGCGGTACCCATCTCGTCGAGGACAAGCAGTCGCGCCGCGGGTATCTCGGCGGCAAGTGCCTCGCCGTTGCCGAGTGGGAAGAACGGATCGGCGCGACCGTGCACGACAAGCGTGGGTAGGTGGAGCTCACCAAGACGCTCTCGCCAGCGCGGAGCGCAATCGATTCGGGAGAACACCATGCCGAGCTGGTTCGCCCGGTGCACCGCAGGATCCGTCGACGTCGTCCGATCCCAGATGCGGAGGGCTGTGGCCCGCGCCTCTTCCGGGTCGCCGCCCACCTCTTCGGCACCCTCGGCCGCGAAGACCGCAACGGCATCTCGGTCCGTCCAATCCGGCATCGGCCGGGAGAACATCGCGGCCATGAGCGTCGGGTCGTGGTCGGGCAAGTCTTCGTCGACAGGTGCGGGAGCGACCAGCCGGGTGCCGACAAGTGTCAAAGCCGAGAACACCTCCGGGTGATCCAGGGCCGCGACCTGCGCAACCATTCCACCCACCCCGACCCCACCGAGCAGCGCGGTCTGAGCGCCGAGTTCCTTGACGAGCGCGGCTGCGTCGGCGGCCAGATCTCGCAGGTTGTACGGCGGGTTCTCCGGGTCGAGTGTGGTCGACGTACCGGAATCGCGCAGGTCATATCGGACCACGCGCCGACCGCCGTCCGCGAGCCGTTCGCACAACGTGTCAGGCCAAGACATCATCGTGGTGCCGCCGACCAGCAGCACCAACTGATCGTCGTCGCGGCCGAAGGTCTCGATACCGAGATCCACACCATTTGCTCGTACCGAGGTCGTCGCCGCTCCATACCGTCTGCTCATGCTCGGGCTCCTGCCTGTTGCCACATCCACAGGTATCGACGACGCAACCACCCGAAAGTCATCGGTGCACCCAACGTTGTCACGCATTCCGATCAAAGACGGACCGGATCCCTATGCTGGCTGTGTGCTCCTGTTCTTCGGTTATGGCGTCAAGCGGCAACACATCGGCTCCGGCGGCGTTCGAGCATGCGCTCGCTGCCACAACACCACTCAATGGGCGCGGATGCGCGAGTTCAAGCAGTTCACGGTGTTCTTTGTCCCCATCGCGCGCTGGAAGCGTCGTCACTTCGAACAGTGCGGCATCTGCGGTGCTGCAGTGGAAACGTCAGAGCGGTAACGACCCGACTGTGAGCGTCAACACGACGACCACAGTCGCCAGGATCGCGGCAATGGCGACGACCCCACCCCAGTCAGCCCACAACAGGTCCTGCTCGACCGATGGGGCCGAGTCACCAGCCTCGTCGTGGCCCGTCCGCACCTGAGTTGCGCTCCATCCAGAATCACCTGGCGCATCTCGGTCGAGTTCACCCACACCAGACATCAAGCCTCCCAGCCATCATCGTTCATCCAGACCGTCAGTGCCGGCGTGATAGTAACCAGCCACCCAACTCTCAAACCCGGTGGACGACACGGGTAGGTTTCGTTCCCGGCGCAGCGGCTACACCTACCGGCGACGATCGCTGAGGACACAGCTGATCCTGTCCGACACCGATCAGCCCCACGCCCAACGGGCCTGCACCACCGGGAGACGCCAATGACGGCCGCAGCCAATTCTTCGGATACCCAGGCGAGTGGCGCAGAACCTCCCTCGAAACTGAAGCGGAAGATCACCGGTCCCCTGCTCTTCTTCTTCATTCTGGGCGACGTACTCGGAGCCGGCATCTACGCGCTGATGGGCGTTCTCTCCGAAGAAGTCGGTGGCGCACTGTGGGCACCACTCATCGTTGCGCTTCTGCTCGCTCTGCTCACTGCAGGTTCTTACGCCGAGTTGGTGACGAAGTATCCACAGGCCGGTGGCGCGGCCGTCTTTGCCGCTCGCGCCTACAAGTGGCCGATCGTGTCGTTCCTCGTGGGGTTCTGCATGCTCGCCGCCGGGGTGACCAGCGCGGCCGGACTCGCGCTCGCATTCTCCGGCGAGTACCTGACGACTTTCATCGACGTACCCGCCGTCCCGGCCGCGATGGTGTTCCTCGTACTGGTCGCGTGTCTCAACGCGAGAGGTATCAGCGAGTCGGTACGAAGCAATGTCGCGATGACGGTCATCGAGCTGAGCGGGTTGGTCGTCGTCATCGTCGTCGTCGCGGTCATGCTCGGCGACGGTAACGGGGACGTCTCCAGGGTGGGCGACTTCCCGGACGGGTCCACCCCTGCGCTCGCGATCCTGAGCGGGGCGATCATCGCCTACTACTCGTTCGTCGGGTTCGAGACCTCGGCGAATGTCGCCGAGGAGATCCGCAACCCGAGCCGGGTGTATCCCCTGGCGCTCTTCGGGTCCCTGATCGCGGCCGGAGTTGTCTACGTCTTGGTCGGTCTGGCGAGCTCCGTCGCACTGCCGTCGGCTGAATTGTCCGAGTCGTCGGGACCTCTGCTCGCGGTGGTCGGCGCGTCCGGCGTCGGGATACCTGACTGGGTCTTCAGTGCAATCGCCCTCGTAGCAGTCGCCAACGGCGCTCTGCTGACCATGATCATGGCGAGCCGACTGGCCTTCGGTATGACCGAGAACAAGCTGTTGCCGAGCGCACTGGGCAAGGTGTTGCCCCACCGAGGCACCCCGTGGGCTGCGATTGTCGCGACGACGGTCGTGGCCATGCTGCTCACGATCACCGGAGACTTGTCGACGCTGGCCGAGACGGTGGTGTTGCTCCTACTGTTCGTCTTCATCTCGACCAACATCGCTGTTCTGGTCCTGCGGCGCGATCCGGTGCAGCACAAACACTTCCGCATCCCGACAGTCGTACCGATTCTCGGGGTCGCCTCGTGCGTGCTGCTGCTCACGCAGCAGAGTGCCCAGGTGTGGATGTTCGGTGGTCTTCTCGTCGCCATCGGCGTGGTGTTGCACGTCGCTTCCACCTGGGTGCGTCACCGCGCGACCTGATCGCTGCAGGGGCCGTCGCCCCGACCAACTCATTCCGAAAGCGCGTGCCGCTCTCGATGCGGGCTGCGTACGTTGTCGGTATTCACTCCGTGGCGCGGTGCGACTCCGATCGGCGTTGAATCCCGACGTGGTCTGCGGCCCATGAGCCGAGCAGTCGGAGTTGCTCGGCGCTCGGCGATCCGGGTTCTGCGGTGTACACCATGAGAATCGAGCCCGGGTCTGCGGTGATGACGAGTTCCTCGTACGCCAGACTCACCTCACCGACAACGGGATGGTTGAAGCGTTTGATGCCCGAACCGTGCGTCCGCACATTGTGGGCGCCCCACAACGTACGGAAAACATCACTGCGCGTCGATAATTCACCGACCAGATCCTGCAACCCCTTGTCGAAGGGGTCGCGGCCTGCTTCGGCCCGCATGATCGAGACACACATCTCGGCGAACAGGTCCCACTTCGGATAAAAGTCGCGCGAGGCCGGGTCGAGGAACTGGAACCGGGCGAGGTTGGGCGTGCGCCCGCCATCGCCGAGGACGGGCGAATAGAAGGCTTTCCCGAGTTCGTTCGTTGCCAACAGATCCTGGCGCTGGTTGCGGACAAACGCGACGCCATCAGTGATGGAATCAAGTGCCCACTGCAAACTCAGCCGCGGCGCAGCGGATTTGGAAGTGCGCCGCCGCGGCCGGCCCGACGTCGGGATGCCGTCGGCAGCACGAGCCAAATCGAGCAGATGCGCCCGTTCGGTGTCGTCGAGCTGCAGAGCACGGGCAATCGAATCCAGCACTGACGCCGACGCGCCCGCGATGGTGCCCCGCTCGAGCCGGGCGTAGTACTCCACACTGACCCCGGCCAGGTTGGCGACCTCACTTCGCCGCAGGCCTGGGACCCGGCGATTGGGTCCCGTCTGCAATCCGGCCGCCTCCGGTGTCACATTGGCGCGGCGCGACATCAAGAACTCACGTACCTCGGCCTTGTTGTCCATGCATCCCAGCGTAGGTCCGCCCGCGCAATCGAGGGATGCCCTGGCAATACACCCCTTGGCAGTGACTCCCCCAGCCCAGAGGGAACTGGTTTCGTGAAGGAACAGCACTCGATGAAGGAGAACTACGTGCGTGGAGTAATTCTGAGCAAGCCCGGTGTCGTGCAGGTCAGCGACCGAGACGATCCGGTGATCATCGAACCGACCGACGCAATCATCAAGATCGCCGCGACCTGTGTATGCGGGTCCGATCTGTGGCCCTACCGAGGTGACGATCCGGCCGAGCACGTTCCGATGGGTCACGAGTACGTCGGTACTGTGACAGCGATCGGCGACGCGGTGAAAAACGTGGCAATAGGCGACTTCGTTGTCGGATCATTCTTTGCCTCCGACAACACCTGTGAGATCTGCCGGGCCGGCTACCAATCGCGGTGCGTCCACGCCCAGATCATGGGCGAGATCGGGACCCAAGCCGAATACGCCCGCATACCGCTGGCCGACGGGACCCTCGTAGCCACCCCGGGACAGCCCGATGCGGACTTGATCCCGTCGCTGCTCGCGGCGTCCGACGTCCTGGGCACCGGCTGGTTTGCCGCTGTGGCGGCCGAGGCGGGACCGGGCAAGACGGTCGCCGTTGTCGGCGACGGCGCCGTGGGGCTGCTCGGAGTGCTTGCTGCCGAGCAGCTCGGCGCGCAACGCATCATCGCCATGAGCCGCCACGCCGACCGCCAGCAGTTGGCCCTCGACTTCGGAGCCACCGACATCGTGGAAGAACGTGGTGACGACGGCGTTGCGAAGATCAAGGAACTCACCGACGGTCTGGGCGCCCACTCGGTCATCGAAGCCGTCGGCACCCAGGAATCGATGATGCAGGCCATTCGCTCGACCCGCCCGGGAGGCCACCTGGGGTACGTCGGGGTCTCCCACGACGTACAACTCGCGGGACTCGAGCTGTTCTTCTCCGGCATCCACCTGCACGGTGGGCCTGCCCCCGTGCGCCGGTTCCTCCCCGAACTCATCGAGCTCATCTGGAACCGCACCATCGATCCCGGCAAAGTCTTCGACCTCACCCTCCCTCTCGAGCAGGCGGCCGAGGGCTACAAGGCGATGGACGAGCGCCGCGCCACGAAAGTTCTGCTGACCATCTGACCCGGCTCGATTCGACTCGCAGAGAGGACAACCCATGAACAGCAACGAATTCGTCGGAAAGGTCGCGTTCATCACCGGCGCAGGCAGCGGGATCGGTCGCGCCACCGCGCTGGCATTCGGCGCCGCCGGAGCCCACGTCGTGGCCACCGACATCAACAGCGACAGTGCACAAGCCACCGCCGACCTCGTCGAGCACGAGGGCGGTCGAGCACTGGGACTGTGCTGCGACGTGACCCGCAGCGATGACATCACGGCGGCACTGACCGCGACGGTCGACACGTTCGGGCGTCTCGACATCGCGTTCAACAACGCCGGCATCGAGCAACCCGTCGCGCCTCTTGCCGACATCAGCGAAGACAGCTGGAACCGCGTCGTCGCCGTCAACCTCACCAGCGTCTTTCTGTGCATGCTGCACCAGATACCACTGCTGCTGCAGACGGGAGGAGGCGCGATCATCAACACCTCGTCCGGTGCCGGCGTCATCGGAATCCGAGGCCAAAGCGCTTATACTGCAGTCAAACACGGCGTGATCGGCATGACGAAGTCCGCCGCCCTCGATTATGCCGCGGCCGGGATTCGCGTCAACGCCATCTGCCCAGGCATCATCGAAACCCCCATGATGGACCGGTTCTCCGGCGGTACCGCCGAGGGACGGGCACGTGTCACCGCCCAAGAACCCGTCGGCCGGATGGGACGACCAGAAGAAATCGCCTCCGCCGTCCAATGGCTCGCCTCAGACCTCGGCGCATTCACCACCGGCCACGCCCTCGTCATCGACGGCGGACAGACCGTCGGCCTATGACCCACCACGCGCGTGACAGGCTGTTGCCGTGGCCGAACTCTTGTTGGTGAGCCGATGGTTGTCCGCGGTTCCGGGTTTCCTGACACCCAAGGTCGGGCCTGGCGCCCGGGTCGGATTCGTCCCGACCGCGTCGTCGATCTACGACGATCGCGCCTGGGTCGATCTCGACCGGACAACCCTTCACGAGCAGGGCTGGTCGACGGTCGAACTGGACATCGAAGCAATGACATCGGCCGACATGGAGAGGGCTCTGACAACCGTTGACGCGGTCTTTGTTTCCGGGGGCAATGTGTTCCACCTGCTCGCGGCGATGCGGCGCACCGGATTCGCCGACATGCTGACAACACATGTGCAGGCAGGTCTCCCCTACATCGGCGCCAGTGCCGGTGCCTGCGTGATCGGTGCCGACATCGAACCACTCGGCCTGCTCGACGACCCGACAGAGGCACGTGGACTGGACTCCACGATCGGGCTCGGCTGGATCGACGAGGTCATCGTGCCGCACGCCGACGGCATTGTTTCCGGGCCCGCGGTCGTCGATGAGGTCGTTCGCCTCTACGGCAAGCGATTTGCTCTGCGTCTGATCGCCGATGACCAGGCAGTGCTCGTCTCCGGTTCCGCAGTGTCGATCGTCTCATCCTGACCGCGAGACCGATCACCGGCGTGGACGCTGACGGTTGCTTCGCACACCCCGCATCGTGATACTGGTCACATACACCGGGGACCTGCTAGATGAGCGAAGCTGTCATCGGTCATTCGCGTGTCGACGGCCATGCTCACCGCGTCTTCGCGGCGACGACCGACCCGTGGGATCACCCGCGGACGACGGTCGGGGTGTCTCTGATCTGCGATTGGGCTGCCCGCCGCGGCGCCGGCCCGACCGCGTTGCTGGTTGGTACCGGGATCAGCGCCGAGGCATTGGCCGATGCCGAGTACCTGATCGAGGCCCAGCAAGAGATGGCCGTCATCCGCAACTTCCTGACCACCTTCGACAACCTGCCGGGCTTGGGCGTCGAGGTCGGCCGGGATTATCACCTGACGGCATACGGATACTACGGCTACCTACTCATGACGTGCTCGGTCGTGTCCGACATGGTCCGCCTGGGTCTTCGGTACTCTCCACTGACCTTTGCATTCTCGACGATCCATGGCGAGTTCCGACCCGGTGACCGGTGGGCGCTCACGTTGCGAACAGACAACGTTCCCGACGACATCGCCTGTTTCGTGGTGGAACGTGACATCAGCGCCAGCCTGCAGATGCAGCGCGAACTCTTTGCGCACACCACCGAAAACCCGCTGCAGGAGGTTCATTTCGAGCACGAAGCACCACCGCCTGACGCGCTCGCCCGGCACGAGAGAGTGTTCGGAGTCCCGGTTCTGTTCGATCAGGATCGCACGGAGCTGATCTTCGACGAGGACTACCTCGATTGGCAGCTGCCGATGGCGAACGAACACACCGAAGCCGTGATGGTGGACCATTGCGAACGAATCCGCGCCGAACGCATCCGCGCCGGTGGGATCGCGAGCCGGGTGCGCTCGCATCTGATGACCCTGCCCACCCTCGACCACACGCTCGACGAATGCGCGGCCGAACTGCAGTACTCCAGTCGAACTCTCCGGCGGTGCCTGACCCGCGAGGGGACCTCCTACCGGGAGATACACGACGACACGCGCCGCAGCGTCGCGCACGACCTCCTGCGGGACACATCGCTTCCCCGCACCCAGATCGCAGAGCGGCTGGGCTACCGCGACTGGTCCAGCTTCACCCGGGCGATGCGGCGTTGGGGTGATCCGCAGCGGCCGAGCTGACGTCAGGCGGTGATCTCGAAGCCGTGGTAATCCGCGACGGCGACACCGTCGCAGATTTGCTTGTACACATCGACGCCGGCCACGAACGGTAGAAAGACCTGTCGCTTCCCGGGCACGTTGGCGCCCATGTACCAGGATGCAGCCTGCGGGAACAGGGTCATGTCCGCGGTGTCGTTGGTGATGTCGACCCAACCGTTCTCTGCCTGCACGTCAGGCTCGATGCGACGCTGACCTCGAGCACGCATCACCTCGAGCACGTCGGCGATCCAATCGACATGCTGCTCGATGGAGGTGAGCATGTTCGACAGCACGGACGGACTCTGCGGACCGGTGATGGTGAACAGATTGGGTAGTCCTGCCACCATCAGCCCGAGGTACGTTCGGGGCCCTTCCGACCACTTCTCCCTCAGCGTCACCTCACCATTCCGGATGTCGATTGCCTGCAGGGCGCCGGTCATCGCGTCGAAGCCGGTGGCGAAGATGATCACGTCGAACTCGCGCTCGGTGTTCCCGGCGAGAATGCCGTGGGCCGTGACCCTGTGGAGGGGATCCTCCCGCAAGTCGACCAGCGTGACGTAGTCTTGGTTGTACACCTCGAAGTATCCGGTGTCGACGCACATACGTTTTGTTGCAATGGGATACGTGGTGGGTATCAACTTCTCGGCGAGAACCGGATCGTTCACCTTGTCACGGATCCGGTCAGCGACGAAGTCAGCCGCCGCCTTATTCACCGCCGGGTCCTGCACCAGATCCAGAAACGACTGCTGATAGCACAGTCCGCCATCAGTCCACCGACGGGACAGTTCCGTGATCACCTCGTCGGGGCTGTACTCGTCGAAGAACTTCGGTTCCGGCTCGGCGCAGTGCGCACCCCCACGCGTGACCTTGCTCTCGGCACGGAACTCGCGATACCGCGACTTCACCTCGGCCAGCTCGTCATCGATCTCGCGGTTGAAAGCCGGGATCGCAAACACCGGGGTTCGCTGAAAAACCGTGAGCTGCGCGACATCCGGAGCAATGGCGGTGATGGTCTGCAACCCCGACGACCCCGTACCGACAACAGCTACTCTTTTGCCCGCCAGGTCGACGCCGCCCTCGGGCCAGTCCCATGTCCAATAGATGTCGCCGTCGAAGTCCTCGACTCCATCGATGTCGGGTTGGGTCGGTACGGACAGGCATCCGGTCGCGGCGATGACGAATCGTGCAGTGCGATCGACACCGTCGTCGGCACGAACGGTCCAACGACAAGAGTTTTCGTCGAAATCGAGTCCGGTCACGCGCGTCCCGAAGACGATGTCCTTCCTCAGGTCGTGCTTCGCTGCAACATGCCGGATATAGGCGAGGAGTTCGGGTTGAGCCGCGTAGCGTTCGGACCAGTTCCACTCCTGCTCCAGCTCCGGGTCGAACGAGTACGAGTACTCGATCGACTCGATGTCGCAGCGGGCGCCCGGGTAACGGTTCCAATACCAGGTGCCTCCCACCTCAGGACCTGCTTCGAGGATGGTGGCGTCGAAGCCCAGTTCGCGGAGTTTGTGCAGCTGATACAGCCCTGAGAACCCCGCGCCGATGATGACGACGTCGTGATCGACCATGTCTATCCACCGCTTCCGTTGTCGACGAGAAACTTTCCGATGTGCTCGGCAACGAGTTCGATGCCCGTGGTGTAGCCGGGGAACATGTTGGCCATCTGGAAGTAGGCGTGCATCTGTCCGGAGGCCTCCTCGAGCGTCACCGGAACCCCGGCCGCTTTCAACGCTTCGGCATAGGCGACACCCTCGTCGTGAAGCGGATCGAACTCGGCGACGTAAACCAACGCCGGGGGCAGCCCGGCCAGACTGTCGGCCCGTATGGGCGAGGCATCGGGATTCGTACGCTGGTCCGGGTCTTCGAGGTAGTGACCCCAGAACCAAGCCATGGTGTCCCTGCTGAGCAGTAGTTGATTCTCGGGCGCGTGGTAGGAGGCGCGATCAAGGTCGCAGTCCGTGACCGGGTACACCAAGACCTGATATCCGATGGTGGGACCTCCGCGGTCGCGGGCCCACCGAGTCAACACTGCGGCTATGTTGCCGCCGGCACTGTCACCGCAGACGATCAACGGCACGTCGGCGGAGGCGAGGTCGCCGGCATTGTCCGCGACCCAGGACAGGCCGAGCCAACTGTCTTCGATGGCAGTCGGAAACGGATGCTCGGGTGCCTTGCGGTAATTGACCAGCACCACGGTCGACTGGGTCCGGTTCGCCAGGTCACGCGCCAGATGGTCGTACTGCAGGTCGATATCGCCGATCACCCACCCTCCCCCGTGGAAGTAGACGATGAGCGACCGCGAAGCGCCCTCGGGGATGATCGCGCGCACTCGGATCGTGTCGCCGTCCGGCGTGTCGAGGCGCGCGTTCCGGACCTCGTCGACATCGGGGCCACGTCCGCTCATACCGGCGAAGACCATTCCGGACATCCGCGCGATCGCAGGTGTGCCTTCATGTACCGGCGGCGTTCGCGTCGCCGCCATCTCAGCGAGGAATCCCTGGCTGACCTCATCCAATGGCATGTACATCGCCTCTCGACGTGACTAGATCGTGGTCCACACAACCTAGGATCTGTCGGCATCGATACCTATCGCAGTCGCGGCCAACTTCGCGACAGTTGCGGCCATGGCGGTGTGCTCGTAGTCGGCGTAACCGCCACAACATCATCTCCACGAATGAGCCTCACGCGAAAATACTCTTGCCTTTGATATTTATTCGAGAATCGTTCGAAATTGCCTATTACATTGTGAATGCTGCCTCATTCGTGGTATCTCTGATACAGAGAAACGCAGGATGTTTCATCGAAACACACGGCATTCGGCGGGCGCTGAACCGGGATCTCAGCGCCACTCTCCATTGTCCTCCGGGCCCATCAGCGTCAGCGGGTCCGCCGGAGAAGCTGGACGAATACATCTGTCCCGAAGCGTAATAGGTGACTTGTCCGCATCAATTCCACATCAATGGTCGAGGAAGGACCACAATGCTATCTGCGATTTCCTACTTCATCGAGTCCATAGACAATGCCCTCTGGGACATCGCCGAGGCCATCGTCACCGGCAGCGACGCGTAGTTCAGCGCAGGGTGGCCGTCACAAAGTCCTGTGGCGGCCACACTGCGTGCACCTGTCGATGAACGCGACGCGTGATCAGAAAGGCCGAATGGTCAATATCTGCGACTGGGTCCCGATCGGACCGACCACGTCATGCAGGATACTACTGGTCACGCCGACCCCGTCCGGCCCGAATGACACCGACGTGTCGAAGCCGATCCATCGACTCGTGGGTTGCCGGAAGAAGTGCGCCGTGAGATCGAGGTTGGGGTAAGCGACTTCACGAGGATCAGCGCGTACCGCCATTCCGTTCGCGATGTCGAGCAGTCCCGCGACGGAGGCCAGCGCGCTGACCTGCTCATCGACGACCAGCGGGTGCGTGGTCCGAACCCAATAGACAGCCCGACCGGTATCGACCTGTTTGCGCCGGACCTCGACCGAGGCGATGAAACCGCCCGGCCATACGCTTGAAGGATCCCAGGCCTCCAACGCCTCAGGGGGCTCAATGGACACGAGCGGCGTACCGGCGTGCGCGTCCGTATCCCCCGGTCGCATCAACCATGCGCGCAGTCGGACTATGGCACGTCCGTCATGACCGAGTACAGCCTCCACCAACTCGATCGTTCGCCCTCCCCGAATGACGGCGACCGTTACGTCACAGGGCGCGAGCGGCACCGTCCCGAGGATGTCGTAGGACAGTCGGCCGATGACGAGCCCGTCGTCTCGCCGGGCGTCGCGATCGGTTTCGACGGCATGAACCAGCAGCCCCAGCGCAGGCGCGATGTGCTGCTCCTCGTGGTGCCAAGCACCACCGACGTGGGTGGTGGGACGAAAGGTATCGGCGTCGAGCCGTTCGAAATAAGGCATCAGCCGCCACTCTCTTCAGTTAGTCTTGATTAACCGAAGTCAGTGTAGACGACGCCGCGAGGTGAGCTAATCGAGCCACCGAAGCAGGAACGCCAGACCGATCACCGCGATCACGACCAACAGGCTCAACAGCGCCAGCAGCAACCCGCCGAGGACGACGCCCGCAACAAAGACCACCGACCCGATGGCAAGGGTGAAGGAGGCTGCGAGCGCGATGGTCGCAGTCACATCTGGTTCGTCCCGGCCGTTGAATGCGCTCGGCTGCGACGTCCACATGTCAGGTGGCGCTGACGGCTCCACCGTGCGCGGGTCTACCGAATCATCTTCACGAGAATGCATGTGGTGTCCCCGGACCTCGTATCCCGCATCCGTCCCTCCGGACAGATGTGCAGGAACGTCTCGATCACAATGCGTGGCAATATCTTACGTCGACGAGTAGCGGAAAGCTCATGCGTTGACAGCATGGTGTATCCGAGATCGTGACGGCGTCGCGATTGGTTCTGCACAACCCGCGGCGCCCGGCTCATGTCCTCCGCGGCGGCTGGGTGTCAACCGCGAAACCAGAATAGGCTGCTCTCGCGCGCCGCACAAGAGTCGCAGGCGGCACCGATGTACACCACCCCACTCGACCGAGGAGCGCCATGACTCACAGGCCATCCCAGCCTCGCACCGATTCGCCTCGCCATCTGACCGAAGATCGACTGGCAATCCGCGACCTGGCCCGTGATTTCGCGATGAAGGAGGTACTTCCGACAGCGAATGAACTCGACCCGGTCAAAGGCACCATTCCAGAAACGCTCAAGCAGTCGATGGCGGAGATCGGGTTCTTCGGAATCATGATCCCCGAGGAGTTCGGTGGCCTGGGTCTGGGAGTCTTCGAATACTGTCTGGTGGCCGAAGAATTGTCCCGGGCCTGGATGAGCGTGAGCGGTCTGCTCGCTCGCGGTAACGGCATGGGCGGCGGTTTCACACCCGCGCAGGAGGCAGACCTACTTCCCCGCGTTGCACGCGGCGAGTACCTCGGCGCCTATGCTCTGTCGGAGGCCGACGCCGGGTCCGACGTCGCCAACATCGCCTGCAGGGCCATCCGCGACGGTGACGACTGGGTCGTCACCGGCACGAAGATGTGGTGCACGTATGCCTACGAGGCCGACTACATGGTCCTCTTCGCCAGAACAGATCCGGTCAAGGATCCCGCCAAACCCCACCGAGGCATCAGCGCATTCTTGATCGACAAGCAGCGCAACGACTTTCCCGAGGGCATCTCGGGCACCAAGATCCGCAAGATCGGTTACTTCGGTTGGGATACCTGGGAGTTGGCCTTCGACAATTTCCGGATTCCGAAAGACCGGTTGCTGGGAGAAGAGGGCAAGGGCTTTTACCTCGCAGTGTCCGGGCTCGAGGTCGGCCGCGCCCACACCGCCGCCCGTGCGATCGGGCTGGCTCGCGGCGCACTGGAGGATTCCATCGCGTACATGCATGCTCGACGGCAATTTGGACACCCCCTCGCCGACTTCCAGTACCTGCGGTTCAAGATCGCCAAGATGGCGGCGGACATCGAGGCAGCTCGTCAATTGATGTACTCCGTTGCGACCGACATCGACACCGGCCGACGCTGCTCGCTGGAGGCATCGATGTGCAAACTCGTCGCCACCGAGATGGCGGAACAGGTAACCAGTGAAGCCGTCCAGATCCACGGCGGCGCGGGCTACACCACCGACTTCCAGGTCGAACGATATTGGCGCGATGCGCGTTTGACCAAGATTTTCGAAGGCACCAGCGAAATACAGATGCGCATCATCTCCGACGAACTCCTCGGACGGTAGCAAGGTTCGCGGGGGGGGGTGGCTCGCCACGTCGTCCAGTTGTTCAGGTCGTCCAGACGTCCGGCTCCACGCTGAGCACATCGCGTCAATTGATGTTGCGGTGTTTGTTCCCGAAGGTCGTGGGTATTCCGATCTCGACTGGTTGCTCCAGAATGCGGTGGTCTGTCTACGAGCACTGCCTGCACACCTCTTTCGAGCGGTTCTGTGCTCGTCTTTCGTCAAAAACATACCTGCACAATGTCTTCGCCGGACCTATCGTTCGGCGATCGAGGCATGGCCACGTTTCGGTACACCCGAAATCGGTTCGACGTGATCTGAGGAGACTCATGTATCTGCACACTCAAGAATTGATCAACGAAATAATCGTCGACGAGCCCGATCCCGCCGCCGCGAATGCTCTCCAAGAGGGTCTTGGTGGACAGTTCGGTGAGATGCGAACCATGATGCAATATCTGTTCCAGTCCATGAACTTTCGCGGCGACCCGGCCTCCAAGGCTTACAAGGATCTGCTCCAGGGTGTCGGAACCGAGGAGATCAGTCACGTCGAACTCATCGGCACGACCATCTCCCGCCTGCTGGATGGCTCCCCAGAGTACAAGGGTAAGAAGACCGACCCTGTCGACAAACCGGGCGCAAAGGGGGCTACGCCGCTCAACATCGCCCTCGATACCAGCAACATTCACCATTATCTCGTCGGCGCACAGGGAGCGCTCCCGGTAGACGCCGCCGGCAACCCGTGGTCCGGTTCCTATGTGTACAACAGCGGCAATCTGGTCCTGGACCTGCTCTACAACCTGATGCTCGAGTCGACCGGGCGACTCCAGAAGTGCCGAATCTACGAGATGACCGACAACAAGGCTGCGCGGTCGACGATCTCGTACCTGATCGTGCGTGACCAGGCCCACGAGAACGCCTTCGCCAAGGCACTGGAGAGCCTCGGGGTGAACTGGGGTTCGGTACTTCCCATTCCCAAGACGAATGCCGAACGCTTTCCCGAGGTGAAGAAGCTGGTCGACAAGGGACTGCAGAGCATTCAGTACACGTTCAGCGCAGACGACAAGAGTCAGGCGGCGAAGCTCTATCGCGGGGCGTCGCCGTCGGGTGACGGGACCGAACTGTCCACTGCGATCAAGCCCGAGGGTTTTCCGATGACCATCGCGCCGGAGCGACGCGAGGAGTTCGCGCCGGGCCTGGACAAGGATCTGCTGGCGCTCATCCAGGCAACGGCCGAGGTGGAGATCGCCGCAGCGAACGACCCTGGTAAGTAGCGGTCACCCGGGGGCGAAGACGGTGACGTCGTCGCCCCCGGTCACCAGGCCAGCGCCGGTTCGGCCTCCGCGACGTCGACCCCGACTGCGGTCGACGCCACACGTCGAACGTCGAACAGGGCTCTAAGCAGTTCGTCCTCCGTGATCTGTGCATCCTTCGACCACCGACGCGATCGATGACGCGCACGCGACGACCACACGATCACCGCCGCCGCCTGTGATCGGTCGAAATCGACAACCACCTGACCTGCCTCTCCCGGCGCGAGTTCTTCTACGAGAAGCGGAAGACTGTTCTCGGAGAACATCACTCGTCCGCTCACCTCGGCATAGAAGCGACAGCGGCCGAGTATCGCCGGGCCCGGATACCCTACGCAGACGCGCGAGTCCTCGATTCCCAGAGCATCGTGAAGAGTGTTCGCCGCGGGCCCACGCAGCCACACCCGACCGTCGACGCCGCGCAGTACGCTCGCGACCGTCTGCAGCAACGACGGCGCGGTATGACCCTCGGTGTCGACGACGACAGTCAGGTCAGGAACCGGATACCCCAGGCCCGCGGTCCTGGCGGCAGGATCGGTGATCAGCGGGGCAAGCGCCAGAGCTTCGGCGTTCTTGGCTGCGAGCCGGTCCGGGACCGGTCGCTCGGCCCAATCGGGACCGTCGTGCCACGCGACCGCAGCGGGTTCGTGGGCGAACACTGCGCCCATCATGAATGCACGATTGGCCAGCTCCCAGTCCTCTCCCCCGTAGTGCACAAAGGTGGAGTCGAAACCGCCTATGTCGTCGAAGAGCTCACGGCTGCAGGTGAACACGGCGCTGATCACATACTTGTACCCGTCCCATCCCGGCCTGAGGAGATCCGACGTGCGTCGGTAGGCGTCCTTCAGCCATCGGGGTTCGCGTTCGTCGTAAGATCGTGCGGCCACGAGATTCTCGGCGAACCACTCGCCGACCCGTCCCGGGACGACACCTCCCAGATCCGCATGCAACCTGCGCCCGACCACGATCGAGTCCGGCGCCACCGCCGGCAGTCTGATGGCCTGGCGGACATAATCGGGGGTGGGGACGGTATCCGCATCGAGAAAGCAGAGAATCGACCCCGCCGACGCGGCCGCCCCGAGATTGCGGGCGGCAGCTGCCCGAAATCCCTTGTCCTCCTGTCGCACCACCACCACGGACAGAGAGGACGACCAGTGCTCGACGTCCGGCGGATCGGTCGAGCCGTCGTCGGCGACCACGACCTCCATGCGGTCTGCCGGATACGTCTGGGCCGTGAGCGCCTCGAGGACCAGCGACAGTTGCCGAGGCTGGTTGTAGTACGGGATGACCACGCTGACCAGAGGTGTTGTCGAGCGTTCATCGGCGAGGTCCCACCGATTGTCCGGTAGGACAACCCGCCCGCCCTGTAGCCGGATGACGTTCACGCGCTCCACCGTCGTAGCAGCCGGTCGTATTCCTGGGCGACCTCGACCGCGGTCGGTGACGTCGTCACCGCTGAGTCGGTCCAGGTGTGTTCAGGGCTCGCAACCGCGTCCGCGACCGCAGACCGCAACGCGTCGTTGTTGTTCGGATGCATCGCCACCACGTCGGGTGACCGCGCCGCCAGTTCCAGGGTGTAAGCCGTCCTGGGAACCAGCGGCCTGCGTCCCGCCGAGATCCAGGCATTGATCGAACCAGACGCAGACATGTGCCGGTGGTACGCCACCGGGACGGTGACTTCGGCCATACGTCGACGCAGTTCGTCGTCGGTGAGGAAACCGGTGATCTCGCAGGTGCGCCCGGAGTCCGCTGCGATCTTCCCCAAGTCGTCGACAAGATGGTCATGACCCGGAGAAGGAGTTCCGAGTGCGAGAAAGCCGACCGACGGGTCGAGATCGGCCATCGCCTGCAACGTTTCCAGATGCCCTTTTCCCGGATACAGAAATCCGAGGACCCCGACAGTCACCTCTCGCGTGAGCGACGGCTTCTCGACCCGAACACCCTCGAACATGAGGGGCACAACCTGCACCTCGATGGACGCATCGACGAACTGCGCAAACAGTGCAGCCTCGTGGTGACTCGAGACGATCACCCCCGCCGCCTGCCGCGCCACCGCAGCGTAGAAGGCCGCGCGGGGGCGCATGCCCGGACCATCGGACGGTTGCGGCACATCGTGCAACGTCACCGAGACGGGCCGCCGAAGGTTCGCCATCGTCGAGAGCAGACTCCGTTGTGCTGCCGCGGGGCTACGGCCGAACAGCTTGTCGGTGACATGAATGTGCACGATGCCGCACTCGAGCGCAGCGGCACGGCAGCCGAGATGCGGCGCGCCATCGAGAAGCAGCCGGTGATCCGCGCCGATCACCATCGCGGCGTCGAGAACCGAACGTGCGTAACGGACGACGCCGTGAGAACGGGGGCCGAGGACAAAGTGCCCGATGGGTCGGGTCATGAAAGTCCCAGGATGTCGATCAACTCGACATACCGGTCCAGCGCAGCCTCGATGAACTCCGGATGTTCCGCGTACCAGGCCAACTGCCGCTCGTGGACGTACTCGTCGCTCATCGGCAGGCCGCCGACCAGCCAATCCTCTCGCGCGCTCGCGGTGAGACCGAGCGCATCAACGACTCCCTGATTCAACGGTGCCCGAACATTGCCCAGCAACTCGCGATCCGGCGAAGACGGCCCGCCGGCGCCGAGCTCGTCGAGGATGCGACCTGCCAAGGTGAGCAGCACGCGGTTGCCCGGATGGTTGATCGTGTGGGCCGCGTCAGCTCCGAGCCCGAGCAGAACATCAGAAATCGGGATATCGCACTGCCGACGCTCGCGAGCCGCGAGTTGCTCGACACTCCACTGCGCCGCAGCGCGAACACGATCAGGTTCGAGTTCGATGTCCCAATCCCCGAACGACGTCCGTCGATCTCGCGCAGCCACAACGGTTCTCAAGTCGTGGTACGGGACTGCCGCGGGCGTCGCGGCAGGACTCTCCGGATGCCTGACGATCACCTGGAATGGGTACAACCCGCCGTACCGGATCACCGGCCACACAATCCGAGTCGCCGAGGGTGCAATCTCGATCAGATCCTGCCCGCCGATCGGCAATCCCCGGTATCCCGCGCGCACCGGTTGCGTGACGATCACTGCAGCGCGCCGGACCAGCCGTTCGACCGACGGCATGTCGCCGGCCTCGAGTTCATGGACGGGCGGCACCCGCACGGTCCGGTACGGAATGTCGACAGAGGACGAGATCGCGATGCGCAGGGCTTCTGCCTGGCAATTGCCCCACACGAGCAGAAGATCCCGGCCGTCGGCATCAGGTTCGTCCGAGACGCCGTAGAACTCGCCGTAGTGCAACGTCCGCCCGTCCACCTCACACCTTCCGCTTCTGCCCTCCGTCCCCGGGGTATCCGATCCGCGCCAGACGCAATCATCGAGTTCGTCACTCTGGACGACCCCCGGTGGAACCTATCTGCCCGCGTCGCCTTCAGTCTCGAGGCGTTTTGGAGCGAAGCCGATCGCGAAGGGCCCGCGCCCGTCCCGTGCGGTGCTCGTGCTGCAGGTGCGGCTGGTTGTCATGCGGTTGCTGCGACTTCTTCCTGCGCGGTAAGAGGATGACCACAACGATCACAACGATGGCGATCACGACGAATGCGACGATTCCATGAGTCCTGCGACCCTCTTTCCTGTGTCCGCGGGGCCCCTGCCTGACGGTGGCGGGACCGGCATACCTGTCGGATATCCACTGGCAAGGTCCGGGAAACACCACCCCACCCCGGTTTGCTCACCGGTCAGACGGGTACCGCTGGAACCCAGGCCCACATCTCGGAAGGATCTGTGTACGGCGTGTCACTCTTCGCGGCTACCAGGAGGTGGGCTCGCCGCGGCGGCGTACTGGCCGCGCCGGGGACGTGGTTGCGGCGAGCGGTCACGCAGTCCGGCATGGAGCGTGCAGCGCTGCTACAAGCGATCAAGGCGAGCGTCGCTGCTGTGATCGCGTGGGTGATCGCAGCCGACGTACTCCACTTCTCGCAGCCGTTCCTGGCTCCGTGGTCCGCCATCTTCATCGTCGCCGCGACCGTCTATCGGTCCATCCATTCCGCGGCCCAACAGTTGGCGGCGGCTTTCATCGCGGTCATCTTGGCGAGCGTGGCGACCGGGCTCATCCGGTGGGACCTGCTCGCTCTGTTCGTCGCAGTGCTTGTCGGCCTGCTGATCGGACAGTGGCGCTTCTTCGGTGACAGCGGGACCTGGATCGGTATCACCGCTCTGCTGATCATGACGTCGGGATCGATGGAGGAATCCGCGTTGGTCGACAGGCTCATCGAGACCGCGATCGGTGCGGCCATCGGCATCGCCGTCAATGCCGCCATAGCCCCGCCGGTCTATCAACTCAAAGCTGCGGACGCCATCGCGCGAGTTGCCGAAGACCTCGCCGACGTGCTGGAGCACATGGGTGAGGCGGCTATCAGCGACGACCGGCAGCGTTTCGATTCCGGTATGCGGGCGCGTGCGGCCGTCGTGCTCATGCGCGACGCCGAGCAAGCCGTTGCACTCGATCGTGAGAGTCGGCGCCTCAACCCGAGACTGCGAACTGGTGGAGTGGGATCCGATCACGAAAACATATTGTCTGCGCTGCGACACGCCTGGTCACACGTGGAAGAACTCGGTAAAACCCTGCAGACCACCCGGCAAGAATCGGGTCCGTTCGAGGAGCGGACGCGACAGTGTCTGGCGGACATGTTCGCCCAGCTGGCGGATCTGGTTCGGCGGTGTTCCGACGATACGGCGACCGCGACCGATGTCGAGCAGTCGGCGGCCGACGCGGGCCGAAGGCTCGACTCGGTGGAACAGATTCTCGAGTCGACGGATTCGGTGACCATCAGTTCAGTGGCAAGACTGGTGACCATCACCGCCCCGGCACGCCACATCATCCGGGAATTGTCATCGCGATGACCGCCGGAGCACCAGGCGTGAGGACCGGCCCGACGGGGTAACCATGATTCACGCAGGCCATCGAACGACGCCTTGCCGTGAGCGCGCGACAGACGAAGGGGCACCATGCCGGCACAGAACGACAACAACGAGAACGATGTGGACCACCTCGACATCGAACCGCCCAAGGATCACGCGGCGGGCGCCACAGCGGTCGCCGTCTCGATGAAACGCGCCCTGGGCCACATGGGGCCGGTCCGCACCGCGAAGACGTTGCTCTCGCTCAATCAGGCCGAAGGATTCGACTGTATGAGCTGCGCCTGGCCCGACCCCGACCCAGGTCACCGGCACACCGCGGAGTTCTGCGAAAACGGCGCGAAAGCGGTGGCCGAGGAGGCCACGACTACCCGGGCCACACCAGAGTTCTTCGCTGCTCACAGCATCGCCGAGCTGGACAGTCACACCGAGCACTGGCTCGGTCAACAGGGTCGCATCACCCACCCGATGATCAAACGTCCCGGCGGGACCCACTACGAGCCCATCGCATGGGATGACGCGTACGCACTCATCGCCGACGAACTGAACGGTCTTGCGACGCCCGACGAGGCGATCTTCTACACCTCGGGACGGGCGTCGAACGAGTCCGCGTTCGTCTACCAGCTGTTCGCCCGTGCGTTCGGCACCAACAACATGCCCGACTGCTCCAACATGTGCCACGAATCCACCTCGATCGCCCTCCAGGAATCGATCGGGATCGGCAAGGCGAGCGTGACCCTCGACGACGTCTACAACGCCGAACTGATCATCATCGCGGGGCAGAATCCGGGCACCAATCATCCCCGGATGCTCTCGGCCCTCGAGAAGGCAAAGCAGAACGGCGCGAAGATCATGGCCATCAACCCCCTGCGTGAAGCCGGGTTGGTCAACTTCAAGAATCCGCAGACCCCGCGTGGCATGGTCGGGCCGGGCACCGACCTGACCGACATGTTCCTGCCGATCGCGCTCAACGGTGACCTCGCCCTGTTTCAGGCTCTCGGGTCTTTGCTCGTCGAATGGGACGCCCTGGACCACGACTTCATCGAGTCGCACACCACCGGTTTCGAGGCCTGGCGCGAGCACGTGAAGGCGGTGGACTGGGAAGTCGTGACAACGACAACCGGCCTGACCCGTCAGCAGATCACGGAAGCGGCCGAGCTCCTACGCCGTTCGAAAGCCACGGTCTTCTGTTGGGCGATGGGATTGACCCAACACCGCAATGCGGTCGCCACAATCAAAGAAGTCACCAATCTTGCCTTCGCACAAGGTAATATCGGCAAGCCCGGCGCCGGACTCTTCCCCATCCGCGGACACTCCAACGTCCAGGGAGACCGCACCATGGGTATCTGGGAAAGACCGCCCCAGCATTTCCTGGACTCGGTGCAACGCGAGTTCGACTTCGATCCGCCGCGTGAACACGGCCTCGACACCGTCGACTCGATCCGCGCGTTGCGCGATGGGAAGGCCCACTTCTTCCTGGGTCTCGGCGGGAACTTCGCGCAAGCCACACCCGACAGCGACGTCACGTTCAAAGCCCTACGCAGCGCCCGGATGACAGTGCAGATCTCTACGAAGATCAACCGCGGCCATCTCGTGTGCGGGGAGACCGCACTCATCCTGCCCACCCTCGGACGTACGGAGAAGGACGTACAGGCCGGCGGGCCGCAATTCATCACGGTCGAGGATTCGACCTGTTCGGTCCACGCCTCCCGGGGACCGCTCGCACCGGCGAGTCCTCACCTGCGATCGGAAGTCGCGATCGTCACCGGCATCGCGCAGGCGACCCTCGGTGACCGCCATGGCATCGACTGGGCTTCCATGCGCGAGGACTACCGCACCATCCGCGCCCACATCTCCCGAGTCGTTCCCGGGTGCGAAGGCTACGAGGTCAACGTCCGCAGACCGGGAGGCTTCATACTCCCCCACCCACCCCGCGACACCCGAAGCTTCGAGACAGAGTCCGGCCGAGGCGAATTCGCCGTCTCACCGATCGAGGTGTTGCAGGTCCCCGCAGGCCACCTGATCCTGCAGACACTCCGCAGTCACGATCAGTTCAACACGACGATCTACGGACTGAGCGATCGGTACCGGGGCATCGAGGGCGGCAGACGGGTGATCTTCATGCACCGGGAGGACATCTCGGCACTCGGTTATCGCGACGGCGACATCGTCGACATCGTCTCGCGGTGGGACGACGACGACAACGTCAGGTGCGCACCGACATTCCGTATCGTCGAGTACGCCACGCCGCGTGGGTGCGCTGCCGCGTACTACCCCGAGACCAACCCGCTGGTTCCGCTGGACTCCACCGCCCTCGACAGCAACTGCCCGACATCGAAATCGATCATCGTGTCCGTGGTTCCTGCAGGACAAGGAGATCCGGACTCCGGCTCGTCCGATCAGGATTCGACAGGATCTGACTGGGATCACAAGTCTCATCCCCAGCCCCACCACCTGAGCTGATCAGGCGGGTCCGGTTGCCGGAAGCGGCGGCTCGAGATAGTTCACTATCGCGTTGGTGAATCCACGCCTGGCCAGGTCCAGGTCCGTGTACGTACCGAGTTGGCGCTCCGAGACCATACCCCGCATGGCGCCGGGTATGAACGCGGCGACCTCGGCGACTCGTTCCGGGTCGACATCCAGACCACTGAACGCGCGGCGGCAGGTGTCGAGCCACGCCTGCCGCCATGATTCGAACTCGGCTGCGGTCAGCGGGTACAGCCGTTCGAACTCCGCGCGGTCTCGCGGCATCGCGGCTCGCAAGGTCTCGATGGCGCGAGAGTCTTTGCCGCTCAAACCTTCATACAGATTGTCGACGATGGCGCTGACCCGGTCACGCAGCGACGCACTCGCGGGCGCGCTCGCCGGCAGATCGCCTCGACGCTCGGCGGTGTAGTGCAGCACCGCTGCCCACAAACCATCGATGTCGCCGAACTGATACTTGATCGTTCCCCAGGTGGCGCCGATCTCTTTGGCGATACGGTTGCCCGAGACCGCGCCGGGCTCACCTGAGGCCAGGGACCGCAACGCCGCGTCGAGCATGCTGTCGCGAGTCGCCATACCCCGTTTGTTGCTGCGCCTGCCGGCAACCTCAGTGTCGGTCATCTGTCCCATACTATCGACCCCTCATCACCCAGGGCCAGATTCATAGAAACCTCTTCCAAACATTCGCAGAGGGGTCTATCATTCGTTTCGGGTCCAATGACGCGTACAGGAGGCCTCGATGGCGAAAACACCGCTGCCCATGAAACCGACGGGCTGGTTTCAGGTGGCGTGGTCCGCGGAGATCCAGGCCGGCGACGTTCATCGGATGACGTACTTCGGCACCGAGATGATCGCCTGGCGATCAGCATCCGGTCAGGTCACGGTGATGGACGCCTACTGCGAACATCTCGGTGCCCATCTCGGCCATGGAGGCACCGTCGACGGAGAGATCCTCCGGTGCCCGTTCCACGGCTGGGAGTGGGACGGCGAGGGACGAAACGTGTGCATTCCCTACGAAAAACGCCCCAACAAGGGCAGGCGGATCCGCACCTACCCGGTCACCGAACACAGTGAGTCGGTGTTCATCTGGTTCGACGAGAACCGTCGTGCACCGTACTTCGACGTCGCTGATGTCTTGTCCGGCTTCGACGATGGCAGGAGCTCCGCCGACTACTACCCCGCTTTCGGCCACAGCACGCTGTACGAGACCGGGTTGGAGATCCATCCGCAATACGTGATGGAGAACGGGGTGGACTTTGCCCACTTCAAGTACGTGCACAACACCCCGCTGGTGCCCGAATTCACCCGTCACGACTTCGACGCCCCGGTGTCCTACGTCGATTTCACCATCGCGTTCGACGACGTGCCTGCCGACGAGATCAACAGTGGAGTGCAGGCCATCAACAGCGGAATCGGGGTGGCGGGCACCAAGAGCTGGGGAATGATCGACAATCGCACGCTGACCTCCGTCACCCCGATCGACGACGCGACCTCGGACGTCCGGTTCACCGTCTGGATCGGACGCGCCCCCGGTGACGAGAGCGACGGTCCCCCTTCTCGTGCGCTGCGCAATGCCCGCGGAGTGATCGAGCAGTTCCAGAACGACATCGCAATCTGGAAGCACCAGCGCTACTCCGACCCACCTGCTCTCTCGCCCTCGGAGTTCGAGGGCTTCACCGCCATCAGAGAGTGGGCCACCCAGTTCTATCCCGCTGACTTCGACCCGAAGGCAGCAACTGCTCGCTGAGCATCCACCAGTCCCCCCGCCTGAAAGGCCACCTCATGAGCACGCCTGCGCACACCCCGATTCGGATCTTCCAGGTCGCGACCGGCAACGTGGGAACCGAGATGATCAAGCGAATCGGCACCCACCGCGACCTCGAACTCATCGGATTGCACTGCTACACAGCGGAAAAGATCGGGCGCGACGCAGGTGAGATCGCCGGACTCGACCCCATCGGCGTGACGGCCACCGGCACCGTCGAGGAGATCATCGCCGCACACCCCGACGTCGTGACATTCCACGGAGTCTTTCCCGACGAAGACCTCTACGAGAAAGTGCTCGAAGCGGGAATCAACATCGTCACCACCGCCGACTTCATCACCGGTCACCACCGCGACGAGAATCATCCGCACTCCTCGGGCAAGAAGGTCACCGAGGTGCTCGAAGCAGCGTGTCAGCGGGGCGGGTCGACGTTCTACGGCACCGGCATGAATCCGGGTGTCAACCAGATCCTCGGCGTGGTGTGCTCGGCCGATGTCGCGGAGATCGAGAACATCATCACCCTCGAATCGGTCGACGTGTCCTGCCACCACTCGAAGGACACCTGGATCGAGGTCGGCTACGGATTGCCCGTCGACGATCCGAGCATTCCGGACAAACTCGAGAAGTACACGCGTGTCTTCGGCGACAGCGTGCTCCTGATGGCTGACTGCTTCGGCCTCGAACTCGACGAGGTGACGTTCAGCTACGAACTCGGCGCATGCACCAAGGACGTCGATCTGGGCTGGTATCAACTGCCCAAGGGATCTCTCGGCGGCAACTACATCAAGTACCAGGGCATGGTCGACGGCGTCCCCAGGATCGAGACCCATCTCGAATGGCAGATGACTCCACACACCACACCGAATTGGGATATCAAGGGCTGCTACATCACTCAGATCCAAGGCGACCCGTGCATCTACAACAAGCACATGATCTTTCCCAAGCGTGGTGTTGATCTGTCCGATCCCGCCAACTTCGCCTCCATCGGCATGACGGTCACCGGTTTACCCGCGCTCAACTCGATCCGTAGCGTCGTCGCGGCGCGGCCAGGCATCATCACCAGCGCCGACCTCCCGCTGCGAGGATTCGCGGGCCGCTTCAAGCACTAGCCCCGGGGTCCGGGTGGTGATCCGTATGCCACGAGTCCGGGACATGCGACCATTGCTTGATGAGCGATCGAGAAGTGTTGACGTGGGAGATCTTCGGACGCGCAAGCCGCGAGCTGGCGCAGGTCGTCGCCGACTCGGGTTTCGCTCCCGACGTCGTACTCGGCATCGCCCGCGGTGGTCTCGTACCCGCCGGAGCGCTGGCCTACGCGCTCGACTGCAAGGCGTTGTTCACGATGAACGTCGAGTTCTACACCGGCGTCGGGACGACCTTGGACAGTCCGGTCATCCTGCCGCCGATCCTCGACGCGACCGAACTCGACGGCCTGAGCGTTCTCGTGGTCGATGATGTCGCCGACAGTGGGAAGACCCTCGAACTCGTCCACTCGTTCTGCCGCGATCACGCGTCGGAGGTCCGGACCGCGGTGCTCTACGAGAAGCCGGCATCGGTGATCCGCGCCGACTACACGTGGAAGTACACCGACCTCTGGATCAACTTTCCGTGGTCCACCGAGCCCCCGATCACTCCTCGGTGACCCCGGCCCGAGAGTCTTCCGCGCCGCGACGTCCTGCACCGACCCCGAGCAATCGATCGACGACCTGCTGATGGAGTGCCGGATCGATCGACGGCAGGCCGAGCAATCCGCCGAGGTACAGGCCGTCGCCCACGAGACGGATGATCTCGGCGTTCACGGGATCGTCGATCTCGGCGCGTAGACCCTCGTCCCAGAGTTGCATCACCTCGGTGACCGCCGCCTGGATCTCACCGGGGTTGCCGTCGACGCTACGCAACGCCGCCAGGGTCGAACGAAAGAGCGCGAGTTCTTTGTCGGACGTCGACTCCGGGGGTTGGAGATACCAGGTGGCGACCGTGGTTCCGCCGCGGGCGGCGTCGGTTCGCTGACCGTCCGAGCGTTCTCCCAGTCGCCGAACCATCGCGGCGATCAGTGCGTCTTTGTTGCCGAAGTGGTACAGCAGACCACCTTTCGACACCCCGGCCGACTTCGCGACGCTCTCCAGCGTGACCCTCGAGAGGCCCTCGTCCAGCAACATCTCTTCGAGGGCATCGAGGATCCGATCACGGGTGTCAGCGGCCATGGCCCGTACTTTACCGGCTGGACGGTTCACTGCTACGGTTACTGTACCGTCCGGACGGTTTTCTTCGGGCCGAACACAAGGGAGTACGCGTCGTGAGCCGCTCGCGCATCGCTGGAACGCAGCACGGCACCCACCACACCGCAGGAGCCAAGGAGTGGCTGGGGCTCGTCGTACTCGCGTTTGCCGTACTCCTGATCGCGATCGATGCGACCGTGCTGGATATCGCCCTACCGTTCTTGAGTGCCGACCTCGAACCGACCAGCACACAACTCCTCTGGATCATCGACGTCTACTCGTTCGTCCTCGCCGGCCTGCTCATCACCATGGGCACCCTCGGCGATCGCATCGGTCGGCGCCGCCTGCTCCTGATCGGTGCGGCCGGATTCGGGATCGCATCGGTGCTCGCGGCGTTTGCGGTCAGCCCGGAGATGCTCATCGCCGCGCGGGTGTTGCAGGGTGTTTCCGGTGCGACCCTGATGCCTGCCACGCTCGGTCTGATCCGGACCATCTTCAAAGATCCCCGCCAGCGCGTCACCGCCATCGGGGTGTGGAGCGCCATGGCAGGCGGCGGCGCTGCGGGCGGCCCCCTCGTCGGTGGATGGCTGCTCGAGCACTTCTGGTGGGGTTCGGTGTTCCTCATCAACCTCCCCCTGATGGCCGCCCTGATCATTCTGGGCCCCTTGGTCATCCCGGAATCGAAGGATCCGAGTCCAGGAAGGTTCGATCTGCTGAGCTCCGGGCTGTCGATGCTGGCGCTGGTGCCGATCGTGTACGCCGTGAAGGAGACTGCGGCACACGGGCCGAGCCCGACGGACGTGTTCGCGGCACTCGTCGGAATCGTGGCCGGCGTCATCTTCGTTCGCCGACAACGAACCCTCGACACCCCGATGATCGACCTGAAACTGTTCGGCAAAGCCGACTTCTCGACTGCCGTGTTCACCAACTTCCTGTCGATCTTCGCGCTGTCGGGGGTGTTGTTCTTCGGGTCGCAGTACCTGCAGCAGGTGTTGGGCTGCAGCCCACTGGAAGCCGGTCTCGTGTTGCTGCCGGGGACCGCAGCCAGTGCGGTCGCCTCCCTGGGTGCGGCCTACCTCGTCCGCGTGTGGGCCACCGGCACCGTCTTGGCATGTGGACTCGCCATATCGGCCATCGGCGCACTCCTGCTCATCGGATTGGGTGGCGAGAGCGGCGTCGGGCTGTTCATCGCAGGTTTCGTGCTGGTGGGAATCGGAGTCGGGATCGCACTGACCCTCACATCCGACCTCGTGGTCAGCGCGGTCGAGCCAGAACGAGCCGGTGCAGCGTCGGCGGTCTCCGAGACCGCCTATGAACTGGGTGTGGCACTCGGCGTGGCCGTCCTGGGAAGTGTGGTCATGTCGATCTTCCGCAGGGGTCTCGACACCGGAGTTCTGGACCCTTCGATGGCTGCGGCGGCTCAGGAGACGCTCGGCGGCGCCTCATCCGTCGCAGCGCAGCTCGGTCCCGAGGCCGCTGCGGCGCTGACGAACTCGGCCAACGACGCGTTCGTGTCCGGCATGCACGCTGCGTCGATCGCGACGGCCGCCGTGCTGGCGCTGTGTTCGGTCCTCGTCTACGTGCGGCTCAAGAAACCGGTCGAACGACCGGCCTAGTTGTTCGTCCCAAGACATAGTGCACGTGCTCGTGTGCGGCACCATCAACTCCGTCGCTCCGTCAGTAGCGCGCACTCCCCCGCCCCACGCACAGTGATCTCAGTCACGACAGGGCCCATCGTGGGTCCGGTCCGATCCAGGGGGCGTTCATTCATGGTCAGATCTCGACTTCGATCGATGGTGCCGTTGGTTGTTGCGTTGTGCGTGGGCATCGCGGGAATGAGTGCTGTCGGTACTGCGTCGGCCGATCCGTCATTCCCGCCCGCTTTCCCGTCGGACCAGAACCAGTTGCCGCAGTTGCCTGCCGAACCTGACATCTACGATCAGCTACCGATCCCCACTCCGGAGGACGACCCCTGGTACGCCGATCCAGCGGACCTCGCTTCGTATGCTGCGGGGCAGATCGTACGCAGCCGGGAAGTCCAGACGCGGATTCTCGGCATCCCGTTTCCCGTGTACACCAAGCAACTACTCTTTCGGTCGAACGACGTGCACGACCGGCCGATCGTCACTGCCACGTCGCTGATCGTGCCCGGCATACCGTGGGAGGGCAGCCCCCGACCGGTGCTGTCGTTCCAGGAGGCCATCGACTCCACCGACTCGTCCTGCAATCCATCGCACACCCTGCAGACCGGAACGATGAAGGAGTCGGCACTCCTGATCTATTGGCTCGGGCAGGGTTTCGCGATCAACATCCCCGACTTCGATGGAAAGTTCAACACATTCAACACGTACGACGAAGGAAAGATGGTGCTCGACAGCCTGCGCGCCGTCAAGAACGACAAGACGCAAGGCCTCAGCAACTCGGGTATCGCCCTCTACGGATACTCGGGCGGGGGATCCGGATCGATTCGCGCCGCCGAATTGCGAGAATCCTATGCGCCGGATGTCCATCTGCTCGGTAGCGCGTTCGGTGGCTTCCCGGCGGACCTCGCGGCGCAGGTCGAGTACGCGAGCGAACCACAACCGGGGCTCACCGGACTGAGCAATTTCACGATGTGGCTGGGCTGGGCCGCACTGTCGCGAAACTATCCCGACCAGTTCAAACCGGCAGACCTCCTCGATGCAGAAGGTCAACAACTGGTCGCAGACGCACACCGTCGTTGCTACGCCACACTTGCCCTGGGTGGTTTCTACCGCCCGATCAGCTCCTACTTTCAGCCCGGCAAGTCGCTGGCCACCGAGCCGGCGATCGCAGAAGTGCTCGAAGACAACAGCCTCGGCAAACACATCCCGGACACCCCGATCTTCTGGTGGCACGGCGTGTGGGACGAACTCATCCCGCCTGCGGACGTGGTGCTGCCCACCGTGCAGTCGTATTGGGATCGCGGCGCAGACATGCGCTTCTACTCGATGCCACTACCTGAACACGTCGTCAATGCTGTGGTCGGATGGCCGCCCGCCGTGGCGTGGACCACGGCCATCCTGCGCGGACTCCCACCGGGACCCAAATTCATGGCGGACCTCGCTCCCCTTCCGGAGAACTTCCCTGGTGGGTGACGAAACCTTGTGCGAATGCACAAAAATTTGCTTCGAAATTCTCTCTTTCAGTCATGGCGGGTCCACACTTGAGTGAGGTGTCCTTACCACGACACACCACTCTCGCCAGGGGGATCTATACCAGAATGCTTTGTCAACGGAGATGACCGCGAACCGCAAGGCGGCGCTCGAGAATCTGCACCGGCGGGCCGTCGGGGTGATAACCGGGTTCTCTGAACAACTGCCGCCGTACCAACAGACGCCTGCAGCGTTGGTCGAAGGGGACTTCGTCCTCGGTGTCCACCGAAACATCGATCTCTTCATCAGGTCGATGGTCACCGGCGTCGAGCCCAGCGATACCGAGCTCGAACCCGTGGTGGCGCTCGCGCTCACGCGCCATCACGACGGGGTACCACTCGAGAGCATTCTCGACGCATATCGTTCCGCAGCCTCACTGATCTGGTCCCGACTGTCCGAGGGCTCGACCCCGGACGAGCAGGAGATCCTGATCGCGGGTGCAGGTCAACTCATGCGCTACATGACCCGGATCACGGCGCGGATCGCCGTGGCCTGCACCCAGGCACCGGCGAGCGACCTCCCCGACAGGAACGACACCGCGCGCACGGTGGCAGTGGCCCTCCTGCGCGGTCAGGCTCCGCAGAGTTGGTCGCTGGCGCATCTTCCTCCACTCGCCTCCCGATATCTGGTGATCACCATCTGCCCGCTGGACGGTGATTCGGGCGCGACCCGAGGTCTTTACGAACGCCTGGTGGACATCTCGGGAGCGCTCGTCGCGCCGGAACGCAGCAGTTGGACCGCGCTGGTCCCCCAACAGACCACCGACAACGACGGCCGACACACACTCGAATCGGTGCGGCAACTGCTCGACGAAGCGGGTGGTGGACTGCTCGGCTCCCCTCCCGCGTATGCCGGCGGTGCCTTCTCCGCGGCCTCACATGCGGAGATCCCGTCAGCCGTCGAGCACGCACACCTCATCTGCACCCTCAATCAGATCGGTGAATCAACGCATTCACTGGCGTGCCTCGACGACGTCGTCTTCGCCTACAGCGTCGCGACCACCTCTGCAGAGGTACACGACCGGTACCGGCAGATCTGTGCAGCCCTCGATGGTCATGACCTGCTCCGAGCGACGTTGTGGACATTTCTCGATCACTCCTGCAATGCGCAGGCGGCAGCACGGGCCCTGCACCTGCATCGCAACACGATTGCTTACCGATTACTCAAGGTCGCAGATCTCACGGGACACGACCCACTCACCTTCGAGGGCGCCCGGGTGCACGCCGCAGCGCGGATCGCCGCACACCTCGACACGCACCTCGGGCGAACCACGGCGTCGTTGCCGGGCGACGGGGTACTGCAAGCGAAAGGACCGCCCATCAATGCGTAACCGGACGATCGTTCACCAGGTCCCGTCGACACGAGATCTGTGGCGCTCCGAGCACGAGCGCCTGTTCTACTTCGAGAACGTCGCGGCCGACGCGGCGGAGGAACGGGGCGAAGACTTCGCCGATCTCATATCAGTCGACAACGGTCAGCGCGGTCAGACCGCCACAGTCACCTACCGCGTGCTTGCCTGATCTTCGCCCAGCGACTCGATCGCGTCCGTGGTCAGCGCGTCGATTCCGTCGATCACCAGGGCCGCCCGCGCGAGGGCATCTTCAGCAGGCGGGTAGTCGGGCCGCGGCGCCGCGATGAGAATCAAACCTGCCGCCGTCGCCGATCGCATGCCGTTCGACGAATCCTCGATGGCCGCGCATGCGGCTGGTTCCCGGCCCAGTTGCCGTACGGCCTGCTCATACACGTCCGGTGCGGGTTTGCCGCGGTCGAGTTCTTCGGTCGAGACGGTGACCTCGAACAGGTCGGTCCAGCCGGCCGCGTCGAGTACCGCGTCGATGAGTCTGCGCGGCGACGAACTGGCGAGGCCGAGTGGCCATTGCGCTGCGCAGCGCCGTACGGCGTCATCCGCACCCGGCAGCACCGGTAGGTGTCCTCGGTAACGAGCCACCATCTGATCGATGACGATGGTCGCGACCTCCTCCGGAGCCCTCCCGACGCCGAGGTCGTCACTCAGATAAGCCGCCCACTCGGGGGTGCTCATCCCCATCAGCGCCGTCTGCGCCTGCGGCAGCCACGTGCCGCCGTATTCGGCGACGACGCCGCGTCGCACCTCTTCCCAGATCGGCTCCGAATCGACCAGCACGCCATCCATGTCGAAAACCAGTGCTTCAATCACCCTGCCATCATCTCCCGCGCGGGCTCGACGTCGCCTGCCGGGCGGTCATGGTGCGAGATCGACGACACCCGGGCCTGCCGGCCTCGAATACAGATCGACGATGGTCTGCTCGTACTTGTTCGCGATCGGCTTGCGTCGCAGCTTCATCGTCGGGGTCAACTCGTCACCTCCGGGGTCCCACGCTGCCGGCACGATGACGAATCGCTTGACCTGCTCGACCCGGGACAGCTTCGCGTTGCCCGCCTTCACAGACTGCGTCACCTCGTCGACGATCGCCGGGTTACGTGCGAGGTCGGCGATCTGGGCCTCCGGGACACCAAGCGTCTTGGCGCGAAGCGCGGCGACGTCGGGGTCGAGCACGATCAGCGCGGTGATGTACGGCTTGTCGTCACCGATCGCCACCACCTGATTGACCAGCGACGAGTTCGCCTTCATCGCGTTCTCGATGGTGCTCGGGGCCATGTTCTTTCCCGACTCGTTGATGATCAGCTCTTTCTTCCGATCAACGATCGTCAGGTTGCCCTCGGCATCGATGGTGCCGACGTCGCCGGTCGCAAACCAGCCCTCGGAATCAATCGCCTCGGCAGTCTTCTCCGGTTTGTTGCGGTATCCGCGCATGATGATCGGCGCCCGCACAAGCACTTCCCCGTCCTCGGCCAGCTTGATCTCGACGCCGTCCACGGGTTTGCCGACCGTGCCCACCTTCAGGTTGTCCACCGTGGTCTTCGTCGCCGCGCCCGTGGTCTCACTCAGGCCCCACACCTCGATGACCGGAATGCCGAGTCCGACAAAGAACTCGATCACCTCCGACGGAATCGACGCGGCGCCCGAGATCGCCAGCTTCAGCTCGTCGAGGCCCAGCGCGGCACGCACCTTCGACAGCACGAGCGAGTCCGCCAACTGATACTGCACCTGCAGAGCCCGGCCCCGTGGCCGGCCCGACAGGTCTGCCCGTGCAGCACGCGCGGCCACGTCGAGCGCCCACGCTGCGAGCTTCGACTTGACCGGGCTCGTCTCCTCGCCGACCTTCGCCTCGATGCCGGACTTGATCTTCTGCCACACCCTGGGAACGCCGAAGAACACCGTCGGACGCACGTCGGGCAGGGCCGCGGCGAACTCTCGAGGATCGGCAACCGACGTGATCTGTATGCCCCGCAATTGATTTGCGCCGTGCGAGGACACCCGGTCCGCGATGTGTGCGGCGGGGAGATAGGAGATGATCCGATCGTCGAAGCCGGTGTCGAGTTCGGCGGACACCGACTCGGCAGCTGCGATCACGTTGCGGTGGGTGATCTCCACCCCTTTGGGCGGCCCCGTTGTCCCGGACGTGTAGATCAGGGTGACGAGGTCGTCGGGTTCCACTGCCCGCCACGAGGCCTGGAAGTCGAACTCGGTGTCTGGATCGGCCTCGACGTCACGTAATTCGATGGCGCCCTCGGCGGGACCGTCCACGGTGACGATGTGCTCGAGAGCGGCACCGGATTTCCTGATCGCGGGCATGAAGACCTGTTCGGTCACCACGACCCGGTTGGCGGCGTCACCGAAGAGATACGCGAGCTGCTCCGGTGCACTGGTGTTGTACACCGAGAACGGGATGGCGCCCAGATGCACGATCGCGGTGTCGACAAGGTGGAACTCGGGCCGGTTCGTCAACATCAGGCCGACGGTGTCGCCGCGTTTCACGCCCAGGGTGACCAGCCCCAGCGCAATCGACTCCACTCGTGTGGCGTACTCGCGCCAGGTGATCTCCTGAATGCCTCCTGGGGTCCGCAACGCGACGCGATCCGGATGCATCTTCGCGGTGTGCTGGAACGCTTCTGCCGTGGTGTGGACAGCTGCTCCGGAAGCGTGGTGAAAGACGGTGTCTGCGGTATTCGGGCTCATCGGTGGACTCCTGACGAATGATGGCGACAAGTCTCGATAGGGCACGCCCGGCGACGAGAAATCGGACATGCCGGTACCCGAGAACCTATCCCCGAGGACGCCCCTCGCGGAGCAGATTCGACGGGGTTGCTCGGTGGGTCCTGATATCTTTCAGACCAACGATTTCCGTCGAAAGTGGCCCTGTGCAGAGTACGAGCTCGACACTTCGGTTCGCCCTGCTCATCACCTTGGCCAGCGGCTTCCTCGACTCGTATACGTTTCTTGTCCGCGGAGGGGTGTTTGCCAACGTCCAGACCGCCAATGTGATCCTGATGGGGATCGGGTTGTCCGACCGCCACTGGTCTGCGGCACTGCTGCATCTGTGGCCGATCCTGGCATTCCTGCTCGGGGTGACCTTGGCCGTCCACATCAAGTCCGGCCGAGTCGACCATCTGCTGAATCATCCGATCCGCTGGACCGTCGGATTCCAGGCTCTCGTACTCGCAGCCGTCGGCTTCGTGCCCACCTCGGTCCCCCACACCTACGTGACCGTGCCCATCGCCTTCTGTACGGCCATGACGATCACGATGTTTCGCAGCATCGGTGACCTCGGATACTTTGCCGTCGCGACGACCGGCAATCTGATGCACATGATCGAGTACGGTTACGCCGCTTCGATCGACAAGCGCGCGGAGGCCTTGTCGGCCTTTTCGACCTACGCCAAGGTCGCCGGAACCTTCGCCGCGGGTGCGCTCATCGGTGCCGTCGCGACGCAGCTGTTCGACGCCCACGCAGTCTGGCTGGCCGCAGGCCTCCTCGCCGTCACGCTTGTGTTCTTCGTCGTCGACCAGCGCCGAGCAGAGCATGAGGCCGACTCACCGTAGGTCGATCACCGCGCCACCGGGATCAGTCGCGTAGAGGTCGACGATCAGCTCCGCGTACTTCGTCGAGATCGGTGTGCGCCGCAGTTTCATCGTCGGCGTGAGTTCGTCCCCGCCGGGCTCCCACGCGTGCGGCAGGATCACGAACCGCTTGATCTGCTCCACCCGCGACAGCTTGCCGTTGCCCGTCGTGACCGCCGACCGGACCTCCTCCCTGATGTCGGGGTGCTCGGCCAGTGCGGCGAGATCGGCAGCGTCGAGTCCGAGTGCGCCGGCGCGTGCCGCGGCGACATCGGGGTCCAGGACCACGAGCGCGCTCACATATGGTTTACCGTCGCCGAGGGCGACGACCTGGCTGATCAACGATGACGACGCCTTGAGCGCATTCTCGATGTTGGTCGGCGAGAGATTCTTCCCCGATTCGTTGATGAGCAGTTCTTTTTTGCGATCGACGATCTTGTAGTTACCGTCGGCGTCGACGGTTGCGATGTCACCGCTGGCCAGCCAGCCGTCGGAGTCGATGGTGTCTGCGGTCTTCTCCGGCTGGTTGCGATAGCCACGCATGACCATCGGGCCACGAACCAGCAACTCCCCGTCGTCGGCGAGTTTGATCTCGACCCCGGTCAGCGGTTTACCGACGGTGCCGATCCTGAGATCGTCGGCGGTGGTCATTGTCGAGACCGCCGTGGTCTCGGACATGCCCCACACCTCTACGACCGGGATGCCGAGACCGGCGAAGAACTCGAGGACCTCCGCGGGGATCGACGCCGCGCCCGAGGCCGCCAACTTGATGTTGTCCAGACCTAGCGCACCACGTACGGCGGAGAGGATCAGCTTGTCCGCAATCATGTACTGGGTCTCGAGGATGCGTCCGCGGCTCGTACCGGCGAGATCGGCGCGGGCCGCCGCGGATCCGACACCGAGGGCCCACGCCGCCAGCTTCGACTTCACCGGATTGGTTTCCGCCTCGAGTTTTCCTTCGATCCCCGCCTTGATCTTCTGCCAGACCCGGGGCACCCCGAAGAACACGGACGGATGCACCTCGGCGAGCGCGGCGGCGATCTCGCGAGGGTCCGATACCGACGTGATCTGGATGCCGCGCACCAGGCTCGCCGCGTGCGCGGACACCCGATCGGCGATGTGCGCCGCGGGCAGATACGAGATGATGCGATCGCCGAAACCGATGGTCAGGTGCTCTGCCAGCGCAGACAACTCGGCAACGATGTTCGCATGGGTGATCTCGACACCTTTCGGCGGGCCCGTGGTGCCCGAGGTATAGATCAGGGTCGCGATATCGGAAGGCTGGACCGCATCGGCCGCCGCCTGCAGATCGAAGTCGCCGAGGTCGGTGTCCTCGACCTCTGCGAGCGTGATGGTGCCGCCGCTGTCGACACTGACCACGTGATCGAGCGCCGTCCCGGCACCTTCGATCGCCGCAAGAAAGGCCTGCTCGGTGATGACCACCGAATTGCCGGCGTCGGTGAACAAGTAGTCGATCTGCTCGGGAGCACTCGTGTTGTAGATGGAGAACGGGATGGCACCCAGATGCAGGAGTGCGGTGTCGACCAAGTGGAACTCCGGACGGTTGCCGAGCATCAGTGCCACGGGTTCGCCGCGGCGAACGCCCAACGCCGACAACCCGGCTGCGATGCGCTCGACCCGCCGCGCATACTCGGCCCAGGTGATCTCGACCGTGCCACCCGGCGTGCGCAACGCGATGGCGTCAGGACGCATACGGGCGGTGTGCGTGAAACCCTCGGGCAGCGTGCGCACCCCGACTCCGGATGCGTGCGGAAAGGCGATCTCGGTTACGACTGACATCGAACTTCTCCATCGATTGCTCGGGGTGGATCAAACTGACTGTGCGACAGCAACTTCTGAGACCATCGCTTCTCCGGCCCATTTCTGACCACACGTGTGATCTGAAGATAACAGAATCGGTGCCCGCCGCGGATCAATACGGTGCCGGCCCGCGTACCGTAGGACCGAAGATTCCCACCTGAAGGAGCCCCAACATGCCAGCGACCGATGGCGTATCCGCACCTGCACCGCTGACGCTCGCCGCTGATCCGGACGGCAGCCCCGCCGCCGACGACTCGGTGACGTACCGCGTGGAGCACACGTCTGCCGGACCGATCGCACATGTCCAGCTCAATCGACCCGACAAGCACAACGCCCTCACCCTGCCCCTGTTGGCGGGTCTCACCCAGGCGGCGAAACAGGCTGCGAAAGACCGTACGTTGCGCGCGGTGATCATCAGTGGTGCCGGCCGATCATTCAGCGCCGGGCTCGATTTCGGCAGTCTGGCGGGCAAGCAGAAAAGCGTCCTGCGTACGTTCGTGCCGAACCTGCTGCAGGGCTCCAACGGTTTCCAGAATCCTGCCTGGCACTGGCGCCGGGTGCCCGTGCCGGTGATCGCTGTCGTCCACGGCCATTGCTACGGCGGCGGCCTGCAGATCGCCCTCGGCGCCGACTTCCGGTTCGCCACCCCGGACGCCGACTTCTCCATCCTCGAGGCGAAGTGGGGCCTGATACCTGACATGTCGGCGTCGGCGGCGCTGTCGCAGCTCACCGGAATCGACACTGCGAAGCGTCTGACGATGACCGGCGAGATGTTCTCGGCCGACTACGCCAAAGAGATCGGTGTGGTGACCGGTGTCGCCGACGACCCGCATGTCGAGGCGCTGGCGTTGATCGAGAAGATCGCTGCCCGCTCACCGGACTCGGTGGCGTCGACCAAGAAGCTGTTCGAGAAGACGTGGTCGCGGTCCCCGCGATTCTCATTCCCCGTCGAGCAGGTTCTACAGCTCAGGCTGCTGCGCACCAAGAACCATGCGATCGCGCGCAAGGCGGGCATGACTCGCTCCACACCGGTGTTCCGGGATCGCGAGATCTGAACCTGAATCTGAATCTGAACCTCAGGGTTCGATCGTGATCCCGCCCGCCAGTTTGGACTCACTGGCTTCATAGCGCAGGGTCGTGCCGACTTCGACCACGTAGTCGGCCCGGCCCTCGGGAATCCCGGATATCGAAAACGGCAGGACACATCGGTTGTCCGACAGTTCAGGTGCAGACAGCTCGGATTGCCCGAGGATCGACAAGTCCTCGTCCAGCACCCGCACCCGGGTGCCTTGCCTGACGTCTTCGAACTCGCCGATGCCGCCGCAGATGTCGGTGGCGGACACCTCGTACTGCTGGTCGGTGAGGACGACGGAGCCGTCGGCTGTGAAGTCGCGTTCCTGCACACCGAGGACCAGGGCACCGAGCGCGATCACCGCGAGGACGGTCGCGGCGATCGAACTGATCACGATGATCGGCTTGCGGGTCCGGCGTTGCCATGTCCGCGCAGGCAGATCGGGGCCGGGATCAAGCCAGTACTGCGGCGTCTGCTGGACGGGCTGCATGAGCCTGAGTCTGCCTTATCCGGTCACTTCTTCGGCGGGAAGTATTTGATCAGCGCTTCTTGCACGACCGTCGTTGCCAGCAGACCGTCACGGGTGAAGAACCGGCCGGTGCCCAGTCCCCGCGACCCCGCGGCGACGGGTGACTCCGTCGCGTACAGCAACCAGTCGTCGAATCTGAAGTCGCGGTGGAACCACATCGAGTGGTTCACGGTCGCGGCGAACAGGCGGTCGATACCCCAGGACAAGCCGTGCGTTGTGATGATCGAGTCAAGGACCGTGGTGTCGGAGGCGTAGCAGAGGGCGGCGATGTGCAGAAGCGGATCATCGGGCATCTGGCCGTCGGTCCGCATCCAGACCCTGTTGTGCTCGAGCCGCTCCCCGCTTTCGCGCGCTTTCCACGTGGGGTCGTTGGCGAATCGAATGTCGATCGGGTGCATGGCATTGACGAACAGTGCGATGCGATCCTCGAAGCCTTTGAAGTGCTCACCGAGCGGTGGCAGATCTTCGGGGTAGGCAACGTCCGGGCTCTGCACCGAATGCTCCAGGCCCGCCTTGTTGTCCTGGAACGCGACGAGCATGGAGAAGATGTCTTCGCCGTCCTGCATGGCGGTCACGAGACGATTGGCGAACGGCTTGCCGTCGCGCAGCCGGGTGACGTGGTACTCGATCGGTTTGCTGACGTCACCGCCGCGGATGAAGTGAGCATTGAGCGCGTGTACGGGCGTAGGGCGGGGCACACTGCGTCCGGCAGCCACCACTCCCTGGCTCAGCAGTTGCCCACCGAAGGTTCGAGCCCCGACCTCGGTCGGGTGTAGCCCGATGAAGAGGTCGGGTTCGGGCTCCTCCAGATCGAAGAGCGCGAGCAACTTGCTCAGATCAGACGTCGTACCGGGGGCTTCAGTCACAGCAAGACTCTAGAGGACCGCCGCCGAAGCGCACGCCCACATACCCGGGCGTTGACCGAAAGGCCCGCTCGACGGCAGCAACGGCCCACTCGACGGCAGTAACGGCACGGTCGGCGGCGTTATCGGCCCGCTCGACGGCAGTAACGGCCCGCTCGACGGCTGGAACGGCACGCTCAACGGACACACGGCGGAGGTGTGGCCGCGGTGGTTCTGGACTGCCGACGAGCGAGCGCTAGCGAGGTGAGGAGAAGGGAAGAACTACCGCCTGATGGCCACACCGACAAAGCGAGCGGAGCGAGCAAAAATCAATGGTCGTCCTCACCGATCCTGTGGACGTGGATCAGGTTGGTCGTTCCGACGGTTCCGGGAGGTGCACCGGCGACGATGACGACCTGGTCGCCGACCTTGAGGCGACCGATCTCGAGGAGCGAGGCGTCGACCTGCTTGATCATCTCGTCGGTGGATTCGACGCGCGGAACAATGAACGTCTCGGTTCCCCAGCTCATGGCAAGCTGACTGCGCACCTCCGGCAACGGCGTGAACGCCAGCAGCGGTAGCCGCGTGTGGAGACGGGCCAGGCGGCGCACGGTGTCTCCGGACTGGGTGAACGCCACCAGGGCCTTCGCGTCGAGACGCTCGCCGATGTCGCGGGCAGCGTAGGAGATGATTCCGCGCTTGGTGCGCGGGACGTGACTGAGCGGCGGCACGTCGCGGGTCCCGTTCTCCACGGCCTTGACGATCCGGGCCATGGTCTGGACGGTCTCCATCACGTACTTGCCGACAGAGGTCTCTCCGGAGAGCATCACGGCGTCGGCACCATCGAGGACGGCGTTGGCGACGTCGGAGGCCTCGGCACGGGTGGGCCGTGAGTTCTCGATCATCGATTCGAGCATCTGGGTCGCGACGATGACCGGTTTGGCGTTCTCGCGAGCCATCTGGATGGCGCGTTTCTGGACGAGTGGGACCTCTTCGAGCGGCAACTCGACGCCGAGATCGCCGCGGGCGACCATGACGGCGTCGAAAGCCAGGACGACGGCTTCCAGGTTGTCGATGGCCTCCGGCTTCTCCAGTTTGGCGATGACGGGCACCCGTCGGCCGACCCGATCCATGATCTCGTGGACCAGTTCGATGTCTGCGGGTGAACGGACAAACGACAGCGCGATCAGGTCGACACCGAGGGCAAGCGCGAACTCGAGGTCTGCGATGTCCTTCTCCGACATGGCCGGCACCGAGACGTTCATGCCGGGAAGGGAGACACCCTTGTTGTTGCTGACCGGGCCGCCTTCGGTGACGGTGCAGATCACGTCGTTCTTGTCGACCTCGACGACGGTCAGCCCGACCTTGCCGTCGTCGACGAGCAGCCGGTCACCGGGTTGTGCGTCATTGGCCAGTTCTTTGTAGGTGGTGGAGACGCGGGTGGCGCTGCCTGCGCAGTCGTCGACGGTGATCCTGACCTCGTCGCCCGCGGTCCACTGAACCGGACCGTCGGCAAAGGTCCCGAGTCGGATCTTCGGGCCCTGCAGATCGGCGAGGATGCCGACCGCGTGTCCCGTCACGTCGGACGCTTTTCTGACCCGGTCGTACATCTCCTTGTGGTCTTGGTGTTTGCCGTGGCTGAAGTTCAGCCGCGCCACGTCCATTCCACTCTCGACCAGTTCACGCACCCGATCGTCGGTTGCGGTGGCCGGTCCGAGGGTGCACACGATTTTGGTACGTCGATTCACCTCGCCGAGCCTAGTCCGCACAGACGATCCTCTCCAGGTAAGTAGCCAAGACGTCACCCATAATTCGCTGTGTTAAGCAGATGGGCTTCCTGCGGAAATACGTTCTCAGCGGACTGACAGCGGCAGCGCCGCCGGGTGCACCGGTGAGGGCAGGTCCGATTCGCCCATCAGGAACTCGTCCACGCCTCGCGCGGCGGCGCGACCCTCTGCGATCGCCCAGACCACCAGCGAGGCACCCCGGTGCGCGTCGCCGCATACGAAGACGCCCGGAACGTCGGTCTGCCAGTCGCTGCCACAGGCAAGCGCACCGCGACCGTTCGGGGCCAAGTCGAGCTCTGACAGCAGTTCGGTGCGTTCCACACCCTCGAAACCGATCGCGAAAAGCGCCAGGCCGCAGGGCAATTCGAACTCGTCACCGATAGGGACGACGGTACGGTTCCCGTGGTCGTCGCGCTGGACCGTCACCTCTGCCAGCACCATCGCGATGACGTTGCCGTCCTCGTCGCCGACGAAGCGCTGCACCGCGACCTCATAGCGACGGGAGCCGCCCTCGGCGTGCGCGGACGAACTACGCAGGACGAGCGGCCAGGTCGGCCACGGCGATCTGTCGTCGTCGCGGTCCGACGGCAGTTCCGGGTTGTAGTCGAGTTGGGTGACCGACGCCGCGCCCTGACGATGCGCGGTCCCGAGACAGTCGGCACCGGTGTCACCGCCGCCGATGATCACGACGTGCTTGCCCTTCGCGGTGATCGGCGACGGTCCGTCGCCCTCACACTCCCGATTGGCGGGCACCAGATGCTCCATGGCCAGATGAACGCCGCGGAGGTCTCTCCCGGGCACCCCGGTGTTGTCCCGGGCCGCCAGTGCGCCCACCGCGAGCACGACCGCGTCGAATCGCTCCCGGAGGTCATCGACGGTCAGATCGACGCCTACGTTGCACCCGGTGACGAACTCGGTGCCCTCGGCCCGCATCTGCCCCAGCCGACGATCGACGTCCGATTTCTGCAGCTTGTATTCGGGGATGCCGTATCGCAGCAAGCCACCGAGCCGATCGTCACGCTCGAAGACGGTCACGGTGTGGCCGGCGCGGGTGAGCTGTTGCGCAGCGGCGAGCCCGGCCGGACCTGAACCGACCACGGCGACGGTCTTCCCCGAATGCATCATCGATGTCTGCGGACCGACCAGGCCCTCGCGCCAGGCCTCTTCGGCGATCGTCTTCTCGATTCGCTTGATGGTGACACTGCCGCCCGTGGTCGCCTGCGAGATCGACAGCACGCACGCGGACTCGCACGGGGCCGGGCAGATCTTTCCGGTGAACTCCGGGAAGTTGTTCGTCGCATGCAGACGATCGCTGGCGGCGTCCCACCGGCCACGGCGCACCAGGTCGTTCCATTCCGGGATCAGGTTCCCGAGCGGGCAACCCGCCGTCCCGGAATGACAGAACGGGATCCCGCAGTCCATACAACGACGCGCTTGTTCGGCAACGTTCTCGTTTTCTTTGAGGGGGTCGTTGTCGGCGTACACATCCCGCCAGTCGTTGACCCGCTCGTACACCGGCCGGGTGACCGCTTCGGCCTTGCCGACCTCGAGAAATCCGCGCGGGTCAGCCACGAGCCGCCTCCATGATCGCTGAATCCACGTCTCGTCCTTCCGCTTCGGCCATACGCGCGGCGTCGAGCACACGCTGATAATCGGTGGGCATCACCTTGGTGAACTTCCGGCTGCGCCGGGGCCAGTCGGCGAGCATCGAGGCCCCCACCGCCGATCCCGTCAGCTCCACATGCCGACTCACCTGATCGTGCAGGAAGAGCAGATCGTCAGGGTCAGGGCTCTGCAAATCCACCATCGCCTGATTCACCTTCGACGAATCCAGGTGGTAGACGAACGCGATCCCACCGGACATACCGGCAGCGAGGTTGCGGCCCGTGGGCCCGAGGATGATCACGCGGCCGCCGGTCATGTACTCGCACGCGTGGTCGCCGACACCTTCGACCACGGCGACGGCGCCTGAGTTGCGGACGGAGAATCGCTCCCCCACCCGTCCCCGTAGATACACCTGACCGCTGGTGGCGCCGTAGAGGATGGTGTTGCCGGCGATCACCTGATCCTCGGCGACGAACGTGGCGTCGGCATGCGGTTTGACCACGATCTTGCCGCCGCACAGACCTTTTCCTACGTAGTCGTTGGCGTCACCGGTGAGCGACAGCGTGACCCCGGGCGGCAAGAACGCGCCGAGCGACTGACCGGCAGAACCGGTCAGCGACACCGTGATCGTGTCCTCGGCCAATCCATCGGCACCGTATCTGCGGGTGACCTCAGAGCCGAGCAGAGTCCCCACCGTGCGGTTGACGTTGCGCACCGGGAGATCGAGGTGCACCGGGTGTGCGTCCTCGAGTGCTCCCTCGGACAACTGGATCAGGGTCTGATCGAGCGCCTTGTCCAGGGCGTGATCCTGTCCCCGCATCCGGCGACGCGGTGAGTCGCTCACCGGCATCTGGAAAATCGGAGACAGGTCCAGTCCCTTCGACTTCCAGTGCGCCACCCCGGGGGCGGTGTGCAGCGCGTCGGAGCGCCCGATCGCCTCGTCCAGGGTGCGGAAGCCGAGCATCGCGAGATGCTCCCGCACGTCTTCGGCGATGAACTTGAAGAAGTTCACGATGTGCTCGGCCTGGCCTGTGAACCGCGCGCGCAACTTCGGATTCTGGGTCGCGACGCCGACCGGGCAGGTGTCGAGATGGCAGACACGCATCATGATGCACCCGGCGACGATCAACGGTGCGGTGGAGAATCCGTACTCCTCCGCACCGAGCAGCGCTGCCACCATCACGTCGCGTCCGGTGCGCAAGGCACCGTCGCACTGCACCGTGATGCGATCGCGTAAACCGTTGAGCATCAAGGTCTGTTGCGCGTCGGCCAGCCCGATCTCCCACGGTGTACCGGCATGCTTGAGCGAGGTCAGCGGCGACGCACCGGTGCCGCCGTCGTGCCCGGAGATGAGTACCACGTCGGCGTGCGCCTTCGACACGCCTGTCGCCACCGTGCCCACACCCATCGCGCTGACCAGCTTCACGTGGATCCGCGCCTGTGAGTTGGCATTCTTGAGGTCGTGGATCAACTGGGCCAGATCCTCGATGGAGTAGATGTCGTGATGCGGCGGCGGCGAGATCAGCGCGACTCCGGGCGTGGAGTGCCTGGTCTTGGCGATCCACGGATACACCTTGTAGGCCGGGAGTTGGCCGCCCTCACCAGGTTTGGCACCCTGGGCCATCTTGATCTGGATGTCGGTCCCGTTGATGAGGTAGTCGCTGGTCACGCCGAACCGCCCGGAGGCGACCTGTTTGACCGCGCTGCGCCGCATCGGGTCGTAGAGCCGGTCGGTGTCCTCCCCTCCCTCTCCCGAGTTCGACCGGCCCCCGATGGTGTTCATCGCGATCGCGATCGTCTCGTGGGCTTCGGCCGAGATCGAGCCGTAGCTCATCGCACCGGTGTTGAACCGCTTCATGATCGATTCGACCGACTCGACCTCCTCGAGGGGTACGGGTTCTCTTCCCTGCGTGTCGAACTCGAACAATCCGCGCAACGTTCCGCCCTCGCGCGAGAGCCGGTTCACCTCGTCGGTGTACTTGCGATACACGTCGGTTCTTCCCGACTTCGAGGCATGCTGCAGGAGGAAGACCGTCTCGGGGCTGAACAGGTGGAGTTCGCCTTCACGCCGGTACTGGTATTCGCCGCCGATCTCGAGACGTCGATAGACCTGCTCGGTGGGATTGGGCGGGTACGCCCGGTGGTGGCGCAGGCGTACCTCCTCCGCGATCTCGTCGAGACCCACACCACCGATCCGCGACACGGTGCGGGTGAAGTACTCCCGGACGAGATCGCCTGAGAGCCCGACAGCTTCGAAACACTGTGCCGCCGTGTACGACCCGACAGTCGAGATACCCATCTTGCTCATCACCTTGAGCACACCTTTGCCCAGCCCCTGCAGGTAGTTCCGCACCGCCTTCGATGCCGCCACACCGGTGAGCTCGCCCTCCCGGACGAGATCCTCGATGGTCTCGAACGCCAGGTAAGGGTTCACCGCTGCCGCGCCGAAACCGATCAGCAGCGCCACGTGGTGGACCTCACGCGCATCGGCGCTCTCCACGACGAGCGCCACCCGCGTCCGCTCTTTTGTCCGCACCAGATGGTGGTGTACGGCCGAGGTGGCCAACAGAGACGGGATGGGAGCGTTGTCGCGATCGGTTTCCCGGTCGCTGATGACCAGGGTGTGGAAGCCGCTCGCAATGGCCTCGCTGGCCCGCGTCCGCAGGTCCGCCAGCGCGCGTTCGAGTCCTGGTCCACCTTCGGCGACCGGGTAGTGCGCCCGCAACACCTTCGCGGACAGTCCACGGTGGTTGCCCTCGTCGTTGATGTGCACGATCTTGGCGAGCTCGTCGTTGTCCAGGACCGGCCACGGCAGCAGGATCTGCCTACACGACGCCGCAGTCGGCTCCAGCAGGTTCTGTTCAGGCCCCATGACGCGGGCCATCGAGGTGACGATCTCTTCCCGGATCGCGTCGAGCGGCGGGTTGGTCACCTGCGCGAACAGCTCGACGAAATAGTCGTAGAGCAACCTCGAACGCTGCGAGAGCACAGCGATCGGGGTGTCGGTGCCCATGGAACCCAGAGCTTCGTAACCCGAGGCGGCCATGGGTGCGATCAGCACCCGCAAATCTTCCTCGGTGTACCCGAAAGAGACCTGCCGCCGCACCACCGAGTCGTGGGTCGGGATGAACCGCGGGCGTTGCGGCAGCCGAGCCAGTTCGAGCAGGCCGGCATGCAGCCACTCCTCGTACGGTCGTTCGTCGATCAGTTGACCCTTGATCTCGGCATCCGGGATCCTTCGTCCGGCAGCGGTGTCGATCAGGAACATCTTGCCCGGTTCCAGCCGGCCCTTGGCGACGATGTCTTCGCTCTTGATGTCGAGGACACCGGCTTCGGACGCGAGCACCACCTTGCCGTCACGGGTCTGCCACCAGCGCCCGGGACGCAGGCCGTTGCGGTCGAGAACGGCCCCGACGAGCGTGCCGTCGGTGAAGGTGACACACGCCGGCCCGTCCCACGCCTCCATCAACGACGAATGGAACTGCAGGAAGGCACGACGGCGTGGGTCCATGTCGGGGACGTTCTCCCACGCCTCGGGGACCATCATCATCACGCAGTGCGGGACGCTGCGACCACCGAGGTGCAGCAGTTCGAGAACCTCGTCGAGGGACGCGGAGTCGGACGCTTCGGGGGTACAGATGGGGAACAACCGGGTCAGGTCGCCGGGGATCAGGTCGGTCTCGAGCAGCGCCTCGCGGGCACGCATACGGTTGCGGTTGCCGCGGACCGTGTTGATCTCACCGTTGTGGGCGACGAACCGGAACGGGTGGGCCAGCGGCCAGGACGGGAAGGTATTGGTCGAGAACCGGGAGTGCACGATCGCGATCGCGCTCTCGGTGCGATCGTCGCGCAGATCGGTGTAGAACAGCGGCAGCTGCATCGTGGTGAGCATGCCCTTGTAGACGATGGTGCGGCTCGACAACGAGGCGAAATACAGCCCGCTGCCGTCGGCCTCCAACTCCGGGGTGACGCGTTCGGAACGCTTGCGCAGCGGAAAGACCAGGCGGTCGAGGTCGAGTCCCGACGGCGCGGTGCCGTCGGCGTTCAGCGGTCCGCTGACGAACAGCTGACTCATGTACGGCATACAACCCCGGGCGGTGTGACCTATGTCGGCGGCATCCACCTCGACCGGGAGTTCGCGCCACCCGAGAATCGTGATGTTCTCCTCGGCAGCGATCTCCTCGACCCGCGCGACCGCTCGCTCCCTGGCCGCCGGATCCGCGGGCAGGAAACAGTTGCCGACGGCGAAGGTGTTCTCGCCGTTCAGGTTCACCGGGGGCAGGTCGAAGTCGACGACCTCACGCAGGAACGCGTGTGGGACCTGCATCAAGATGCCCGCGCCGTCGCCGCTGTTGGTCTCGGCTCCGGCGGCACCACGGTGATCTAGGTTCTCGAGAGCCAGCAACCCGTCGGCGACGATCTCGTGACTGCGTCGGCCGTGGATGTCCGCGACCATCGCGACACCGCACGAATCGACTTCCAAGTCGGGGTCGTACAGACCCTGGGCTTCCGGGAGCTGAGAGAACAGCAAATCCGACCTCCACGCCTAGGCCCTCGACATCGCGAGGAACCAGCCAGTAATCCTCAGGACGTCACTGGCCCGTGGGGTGAATATGCGCACCTGCGAAAATCACAAGTGAGCGAATGCCGATGATATCAGGCAAGTATCGGGTGAGCCGACCCTAAGCGGACTCGTCGCCGTCACCGGTTGCGGTGTCCGGGTTGGCCTTCCGGTACGGCTGCGCCGCCGAGTCCAATTTGGAGTCGGCGGGATCGGCGGGATCGGCGTCCTCGGGGTACGCAGGGGGCTTCGGCGCGGTCTCGACAGGCTCGGTCTCGAGCTTTGCAGGCTCAGCAGTTTTGGTCTCGGGCTCGGCAGTCTTGGGCTCGGCAGTCTTGGACTCCGGCTCGGCAGTCTTGGTCTTGGTCTCGGGCTCAGCAGTCTTGGTCTTGGTGGCGACCGGTCCGGTCTTTGTCGCGACAGGAGCGTCATCCTCGACGAAGCCGTCCACCGGATCCTCGCTGAGCTCGGGATCCGGACCACTGCCCGGGTGGTAGACCTCGGCCGGGGTCTCGCGGCCTTTGGGCGCGAGCACCACGTAGATGGCCGCACATGCGAACACGATGGCCGCGGTGAACAGATTGATGCGAATGCCCCAGAGTTCGGTGGCGGCGTCGGTGCGCAGCGTCTCGATGACAAAACGCCCCAGGCAGTAACCGGCCACGTACAGGGCGAACAACCGCCCGTGTCCGATCCGGAACCGACGGTCGATGAAGACGAGCGCCAACACGACCAGCACGTTCCACAGCAGCTCATAGAGGAACGTCGGCTGCACGACCGCGTAGACCACACCCGTGGATTTACCGTCGATCAAACCAGGGCTGGTGAAGCCTGACGAGTCGGAGCGTTCGAAGATCTCCAGGCCCCACGGCAGGTCGGTGCGATCGCCGTACAACTCTTGGTTGAAGTAGTTTCCGAGTCGGCCGATCGCCTGCGCCAGCAGAATTCCGGGCGCGATGGCGTCACCGAACGGAGGCAGTTTGATTCCGGCCCGGCGGGCACCGATCCAGGCTCCGAGTGCACCGAAGGCCACCGCACCCCAGATACCGAGCCCACCATCCCAGATCTTGAGGGCGTCGATCGGGCTCTTCGGTCCGTCCCCGAAGTAGGTGTTCCAGTCGGTCAAGACGTGGTAGATCCGCCCACCGATCAGGCCGAAGGGCACCGCCCAGATCGCGACATCGAGAACTTCACCGTCGCGTCCACCGCGGGCCACCCAGCGTCGGTTGCCCCAGAAGATGGCAACGATGATCCCGACGATGATGCACAGCGCGTAGGCCCGTAGTGGAAACGGCCCGATGTTCCACACTCCCTGCGACGGACTGGGGATGTAGGCCAGGACCTCGGTGCTCACGAATGAACCTCGGCGCCTTCGGTGTGGCCGGCCCGGACACCTTCTGCCAATTCGGCGGTGAGCGCTCGGAGCGCCTCGGAACTCTCGGAGACGGCGCTGACCAATGCGGAGCCGACGATCACGCCATCGGCGTAACCCGCGATCTCCGCGGCCTGCTTCTTGTTCCGAACGCCGAGACCCACACCGATCGGTATGTCGGAGTGCAGCCGGACCCGGGCACAGAGCTCGGGGGCCATCGTCGACACGCTGTCGCGGGCGCCGGTGACACCCATGGTGGAGGCCGCATAGACGAATCCACTGCTCGCCTCGAGTGTCATCGCGAGCCGCTCCTCCGTCGACGACGGGGCGACGAGAAAAATCCGGTCGAGGTCATGCTCGTGCGAGGCGGCGATCCACTGGTCGGCCTCTTCAGGGATCAGGTTGGGGGTGATCAAACCGAGTCCTCCGGCCCCGGCGAGATCGCGGGCAAACGCATCGATGCCGTACGCCAGCACCGGGTTCCAGTAGGTCATGACCACCGCGCTGCCACCGGCTTCGGAGATCGCCTCGACGGCCTTGAAGACGTCCTTGACACGAATCCCTTGGCGCAGTGCCTGTTCGGCGGCTTCCTGGATGGTGGGCCCGTCCATCACCGGGTCGGAGTACGGGACGCCGACCTCGATGATGTCGCAGCCGGCCTCGACCATCGTGCGCATCGCGTCGAGCGAGCCCGGCAGGTCGGGGTACCCGACCGGCAGGTAACCGATGAGGGCGCTTCGTTTTTCGTCACGACACCGGGCGAACAGCGGTCCCAGCCGAGAATCGGCCGAGTGGGATTCAGGCATGACCATCCACTTCGAAGAGTCCGAACCATTTGGCGGCGGTGTCGACGTCCTTGTCGCCACGCCCGGACAGATTGACCACGATGATCGAGTCGGCGCCGAGCTCGGGACCCAGTTTGAGGGCACCGGCGACGGCGTGCGCCGATTCGATGGCCGGGATGATGCCCTCTTTGCGGCTGAGCAGAGCCAGGGCGTCCATTGCCTCGGTGTCGGTGATCGGCCGGTATTCGGCCCTGCCGATGTCCTTGAGGTAGGCATGCTCCGGTCCGACGCCCGGGTAGTCCAGACCCGCCGAGATCGAGTGCGATTCGGTGGTCTGCCCGTCGATGTCCTGCAGGAGATACGAGTAGGCGCCCTGGAAGGCACCGGGGGTTCCGCCGGCGAAGGTTGCGGCGTGTCTGCCCGTTTCGACACCGTCTCCGGCCGCCTCGTAGCCGATCAGCCGAACATCGGTGTCGTCGAGGAACGGATGGAAGATGCCGATCGCATTGGAACCGCCGCCGACACACGCCACAACGGCATCGGGCAACCGGCCCGCGGCCTGCTGTATCTGCTGACGGGCTTCGAGTCCGACCACTCGTTGCAGGTCGCGCACCATCATCGGGAAGGGATGAGGTCCGGCCGCGGTACCGAAGCAGTAATACGTGTCGTGGGCGTTGGTGACCCAGTCACGCATCGCCTCGTTGATGGCGTCCTTCAGCGTTGCCGAACCCGTTTCGACCGACACGACCGACGCGCCCAGCAACCTCATCCGCGCGACGTTGAGCGCCTGCCGCTCGGTGTCCACCCGGCCCATGTAGATGATGCATTCCTGGCCGAGCATTGCGCACGCCGTCGCCGTGGCGACCCCGTGCTGACCGGCACCGGTCTCCGCAATGACCCGGTTCTTGCCCATCTTCTTCGCGAGCAGCGCCTGCCCGAGCACGTTGTTGATCTTGTGGGATCCGGTGTGGTTCAGGTCTTCTCGCTTGAGGAAGATCCGTGCACCACCAGCGAGCTCGGAGAGTCTGGTGGCCTCGTACAACGGCGAGGGCCTGCCGGTGTAATCGCGCTGGAGCCGGTCGAGCTCGCCGAGGAACTCATCATCGGAGCGGACCTTCTCGTACGCGGCGGTGACCTCTTCGATCACCGCCATCAGAGCTTCGGGTACGTGCCGTCCCCCGTAGACACCGAAGTGGCCACCGCGGTCGGGTTCCAGCGAGGTACGACTGACAAGGCCGGCGCTGGCTGAAGGTAGATCGGAAAGGGGTGCGGGAGACGACGACGTCATAAGAGAGACTCAGGGCCTATCGGACTGGTTTGGGGCAGGACGGGTGTGTTCCGGCGGTGACGAGTTCGGAGACGGCCGCACGTGGATCACCGGAGGTGACCAGGCCTTCTCCGACCAGGACCGCGTCGGCACCGGCACCGGCATAGGCCAGTAGATCGGCGGTACCGCGGACTCCGGACTCAGCGATCCGGATCACCTGGGAAGGCAGTCCGGGAGCGATCCGGGAGAAACTGTCACGATCGACTTCGAGGGTCTTGAGATTGCGGGCATTGACACCGACGACGGACGCACCGGCCTGTAAGGCGCGATCCGCCTCTTCCTCGGTGTGCACCTCGACCAGCGCTGTCATCCCGAGCGACTCGGTGCGATCGAGCAGGGCCGAGAGCACGTTCTGCTCCAGCGCGGCCACGATCAGCAGGATGACGTCGGCGCCATGGGCGCGCGCCTCGTGGATCTGGTAAGGGCCGACGATGAAGTCCTTGCGCAGGACCGGGATCTGGACCGCGGCGCGAACGGCATCCAGATCAGCGAGCGATCCGCGGAACCGGCGCTCCTCGGTCAGGACGCTGATGATCCGGGCGCCACCGGCCTCATAGGCCGATGCCAGTGCAGCCGGATCGACGATATCGGCGAGATCCCCTTTGGAAGGGCTTGCCCGCTTCACCTCGGCGATGACCCCGATGCCCGGCTCACGCAGAGCCGCTGCGGCGTCGATGGGGTCCGGTGCAGCTGCGGAGGCTGCCTTGATCGCAGTGAAGTCGATCACTGATTCGCGGGCAGCCACATCGGCCTTGACACCGGCGAGTATTGAGTCGAGGACGGTTTGCGTGCTCATGATCAACCCCTTTCTGACGCGACTGACGAGGTTGCGCCCTGCTTGGTCATGGACACGGCTGCTCGTGTTTTCAGTACACAAAGGGTAGCTGCGACCCCACTGCGACCGGATTCGGGGTACCACCAGCCCACGTGAGTCCCGTCACTTTTCATCGGTCCGCCGGGCCGATGGTCGGATCGTCGCCGGTATCGAGCGCATCCCACAGCAAACGTTCGTTGTTTCCGGAGTCCATCTCGGCAGAGGGCACCGACTTCGATGCCGGCCCGGATTCGTTCGCGCCGTCCTCGTTCGCGGTGGTCGCGGCCTTCTTCTCGGCTGCCCGCTGGGCGAAGACCTGCTCCTCGAGTTCGGCGCGCCGAGCCGCAGGCGACTTGTACTTCGACGACATGGGCGCATCACGAGATGCGATCTGCAGCATGACAACTGCGCCCAGAACCGCGAAGGCGGTACCGAGGCAGACGATCAGCCCGGGCAGGATCGAGGTGTCGACCTGAACAGCCTGGTAGCGGTTGGGCAGATCGATGACGTCCGCGGCGTACGAGGTGTGATCGTCGCCGGTCAGCAGGGTCAGGGCGGGCAGCAAGCCAAGTACGGCGACGGCGGCCACGACGATCGCCGTCAGGCGCAGCGCCCACCCACGCAGCGACGCCGCCGCCGCGATCCCCGCGAGAAGCACCAGTGCGAGTGGTGTCAGGAGCGGCGTCCAGTCCGACCCCTTCACCGTGAAGGTGCGGGGCGGGGCCAGACCGTCGGCTCCGATGAGCTCGGCCCAGGTCATTCGTGACGCGCTCCAGAAAGCCACGGCGGCGAGCCCGAGCAACAACGCGATGATTCCGAGTCGCCTGCCCCGCCCGGCCCTGGCGGTCGCCGTTGCCGGTGTCGCGGGATCCGGCGTCGCCGGGCCCTGTCCGGCAGGTGTCGGGTCTGTGGGCTCACTCATCGCCGGACCCACTCACCCTGGTCATGGTCCCGGCCGCTGCGATGGCCCGCAAGACGGCACTTGCCTTGTTGCTGGCCTCGTTGTACTCGTAGTCCGGCTCACTGTCCGCGACCACTCCCCCGCCCGCCTGCACGTACGCGCGACCCTCCTTGAGGACTGCGGTGCGGATCGCGATCGCGGTGTCGGCGTCGCCCGCGAAGTCGAGGTACCCCACGATGCCGCCGTACAGCCCGCGCCTGGTCTTCTCGTGTTCGTCGATCAACTCCATGGCCCGCACCTTGGGTGCGCCGGTGAGAGTGCCCGCCGGGAAACAGGCGTTGACCGCATCGAGCGCGGTCTTGCCGGACCGCAGATGGCCGGTCACCGTCGACACAAGATGCATGACATGGCTGTAGCGCTCGATGTGCCGATAGTCGCGGACCTCGACCGTGCCCGGTTCGCAGACCCTGCCGAGGTCGTTGCGTCCGAGATCCACGAGCATCAGGTGCTCGGAGTTCTCCTTCTCGTCCGCGAGCAGGTCTTTCTCGAGCAGGACGTCCTCGGATTCGTCGGCGCCCCGCCAGCGGGTACCTGCGATGGGATGGGTGGTGGCCACCGAATCCTTGACGGTCACAAGAGCTTCCGGACTCGAACCCACGATGGTGAAGTCCGGTCCACCATTGCCGGGAACCCGGAGCAAATACATGTAAGGACTGGGGTTGGTCGTGCGCAACACCCGATACACGTCGATCGGGTCGGCGTCGGTCTTCATCTCGAAGCGCATCGAGGGCACCACCTGGAACGCCTCGCCCGCCTCGATCTCCGACACCAGACTCGTCACGATCGTCCCGTACTCCTCGCGGGTGCGCTGGGCCTCGAACTCGGGGACGGCACTGCGGTACGTCGAGACCGTCGACGGCGCAGGCGCGGCGAGGGCCGCAGTCATCGTGTCGAGCCGGGCGACCGCATCGGCATAGGCGTTCTCCGCCCGGTCGTCGGTCCCGTCCCAGTTGACGGCGTTGGCGATCAGCGTGATCGTGCCCTCGTGGTGGTCGACCGCTGCGATGTCGGTTGCCAGGAGCATCAGCATCTCGGGCAACTTCAGGTCGTTGTCGGTGGTGTCGGGGAGGCGTTCGAGACGCCGCACCGCGTCGTAGGCAAGGAAACCCACGAACCCACCGGTCAGCGGCGGCAGGCCGGGGAAGCGATCGGTCGCGAGGATCTTCAAGGACTCGGCCAGGGCAGCCAGCGGGTCTCCGCCGGACGGGGCGCCCGCGGGCTGGGTGCCCCACCACTGTGCTTCGCCGTCCACCGAGGTCAACGCGGCAGGCGAACCTGCTCCGATGAACGACCAGCGCGACCAGGACCGACCGTTCTCCGCTGATTCGAGCAGGAACGTCCCGGGTCGGTCCCCGGCGAGCTTGCGGTAGGCACCCAGTGGCGTCTCCGAGTCGGCGAGCACCTTGCGGGTCACCGGCACCACCCGGTGATCGGCGGCCAGTTCGAGGAACTGTGCCAGCGTGGTGGTGTCTGGGAAGCCGCCTGCAGTTGAGGCGGTGGTCTTGTTCGGCATCGTCACCTAGTGTCCCAGCTCGCCGCTACTGCCCGAGCGGCTCCCCACCCACGCCCCAGTGCGAGCGCGGGACCTCGGTGATCGTTACCCACACCGAATCGGGGTTCTTGCCGGTGGCGCGAGCATAGGCCTCGGTCACGGCGGCGATGGTCTCGCGCTTCACACGGTCACTGAGTCCGGGGGTCTGAGAGATCTGGATCAATGGCATCGGTGGGTGCCCCTCACTGTTGGCGCTCGGAAAGTCGGTGGTCAGGAAATCGTGGTGAACAGAACGTTCGCGTCGAAGCAGGTGTGATCACCGGTGTGGCAGGCGCCGCCGGTCTGTTCGACGGTCAGGAGCACCGTGTCGCCGTCGCAGTCCAGGCGGACCTCGGTGACCTTCTGGGTGTGACCACTGGTCTCCCCCTTGATCCACTGCTTGCCGCGCGAGCGCGAGAAATAGGTGGCCTCACCGGTGTCCAGGGTGCGGGCGAGCGCGTCGTCGTCCATCCAGGCGACCATGAGCACCTGACCGGTGCCCGCTTCCTGCACCACGGCGCAGACCAGCCCGTCGGCGTTGCGTTTGAGCTGTCCTGCTATCTGGGCGTCCAGCGACATGTCATCCACTCCTCGTGCGTAAAGATCTGGCGCAGTGCGGCGTTCAGCGCACCGGGATGTGTTCGGCGCGCATCGCGTCTTTGACCTGACCGATGGTGAGTTCACCGAAGTGGAAGACCGAGGCGGCCAGCACCGCGTCTGCTCCGCAACGAACAGCCGGCGGGAAATGTTCCACCGCACCGGCGCCGCCGCTGGCGATCACGGGTACCCCGACGGCTGCGCGCACCGCGGTGATCATCCTCAGGTCGAAACCGTTCTTGGTCCCGTCTGCGTCCATGGAGTTCAGCAGGATCTCGCCGACACCGAGGTCCTGACCGCGCCGGGCCCACTCGACGGCATCGATACCGGTGCCCTTGCGCCCACCGTGGGTGGTGACCTCCCAGCCCGAGGCAGTGGGCGCGTCTCCGGCGGGCACGGTGCGTGCATCGACGGACAGAACGATGCACTGCGAGCCGAAATGCCTGCTCATCTCCCCGAGTACGTCGGGGTTTGCGATGGCGGCCGTGTTCACACCCACCTTGTCGGCACCCGCACGCAGGAGGATGTCGACGTCGGCGACCGTCCGCACGCCGCCACCGACGGTCAACGGGATGAAGACCTGATCCGCGGTACGACGGACGACGTCGAGCATGGTGCCGCGATTGCCACTCGACGCCGTGACGTCGAGAAAGGTCAGTTCATCGGCGCCCGCCGCGTCATATGCCGCGGCGAGTTCCACCGGGTCGCCCGCATCGCGGAGGTTCTGGAAGTTGACCCCCTTGACCACGCGGCCGTCGTCGACGTCCAGACACGGGATCACCCGCACAGCGACGGTCATCGGTACCTCTCCTCGGGTGGTTCGAAATCGCCGGGCTCGCCGAGCCGTCCGATCAGTTGGCGTAGCTCTGCGTGGACACCGGGGCTCGCGGCGATGATCGATGGCGAGGTGACCGACCACGGTCGACCCTCGATGTCGCTGATCTGGCCGCCGGCCGAGAGCACCAGAGCGGCGCCGGCGGCGTTGTCCCAGGCGTGATGCCCGAAACTCACTGCACCACCCAGTGATCCGCCGGCGGTGAGCGCGAGGTCGAAGCCGGTGCTGCCGAACAGCCGCAGGCGGGCGGCCCGGCGGCTGAGCTCGCCGAGCAGTTCGAGTCGGAATGCGCCGGGGTACCTGCCACGGCTCGCGATGTTGAAGGCGCCGAACGCGAGCATCGCCTCGCTCAGGGCCAGCTCCGGCATCGGGGCCACGGGCTTGCCGTTGCATGTGAGCCCGCCGCCGACGAAGCCTGCGTAATTGAGCCCGGACATCGGCAACCACGTCAGTCCGAGAACCGGTTGGCCGTCGTGGACGAGGGCGAGCAGGATGCCCGCGATGGGCAATCCGGCGGAGTAGTTGTAGGTTCCGTCGATCGGGTCGACGATCCAGACGGTCCCCGTGTCCAGTTCCGGGCCGCCGAACTCCTCACCGTGCACTCCGATACCGGTGCGCTCGGAGAGCTCGGCGGTGATCACCCGCTCGAGTTCGAGGTCCAGTTCGGTGGCAAAGTCGTTGTGTCCCTTCATCACCGCACTGGGAGCGCCGACGCCGGACAGGAAACGGTCGACCACAGAGTCGAGGACGTCGACCGCCGTGGCCAGTAGCCGCTCCGGATCGAGGCCCGCGGGCAGTCCGCCGGGGGACGTCACGAAGAAGCCGGGGTCATGAAGAGACCGCCGCCAACGCCTCCACCAGGGTGAAACGTCCCGCGTAGAGCGCTTTTCCGACGATCGCGCCTTCCACGCCCACGCCGACGAGCCCGGCAATCGCGACGAGGTCATCGAGCGTCGAAACCCCACCAGAGGCCACCACCGGCGCATCGGTCTTGGCAGTGACCTCACGCAGCAACTCGAGGTTGGGTCCGGTCAGGGTGCCGTCTTTGGTGACGTCGGTGACCACGTAACGACTGCAGCCGTCCCGCTCGAGTCGCTCCAGGACGTCCCACAGCTCGCCACCATCGGACACCCAGCCGCGCCCGCGCAGGCGGTAGGAGCCCTCGACGAACTGGACGTCGAGGCCCACTGCGATGCGGTCGCCGTATTCGCCGATCGACCGCGAGCACCACTCCGGGTTCTCCAGGGCGGCGGTGCCGAGATTCACTCGTGCACAACCGGTGGCCAGTGCGGCCTTGAGCGACTCGTCGTCGCGGATACCCCCGGACAGCTCCACCTTCACGTCGAGTTCGTCGATGACACCGGCGAGCAGGTCGCGGTTGCTACCCCGCCCGAATGCGGCGTCGAGATCCACCAGATGCACCCACTCGGCACCGTCGCGCTGCCAGGTCAGGGCAGCGTCACGCGGTGAACCGTAGGAGGTTTCACTGCCTGCCGCGCCCTGCACCAGGCGTACCGCCTGGCCGTCGGCCACATCGACCGCCGGAAGCAGTTCAAGTCGGGCGTTCATGGTGTGTCAATCTCCCTCGGTTGTAGCTGTCGGGTCGGATTCCGCGCGCATCGCATCGGCCGCGCGGTCGACCATCCGGTTGGCAACAATACCCATCGCTGCGACGGCGAGTATCAGCGCCAACACCGCCACGATCAGTGCTGCCACGGGTGAGAGCTGCGCCAACCCGATCACCACGGGTACCGAGATGGCGAGTACCAATGCGCCGGCTCCGAGTGAGAACAGTGCGAGCCGCGCGAAGGAGAAACGCCGCTGCGGTGTCATCGGACGTCGGACGAGGTGGGCTCGATCGCGCTCATTCGAGTGACCGGACCCAATTGCTCAAGAGCCGCGCGCCGGCGTCGCCGGATTTCTCGGGATGGAACTGGGTCGCGGACAGCGGACCGTTCTCGACAGCCGCGAGGAAGCGGCCACCGTGTTCCGACCAGGTCAGCTTCGCCGGCTTGAGAGGTCCGTCCGCGGCCAGCTCCCAGCTCTGCGCCGCGTAGGAGTGCACAAAATAGAACCGCTCATCCTCGGGCATTCCCTCGAAAAGGATCGAATCCGGTTCACTCTCGACGGTGTTCCAGCCCATATGGGGCAGCACCGGGGCAGGTAGTGCGGTGACCGTACCCGGCCACTGGCCGCAGCCGTCCGCCTCGACCCCAAACTCGACGCCCCGCTCGAACAGGATCTGCATGCCCACGCAAATCCCGAGAACCGGCCGACCACCGGCGAGTCGCTCGTCGATGATCCGGTCGCCCTTGACCTCGAGCAGGCCGGCCATGCAGGTGGCGTAGGCGCCGACACCGGGAACGACGAGCCCGTCCGCCTCGAGCGCGACCTTCGGTTCCGAGGTGACCGTCACCTGTGCGCCGGTACGCTCCAGCGCCCGCTGCGCGGAACGCAGGTTGCCGGACCCGTAGTCGAGGATCGCGACCGTGCGGTCGCCCGCGCTCACAACGTCCCCTTTGTCGACGGCACGCCGGAGACCCTGGCGTCGGGTTCGACTGCCGCGCGCAGCGCCCTGGCCACGGCCTTGAACTGCGCTTCGGTGATGTGGTGTGGATCGCGGCCGTACAGGGTGCGCACGTGCAGCGCGATCTGCGCGTTCATCGCAAGACTCTCGAAGACGTGTTTGTTGATGACCGTGTGGTACGGCACCCCGGGGTTGCCGCCGATGGTGGTGGTCAGCAGGTGCTCGGGCTCGCCGGTGAACACGCAGTAGGGGCGCCCGGAGACGTCCACGATCGCCTGGGCCAGGGTCTCGTCCATCGGGATCCAGGCGTCACCGAAGCGCCGGATGCCCTTCTTGTCGCCGAGGGCCTGCCGGATCGCCTGGCCGAGCACGATCGCGGTGTCCTCGACGGTGTGGTGGGCCTCGATCTCGACATCGCCCTTGGCCGCCACGGTGAGGTCGAAGCTGCCGTGCGCACCGAACGCGGTCAGCATGTGGTCGTAAAACGCTACGCCGGTGGAGATGTCGGTGGTGCCCGTGCCATCGAGGTTGATCTCGACGGTGATCGCGGATTCGCGCGTGGTCCGCTCGATCCGGGCCACCCGTGGCGAGTTGCTCATAGTTCTCCTACCAGGTCGGTACGTGCGAGTTCGGCGCTCCGCGTGAGGAGGGCATCGTTTTCGGCGGGCAAACCGATCGTCGCACGCAGATGTCCGTCGATATGCATGTCGCGGATCAACACCCCGCCGTCGAGGTAGTGCTGCCAGCTCGCGGTGGCGTCGGCGAACCGGCCGAACAAGATGAAGTTGGCGTCGGACGGGGTGACGTCGTAGCCGTATCCGGTCAGCGCGGCAACGACCCGCTCGCGTTCGGCAACGATGGCGGCGACCCCGGCCAGGGTGTCGTCGGCGTGGCGCAACGCGGCCCTGGCAGCAGCCTGGGTGACCACCGACAGGTGATACGGCAAACGGACCAGGAGTAAGGCGTCGATGACCGCGGGGTCCGCGGCGAGATACCCGAGGCGGCCGCCGGCAAAAGCGAATGCCTTGCTCATCGTCCGGCTCACCACGACAGTCGCGGGGAACTCGTCGATCAGTTCGACCGCACTCGGCGCCGCGGAGAACTCTCCGTAGGCCTCGTCGATGATCACGATCCCCGGCGCCGCCGCGGCCACCGCCCTCATGTCGTCGAGCGCGATCGAACCGCCGGTCGGGTTGTTCGGCGAGGTGAGGAACACGACGTCGGGGGCCAGCTCTTCGATCGCGGACAGCGCACCTGCGAGATCGAACGAGAAATCGGCGCTGCGTTTACCGTCGATCCAGGTGGTATCGGTACCGGTCGAGATGATCGGGTGCATGGAGTAGGAAGGGACGAACCCGAGCGCGCTGCGACCCGGCCCGCCGAACGCCTGCAGCAGCTGCTGCAGGATCTCGTTGGATCCATTTGCAGCCCACAGGTTTTCGACGCCCAATTCGACGCCGGTCCGCGCGGTGAGATACCTCGCCAGATCCGTCCGCAGTGCCACGGCGTCACGGTCCGGGTATCGGTGCAACTGGGCGGCGGCCTCGCGCACCGACACCGCGACATCGTCGATCAACGCCTGCGAGGGCGGGTGCGGGTTCTCGTTCGTGTTCAGCCGGAACGGGACGTCGAGCTGCGGTGCGCCGTAGGGTGATTGACCCTTCAGCGAATCGCGCAGCGGGAGATCGTCCAGTGAGATCCGGCTCGTGGCCGGCGTCACTCGGCGCCTCCTGCGAAGCGCACCCGCACCGCGTCACCGTGAGCCGGCAGGTCCTCGGCACTGGCCAGGGTCAGCACGTGACCCGAGACCTCTTTGAGAGCGGCCTCGTCGTAGTCGATGATGTGAACACCCTTGAGGAACGTCTGAACCGACAGGCCCGAACTGTGCCGCGCCGAACCCGAGGTGGGAAGAACGTGGTTGGAACCGGCGCAGTAGTCGCCGAGGCTGACCGGCGAGTAGTCGCCCACGAAGATGGCGCCCGCACTGTGTACCCGCGCGGCGACGGCAGGTGCGTTTCTCGTCTGGATCTCCAAGTGCTCGGCAGCGTACGCGTTCACCACCCGCAAACCCTGATCGACGTTGTCCACCAAAATGATTCCGGACTGCGTACCGCCGAGGGCCTCGCGGACGCGCTCGCTGTGTTTGGTCCGCTGCACCTGGATCTCGATCTCGGCGTCGACTGCGTCCGCCAGCGCCGCGCTGTCGGTGACGAGGACCGACGCGGCCATCACATCGTGTTCGGCCTGGCTGATCATGTCGGCGGCGACATTGACCGGGTTGGCGGAGTCGTCGGCCAGAATCGCGATCTCGGTCGGACCTGCCTCCGAATCGATACCGACCACGCTGCGGCACAGCCGTTTTGCTGCGGTGACGTAGATGTTGCCGGGCCCGGTGATGAGGTCGACCGGCTCGAGGTCGGCGCCATCGGTGTCGGTACCGCCGTAGGTCAGCAAAGCCACGGCCTGCGCGCCTCCAACCGCCCAGACCTCGGTCACCCCGAGGAGCGCACACGCCGCCAGGATCGTCGGGTGGGGCAAGCCGCCGAACTGGGCCTGCGGCGGCGAGGACACGACGAGGGTCTCGACGCCCGCCTCCTGCGCCGGCACCACATTCATGATCACGCTCGAGGGGTAGACCGCGTTGCCGCCGGGAACGTAGAGACCGACCCGGCTGACCGGGATCCACCGCTCGGTGACGGTGCCACCGGGACTGACCTCGGTGGTGACGTCGGTGCGGCGTTGGGCGGCATGCACGCGCCGCGCCCGGTCGATCGACTCGGTCAACGCGGCACGGACGTCGGGGGCGACATCGGCGAGAGCCCGGTCTATGTGGTCGGCCGGCACCCGCACCGTGTCAGGGGCGACGCCGTCGAACTTCTGGCCGTACTCCAGGGCTGCGGCTGCACCGCGCTCACGGATCGCGTCGATGACCGGCCTGACCTGCTCCAGGACGGTGTCGACATCGGTGGCGCCGCGCGGCAACGCCCGGCGCAGCTGCGCGGTGGTGGCATTGCCGCCGCGTAGGTCGGTGCGGGCAAGCATGGACACTGACTCCTGACAATTGGTGAACGATCCACAGTTCGCCATGGACTGACCTCTAGGATATGCGGTCCGGCCAGCCGTTTTCACCGGCGGTCCACGGCACTACGATTCTCCGCATGGTCTTCGCTGCCCGACTCCTCATCAATGCCGTCGCCATCTGGATCGCCGCCGCGCTCGTCGGTGGCATCTCGATCGCCACCGACGGTCGCGACACCGCTGCCCAGATCCTGGTGGTGCTGTTCATCGCCCTGGTCTTCACCATCGTGAACACCGCGATCAAACCGATCGTCCAGCTGCTCTCGCTGCCGCTGCTGATCCTGACCCTCGGCCTGTTCACCCTGGTCATCAATGCGCTGATGCTGCTCTTGACGGCGTGGGTCACCGAAACCACCGACTTCGGACTCAGCGTCGACGGCTTCTGGACCGCGATCTGGGGTTCGATCATCATCTCGATCGTGAACTTCCTGCTCGGCGCGCTGGTTCCCGACCGGGATCGCGACGACCGCCGATCCCGATGATGGGTCGTTGTGGCGGAATCGACCTGCGGTTTTGTTCGCCACAAGGACCCACTATCGGGGTTACAAGGTCGAGTTGTCGATGACGAAGCGGTAGCGGACGTCGGAGGCGACGACGCGCTCGTAGGCTTCGTTGATCTGATCGGCCGCGATGACCTCGATCTCCGCACCGATGTTGTGTTCTGCGCAGAAGTCGAGCATCTCCTGCGTCTCGGCAATCCCGCCGATCATCGAACCGGCGAGGGAGCGGCGGTTCGCGACCAGAGAGAAAGCCCGTACCGAGATTGGCTTCTCGGGCAGACCGAGTTCAACGAGAGTCCCGTTGATGGCCAGCATCGACATGTACTTGTTGATGTCGAAGTTCGCCGAGACGGTGTTGAGGATGAGGTCGAACTTGCCGCGAAGTGCTTTGAAGGTGTCGGGATCGTCGGTGGCGTAGTAGTTGCTCGCACCGAGACGGAGCCCGTCTTCCATCTTTTTCAACGACTGCGAGATCACACTGACCTCGGCACCCATCGCATGGGCGATCTTGACTCCCAAGTGTCCCAGACCTCCGAGCCCGATGATGGCAACGCGCTTACCCGGGCCCGCACCCCAATGGCGCAGAGGAGAGTAGGTGGTGATGCCGGCGCACAGCAGTGGGGCCGCCACGTCGAGGGACAGCGAGTCAGGGATCCGCAGGACGTAGTTGGCGTCGACCACCACTTCCTGGGCGTAGCCTCCGGTGGTCGGTTTTCCGTCGGCACCGATTGCGTTGTAGGTGCCGACATTCCCCTTCTCGCAGTACTGCTCCTGGCCCAGCAGGCAGGGTTCACATTCGCGGCAGGAGTCGACGAAACATCCCACGCCTACCCGGTCCCCGACCTGGTACTTGGTGACCTCGGAACCGATCTCGGAGACGGTGCCGGCGATCTCATGACCAGGTACGACGGGGTAACGGGTGCCACCCCACTCGTCGCGCGCTGTGTGGATGTCGCTGTGACAGATGCCCGCATACGCAATGGCGATGCGTACGTCGGCCGGGCCCACGTCGCGCGTCTCGATGGTGGTCGGAACCAGAGCTTCGCTCGCAGACGGCGCGGCGTAGGCATTGATGGTCGGCACGTGTTCTTACCTCCGAAAATCGGGTGGGGTGGGCGGAACCGCCGAAGTCAAGCCTACATACGCATATGAGCATGGCTAATGATTGCGAGATGTGCCACAACGCGGAATAACGCGGTCTGCTGCTACTCGCCGACCCAGTCGAACCCGACGTCCAGGGCGGTCACCGAGTGGGTGAGACCCCCGACCGCCAGGTACTCGACGCCGGTCCTGGCGTAATCCTGCGCGACGTCGATGGTGAGCCCACCGGAGCTCTCCAGTTTCGTCGACGGAGACTTCGCATTTCGGCGCTGCACTGCCATCTGCGTCTGCCAGAGTGGAAAGTTGTCCAGCAGAACGAGTTCGGCGCCCAACGCCAGGGCTTCGTCGAGTTGCTCGAGACTGTCGACCTCGACCTCACACGCGATGTCGGGTGCCGCCGCTCGCACCGCGTTCAGCGCCGCCGTGACCGATCCTGCCGCTGCGACGTGGTTGTCCTTGATCAGCGCGGCGTCGCCGAGACCCATGCGATGGTTGTGACCGCCCCCGCACCGCACCGCGTACTTCTGCAGTGAACGCATGCCTGGCAACGTCTTTCGCGAGTCCCGGATCTGCGCCTTCGTATCGGAGACCTCCGCGACCCAGAGGGCCGTGGCGCTCGCGATACCGGACAGGTGGCACAGCAGGTTCAGTGCCGTGCGCTCGGCCACGAGTAAACCGGCAACCGGGCCGCGCACAGTGGCCACCGCCGTGCCGGGTTCGAGTTCGGCACCGTCCTCGAGTCGGTCGAGTACCTCGTACTCGCCAGAACCGACGACGGCGTCGAAGACCTCGAGCGCCACGTCGAGGCCCGCCAGCACACCGTGCTGACGACTCGACAGCACCGCAGTCGCCACCGCTCCGGCGGGAACCGTTGCGGCCGTGGTGACGTCGGGTCCGTAACGCAGGTCCTCGTCGAGGGCGGTCGCGATCAGGGTCGCAACCTCTGCAGAGCCGGCCGGGTTGCCCGTCACTCCCCCGTCCCGGGGGTGCCGATCTCGATCATCCGCTGCACACTCAGCTTTGCCCGCGCAGCAACATCGGGTGCCACGTGGACCTCGTCTTTGCCCTCACGCAGGCAGCGCAGCAGTGCGGCCGGGGTGATCATCTTCATGTAGGGGCACGAGGCGCGATCGTTGACGGCCTGGAAATCGACGTTCGGCGCAGCCTTGCGCAATTGATGCAGCATCCCGACCTCGGTCGCAACGAGAACCTGTGTCGCACCTGTCTCCCGCGCGGCGTCGAGCATGCCTCCGGTCGAGAGGATCTTCACCTTGTCGGCAGGAACGAAACCCTCACCGGCGAGGTAGAGAGCCGACGTGGCGCAACCACATTCGGGGTGGACATACAGTTCGGCGTCGGGATGCGATTGCGACTTGGCAGTGAGTTCGTCGCCGTTGATCCCGGCGTGAACGTGGCACTCGCCTGCCCAGATCTGCATGTTCTGCCGACCTGTGACGCGCTTGACGTGGGCACCGAGGAACTGGTCCGGCAGGAACAGCACCTCTTTGTCGGGATCGATCGAGTTGACGACGTCGACTGCGTTCGACGAGGTGCAGCAGATGTCGGTCAGACCCTTCACCTCGGCCGTCGTGTTGACGTACGAGACGACCACCGCATCGGGGTACTCCGCTTTCCACGCTCGCAGGTCGTCGGCGGTGATCGAGTCGGCGAGTGAGCAGCCTGCCCGCTCGTCCGGGATCAGGACGCGCTTGTCCGGGCTCAGGATCTTGGCGGTCTCCGCCATGAAGTGAACGCCGCAGAAGATGATCTCGTCGGTCTCGGCCTCTGCCGCGATACGCGACAAGGCGAGGGAATCGCCCACATGATCGGCGACGTCCTGAATGGCGGGCAACTGATAGTTGTGGGCCAGCAGAGTGGCGTTGCGCTTCTTGGCGAGGCTTTTGATCTCGGCAAACCATTCGGGTGTCGGCTCGACCCCGGTGTAGGCGGGTTCGGTTGACCCGAGCGTGAGTGACGTGGTGGTCATGACAACCACCTCCTGTTCGTGGCGCCGGTCAATCGTCGGCCGGCCTGGGATTGGGCTGGGTTTTCGACTGTAGATCGAAAACCTGCCACGATCGTAGCACTGGACGGTGTGGGGGCGATCACCCGACAGCGCGCCGGCAGGAACTCGGCTGGTCAGGCGCGGGCCGACTATGCCACTACACTCGCAGCCATGCCCGCTCAGAGTGTCCTTCACGAGGTCCTCTGCGCCGTGTTCCAGGTTCGTGAACACCACCTCGGCCAAGCCCCCCAACTCTCGGTGCTCCTGTGGCAGCGCGCGTATGACCCGCAGGCCGGTTCGTGGTCGCTGCCAGGTGGACACCTTCGTGCCGACGAAGACCTCAGAACGTCAGCGCTTCGTCAACTCGCAGACAAGGTCGACGTCCGAGAGGTCGCCCACCTCGAACAGCTGACCGTGTTCTCTGCGCCCGATCGTGTCCCCGGTCCGCGGGTGATCGCATCGTCGTACCTCGGCATGGTGCCCTCGGATTCGCGACCGAACCTGCCACCCGACACACGCTGGCACCCGGTGTCACTGCTGCCTCAGATCAGCTTTGACCACAGCACGATCATCGAGCGGGCGCGATCACGACTCGCCGCGAAGCTGTCCTATACGAACATCGCGTTTGCGCTCGCGCCACCCGAGTTCTCGATGTCGGCCTTGTCCGATATCTATTGCGCTGCACTGGGTTACCCGGTCGATTCGACGAACCTGTTGCGCATCCTGTCGCGCCGCGGCGTGATCACCGCGACCGGGACGGTTGGCCGAACGGGACCGAGCGGCGGACGGCCCCCAGCGTTGTATCGGTTCGCCGACAATCGACTACGCATCACCGACGAGTTCGCGACGCTACGTCCGCCTCCCTGACCATCCCGATCGTGCCCTTCCAGGCGCCGACCGTGCCGTTCCCGCCGTCGAGCGTGCCGTTGCCGACGCCGAACGTGCCGTTGAGAGCACCAAGCACGAGCCCGGCCGTTGTCGGCAACGGACGGGGGCCCACTCGACGTCCACAAGAGCCCGGTCGACGCACGTAACGGCCCGGTCGACGCACGTAACGGCCCGGTCGATGTCCAGAAGGGCACGCTCGACAGCAGAAGGGGGTTACGTCACTCGACCGTTCCTCGTCGACTGGACCCCTGTGTCACCTTGTCCAGCAGTTCGGCCAGAGTCGAGAGTTCTTCCTCTGTAAGAACTTCGAAAGCCGACGGCGCGGGGTCACCGATCGATCGGACGGAATCGAGGAGTTCACGCCCGGACCCGGTCAGCGACACGATCTTCGTCCGGCGATTGCCGGGGTCGACCTTTCTGTCCACCAGTCCACGCTCGGCGAGATCGTTGACGGCGACGGTGGCAGCAGGAGCGTCGAGCGTTGCCGCGGCCGCCAACGCCTTGACCGAGCGCGGGCCGTCGTCGAGCCTACTCAGGACCCGAAACCTGCTGAAAGGCAGTCCACTTCGTTCGATCACTGCTCGGCGCCAGGTATCGCGATTACTGTGCACGAGCGACGCCATCACGTGCCAGACCTCGTCTCGGCGGTCACTCATGTGTGCTCCCGCGAGCGCGCCCTGTCAGGGTGGGTTGAATGATCGGCTCCTCGTCCGATTCGGCGAACAACGTGGCAACCCGCCGCGTGGTGCGCGCCGACGCCGCAGTCGTCGAGTAGAAGCCGAGTGCGGCGATGCCGAGGGCCAACCCCACCGCAACCCACCACAGCGGAGCCATGTCCCCCACCGAGCCTGCTGAGTTCGCATCTGCGGCGATCACCGATCCGGCAAGCGTTCCCGACAACGCGACGCCCAGGCTGATCCCGACCTGGCGGCTGGTCGACGCGATGGCCGAGGCGGCACCGGCTCGATCTCGCGGCATCCCACTGACCGCGGCCGTCGTGATCGGTGCATTGACCATGCCGAAACCGATACCGAACACGCCGAACACCACCAGCAGTTGCCAGTTGGGGGTGTATTGGTCTAGTCGGGTCAGGGTGGCCGACGCCACCGCCAGCAGCAATCCGGCGATCACCAGCGAGGGTCGCGTCCCGTACTTGCCGACCAGACGCCCCGACAGTGGTGAGAACACCAGGGTCCCGGCAGCAATGGGAAGGAACATCAGCCCGGTCTGCACCGGCGAGTAGTCGCGAACGCTCTGCAGGTAGATGGACATCATGAACAGGAAGGCGCCGTAGGCGGCAAAGGCGAACACGCCGGTGATCGTCGCCGCCGCGAACGGAACACTCCGGAAGAACCGGAGCTCGATGAACGGTTCGTCGCGGCGTAATTCATAGCGGCAGAAGGCCGCGAACGCCACGATCGCGACGGCGAAGATCGCGATGGTGCGCGGATCGGTCCAGCCCAATCCCGGCCCCTCGATCAAGCCAACGATCATGCCGACCATGAAGACGATCGCCAGTCCCTGCCCGATGGGATCGAGCCCCCGGACCGTCGCCGACTTCGATTCGGGCACGACGAGCGCCGTCGCGACGAGGGCGACCAGACAGATCGGCAGGTTGATCCAGAACACCGACTCCCAGCTGAAGGAGTCGATGAGCAGGCCACCCACGATCGGACCGAGGGCCATCGAGATCCCGACGACCGCTCCCCAGACACCCACTGCCCTCGCTCGCTCCACGCGGCCGGGAAATGTCTGCGTGATGATCGACATCGCGACCGGATTGAGCATGGACCCACCGACCGCCTGGAGTAACCGGGCGGCGATGAGCACTTTGACGTCGGGCGCCAGACTGCACAACAGCGATCCGAGCGCGAAGGTACCCAACCCGATCTGGAAGATCCGACGTCGGCCGAAGCGATCCGCCATCGTCCCCGACAGCAACAGCAGGCTCGCCAGTACCAGGGTGTACACATCGATGACCCATTGCAGCTGGGACGGGGTTGCGTCGAAATCGCTACGGATGGACGGGATGGCGACGTTGACGATGGTGGCGTCCATCGACACGATCAGCAGACTGAGGCAACAGGTCGCCAGGATCGCGACCTTACGGCGCGGACTGAGCGTGCCTGTAGTTGAGTTCACCTAACTATTGTGAAACTACAACTATCGCCGCGGCAAGGCACTCAGCTGTGCGATGGCTCACTGGGAGTCGAAGCGAGGGCCGTCGAACCATCGGTGAGCGAGGTCGGGTGGCCGAGATCGGCCTCTCGATTCATCACCACGAGCAGAAAGTACGTCACCAATGCGGTGAGGGGCGCGACCACCAGCAACACCCACGACATGCTCAGCCCGCCCAATGTGTCGAGATGTGCGCCATCGATCCGAAGAGTGGGCGGTTGGGTGAACTCACCCCCTACCGGAACGCCATCCCGACCTGGAAAACGTTGCCGCGCAACAGCGTCGCCCACCCATACCGCGACAATTCCCGCCGCAACTGCGCCGGCCGACAACCCGACCACTCCGAGGGGGCCGCGCAGCGCGGGCGGGTACCAGAACACGATGGCCAGGACGACACCCGCAGCAAGGGCAAGGCAGAAGAATCGCGCGATCGCGCCGAACTCGGCCGTCGCATCGCCGATGGCGACCGCCCGGCCGCCCTCGACGACCCGCCCTTCGATGCCCGGTGTGAGCAGGGCCCAGACAATGCCCCAGATGATCCCGGTCGCCGCCACGCCCACGACGGCGAACAGCCCGGACCGGCCACTGCTCATCAACGTTGTGTCAGCTCCACGGAATCGACGGTACCGTGCCGCGTACAGCGGGCGGACCAGCCGTCGGGGCGCACCTGTACCACCATCCGCCGTCCGCATTGACCGCAATAGCGCGGCGGCTCCAACCCCAATTGCGCTGCGCGCGGTATGGACTGCGGGTCTTCGACATCGAGTTTCACCCCGGTGTACACCCCGAACACCAACGGTGTAGCCAGCGGTGTCGGGATGTCACTCACGAGTGGGCTCACGCTCAGATCGAGTCGTTGAGTGCCTTGATCGGCATCTGCAACTCTTCGAGCAGATCCAGATCCGTCTCGGCCGGACGACCGAGGGTGGTCAGGTAGTTACCGACGATGACCGCGTTGATGCCACCGAGGATGCCCTGCTTGGCGCCGAGGTCACCCAAGGTGATCTCCCGGCCACCGGCGAAACGCAAGATGGTGCGCGGCAACGCCAATCGGAACGCGGCCACCGCCTTGAGTGCCTCTGCGGCCGGCAAGACCTCGAGGTCCCCGAACGGGGTGCCCGGGCGCGGGTTCAAAAAGTTCAGTGGCACCTCATCGGGATCGAGTGCTGCCAGATCCGCGGCGAACTCCGCGCGCTGCTCCAGGCTTTCCCCCATGCCCAGGATGCCGCCACAGCAGACCTCCATGCCGGCTTCGCGGATCATCTTCAGCGTGCCGAAACGCTCTTCCCAGCTGTGCGTGGTGACAACGTTCGGGAAATGTGAGCGTGCGGTCTCCAGGTTGTGGTTGTAGCGATGCACCCCCATCGCCTTGAGCTCGTCGACCTGCTCCTGCGTCAACATCCCCAAACTGCACGCGATCTGGATGTCGACCTCAGCACGAATCGCCTCGATACCGGCCGCAACCTGAGCCATCAGACGCTTGTCCGGCCCACGCACCGCCGCCACGATGCAAAACTCCGTCGCACCCGACTTCGCAGTCTGCTTGGCCGCCTCCACCAACGCCGGGATATCGATCCACGCGCTGCGCACCGGCGAGGCGAACAGCCCTGACTGCGAGCAGAAATGGCAATCCTCGGGACAACCACCGGTCTTGAGGGAGATGATGCCTTCCACCTCGACCTCAGGCCCGCAGTGCTTCATCCGCACGTCGTGCGCGAGCTGCAGCAGGTCCGTCAACCGGTCATCGGACAACTGCAAGATCTGCAGCACCTGATCCTGGCTCAAACCCTCACCGCGTTCCAACACCTGCTCACGCGCAACATCGAGAATGTCCGTGCGTACTGGCGCCTGGGTCACGTTGGGCCTCCCTCTCGTCATGACACTTTGCGGTCCTAGTGTGCCCTATCACCTGGGTCGGCGGACTTGGGGTGCACCACAAGCCGCGACAACCAATCGGCGTCGAACCATCGCTGTGCCTGCGCACCGAAGCGCTGCCGATCGAAACCGCCCGCGCCTGCCGGGATCCGGCCGACGATCGGCACACCGGTGACCAGCGGTAGGTCCTCCAGATTGCAGCGCTGCGCGAGATCGGGTTCGTCGGGCCAGGAACCGATGACGATGCCGGCACAGTCGAGGCCGGCAGCGCCGATGGCGCGAACGGTCAGCTCGGTGTGGTTCAAGGTGCCGAGCCCTGCGGCGGCGACCACCAGCAACGGGGCGTCCAGGCCCGCCGCCACATCGAGGATCGTGAGGTCGGGAGCCAGCCGCACCAGTGCTCCGCCTGCACCTTCGACCAATGTCAGGTCGTGATCATCGAACTCTGCCGTCGCGGACAGGACTGTCGCGAGGTCGACGAAGGGTGCGCCCTCCCGACGGGCGGCGCGGTCCGGCGCCAATGGGTCCCGGTAGCGAAAACTCTCGGCGGTCGCTTCAACCCCGGCCAGCCGACGCACGTCGGCGATGTCCCCGGGCTCGCCCGGCCCCACCCCGGTCTGCGCCGGTTTGCAGACGGCAACCGAGGCTCCGCGGCCGATCGCCGCGGCCGCGAGTGCCGCGGTGGCGACCGTTTTGCCGACGTCCGTAGAGGTGCCGGTGACCACGATCCTCATGACGTGGCCGCGCTCACGCCTGTTTCGGCACGGTCGGCGGGAGTTTCGGCACGGTCGGCGGGAGCCATGTCAGATCTCGGCGAGCACGGAGTTGACCACCTCGGCCACGTTCGTGATGTCGTCGTCTGTGAGGTCGGCGCGAACCGTGAGCCGCAGTCGTGACGTGCCCGGCGGGACCGAGGGCGGCCGGAAACAGCCGACGAGGACTCCACGGTCCCGGCAACGCTGGGCCGCGTCGAGAGCGCGGGCCGGATCGCCGAGGACGATCGACACCACAGCGGCCTCCGGAACTTCTCCGCCACACAGTTGAGCGAGGCGCGCGGCATTCGACCGCACACGGACCGCGAGTTCGGGGCGATGCCGCAACAGGGTCAACGCCGCCTGCGCGGCGCCGACAGCCGCCGGCGCGAGCCCGGTGTCGAAGATGAAACTCCGGGCCCGGTCGATGAGGTGATCGCGGACTGCTGCCGAGCCGAGCACCACTCCCCCCTGAGAGCCCAGCGACTTCGACAGCACCGCGGTCGCAACGAGGTCAGGGGCTCCGGACAGTCCCGCCTCGTGCAGGACGCCGCGCCCACCGGCACCGCGGATACCCAGCGCGTGCGCCTCGTCCACGAGCAGGACGGCGTTGTGGTCGCGGGCGGCGGCATACAGGCGCGTCACCGGGGCGATGGCACCGTCGATGGAGTACACGGAGTCGGTGACCACCATGGCGCGCTCTTCGGTCCGCTCGCCGAGCTCGCGCCGCACTGCGTCGTGGTCACCGCGATCGACCACCACGACACGTGCGCGCGACAGGCGACATCCGTCGATCAACGACGCGTGCGCGCCACCGTCGCTGACTATCAGGTCACCACGTCCCATGAGCGCCGAGACGGCCCCCACGTTCCCCAGATACCCGGACGAGAACACGAGCGCAGCCTCGTACTCCAGAAAAGCCGCGAGGTCGGCCTCGAGTTCGGCGTGCAACGTGGTGGTACCCGTCACGAGCCGCGACGACGTGGCGCCGCCGCCCCAGCGCTCCAGAGCGTCCCGGGCGCCCGCGATCACCGACGGTTCGCGGGACAGCCCGAGATAGTCGTTGGACGCCAGGTTCAGCAGGTCGCTCTCGGCGGCACGCGGCACCAACGTGCGATGCAGGCCCGCGGCCGCGCGCACATCCGCGGCCTCGTCAAGCCAGCTGAGCGCGGTCGCCGTGTCGGAAGATGTCATCGGATTCACTGCCAAAGAGCGTCTCACAGGCCACGTTGTCGCCTCTCACCCACTACGGCTGCCGGACACTCAGTGCCGCACCGGCCCGGTCACCGCCGCGACTGCTGCGCCGATACCACCGATGATGGCCTCGAGGTCGTCATCGGAGCAGATGAACGGCGGCATCGTGTAGACGAGGTCGCGGAAAGGCCGCAACCAGACGCCCGCGTCGACCGCGGCATCGGTCGCCGGGCCCATGTCAACCGGCTGCTCCAGCTGCACGACGCCGATCGCGCCTTTGACCCGGACCTCCCGCACACCCGGCAGCGAGGCCAACGGGACCAGTCCGGTGATCAGACGTTCTTCGATGTGCGCCACCCGCGTTTGCCACGGCGAGGCCAGCAACAGTTCGGTCGATGCCAGGGCCACCGCACACGTCAGCGGATTGGCCATGAAGGTCGGACCGTGCGCCAGCACCCCGACCTCCGAGCGGGAGATGGTCTCGGCGATGGTGCGGGTACACAGGGTCGCGGCCATCGACAGGTAGCCACCGGTGAGCGCTTTGCCCAGGCACATGATGTCGGGCGACACCCCTGCATGGTCTGCGGCGAACAGCGCGCCGGTACGGCCGAACCCGGTGGCGATCTCATCGAAGATGAGCAGCAGGCCGTGCTCGTCGCAGATCCGGCGCAGCTCGGTCAGGTAACGCGCGTCATGGAATCTCATTCCACCGGCACCTTGCACGACCGGTTCCACGATGACCGCGGCGAGTTCACCCGCGTGTACGGCGACCACATTCTCCAGATGTGTGACGTAATCGGCCGAGAACTCCGCAGGGGGTGCGTCGGCGAACACCTGCGGCGTCAACACGTCGGTCCACAGGGTGTGCATGCCACCTTCGGGATCGCAGACGCTCATCGGGGTGAACGTGTCACCGTGATATCCGCCGCGCCAGGTCAGCAGTCGGGTTCGCCGCGACTCGCCGCGCGCCCGCCAAAACTGCAACGCCATCTTCACCGCCACCTCTACCGAGACAGATCCCGAGTCACAGAAGAAGACGGTGCGCAATGGCTCGGGCGTGATCTCGACGAGCAGTTCGGCCAGGCGAGCTGCCGGTTCGTGGGTCAGGCCACCGAACATGACGTGTGCCATCGCGTCGAGCTGGCGGCGCGCAGCCTCGTCGAGAACCGGATGGGCATAGCCGTGAATAGCGGCCCACCACGAACTCATCCCGTCGACGACGGTGGTCCCGTCGTCGAACGTCAGCCGGACGCCGGCTGCCGACCGCACGACCCGTGGCGCCGGTGCGGGGTGCGGCAGGGTCCCGTACGGATGCCAGATCAACTCGGAATCGAGGCGCACTATCTCCTGCGCCGACATCGGTGCTCGGGGGTTCTCGAACTCGGGCAATGGGGGCACTGCTCCACCCTAGTGAGCCCCGTACGGCGTTCCCGGCCGGGGATTCTAAGCAAGAGCAGGTACATTACGTGCCGGAACAGCCAACCCGATGCTGGGAAGCAACACATATTTCAGCGCAACCGGACAAGTGAGACACAACCAGTTGACAGCCTCGCCCAGTGTGGAAAGTCGGCCGCCGTCGGTTCCAGCCGACACCGTGCCCTCGTATCGCACTGATCTCGACGGCCTTCGCGGCCTCGCCATCGTGCTGGTGGCGTGCTTTCACATCTGGTTCGGACGGGTCTCCGGCGGCGTCGACGTATTCCTCACCCTCTCCGGCTACTTCTTCGTCGGATCGCTGCTCCGCCATGTGATCGTCAGCCAGGACGATCGCGCGACGCTCTGGCACACCGTCGATCCGACGAAGCGGCTCACCCGGCTCGCGAGGCGACTGTTGCCTGCGCTGGTGGCAATCCTCATCGTGATCAGCCTGGGCACGTTGCTGATCTTTCCCCAGACGAGATGGGTGTCGACCGGCAAAGAGGTCATCGCAAGCCTCTTCTACTACCAGAACTGGCATCTGGCCTTCAATTCGCAGGACTACACCGCGGCCAGCTCGGCCAACAGCCCCCTCCAGCACCTGTGGTCGATGTCGGTGCAGGGCCAGTTCTTCGTCATCACGATGCTCACCGCGCTGGTGTTCGCGGGTGCGATCAAGCTGCTGGTGCGGGCCGGCGTGACAAAGCTGGCCGATCCGACCGTGATCCGGGTGGTGGTGTTCCTCGCCATCCTCGGTGTCGCCGCGGTGTCCTTCTACTGGGCTCACATGCGCATGGAGGTCAACCAGCAGTTCAACTACTACGACACGATCTCCCGCGCGTGGGAACCGCTCGCCGGCGGACTCCTCGCGATCTGGATGCCGAAGTGGCGGGTGCCCAACGTCATCCGCAGTCTGGTGGCCATCGTCGCCCTGGGCATGATCATCACCTGCGGGTGGTGGATCGTCGGGGTCGAGCAGTACCCGGGACCATGGGCGCTGGTCCCCGTGTTGTCGACCCTCGCCATCATCTGGGCCGGCGCGACAGGCCTGCAGCACGGCCCGAAAACGGATCAACCGTTGGTCAACCAGGGGCTCTCGACGCGGCAGATGGTGTGGCTCGGTTCGATCTCCTACGCGTTGTACCTCTGGCACTGGCCGCTGCTGATCTTCTATCTGACCTGGCGGGACAAGAACCACGCCTCGATCGTCGAAGGCACCGTACTGATCGCGGTGTCGATCGCGATGGCGTGGCTGACCAAGCGATACATCGAGGAGCCGCTCCGGGCTCCGCGGTCGGTGTCCATCCACAAAGAGTCACCACCGCACAAGGGCAGTCCGACTCGGCACCACCATGCGGCCCACGCCGCACCCGTCAGCCCGTGGCGCGAGCGGATGCTGAACTACACCACCGTGGTCACGACGATGCTGGTGGTCGGCGCCATTCTGATGACCGCAGGCTTCAAGGCCTGGGACTACCACGTCGAACACATGACCGTGGACACGACGAATCTCGACCCACGGGTGTATCCGGGAGCCCGCGCCCTGCTCGAGAACGCTCCGGTCCCCCACGTCGACCCGCAGCCGTCGCCGCTACAGGTCGTCAAGGATCTGCCCGCGACGTCGTTCAACGGCCACATCAGCGACTTCAAGGACGACGGTGTGCACGTCGGTGTCTACGGGGATCCGTTGGCCACCAAGACGATTGCTCTTGCCGGAGGGTCACATGCCGAGATGTGGATCACCGCGCTCGACGCGATCGGCAAACAGAACCACTTCAAGATCAAGACCTACCTGAAGATGGGCTGTCCGCTGTCGACAGAACTGGTCCCGAAACAGGCCGGTGTGCCGTACCCGCAATGTCACGATTGGGTCGAGAAGGTGGTGCCCCAGATCATCGCCGACAAACCCGACGCGGTGTTCACCAACACCACGCGACCTCGGGACTATGAGCCGGGCGACTGGGTTCCCGACGACTACCTGCCGATCTTCGACCAGTTCGGCGAGGCAGACATCCCGGTGCTCGGCATCCGTGACACGTCCTGGCCGCACAACGGCGCCGGGTCGATCAACACCCCGGATTGTCTTTCCAACAACGATGTCGACGAGTGCTCCACGTCGCGCGCGTCATCATTCGCCGCCACGAACCCGACGCTGGACATCGTGCAGGAGCACCCGAATGTGCTTCCGCTCGACCTGACCGACGGCATGTGCACCGAAACACAGTGCCCCGCAGTTGTGGGGAACATCATCGTCTACCACGACCTCCACCATCTCAGCGCCACGTTCGTCCGTAGCCTGATCCCCGAATTGCAGCGCCAGATGCAGGCCGCGCTGCCCTGGACCTGACCACCACATTCACCGGCCGTTCCGCGCTGATGCACCCGCCCGCGCTGGACATGCCACCCGCTCCACCGACAAGTAGGGTCAAGCCATGAAAAAACGAGGGTGCAGATGACGCCGCCCGAGGATGGTGCGCACGCCGGGGCCACCCGCACTGCAGCGCACACCGATCTGGCCGATCCGGCGGCCTCGTCCGCTTCGGCCGACTCCGCCCACGGCTCCAGCAACGGGGCGAGCCACGCCGTGGCGGCCGAGCTGATGGTGTGGCCAGGAACCGCTTATCCATTGGGCGCCACGTTCGATGGCGCCGGCACCAACTTCTCCCTGTTCTCCGAGGTCGCCACCAAGGTCGAGTTGTGCTTGATCGGCAAGGACAACTCCGAGACCCGTATCTCGCTCGAGGAGGTCGATGGGTACGTCTGGCACGCGTACCTGCCCTCGATCTCACCGGGCCAGATGTACGGCTACCGGGTGCACGGTCCCTACGACCCGCGCCAGGGTTTGCGATGCGACCCCTCGAAACTGCTCGTAGATCCCTACGGTAAGGCGTTTCACGGCGAATTCGACGGCGACGCCTCCCTGTATTCATATCCGATCGTGCTCGAGCCCCCCGCGGCCGACACCGAGCCGACGAAGCCCGAGACTTCCTCTCTCCCTTCCGATGTGGACCAGCAGACGGTCACCGCCGACGCCGACGACCCCATCGCCGCCGCGACCGGGGCCGCCGGCGAATCCGCCCGGGAGGAAGCCGTCGCCGAGCCCGAACCGACACCTGATCCGCCCGACCCCCTATTCGGCGAGCCGCCGCGGCTGGATTCGTTGGGGCACACCATGACCTCGGTCGTGATCAATCCGTTCTTCGACTGGCAGCACGACCGGGCACCGAACCGGCCGTATTACGAGACGGTCATCTACGAGGCCCACGTCAAGGGCATGACCGCGACGCATCCCGAGGTCCCGGAACAACTCCGCGGCACCTACGCGGGGCTGGCACATCCGGCGATCATCGACCACCTGACCGCTCTGGGTGTGACCGCGATCGAACTCATGCCGGTCCACCAATTCCTCCAGGATCAGACCCTGTTGGATCAGGGGCTCAAGAACTACTGGGGCTACAACAGTTTCGGGTTCATGGCGCCGCATGCCGATTACGCGTCGAACAAGAAGGCAGGCAGTGCCGTCCCGGAGTTCAAGGCGATGGTGCGCGCGTTCCACGAGGCAGGGATCGAGGTGATCCTCGACGTGGTCTACAACCACACCGCCGAGGGGAACCACCGCGGTCCGAGTATCGCGTTCCGCGGGATCGACAACGCCGCCTACTACCGACTCCTCGACGGCGAGCCGTGGCACTACATGGATTACACCGGCACCGGCAACAGCCTCAATGTCCGGCATCCGCACACGCTCCAGCTGATCATGGACTCGCTGCGGTACTGGGTTCTCGAGATGCACGTCGACGGTTTCCGATTCGACCTCGCCTCCACCCTCGCGCGCGAGCTACACGACGTGGACAAACTGTCCGCGTTCTTCGATCTCGTGCAACAAGATCCGGTGGTGAGTCAGGTCAAGCTGATCGCCGAGCCGTGGGACGTGGGTGAGGGCGGCTACCAGGTGGGAAACTTCCCCGGACTGTGGACCGAGTGGAACGGGCAGTACCGCGACACCGTCCGCGATTACTGGCGCGGTGAGCCGGCAACGTTGGGCGAGTTCGCATCCCGGCTCACCGGATCCTCCGACTTGTACGAGGCGACCGGGCGCCGCCCCAGTGCGAGCATCAACTTCGTGACCGCGCACGACGGGTTCACGTTGCGGGACCTGGTGTCGTACAACGAAAAGCACAACGCCGCGAACGGCGAGGACAATCGCGACGGGGAAAGCCACAACAGGTCGTGGAACTGTGGTGTCGAGGGACCGACCGACGATCCGGAGATCGAGCGTCTACGGGCCCGCCAGCAACGCAACATCCTGGCGACCCTCATGCTCAGCCAGGGCACCCCGATGATCGCCCACGGAGACGAGATCGGCCGCACCCAGAACGGCAACAACAACGTTTACTGCCAGGACAGCCCGATCGCCTGGATGGACTGGACACTGGCAGAGGAGAACTCGGACCTGCTCGCCTTTACCTCGAAAGTCATCGCTCTGCGGACCGCACATCCGGTGTTCCGTCGCCGCCGGTTCTTCGCGGGCCGTCCGATCCGCTCGGGTGACCAGCCGCGCGACATCGCCTGGTTGACCCCGGGCGGCGAGGAGATGACCGAAGCCGACTGGGACAGCGGTTTCGGCAAGTCCCTCGCGGTGTTCCTGAACGGATCCGCGATCGGCGAGAAGGATGTGCGAGGCCGGGTCGTACGGGACGACGACTTCTTGATGTGCTTCAACGCGCACTACGAGCCGATCAACTTCCGGGTGCCGACGGCCTTCTACGCCGAGGAGTGGGCCGGTGTCCTCGACACCGCCAACCCTGTGGGTGACAGTTCCGTGAGCGCACGGGCCGAGACCGGCCTTCTGGTTAGAGAACGGTCGTTGTTGGTACTCCGCAAGGTGAATTGACCACCCGTACTCGAACAAGCACCGGAGCTCCCATGATCCTGCCGCTCACGGCAACCTATCGGCTTCAGCTACACGCCGAGTTCACGTTCGCCGACGCGATCGAGCACCTCGATCACTATGCGGCTCTCGGGGTGAGCCACCTGTATCTCTCGCCGATCCAGACCGCTCAGGCCGGGTCGAACCACGGCTACGACTGGGTGCCGCCGCCCGAGGTGTCCCCGGTGCTCGGTGGAATCGAGGGACTCCGCGCGCTGAGGGCGGCAGCGGCGGCGCGCGACATCGGTCTCATCGTCGACATCGTCCCCAACCACACCGGGGTGGAGGATCCGAGGCAGAATCCGTGGTGGTGGGATGTCCTGCGGCTCGGCAGCTCGTCGGAGTACTTCAGCTACTTCGACATCGACTGGTCGAAAGACAATGGCGCCGAAGGCAAGATCGCTCTACCCGTCCTCGGCTCCGCCGACGATCTCGAGGCCCTCGAGATCGACACCAGCGGCACTGAAGCTGAGCTCGCCTTCTACGAACACCGATTCCCCCTGGCGCCGGGCACCTACGACCCGGCGAACCCGGCGCCGGCCACGACCGTGCACCGGGAGCAGGCGTATCGGCTGGTGCCCTGGAACGTGGGTGTCATCGGCTACCGGCGGTTCTTCTCCGTCAACGGTCTCGCGGGTCTGCGACAGGAAGATCCTGCCGTGTACGCCGCCACCCACACCCTCGTCCGGCAACTGGTCGCCGAGGATCTCACGGACGGGATCCGGGTCGATCATCCGGACGGCCTCGCCGACCCCGTCGGCTACCTCGAAAACCTGCGGGCCGACATCGGCCCGGATCGCGTACTGCTGATCGAGAAGATCCTGTCCCGCTCCGAACCCCTGGATCCGTCGTTACCAGTCGATGGCACCACGGGCTACGAGGCGTTGCGCGCCGTCGGCGCAGTACTGGTCGACCCCGAGGGGGAAGGCCCGATGGGCGATCTGCACCAGCGCTACAGCGGTGACCGCGGCGACAACCTGTGGTTGGAAGCCACCGAACGACACCTCAAACTCTCGATCCTCGACGAGACGTTTCCCGCCGAGAGGGCACGGCTTCGACGAACGCTTGCGGCTACCGCCCACGGCGCCGACGTGCCCGCGAACGAGGATCTCGACGCCGCGATCGGCGCGGTGGTGGCCGGCCTCGGCGTGTACCGCAGCGACTATCCCGTTCTGTCGGGCACGCTCGAGTCGCTTCTCGACACCGAGCGGAAGCGGCTCCCCGCACTGTCGCCATCTTTCGATCTGATCGGTACGGCCGGCACGTCCGATGCCGAGTCGCGGGCCCGCCTGGCGCAGGTCTGCGGTGCGGTGACGGCGAAGAGCGTCGAGGACTGCCTCTTCTACCGCACCGCACGACTGGTCAGCCTGCAAGAGGTCGGTGGTAGCCCGGGGGTTTTCGCGGACTCCCTCGACGACTTCCATCACTTCAACGCCGACCGGGCGACGGCCTGGCCACGCGCGCTGACCTCTTTGTCGACGCACGACACCAAGCGCAGCGAAGACGTCCGGGCTCGGATCGGGTTCCTGTCGCAGATTCCGGAACGTTGGTCGGAACTGGTCGACCGCTCCCAGGCCCGCAACCCCGCGCCGGCCGGCGTCACGGGATTGTTCCTGCGCCAGAACCTGTTCGGCGTATGGCCGGTGGACGGCGTGGTCGAGGGTCAGCTACGCACCCGCATACACGATTACGCGACGAAGGCGATTCGCGAAGGCGGGGTCGGGACCACGTGGACCGACGTCGACGAGGCCTTCGAATCCGCCGTTCACGCCTGGCTGGATCAGATCTTCGACGGCCCGTGCGCCGACGACCTCACCGAACTCGTCCACCACACCCGCCGCCACCTCGAGTCCGATGCCGTAGTGCAAAAGGCGCTCGCTCTGCTGGGCCCCGGTATCCCCGACGTGTATCAGGGCACGGAGTGGTTCGACGATTCGCTGGTCGACCCGGACAATCGACGTCCGGTGGATTACGCGCAGTCCGTCGACCACCCCAAGGTGGCGGTCGTGCGCACCGCACTGCACCTGCGGCGCCGGCGACCAGAGGTGTTCGTGACCGGCGACTATCACGCCATCTCGGCCACCGGTCCTGCCGCAGCCCACGTCGTGGCCTTCGGGCGGGGTGAACCAGGAGCGGACGCCTCGGTGATCGTGGCCGGTTGCCGCTGGACCGCGCGACTGGACGAGAGCGCCTGGGAGCAGACGACACTGGAGCTCCCGCCCGGGACGTGGCGAGAATTGCTGACCGGAACCGATTTCACCGGTAGCGTGGCGACGGCGCGGCTCGGAACCTCGGTCGCGATTCTCGAGCGTGCTGAGGAGTGATGATGACGCTGGTCGCCGGAATCGACTCGTCGACCCAGTCCAGCAAGGTGGTGGTGTGCGACACCGAAGACGGCCGGGTCGTACGCTCCGGCAGCGCACCGCATCCGCCCGGCACAGAGATCCACCCCGACAAGTGGTGGGACGCCCTGCAGCGCGCGATCGATGATGCCGGCGGCATCGACGATGTTGCCGCGGTGTCGGTGGGAGCCCAGCAACACGGCATGATCTGTCTCGACGGGAGCGGCGCCGTGGTCCGAGACGCCCTGTTGTGGAACGACACCCGCTCCGACAGCGCAGCGACCGAGTTGATCGACGACCTCGGCGGACCGAAACCGTGGGTGGACGAAACCGGCCTTCTTCCCGTCGCGTCCTTCACCGTGTCGAAACTGAGATGGCTTGCCGACCACGAGCCCGAGAACGCCGATCGCACCGCAGCGGTGTGCCTTCCCCACGACTGGCTCAGTTGGCGTCTGTCGGGGTCGCCGGACATAGCTGACCTCTGGACCGACCGCAGCGACGCCAGCGGAACCGGTTACTTCAACGCCGGCACCGGCGAATACCACGACAATCTCTTGCGGTTGGCGCTCCGCGGACGACGGCCACTGCTTCCTCGCATCGCCGCACCGTCCGAGACCGCTGCCCACACCGCCGGCGGCGCAGGCCTCGGGGCCGGGGCAGGCGACAATGCCGCCGCCGCGCTGGCCTTGGGTGCCGGACCCGGTGATTGTGTTGTGTCGCTGGGCACCTCGGGAGTGGTCAGCGCCGTCGGCGACCGATCCCCTGCCGACTACGACGGGCTTGTCGCCGGATTCGCCGATGCCACCGGCAGACAACTGCCACTTGTCTGCACGCTCAACGGCGCGCCGGTCCTCGCAGCAGTCGCGGATATGCTCGGTGTCGATTTCGAGACGTTCTCGGACCTCGCGTTGTCAGCGTCACCGGGAGCCGAGGGTCTGTCGTTGGTCCCCTACTTCGAGGGAGAACGATCGCCCAACCTGCCGCACACCCGTGGCGCTCTCCACGGGATGACCGGCCGAAACCTCAGCAACGCCAACATCGCTCGCGCAGGAATCGAAGGTCTGCTGTGCTCACTGCAGTACTGCGCCGAGCGCATCGTGGCGCAGGGCATCGAGATCAACCGGATCATCCTCGTCGGTGGAGGCGCCAGATCCGCGGCCGTACGTGAGATCGCACCATCCATCTTCGGCTGCCCCGTCGTCGTGCCGGAGCCCGGCGAGTACGTCGCACTCGGGGCCGCCCGTCAGGCGGCGTGGACCCTGACGAACTCCGACGAGCCGCCCGCCTGGACCGCAGCCGCCGAGAGCATCTACGAGGCCGATCCCGTTCCGGGTGTATACGAGCAGTATCAGGAGGCATCCGCACTGACCGTCGGCCGTTGACGGTTACTCGAGCGTGCCTTGTCCAGCGGCCGTGAGCCGGCTCAGCGTCTCACGAGCACCCCTGCCGCGCAACGACTCCAGGGCCGAGAGGTACGGTCGGGTGAACCGGTCGTCCTCGGCGAGATCACCGAACAGGTCTGTGTTACCGACGAAGGCCAGTGGATCGTCGCGGCTCTTCTTCGCCAGCGGGACCAGGACATCAGCCAACGGGTCGACGACGTCGATGGGGTCTCCGTTTTCGTCCTCGCCCTCGGCATAGCGGGTCCAGCTCGCCACCACGGCGGCCGCCAATTCGACGTCACCACCGGTGGCCAGCTGACTCTTGATCACCGGAACCAGCCACTTCGGGATGCGGTCCGACGAGTCCTGGCAGAGCCGCGCGATGGTGTCGCCGATGGCCGGGTTCGAGAACCGCTCGATCAGGGTCTCCATGTACTCCTCCACGTCGACCCCCGGCGCGGGCAACAGAGTGGGCCGGGCCTCGTTGTTCATGTAGCCGCGGAGTAGTGCCCGCAGTAGCGGATCCTGTGCGGCGTCATGGACGTACCGGTAGCCCATCAGGTATCCGAAGTAGCAGAGGCCCTGATGGCTCGCGTTGAGCAGGCGGAGCTTCATCAACTCGTAGGGTCCGACATCGGATACCACCTGGACACCAACGGTTTCCAGCGCCGGACGGCCATCGGAGAACGAATCCTCGAGGACCCACTGGGTGAACGGTTCCGCGACCACCGGCCAGCGGTCTGCGACACCCGTGCGGTCTTCGACCTCGACCAACAACTCCGGCGCGGTGGCCGGCGTGATCCGGTCGACCATCGAGTTCGGAAAACAGGTGTTCTCGCTCATCCACGATGCCAGTTCGGGGTCTTTGAGTTCGGCGAACGCCGTGAACGTCGCACGGGCGATGTCTCCGTTGCCCTGGATGTTGTCGCAGGACATCACCGTGAAGGAAGGCAACCCCTGCGCTCGACGCCGCTCCAGCGCCGCGGTCACCAGACCGAACGTGGTCGCCGGCACCGCATCCGGTTCGAGGTCCGCGACCACAGCCGGATTGCTCGTGTCGAACGCACCGGTCGTCGGCGAGAAGTTGTAGCCACCCTCGGTGACGGTCAGCGACACGATGTGCGTCTCCGGCGCCGCCATCTTCGCGATCACGGCCTCAGGATCGTCCGGGGCATAAAGGTATTGAGCGATCGATCCGATCACCGACGTCTCGACGGTGCCGTCGGGATGTTTGAGCGTCAGGGTGTACAGACCGTCCTGGGGTACCAGCGCGTCCCGCATCCGGGCGTCGCTCGGCAACACCCCGACCCCGCAGATCGCCCACGTGCGGGACCCCGGGTCCGCGCTGATCAGCCGGTCGAGGTACATCGCCTCGTGGGCACGGTGAAACCCGCCGACACCGAAATGCACGATGCCGCAGGTGAGCTCACCTCGCGGATAGTCGGGCACCGCGATCGACGTGATGTCGGGCAGCTGCTTGTTGTCCAGCGCCATTGCCTACCAACTCCTTACGACGGGGTCCCGGTTCGACCTGGGTACACAACTGCTTTGATACTGCCCGGCGCGCGATCGGCGTCCAGGGCCTCGGCGACCTCGTCGAGTCCGAACCGGCCGGTGACCATCGCATCGAGGTCCACTTTGCCCGACGTCACCAGAGCCCTTGCGGCCGGCCACGTGTTCGCGTATCGGAACACCCCGGTGACGACCAACTCCCGATTCTGGATCAACGCCACGGGAAAGGTCATGGTCGGCGACGATCCCATACCCACCAGCACAACCCGCCCACCCGGACGCACCGATGCGATGCCGGCGAGGATGGCCGCCTCCGCGCCGGACGCGTCGATGAAAGAGTCCGCATCGAGATCGCTTGGCACCTCGCCCGGCCCGACCGCCGTGGTGGCCCCGAATCCCAGTGCTGCCACGCACCGGTCGGGGTTGATGTCGGTGATCACCACCTCTGTCGCCCCGGCCGCCGCCGCAACCTGCGCGCACAACAATCCGACCGGCCCGGCGCCGGCGATCAGGACCCGGTCACCCACTCCGATCGATGCCTTACGACTTGCTGCAATCGCCACCGACAACGGCTCGAACAGCGCGGCGGCCTCGTCGCTCACCGAGTCCGGCACGGAATGGGCGAACGACGAACCGATCGTCACGTACTCCGCCAGCGCGCCATCCACCGGCGGGGTCGCGTAGAAGCGCATGTGCGGGCACAGGTTGTATTCGCCACGGCGGCTCGGCGCACTGTCAGGATCCGGTTGCTGCGGTTCGATCGAGACGCGCTCGCCGATCCGATCGGGCGATACCCCTGGCCCCACCGCGACGATCCGTCCGGCGGCCTCATGGCCCAACACCAGCGGATCCTCCACGACGTAGTCGCCGATGCGCCCGTGCCGGTAATAGTGGGCGTCGGATCCACACACTCCGACCGCGCTGACCTGCACCAACACCTGCCCCGACGCCGGTGTCGGGACATCTCGCCGTTCGAGGATCAACTCGCCAGAAGCCTTGAGCACGCTGGTGCTCATCGTCGTCGGCAGCATGTCACTTTCCTCCAAAGGTGTTGCGTGCGTCACAGCGAAGATGTTAGCTTACTGAGCATATCCACGACTAGTGAGCATATGCTCACGATCCAGCGAGGAGGGCGCGTGAACGCGTCGCCACTTGAGCCATCCGTCGACACAGGTCAAGACCTGCGCCTGCTGGTCCGTGCGGCCACCATGTACCACCTCGAGGGGCTCACACAGGCCGAGGTGGCCGGCCGTCTCGGACTCTCGCGTCCGACGGCCGGACGTCTCATCGCTCGGGCCCGCGCTCAGGGCCTGGTGCGTGTGGTCATCGATGCACCCCCGCACCTCGCCGGATCCATCCATACGGACGAAGAACGCGAGATCGAGTCATTGTTCGGGCTCGACGAAGTCCTGATCATCGATCAGTCCGCCGACGGAACACACACCGGCAACGCCGCGCTCGGAAGAGCCGGCGCCTCGGTGCTGACCCGGCGACTGCTTCCCTCCGACACACTGGGATTCACGTGGGGTCCTGAAACCGTCGCCGTCGCGGATTCTCTCGGATCACGGGCCGCGAACTGCCGGCGCGTGGTCCAGATGGACGGTTCGATGACCTCGGTCGAATATCACACCGGCGTCGACCACGCGCTGTCGCGTTTCGCCGAGCGCCTCGGGGCCCAGCCACTTCGTCTGATGGCACCGCTCTACGCCGACGCCGAGACCGTCACCGCGATGCGCCGGGACTCGATCCTCTCCCAATCCCTGGGTGCCGCAAACGAAGCCGACGTCATGGTGTTCGGCGTCGGATCGGTCTCCACGTCGACGACTCTTTTCGAAGGGGCCTACCTCGATGCGGCGATCCTCGACGAACTAGCCGGCCTGGACGCGGTCGGTGAAATCGGCGGCCGGTTCTACGACGTACACGGCACCGCCGTCGAGTCCTCACTCGTCGACCGCACGGTGTCGGTCTCCCTGGACGCCGTTCGCGACTGCCGCACAACCATTCTCGTATCCGGTGGAGCCCACCGCCAAGAGTCGATTCTGGGCGCCGTGCGGGGCGGATTGGCCACCACCCTGGTGACCGACCTGACCTGCGCGCACTGGCTCATCTCGCAACAGAAAGGTCAACGATGACTGGTTCACCCGAGCCCGACGCAGCGAGCGCCGGCTCCGCACCCCCACGACGACGCCGATGGCGACGACTCCTCGCTCCCGTAGCGCTCGCATCCGCGGTCACATTGGCCGCAACCGCCTGCGCCGGCGCCGGATCCTTCACGGACGGCGGTAGTGAAGCCGTCACCATCGCACTGGTGTCGAACTCCCAGATGCAGGATGCCATCGCGTTGTCTCCCCAGTTCGAGAAGGAGAACCCGGGGATCAAGCTCAAGTTCGTGACCCTCTCCGAGAACGAGGCCCGCGCAAAGATCACCGCCTCGGTTGCCACCGGCGGCGGCGAGTTCGACGTCGTGATGATCAGCAATTACGAGACCGCGACCTGGGCCGAGAACGGGTGGCTGGTCAACCTGAACCCGTACATGGTGTCCAGCCCGGGGTACGACCAAGAAGACTTCATCCCCACCCTTCGCGAGGCGCTGTCGTACGAGGGCAACATGTACTCGGCACCGTTCTACGGCGAGTCGTCGTTCCTGATGTACAACAAGAAGATGCTCGCCGACGCGGGCATCACGATGCCGGCCGAGCCGACGTGGCCCGAGGTCCAAGACGCGGCCAAGAAGCTGAACACCGGTGACGTCTCCGGGATCTGCTTGCGTGGCAAGCCCGGTTGGGGTGAGACCCTCGCGCCACTCGACACCGTGATCAACGCATTCGGCGGCCGATGGTTCGACGAGAACTGGAACGCCCAGCTCGACAGTCCGGAGGTGAAGGAAGCCGTCAACTTCTACGTCGACACGGTGCGCCAATACGGCGAACCCGGCGCAGCGTCAACAGGTTTCCAGGAATGCGCCAACCTGATGTCGCAGGGACAGGTCGCCATGTGGTACGACGCGACATCGGCAGTGTCGGTGCTCGAGAGCCCCGACGACAGCAACATCGCGGGCAACGTCGGCTACGCATTGGCGCCGAGCATGGCCAAGGGTGACAACGGCTGGCTCTACGCCTGGTCACTCGGCATCCCGGAGAGCAGCAAGAAGAAGGACGACGCCTGGAAGTTCATCGAGTGGATGACCAGCAAGGACTACATCAAGATGGTGGCGGACCAGCTCGGTGCTGCCAGCGTCCCACCGGGGAGCCGGTTGTCCACCTACGAACTCCCGGCCTACAAGGAGATCTCCGGCGCTTTCGCGGAGCCGACGCTGAAGTCGATGCAGGGCGCAGATCAGAACAAGCCCACCGTGGATCCGGTGCCCTACACCGGCGTTCAGTTCCTGGCGATTCCGGAGTTCCAGGACTTCGGTACCCGGGTCAGTCAGCAGATCAGTGCGGCGATCGCCGGACAGATCTCCGTCGACGAGGCGCTCGAGCAGTCCCAGAAGTACGCCGAGGTAGTCGGCGAGTCCTACCAGAAGGAGCAGTGAGGACATGGCCACCGCACTCGCCGAGCGCGACACCGAGCCCGATCCCGGGTCCGCGCCACCGATAAGATCCAAACGCGATCAGATCTCGCGCGCCGAAGGGTGGCGCCGACGGGGACCACTGCTGCCTGCGCTGATCTTCATGATCATCGTCACGCAGATCCCGTTCATCGTGACGCTCTACTACTCGACCCAGTCATGGAACCTGGTCCGTCCGGGCTCACGAGAGTTCAACTGGCTCAACAACTACGTCGACGTCTTCACCGACAGCCAGTTTCGTACCGTCGCCCTGAACACGGTCATCTTGATCGTCGGGACCGTGGTCATCTCGGTGGTGCTCGGACTCTTCTTCGCAATCCTGCTGGACCGCAAGTTCATCGGCCGCAGCATCGTCCGGACCCTGCTGATCACGCCGTTCCTGGTGACGCCGGTCGCCGCGGCCCTGTTGTGGAAGACCAGCTTGCTCTCCCCCACCAACGGCCTCGTCAACTGGGCGTTGAGTCCCTTCGGACTCGGCGACGTCGACTGGCTCAGCGAGTTCCCCCTCGCGAGCGTCATGGCCGAACTGGTCTGGCAGTGGACACCGTTCATGATGCTGCTGATCCTGGCCGGACTGCAGTCGATGCCCAAGGACATCCAGGAGGCGGCCCGCGTCGACGGCGCCACCAGCCTCCGCCTGTTCCGGGAACTGACGCTGCCGCATCTGCGACGGTTCATCGAACTCGGTTCGGTGCTCGGGGCCATCTACCTGGTCAACACCTTCGACGCGGTCTACATGATGACCGCGGGCGGACCCGGAGTCGCGAGTTCGAACCTGCCCTTCTACATCTATCAGCGCGCATTTCTCGGCTTCGACGTCGGGCAGGCCGCGGCCATGGGCGTCGTGACGGTCGTCGCAACCATCATCTTGTCGAGCCTGGCCTTGCGCCTGATCTTCAAGAGCTTCAGCGGAAAAGAGGAGGCGGCCTGATGTCCACGACACTGAACAAGCCACCCGCACGAACACATACCGATATCAAGGACATCAAGAAGAGGCGTAACACCGGCGGAAGCCTGCTGACCGTATTCACCTGGCTCATCGCCATCGGGTTCTTCTTCCCGGTCGCGTGGATGGTGCTCACGGCATTCAAACAAGAGAGCGACGCCGCGACCAATCCCCCGACGTTCTTCTTCACGCCGACCCTGGACCAGTTCAAGGCGGTCTTCGACGCCGGGGTCGGTACCGCACTGCTGAACTCGCTCTTCGTGACCACCGTGTCCACGATCTTCGTTCTGCTCCTGGGTGTTCCGGCCGCGTTCGCGCTGTCGCTGCGACCGGTGAAGAAGACCAGCGACGCGCTGTTCTTCTTCATCAGTACCAAGATGCTGCCGGTGGTCGCGGTGATCATCCCGCTCTACGTGATCGTCGGGCAGATCGGCATGCTCGACAACGTGTGGACGCTCATCGTGCTCTACACCTCGATGAACCTCCCCATCGCGGTGTGGATGATGCGCTCGTTCTTCCTGGAGGTCCCCAGCGAACTACTGGAGGCCGCCGAGATCGACGGCGCCAGCCTGTGGACCTCGGTACGCGAGGTCATCCTCCCGCTGATCTCCCCCGGAATCGCCGCCACCGCACTGATCTGCGTCATCTTCTCGTGGAACGAGTTCTTCTTCGCGGTGAACATGACGGCCGTCAACGCACAGACCATGCCGGTGGCACTGACCGGCTTCATGTCCGGACAGGGCCTGTTCTGGGCTCAACTCTCCGCCGCTTCCGTGATCGCCGCCCTGCCGGTGGTCATCTGCGGCTGGATCGCCCAAAACAAACTCGTCCGCGGCCTCTCCTTCGGCGCCATCAAATAACTCAGGAGCACACAATCATGGCAACCATCAGTTACGAAAACGCCTGCTGCGTCTACCCCGGCGCCGACTCACTGGCCGTCGACTCACTCAACCTCGACATCGAAGACGGCGAGTTCGTGGTCCTCGTCGGACCGTCGGGTTCGGGTAAATCCACCGCCCTACGCATGCTCGCCGGCCTCGAGGAGATCGACAGCGGCGCCATCAAGATCGGCGGCGACAACATGGTCGGCGTGCCACCCAAAGACCGCGACATCGCGATGGTCTTCCAGAACTACGCCCTCTACCCCAACAAGACCGTCGGCGAGAACATGGGATTCGCACTCAAGATGCGTGGCGTCGGCCTCGAAGAACGCAAGCGCAAGGTCGCCGAGGCCGCCAAGGTCCTCGACCTCACCGAGTACCTCGACCGCAAGCCCGGCAAGCTCTCCGGTGGTCAGCGACAGCGCGTGGCGATGGGACGCGCGATCGTCCGCGAGCCGCAGGTCTTCTGCATGGACGAACCGCTCTCGAACCTCGACGCCAAACTGCGCGTGCAGACCCGCACCCAGATCGCGGCATTGCAGCGGCGCCTCGGCACCACCACCGTCTACGTCACCCACGACCAAGTCGAGGCCATGACCATGGGCGACCGGGTCGCGGTTCTGAAAAAGGGTGTCCTGCAGCAGTTCAGCACACCCACCGAGCTCTACGACCGCCCGAAGAACGCCTTCGTCGCAGGCTTCATCGGCTCCCCCGCGATGAACCTGTTCACCGCGCCGGTTCGCGACGGCAGAGTCTCGGTCGCCGGCGCCACCATCGATCTCGACGCCGACTCGGCAACCCTGCTCGAGAAGTCCGGGCTGCACGAGGTCACCGTCGGCATCCGTCCCGAGGAACTCTCCCTCGGTGACGGCGGCGAAGGCCTCGGTGTCACGGTCGCGCTGATGGAAGAACTCGGCAGCGAGACCTACGTCTACGCCACCCTCGAGGACCAGAATGTCCGCAGCCTGGAGGGCGGGCCACTGACCCTGGTCGCGCGCTCAGGGCAGCGTTCGCCCGCCAAAATCGGAGAGGCCATCAGGCTCAGGCAGAACAGCGGCAAAGTGCACCTCTTCCACCCCGAGACCGGAGAGCGCATCAGCCTCTGATCGAAGACAAACCCAGCCAGAGCAGGGCACAACCGGGTGCTGCAGCACCTGGTTTTGCCTGCTCTGGCTGGGTTTGCCGAGGTCAGCCTGCGGGTGCAGGCGCAGGCGTCGGTTCGGTCGGAGCGGGGGCCTCGCCACCGGGCGCGGCGGGATCCGATCCGACCCCGGTGCTCGACGGCCCTGGATCCATCTGCGAGACAAGCCATTTACCGTCGTGCTTCTCCAGCGTCAACCGGAACATACCGACGTTGGTGACCGGCTGGGTGGCCACACTGCTCGTGCCGCTGATCTCGGCGACAACCAAGGTGGTCGCCGAGTCGCCGCTCACCGAGACGACACCAGACGACCAGATGTCCGGAGTGATCTTCAGCTGCATCTGTGTGATGTCGGCCTGCGTCTTGTCGCGTTCCTTGGTCAGGTTGTCCCGGAACTGACCGGTCGTCAGCGGCGACATCGTGTCGACGTACTCGCTCGCCGTAGCGGTGTTCATGGAGTTCAGCAACTGCGTCACGAAGTAGTCGGACGCCTGCTTCGCGTCGGACGCCGCTGCCAGCTCATCGGCATCCGACTTCCACTTGACGCCGAAGAAGATCGCGACCGCGATCAACGCCACCACCAGCGCGCCCGCGACGATCTTGCCGACGGAGGACACGTTGATCGTGATCTGTTTGCCGGGCTTCGCTGCCGTTGAGCCAGTCGACGCGGGGACGGCGGCCTCGGCGGTCGGAGCATTCGAGGCGGATTCCGCGGGCTTCTTCCGCGACTTTCCCGTCGGCCTTTTGCTCACCGAGACACCCTCGGTGGGCTCAGCTCCGGCGTCAGGGTTTTCGGGCACACTGTTGTCGGCCATACGGCGTTTCTACCTCATAAACTCTCGGGATTTGTCGGGCAGCGCTCGAAGAGCTCAGCCCAACGGGGCGGTGCGCGCGTTCGGATCGAAGTTCGGCGGCGGTCCTGCCGTGTCGTCGCCCGGCGGCCGCGGCGCGTTGGCCGCGCCTCTGATCTGCTGCGTCGGATCTTCGGTGACGCAATACATGTTGACCGGAACCGAACTCTGCAGGATCTCGGTGGGCGGCTGCGGCAACACCGGATAGTCGCAGTACGGTCGCGGATAAATCGAGCCGTAGGCCCACCAAGCACCGTCGTGGAACATCGAGAGTGACGTGATCGCCCCATCTCGGATCGAGGGCAGCAGGTTGACGAGAGCGGGAGCGCGGAGCGCACCCTGCTGAGCGATGTCGAGGAATTGCTTGAGCACGTCGGTCAGCGGATCGGTGAGGGTGTTCAGTGACCCACCGAGCGTCGTCAACTGAGCGGGTGCGCTGCCCAGAAAGGTCCGCAGTTCTTGATCCGACGCCACCAGCGACTCGATCAGACTGCTGATGCCACCGGTCAACGTCCCCAGGTCGGGTTGAACGTCTGAGGTGGTCTCGAGAATCGTGCCGGTGTTCTGGATCAGCGACACGGTCTCGGGCAACACCCGGTACAGATCGGCAAAGATGACTCCGCCGCTGTTGAACAGGGCCCGCAGCTGATTCTTGCCACCACTGTCGAGCGCGACGTCGAGTTCGTCGATCGTCACCTTGAGCTCATCGGGGTCGATCTGGTTGACGACATTGACGGTGGACTCGAGGAGTTTCGGGAACGCCACGGTCGACGAGGTCTGCCGCGTGCTGATCTTGTCGCCATCGGAGAAGTACGGCCCTGCGTCGGTCGACGGCTGGAAATCGACGTACTGCTCACCGACAGCGGACAGACCGAGGGCCTCGACGGCCGCATCCTTGTTGATCTTGTACTTGCTGTCGATGGTCACCTTGACCTCGACGGCGGTCGGTGTCGTGAGGATGGTGTCGACCTCACCGACCCGGGCGCCACGCAGCGTGACGTCGGAGGTCGTCTGCACGCCACCGGAGTTGGCGAACTCCACCGTCAACGAATACGAGTCCGCGAGGGGTCGCCACCGCAGCACGCCGAGACTCAGGTACGCGACGCCGACCAGCATCACCAGTACCAACGCGAGGTTGGAGAGCAGGATCTTGTTTCGAAGCAACCAGGCAGTCATCGTCGCATCACCCGCAACATCCCTGGGTACCGGTGAGCCGGGCCAACACTCGCACCAGGGTCTGGTGCAGTGAGTTGACACCCTGGTCGATGTCTCCGACCTCCGGTAGGCGGCTGGCAGCGTCGAATCCGAAGCCCGGCGAGAGGAACCACACCCTGGCTGCGACGGTCGCGGCGCTGCCCGGGGTCGCGTTGACCCACTTGGGTGTCAGCACCTTCAACTTGTCGGAGACCGGGCCGAGCTCGCCGATGGCACGCCCGAGCGCCTCGACGTCGACGAGCAGGTTGTTGGTCAGCTCCACCGTGTTCCCGGTCTGGGAATCGAGGAAGTCGTTGAGTGCATCTGTGACGACCTTTGTCTTGTCGAGAGTTGTCACGATCGAAGGGATCTGCGCGTCGACGACACTCAGCGCAGGCCCGACGGTGTTGATGGAGGCGACGAGTTGCTGGCGGCCGTTCGCGAGGTCGGTGGACAGCCCGTCCAGCGACGCCAGCGCGGTGTCGATCTCGGTCGTGTTCTGCGCGAGCCTGCTGATCGCCGTCGTCATCCCCGTGAGCAGGCCGGTCAGCTCGGGCGCCTTGCCCCCCACGGCGTTCGACAGCTCGTTGATGATCTCGGTGAGGTTCTTGATGGCCCCGCCGTCGACGAACGCCGTGGCGGTGACGAGGAGGTCTTCGACGGTTGCGGCCTCGGAGGTCTCGCCGCTCAGTGAATCGCCGGGCTTCATGATTCCGGCGGAATCACCACCCTCGGGGGGTAACAGCGCAACGAACACGTCGCCGAGCGGTGTGCCCTGACGCAGTTCGGCGCCGGTCCCCACCGGCAACTCGATGTCTTTGCGAACCAGCATCGTTATGTCGGCGGCGTAGTTGTTCGCCGAGATCGACTCCACGAGACCGACGTCGTTGCCGTTCAGCTTCACTTTCGCCCGCGATGGCAGGTTCAGTGCGTTCCCGAACGAACCCTTGATCTCGTACCCACCGCCGACACCACCGGGCGCGGGTAGGGGTATCTGGTCGATCGTCAGGCCGGGGATCACACCGCAGCCCGACAACAGCATCATTCCGGCCAGACCGGTGACGACGGCAGCCTTCGCTCTGTGGGTGCCACCGGAGAATGCGCTCATTTGGTCATCTCCACGAGAGCCGAGAACACGCCGAGATCGGGGCCGAAGCCGGTCAGCTTTCCGGTCCGGCAGCCGTCCTGCTGCAGGTTGATGGCCTCACAGAACGTCGAGAGCAACTCGTTGTCGAACAACGACTTGTCGATCAGCACCTGGGCTCGCCAGGCGCGCTGCTCGACGGAGACCGAGTTGGCGAGGTTCTCGAATGCCAGGGGCGCTACGTCGATCGTGTCGACGAGTTGCCGAGAGTAGTCACTGAGATTGCTGATCACGGCAGCCAGCCGTCCCATCGAGCTACCGAGTGTGGTGGTGTTGCCTTCGAGAAAGGTCGCGGTGTTGTTCAAGGTCTGGTTGAGGCCTTCCATGGTCGCCTGCAGTCCGGGCGCCTGGTCACCGAGCATCTGCGACACCTGGGTGATCGAGGAGGAGAACGCCGTCATCTTCGGGTAGTTCTCGACGAGTACCGAGGTCAGCTGATCCATGTTCTTGATGACCTCGACCAGTGCGTCGCCGTTGTCGACGCCGACCTGGGCCGCTTTGCTCAGTTCGTCGATCGCGGCCTTCATGCGGGCTCCGTTGCCACCGAAGATCCCGGAGCTGATCGACAGCATGTCGCTGAGTGGACCGTTTCCGTCCGGATCGGCCTCGAACTGCTCGACCAGGTTGTCGACGGTGTCGAACAGGGTGCCGATCTCCACCGGGCTCTTCGCGTCGGCGATGACGTCACCGTCTTGCAGTTTGGGTCCTTCGGAGTACGGCGGTGAGAGCTCGATGTGACGGGTGGTCACCAACGAGGTGTTGATGATCGCGGCCGTGGCGTCGGCGGGGATCGGAATGTCTTTGTCGACAGTGAACTCGACCTTGACGCGGCCACCCTGCGGGGTGATCGACAGCACCCGACCGACCGGCATCCCCAGCACGTCGATGTCGTTGTCGGCGTAGAGGCCGGCCACGCTCTCGAAGTAGGCGGTCACCTTGATCGATTGCCCCACCGCGTGTTTCAGATCTGCCGGGATCAGGGTGCATCCCGCGGCGATCAGTGCGGTGCTCACCAGCACCGTGACGAGAGCGATGGTCCGGCGTAGTCGCCCGACGGAGCGAGTCAGCATCCGTTCACCACCCGGGCTGCGCAGAGCCAATTGTCGGGGAAGATGCCCCACGGCAGATATCCCATCGCGTACGGTCCCGATCCGGTGGTGTTGGCGATCGACCGCACCGTCAGCGGTAACACCTCGAGCATGTGCCGCAGATTGTCCCGGTTCTTCTCGAGTCCTTCGGAGACCGTGTTGAGGTTCCCGATCAACGGCGCGAACTGATTGTTGTTCTCTGCGCCCATCGCTTCCATCTGCTGGGCGAGATTCGCGACGCCATCGAGTAGCTGAACCACCAATTGCTGGCGTGTGACGATCTTCTGCGCGAGCAGCTGCCCCTGGCCGACGATGACGGACAGCTGGTATTGGCTGCTGTTGATCACATCGGTCACGGTCTCGGTGTCTTTGATGAGGAGGTTGATCTGGTCGCTGCGGTTGCTGATCACCTTCGACATCTCGGTGAGCGCGTCCAACGTCGTCCGGGTGACCCCGGGCGCATCCTTGAGCTGACTGTTCAGGGCGCTGACGCTGTCACTGAGTTCTTCGGCGTTGACGCCGGCGAGGATGGGCGTCCCGCGCTCGATCGTTTCCTGCAGATCGTAGGGAACCTGGGTCAACGGGATCCGTGATCCCTTGAGAGGCACGGTGGAGTCACCGATCCTGATGTCGACATACCGCTGACCGAGCAGCGTCGACAGCTTGATCTCGGCGGACCCGTCGTCGCGCACCTCGACCTTCTTGTCGACCTCCATCGTCAGCGTGACGTGGTCACGCGCCAACTCGGTCTTCGACACCTCACCGACGTCGATGCCCGCGACCCGCACTTTGTCGCCCGGCCGGATGCCACCGGCCTGAGAGAAGTCGGCGGTGTACTCGCGCTTGCCGATTCCCGAGTCCGAGATGGCAAACGTCGCGAACACGATCACGATGAGCACCACCGCCCCGATCGCACCGAGCCAGAAGAACCGATGGCTGCGCCAGCTCCGGCCCAACGCCCCCGCCCGGCTCATCGACACACCACCGAGTGGTTGGTGCCACCGATCTGGCTGATCAAACCGGGCGGGAACAGAACTCCTCCGATCGACACATCCAGCTCGCACGCATAGATGTTGAGGTAGGCGCCTTCTCCCATGACCATCGGGAAATGCACCAGGAACAGTGGCAGATCGATTGCGAGCTGATCGAGCTTGGGACCGAGGTCGATCATGCGGTCGGTGGTGTTCTTCAGGTCCTGACCCAGCTCCTGGACATCAGGACGGATCGTGCCGAGCAGGTTGCCGAGTCGATCGGTCGCACTGCCGATGCTCTGCACCGATGACCCGAGCGCCGAAGAGTTGGCATTGAGGCCTTCGATCAGACCGGCGAGGTTGGCGACCAGCTCTTGCATCTGCTCGCCCTGCTTGCTCAGATCCCCCATGACCGCGCTGAGATTGGTGATCACGGCCCCGATCACCTGGTCGTTGTCGGCGAAATTGGTGGCGACCTTGCCGACCTGTTCGATGGTGTAGCTCAGCGAGACCTCGTTGCCCTGGAACGTTTGAACGAGGCTCTCCGACAACGCATTCACCTGATCCGGATCAAGGGTGTCGAAGACGGGCTGAAATCCGGCGAGCAACGCGGAGACGTCGAACGAGTCCTGCGAGGGTTCCTTCAGGGTCGATCCCGGCGACAGCCGCATCTGCTCGGAATCCTCGACCAGGTCGAGTCCGACGTACCGCTGCCCGATCAAGTTTTGGTACTTGATGGACGCCCTGGTGTTGGAGAAGATCGACTGATCCTTCTGCACCTCGAAGGTCACCTTGGCGCGATCGGTGTCGAGTTCGATCGCCGCCACCCGGCCGACGCGAACACCGGCCATCCGGACGTCATCGCCCTCGTGCAGGCCGGAGGCATCGTTGAAGTAGGTCGTGAACTCGTTGGTCTCGCCGGGAACCGACCGTTCGAGGGTCGACCAGATCGTCCAGGTGAGCACGAGCGCCAGTACCGCGAACAGGCTGAATCCGATGAGCGGCTTGCTGTAACCCATCAGCCCTCACCCCCTTCGGCCACCCGAACCGACTGCACGAGCGGGCCGAGCATCAGGGTGTCCGCGGCCGAGGGTTCGCGCTCAAGCGCAGCTTTGAGGGTCTTGTTGTCACTGGCAGTGGTGACCGCGACGGGCGCGTCCGCCGGGATCACGTCGACGTCACCCTGGGCGCTGCTCGGGGTGACCACGAGCGGCCCCGAACTCGTCGGGCCGGTGCCCGTGCCTGGTCCCGAACACCCTGGCCCCCTGGTCATCCCGTACTTTCCGCCGTCGTACACCGGGCAGTTCTGCCTGTTGTACATCACGAACGGGCTGAAGCTGACCCCGATGTTGAGTTGGGGCTTGCCGTTGACGCCCGTGAACACGGTGAGCACCTTGCCTGCAAGATTGTTGAGGGCGCGAAGCGCTCCCGGCAACGCTTCCGAATCGACCGCGATCGCGCCTGTCATGGTGTTGAGGTTTTCCACGAGCTGGATACCGGAGTCCCCGTTGCGGGCGAACAGGGTTTGAATCCTGTCGATCATGCCCTGGGCTGCGGTCAACGTTCCTGCCAGTTCACGCTGGCGCTCGATGATCGTGATCGACGGGATCACCGCGCGGCCCATCGCGTCGAGGAGTTGCGGGGTCGACTGCTCGATCCCGCGCAGGGAATCGTTGAAGTTGTCGAACCCCGGAGGTGCACCGTCCGGGAACTGCGCATTGATCTGCTCCCAGTATTGACTGAGCGTTCCGACGAAGGCGCTGAACACATTTCCGCCGCCGCGCAGGGTATCGGCAATCGTGCCCAGGACCCGTCCGATCTGCTCGGGTGGTACGGCGGTGAACAGTTCGCGCAGGTCGTTCTGGACAGTCTGCAGCGCGATGGTCTCTTTCGATTCGTCGGCGACGACCTTGCTGCCGTTCGACAGATGCCCCTTCGGATCGGCCGGTGGGATGAGTTCGATGGAGTTGACACCGAACAAGTTGCTCGGCACCGTACGGGCCGTCACATTCGCCGGAATGCCCTCGGCCTGGTCCGGGACGATCTCGATGTTGACATCGGACAGGTTGGTCTCCGTCGCGTCGATGGAGGTCACCGAACCCACGATCAGACCGTTGTAGCGCACGTCGGCCTGGCTGACCAGGCCGTCGCCGATGTCGTCGAGGGTGGCTGTGACCTCGACCTTGGTCTCGAAGGTGCCCTGATACCGCAGCATCAATCCCACCAGGATCAGTGCGACCACGATGAGGAACACGACTCCGCGCAGGGCGTACTGCGCGGTGGAGGGGTTTCGCCCGGTTGTGTCTACAAACATGCGTTCACCCCGAAATCCTGATTCCTGGCGACAGACCCCAGAACACCAGGGTCAGCAGCAAATTGGCGAAGACCAGCACGATGATCGCGAGCCGGATGGCGTGGCCGGCAGCCACCCCGACACCTTCGGGTCCGCCAGAGGCGAAGAAGCCGTAGTAGCACTGGATGAACGTCGTGAGAAGGACGAACACCACCACCTTGATGACCGAATACACCATGTCCTTCGACAGGATGAACTGGTAGAAATACGACAGGTACGCACCTCGCCCTTGACCGCTCTGGATCTGGAACATGAACTGGCACGCCAGGTAGTTCGCGGCCAGCGAGACGGTGTACAGCGGGATGATCGAGATGACGGCCGCGATCATGCGGGTCGTGACGAGATACGGCATCGGACGAATCGCGATGGACTCGAGGGCGTCGATCTCTTCACTGATGCGCATCGAACCGAGTTGTGCCGTGAACCGACATCCCGATTGGGCGGTGAACGCGACCGCAGCCAGCAGGGGGCCGAGTTCGCGGGTCGTGGCAAAGGCGGAGATCGCGCCGGTCACCGGTGACATTCCGAGCAGGTTCAGCGCGGTGTAGCCCTCGATTCCGACTGTGGCTCCGCCCATCACCCCCAGCAGGATGATGACGCCGATGGTTCCGCCACCGACCACGATCGCCCCGTTGCCCCACGTCACGTCGGACAGCAGCCGCCAGATCTCTTTGCTGTAGTGCTTGAAGGCGATGGGTACCGCACCGACCGAACGCACCAGAAAGGTGAGCTGGTGTCCCATGAGGACCAGCAGGTCACGTGGCGTTTGGTAAAGCTTTTTACTCCACTCCAGCGGCCGCAGGGCCGGGGGCGTGTACTTGGACGCGACCATCTAGACCACCCTCGTCGGGACTACCACGGCGAAGATCTGGGTGAGGATCACGTTCACGGTGAACAGCAGGAGCACAGAGTTCACCACCGCGGCGTTGACCGAGTTGGCAACTCCGGAGGGTCCGCCCTTCGTCGTTAGTCCACGGTCGCAGGCGACCACCGCCACGATGGCGCCGAAGATCACCGCCTTGGTGATGGCGAACGCAAGGTCGGCCGGGGACGCAAAGGACGCAAAGGTGCCGGTGTAACTACCCGGCGTTCCGCCCTGGAAGTACACGTTGAACACATATCCGGTGACGAAGCCGATGAAGCAGACGAAACCGCACAGCAGGAAGCTGACCACCATGGTGGCCAGGAGTCGTGGGGAGATCAGCCGCTGGACCGGATTGACGCCCATCACCTTCATCGCGTCGATCTCGTCGCGGATGGTGCGCGATCCGAGATCGGCGGCGATGGCCGAGCCCACTGCCCCCGCCAGCAGCAGCGAGGTCACCAGGGGCGCGCCCTGCCGGATCACGCCGAGCCCGGTGGCGGCACCCGAGAACGAGGTCGCGCCGATCTGATTGGCGATGTTGCCGACCTGGATCGACACGATGACCCCGACCGGGATTGCCACCAGCAGCGTCGGCATCACCGATGTGTTGGCCATGAACGCGCACTGCCGGATGAACTCGCCGAACGGGAATCGGCGTTTGGCTATGTCGACGAACAGCACTTTGAAGACCTCGAGGAAGAGCGTCATCTGACGCCCGAACGTCTCGAACGAGGCGATCACGTGCTCGCGGAACCACCGACGCAGCGGCCCGAAACGATCACGCGTTCGCGAAGTGCCCCCTGCACCTGCCGCCACGGTTGCTGTACTCACACCCTGCCTTCGTTGTCCCCGTCACACGCACCCGGTGCGTATGAGTTCGCTCATAGTGCCACATAGCTAATCGGAGCATCCGACTAACGCGTTATTTATCCGAAGAACTCGTCACCATAATGAAAGTTATGCTCTGTGCAGCGGAGACTCTGTTCACCTGGATCTGAATCAGGCGTTGTCACATTAACTCATCAGCGCCGCAAAGCGTAACAATGCCGCGATTCCCGGTTAACTTACCGAAATCGACGCCAGCCCCCGAGGCCCCCCTCCACCCGGCATCGACGTAACACACCAACTACCGTTCAGAGGTGACCTCTCTTCCGGTATGGGCCCCTCTGGCCCGACAACTTCGCGTAGTGATCGACGACCGCACCCACGAGATGCGCCCGACCGACGGAGGCTGGTGGGAATCCCCGGTCTCGGCCGAACCCGGCGCCAGGTACGGCTACCTCATCGACGACGCGACGGATCCGCGGCCCGACCCCCGGTCCCCCCGTCAACCGGACGGGGTGCACGGGCTGTCCCAGGTTCACGATGTCGACCCCGAGATCTGGACCGACTCCACGTGGACGGGGCGTTCTGTGGCAGGCGCGGTCATCTACGAATTGCACATCGGCACCTTCACTGCCGCCGGCACCCTCGACAGCGCGATCGATCGACTCGATCATCTGGTCGAGCTGGGAGTCGACTTCGTCGAGCTGATGCCCGTGAATGCCTTCAACGGCACCCACAACTGGGGGTACGACGGAGTCGGCTGGTACGCGGTCCAGGAAACCTACGGCGGACCCGACGCACTGGCGCGGTTCGTGAATGCGTGTCATACGCGGGGTCTCGGCGTCATCGTCGACGCCGTGTACAACCACCTCGGGCCATCAGGGAACTACCTGCCGGAATTCGGGCCATACCTGACCACGGGAACCACCTCATGGGGACAGTCGGTGAATTTGGACGAGGCGGACTCCGACGAGGTCCGCGAGTACATCCTGGGCTCCGCACTACGGTGGCTCGAGGTGTTCCACGTCGACGGCTTGCGGCTCGACGCAGTACACGCGCTCGTCGACCGGACCGCGCTCCACCTGCTCGAGGAACTGCAGATTCGCACCGACGAACTCTCCCGACGCGTCGGGAGGCCGCTCGCCCTGATCGCGGAGAGCGATCTCAACGATCCGAAGCTGATCACCGCTCGGTCGGAGGGTGGATACGGCCTCGCCGCGCAATGGAGCGATGACGGTCACCATGCCATCCACACCACCATCTCGGGCGAGCGCCAGGGCTACTATGCGGACTTCGGCAGTCTGGAGTGCCTGTCGAAGGTGCTGCGCGAAGGGTTTTTCCACGCACTCACGTACTCGTCGTTCCGGCGCAGACGGCACGGTCGCCCCATCGACCCACAGCATGTCGCGACCACGTCACTCGTCGTCTACACGTGCAATCACGACCAGATCGGCAACCGCGCGATCGGTGATCGCCCCAGCGCGTATCTGACGCCGGGACAGCTGGCCGCGAAGGCAGCCCTGGTCCTCACCTCTCCCTACACTCCGATGCTGTTCATGGGCGAGGAGTGGGCAGCGAGTTCACCGTTCCAGTTCTTCACCTCTCATCCCGAACCCGAGTTGGGCGAGGCCACCGCCAACGGGCGCAAAGCCGAGTTCGCCGAGCACGGGTGGGATGCGGACGAGGTCCCCGACCCACAGGACCCCGCGACTTTCGAGCGATCAAAGCTCCTCTGGGACGAGATCGAGGAACCCGGGCACGCCCGGATACTCGAGTTCTATCGCTCCCTGATCGGCTTACGCAAGGGCGAACCGGAATTCTCGGACGACGACTTCGCCTCGGTCGCCATCGATTTCGACTCTGACGGCACGTGGTTCGCCATGCACCGCGGTGCGCTCACCACCGTCGTGACACTGACCGAGAGGCCGGTCCCGAACCCCTTCCCAGGCGAGGTGCTCCTGGCGTGGGAACCACCCTCGGACGACGGCACGCTGAGTGGGCACAACGCGGTGATCATCCGCCGCAGCTGACCGCAAACGCTCCACAAATACGAGCACGCTCCACATATTTGTGGAGCGTCCTTGTATTTGTGGAGCGTTTGTCAGGTCAGGTATCGGTACGCGGGTGATCCCGGTTCGAGCCGCTCGCAGATCAACCGTGAACTGTTCATCCGGTCCAGGAGCGGACTCAGTCCACCGGGTGCACCGAGTTCGACGCCGACGAGGGCGGCGCCGGTCTCGCGGTTGTTGCGCTTGACGTACTCGAACAAGGTGATGTCATCGTCGGGACCCAGCACCTCGTTGAGGAACCCCCGCAACGCGCCGGGCTCCTGGGGGAAGTCCACCAGGAAGTAGTGCTTGAGCCCACGATGGACCAGCGACCGTTCGATGACCTCTCCGTAACGGGACACGTCGTTGTTCCCACCTGACAGCAGGCACACGACCGTCCACCCCGGTTCGATGGGCAGATCCTCGAGGGCGGTCACAGCGAGCGCTCCCGCGGGTTCGGCGATGATGCCCTCGTTCTGATACAGCTCGAGCATCGCCGAACAGATCGCGCCCTCATCGACGTGAGTGATGTGTACGGAGCCGGCAGGCAGCTTCTCGTGGCCACGATGGACAGTGGCCGACGGCGGTAGGTCCGGATGCGCAGCGACCGTGGCACCGGCCTGCGACATCACCTGATGCCCGAGTCCGCCGATCCGTTTGACCGCGGCTCCGTCGACGAAGGGATCGATGCCGCTCAGGGTGACCGGTCCCCCGTCGACCAGCGCTGCAGACAACGACACCGCGCCGGTCGGCTCCACACCGACGATACGAACCTGATCGCTCAGCGAACGGAGGTAGGTGGTCATGCCTGCGATCGCGCCGCCACCGCCCACCGGGACGATGACCAGATCCGGCAGCTGACCCAGTTGCTCCACGATCTCTTTCGAGATCGTTCCCTGGCCTGCGGCGGTGCGGGTGTCGTCAAAGGCATGGATCCACGTCGCACCGGTCTCGAGGACGTCGGCCTGCGCGGCCGCCGCCGCCGCGTCGTAGGTGTCTCCCACCGAGATCAACTCGACGAACTCTCCGCCATGCCAACGGATCCGGTCACGCTTTTGCTTCGGAGTGCTGGTGGGCACGTAGATCCGGCTTGTGATCTTCATGGTGCGGGCCGCGTAAGCCACACCCTGAGCGTGATTCCCGGCGCTCGCGGCCACCACCCCGGCCGCCCGTTCGGCGTCGGTCAGCATGGACATCACGTTGTAGGCGCCGCGGATCTTGTACGACCGCACCGACTGCAGATCCTCGCGCTTGAGATACACCTGAGCACCCGTCGCCGCGGACAGACGCTCCGAGATCTGGAGCGGAGTCGCGACCACCACACCGCCAATCCGCTTGGCCGCCGCGTCGATGGCGGCGGCGTCCAAAGCAGCGCTCACGTGCGATGTGGTGGTGGCGGAGTCGACCGGCTGTCCTGTAGTCACGCCATCAATCGTCTCAGACGACGGTCGAGCTCCGCCCCCGGCTACGTCTCACCTCACCCAACAGAAATTACTTCGCGGGTTCGAGAACGAACACCGGAATCTCCCGGTCTGTCTTCTCCTGGTACTCCGCGTACGGCGGGAAGGCCGCAACTGCGCGCTCCCACCAGATCGCCTTCTCGTCGCCGGTCACCTCACGAGCGACCATGTCCTGCACAGTCGGGCCGTCCTGCAGTTCGACCTGCGGGTGCGCGACCACGTTGTAGTACCAGACCGGGTTCTTCGGAGCACCACCGAGCGAGGCGACCACCGCGTACTTTCCGTCGTGCTCGACACGCATCAGCGGGGACTTGCGAAGCTTGCCCGACTTGTTGCCGACAGTGGTCAGGACCACGACCGGCATGCCGTTGAGCTCCGTGCCCTCCGTGCCGCCTGACTTCTCGTACTTCTCGGCCTGCTCACGCGCCCAATCGCTGGTACTCGGCTCGTATTCACCCTGAAGTGGCATCGATCAACCTCCATGTTGTTCTCACACGCTCCCGAGCTCCCCCGGGGCGCGTGAAGCGTCGTTCTCCGTCAACCACACTCGCGAGCCCAGTATTCCAGGCCGTGGGCGGAATCAACTGGCCATACAGGCCGGTCCGAGCAGCGCTTTCAGGTCGCCCATCAGCGCCGACGTCGGGTTCACCCGAAGCTGATCGTCGAGTTTCAGGGTGGTCTGTTTGTTGCCGCTGACCAGTCGCACGTGCACGTCGGCTGTCCCCGGATGACGCACCAGCACCTGTTTGAGCGCACTGACCCGGTCCGCGGTACACAGCCTGGTCGGCATGATCAGCGAGAGCGGCTTGTCCACACCCACGTGCGAAAGATCGGGCACCGCAAGGTCATTGGCGGAGATCATCATGCTGTCGTCGCGCAGGTTCACCCGAGCCTTGACAAGCACGACGGCATCGGAGGCGATGTCCATCCCGTAGGCCTGATAGGCGCGCGGGAAGAAGTACACCTCGACCCCACCGACCATGTCCTCGATCTGGACCACGGCATAGGACTCTCCCTTTTTGTTCACCCGCCGGGTGACCGCCGAGATGATCCCGCCGATGACGATCTGGGCGCCGTCCTTGACGTTTCCTTCGAGCAACGAGCTGATCGAGGTGTCGGTCTGCGCAGAGATGACGTGCTCGACACCGTTCAGTGGATGCCCGGACACGTAGAGACCCAACATCTCTCGCTCCAGTGCGAGTTTGTGTTTGGTGTCCCACTCTTCTTCCGGCACCTTGACCGCGAAGGCGTCGTCCGTCACGCCTTCGCCGCCACCGGCATCACCGAAGAGGTCGAACTGACCGACCGCCTCGGCCTTCTTGGTGCCCAGAACCGCATCCACGGCATCGGCATGAACGAGGAACAGGCCCTTGCGGGCATGGCCGAGGGAGTCGAATGCCCCCGCCTTGATGAGGGACTCGGTGACCTTCTTGTTGCAGGCCGTGACACTGATCTTGCCCAGGTAATCGGAGAAACTCGTGAAGTTCGACTTCTCCTCCCGCGCAGCCAGGATCGAGGCCACCACCCCGGTACCCACGTTGCGCACCGCCGCCAGACCGAAGCGGATGTCGCCGCCGACCGCGGCGAAGTTCTGCTGCGACTCGTTGACGTCCGGCGGCAGCACAGTGATGCCCAGACGACGGCAGTCGGCCAGGTAGATCGCGGCCTTGTCCTTGTCGTCGGCCACGGAGGTGAGTAGCCCGGCCATGTACTCGGCCGGATAGTTTGCCTTGAGGTAGGCCGTCCAGAACGAGACCAGGCCGTAGCCGGCGGCGTGCGACTTGTTGAAGGCGTAGCCGGCGAACGGAAGAATGGTGTCCCACAGCGCCTTGATGGCCGCCTCGGAGAAGCCGTTGTCCAGCATGCCCTGACGGAAACCGGCATACGCTTTCTCGAGCTCGGACAGCTTCTTCTTACCCATGGCGCGACGCAGGAGGTCGGCCTGTCCGAGCGAGTACCCGGCGACCTTCTGGGCGATCTGCATGATCTGCTCTTGATAGACGATCAGGCCGTAGGTATCGGCGAGGATCTCTTTGAGCGGTTCCTCGAGTTCAGGGTGGATCGGCGACACGGGCTGCCGGTTGTTCTTGCGATCGGCATAGTCGTTGTGGGCGTTCATACCCATCGGGCCGGGGCGGTACAGCGCGAGGACTGCGACGATGTCCCCGAACCCGGTGGGCTGCATGCGCTTGAGGAGCTCGCGCATCGGGCCACCGTCGAGCTGGAAGACACCCAACGTGTCGCCCCTGGCCAGCAGCTCGTACGTCTTGGGATCGTCCAGCGGCAACGAATCCAGATCCAGATCCATGTTGCGGTTGAGTTTGAGGTTGTCGATCGCATCGCCGATGACCGTGAGGTTGCGAAGCCCCAGGAAGTCCATCTTCAGCAGCCCGATGGCCTCACACGACGGATAATCCCAGCCGGTGATGATCGCGCCGTCCTGCGCACGCTTCCAGACCGGAATCGCCTCGGTCAGCGGCTCGGACGACATGATCACGGCGCAGGCGTGCACACCCGCGTTGCGGATCAGGCCTTCCAGACCCAGCGCGGTGTCATAGATCTTCTTGACGTCCGGGTCGGTCTCGATCAGCTGGCGGACTTCGCTGGCTTCTTTGTACCGCTCGTGCGAGCTGTCGGTGATGCCGGCGATCGTGATGTCCTTGGCCATGATCGGCGGCGGCAGCGCCTTCGCGATCCGGTCGGCGATCGCGTACCCGGGCTGACCGAACTGGACGCGGGCCGAGTCCTTGATGGCGGCCTTGGTCTTGATGGTGCCGAAGGTGATGACCTGGGCGACCTTGTCGCTGCCCCAGCGCTCGGTCGCATACCGCACCATGTCGCCGCGGCGGCGATCATCGAAGTCGATGTCGATGTCGGGCATCGACACACGCTCGGGGTTGAGGAATCGCTCGAAGAGAAGTCCGTACGGGATGGGGTCGATGTTCGTGATGCCCAGAGCCCAGGCCACGAGCGATCCGGCGGCGGAACCACGGCCCGGACCCACCCGGATCCCGACCTCGTTCGCATGCCGGATCAGGTCGCCGACCACGAGAAAGTAAGCGGGAAAACCCATCTGGATGATGACGTCGAGCTCGTAGTTGGCGCGTTCGAGATATTCCTGCGGCACCTCGCGACCGGGGAACCGCCGGTTCTTGAGACCTTCCGCGACCTCTTTGCGCAGCCAGGTCTGTTGTGTCTGACCTTCCGGCACCGGGAACACCGGCATCCGGTCGCGGTGCTCGAACACCTCGGCGTAGCTCTGCACCCGCTCACCGATGAGCAGGGTGTTGTCGCAACCACCCGGGACCTCTTTGTCCCACAGCTCGCGCATCTCGGCGGCCGACTTGAGGTAGTAGCCGTCGCCGTCGAACTTGAAGCGGGTCGGGTCGGACAGCGTCTTACCGGTCTGAACACACAGCAACGCCTCGTGGCTCGCGGCATGGCCCTTGGTGACGTAGTGGCAGTCATTGGTCACCAGAGGCGGGATACCGAGTTTGCGGCCGATCTCCAGCAGCCCGTCCCGGACCCGGCTCTCGATCTCGAGGCCGTGTTCCATCAGCTCGAGAAAGAAGTTCTCCTTGCCGAAGATGTCCTGCCACTTGGCCGCGGCCTCGAGGGCCTCCTGGTCGTGGCCGAGGCGCAGGCGGGTCTGCACTTCGCCGGAGGGACACCCGGTGGTCGCGATGATGCCCTCGGCGTGGGTGGCGATGATCTCCGCGTCCATACGCGACCACTTACCGAGCTGACCCTCGATCGAGGCGAGCGAGGACAGTTTGAACAAGTTCTTGAGGCCGGTTGCGTTCTCGGCGACCATCGTCATGTGGGTGTACGCGCCGCTACCGGAGACGTCATCACCCTTTTGATCCCGGTTACCCCACAACACCCGCTTGGTGTTGAAGCGCGACTCGGGCGCGATGTACGCCTCGATACCGATGATCGGCTTGATGTCCATCTTGGTGGCGACGTTGTAGAACTCGCTGCCGCCGAACATGTTTCCGTGGTCGGTCATGCCGATCGAAGTCATCTCGAGGCGCTTGGCCTCGGCAATCATCGGGTTGACCTTGGCCGCCCCGTCGAGCATCGAATACTCGGTGTGGTTGTGCAGATGGACAAACGAATCCGACACGCGTCGCCTCTCATTTCGAACCCACGAACGCCTGCGGTCTACCCGAGATCAACTCCGACGCCGCAAGAACCCTCAGTCTAGGCGGGGCCACCGACGCGGTTCGTCAGGCGCGGCGCAGCGGTACCGAAGTGGTGACTGTGGGTCTGATGTGACTGGCGATCGAGGCCTGCTCGTCGTCGCCCCAGAACGGTCAGGAGACGAGCGGCTCAGGCGACGAGGAGGATCGCCACCAAGATGGCGATGGCGATGACCACCAACCCGATGAACAGCGCAATCATGACGGCGTTCGAGCCCGACTGGGCATCCTTCCCGCCGGCTTGACGCGGCGCGACCTGGTGCTGCGGTGAGATCTGGGCCGCATTCTGATGGGGACCGGAATGACGAGAGACCCCCTGCGCGGGACGAGAAGCTTGGCCGTATTGGGGGCCCTGACCGTAGAGGGAGCTCTGGCCGTACTGGGCACCCTGGCCGTACTGGGAGCTGGGAGCGGGCGTGTTCGGTCTGGAACCGGCCTGCCCTGCCGGAGGTGTCGAATACCGCGTCGCGCCCTGCTGAACCGATCTCGACGAACTCGACGACCGGTCGGGCGCGCCCTTGTACGACCCCTGACCGGCGCTCTGCCGGAATGCAGACTGCAAGGCGTCGGTGAACTGCCTGCAATTGGCGAAACGATCATCGGCTTCCTTCGCCATGGCCTTGGCGATCACCGAGTCGACGGCCGGCGGGACCGCGGGCACCAGCTCCGACAACTTGGGAACCGGTTTGCTCAGATGCCCGGTGATGACGTCGGCGGTGCTCTCACCCTTGAACGGCACCCGACCGGCGATGAGATGGAATGTCGTCGCCGCCAACGAATATTGATCGGTCCGTGGATCGACCTGTTGACCTTTGAGTTGTTCGGGTGACGCATACGACAACGTCGCCAGTACGGTGCCGACCACCGTCAGCGACTCGGTCTCGTTCGCGGCCTTGGCCACCCCGAAGTCGGTGAGCAGCACGCGCTGTTCGTCGGCCAGGCTCGGATCGAGGCTTCCATCGACCTCGGAGAGCAGGATGTTGGCGGGCTTGATGTCACGGTGTAGCAGCTGCTTGCGATGTGCGTAGTCCAGCCCCCGGGCGATCTCCGACGCGATCCGGACAACCCGCTCCGGGGGGAGACCAGTCTGCGCACCGGCCTTCTCCTGTGTCCGGTGCAGTTCCTGGGCACAGTCGGTACCAGCGACGTATTGCATCGAGATCCACAGCATGCCGTCGTTACGCCCGCGGTTGTAGATGGTCACGATATTCGGATGGTCGAGCCCGGCGGCGACCTCGGCCTCACGCAGAAAGCGCTTGCGGAACTGCTCGTTCTCCCCCACCTGCTCGCCCAGCACCTTGATCGCGTCACTGCGTGGCAGTTCCGGGTGTTTCGCCAGGTAAACAGCGCCCATCCCGCCGCTACCGAGCGCGCGCTCCACCCGATAACCGGCGATCCAGGATCCCGGCTGCAACATGATCTCCCCTATCGGCCCGCGGGCATCGTGCTCGAGTCGCGCCCCGCATGGTCTGTGCCCATCCGTCTCGTCGATTTCTAGGGGACACCCTATAACGACCTACGCTGCGGGAATGGGCCCATCGTCAGGGGTCGGTGCGACAACGGTGGTCATCGCCGGCAGCAACGGGACCACGGAGAAGAGCCCGGCGGAGGCGTCTGCAGGTAGCGCCTGCACAGCCCGCACCTGGGACATCTCGGCCAGCGTCCGCAGCCGATCGAGTGGCGCCCGCACCACGACGCCGACCACACACGCACAGCCGGCGCGAAGCCGCCCGGCGGCGACCTCCCCGACCGTACGGGCGCGCTCGGTGCCGGTGGACCGCGCGAGCACCGATTCGGCGGCGACCTGGGACGAGGCGATGAAGGACGATTCGGTGTTGCCACTGGGTACCGCCACGGTGGGCGTCTGCACACGGTCGATCGGCACGTTGAAGATGCTCTGCGACATCATCGAGGGGGCGGCCTTCTGCATCGGTGTGTGCTGGGTCAGAGACCAGACGTCCACGGTCTGCATGGGGACCACCAACGAGACCAGCGCCCACCGCGCATCGCCTGAGCCGTTCAGCGAGGCCTCGGCGCGGGCAAGGTACGCCGACACCTCCTCGCCGTTGTCAGGACCGAGTACATCGCCCGCGATCACCGGAGCAGGTACCGGATTGAGCCGGCCGACAACGTAGAGACCTGCGACCAGCAAACCCACGACGACTACCGCGGCAGATGCGATCCGGGTGGCTGAGTTCACCGAGGCTAACCGGCCCGCAATTCGTCCAGCGCGTGCTGGAGATCGGCGGGGTACGGACTGGTGAACTCCACCAGTCGACCATCGGACGGATGAGCGAACGACAGCGCGCGGGCGTGCAGCCATTGGCGCTCCAGCCCCAACCGCTTGGAGAGCACCGGATCGGCACCGTAGGTCAGGTCACCGCAGCACGGGTGATGCAGGGCAGAGAAATGCACCCGGATCTGATGGGTCCGGCCGGTCTCGAGATGGACGTCGAGCAGGCTCGCGGAACGGAACATCTCGACCGTGTCGTAATGGGTGATGCTCGGCTTTCCCGTGGCGGAAACCGTGAACTTCCAGTCGTTGCCGCGGCTGCGGCCGATGGGTGCATCGATGGTCCCACTCGGAGGATCGGGATGCCCCTGCACGATCGCGTGGTACCGCTTGTCGACGGTCCGCTGCTTGAAGGCCCGCTTGAGCAAGGTGTAGGCCCGCTCGGAGACCGCCACGACCATGACCCCGGAAGTCCCCACATCGAGGCGATGCACGATGCCCTGTCGCTCCTGGGAACCCGACGTCGAGATCCGGAAACCCGCGGCGACGAGCCCGCCGATCACGGTCGGTCCCGTCCAGCCCACCGACGCGTGGGCGGCCACCCCGACCGGTTTGTCCACGACCACGATGTCGTCATCGGAGTAGATGATCTCCATGCCCTCGACCGGCTGGGCCTCGATGGTGAGGACTCGGGCGGGTGCGGGCAACAGGACATCGAGCCACTGACCGCCGACCAGCTTGTGCGACTTACCGACCGCGACACCGTCGACGCTGATGTCCCCGTCGTCGGCCAGCGTGGCCGCCACATTTCGGGAGAGACCGAGCAGTCGTGCCACCCCGGCATCGAGACGCATGCCCTCGAGCCCCTCGGGGATCGGCATGGATCGTGCTTCGCGCATCAATGTTCCTGTCGCTTGCCATCGTCCGAGGCCTCGGACCGTTCGTTCGCCGACGAAGTCGACGAAGTTTTCGACTCCTGAATCCCGGGCTCGTTCGCCTCCGACTCCGGTGGCGCATTCTTACCGGTGCGGGTGCCGTCGAACTCGAATCCGAACAGCGTCAGACCGACCAGCAGCACCGCACCGCACACGACCGCCGAGTCGGCGATGTTGAACACCGGCCACCATCCGACGGACATGAAGTCCACCACGTGCCCGCGCAGCGGACCGGGCGCGCGAAAGATCCGGTCGATCAGGTTCCCCAGCGCACCGCCGAGCACCAATCCGAGGCCCAGCGCCCACCAGACCGAGCCGAGTCGTTTGCTGTACCGGATGATGCCCACCACCACCGCGAGGGCGACGATCGTCAGGATCCAGGTGTAGCCGGTGGCCATCGAGAAGGCGGCGCCGCTGTTGCGGACGAGTCTGAAGGTGACGGTGTCGCCGATGATCTCGACCGGGTCGCCGGGTTCGATGAGAGCGACGGCGAGAATCTTGGTGATGAGGTCGGCGGTCAACACGACCGCGGCGACGATGAGCAATACCAGCCACATTCTCGGCCGGGTTCGGACACCGGTCGGGTCGACGGAATCGTCCGCGGCGGCTGGGGTGGGGTCGGTCGTCACCTGTCCATCATCCACGATCGGCTCGATACGCTGGCTGCCGTGTCCTCTCCAGCTCCTGCGCGCATCCCCCATCGCCTCCGGATCTCTCGTCTTCTCTCCCCACCCGTCGTGGTCGCCGCGGTGTCCCTGCTGACCCTCGGCCTGGCGGGTTGCGGCTCGGACGACGATCAGCCGCCCCCACCGGCACCGACCGGTTGCGCCACCGACTCGACGGCCGGGCAGAGCGCGGCGGCGCTCCTACCGGTTCCTCCGGCCAAGGTCACCGTCCTCGATCCCGGCCTCGAGCCACGGTCCGTGCCGTCGAGCGGGTTCGACCGCGCAAACGCGCAGTCCGCGCAGCTGGTGACCACATCCACGTCCTCGTCACCCACCACCGACCGAGGTCCGGCGACAACGGCGACCACCGTGGATCTGCCCTTGACCGCACGGGTGAACTGCTCTGACGCCACCGATATCGATCTGCGAATCGGGGCTGCCGGGTCACCCGACACCGCCCTCAACCAAGCCCTCAAGGCCCAGGAGGGGTCACGGGCCGGCATGAGCATCGGGCCCGGCGTCGTCCCGATCTCCCTGCGGATCCTCCCGGGCAAAGACGCCGACGACACCGCAAGGCAAGCCGTGGAGGAGTCGTTGTTCGCCACCTTCCAGCGGTCGGTGACACTCCCCACAGAACCCGTGGGCGTCGGCGCGCGCTGGGAGGCGGTCCGCACGGTCAACGCCGGCGCAACCGTCCGGCAGACGATCACGGCAACCCTCACCAAACGGGAGGGTGACGTGCTGACCGTCGATTACAGCGTCGATGAGTCGCCCGTCGACTCCACGTTCCGTCTCCCCGACGGGGGTGTGCTCACCATCGAGAGCTACTCGATGACGGGTACCGGAACCGTGGTCGTCGACCTGGCCCGCGGCGTTCCTGTGTCCGGGCAGTCGAAGATCTCGGGCGGGCGCACACTGATCGGGGCCGATGCGAGCCAGCCGTTCAGTCAGCTGCTCGGGTTCGAATCGACCTGGTCGCCAGGACAGTGATTTCTCGCCCGGGACACAGACAAGCGGCGGCCCCGCGATCAGATCGCGGGGCCGCCGTTGTAGATCCTCGGGCGAGAAGCTAGCTACTCGCGGGGCACATCGGGCTCTTGACGTTGGCGCCGCTCAGGAGCAAGCACACGGTCGTCGATGAGAGCTTCCACGTGCCGTTGTCGAAGACGATGAGCGCTTCGACCTGCTGCTGCGGAGCGTCCGGCAACTGGACCTTGACGTTGGCCTTGGCCTGGTTCGTCCCGGCCGGACGCACCGGTGCGACGATTTCGTAGGTCAGGTCTGGGTTCGCTTCGCGACCTGCGACGAGCTTGTCGAAGAGCGCCGGATCCTTCTCAGAACCCTCGACGAGTTCGGTCTTCTCCGTCGCCGGGACGTTCGGATCGAGAGCCTTCTCCAACATCTGGTTGAGAGCGGCAGCCGTCGGCGGCTTCTTGGCGTTGGTCAGGTCACCACCGCCGGTGCTCGTCTCCGAGGACGCGGTCGTGCTGGTCGTTGTGGTCGGGTCGTCGCTACCGCCGTCGTCGGAACAGGCAGCGATGGACAGAAAGGCGCACACGGCAACGCCGGCGGTCACGAACTTGCGAAACTTCAAAATCCGTCCTTCTCATTGACACCTCAACACCTCGAAAGTGTGCAGGTGAGATCTGGTCGTCAGGCCGCTGGGGCCATTGGTCCTGCACCACTATGCCAAAAACATATGGATTTGACGCGTGCCCACCGTCGGCAGAAGCTATCGAGCATGGTCAAGACGGGTGCGGTGGTGTCGGTCCTCACCACCGGCGGAACGATTGCCAGTCGTGGATTCGCCGATGGCGCCCGGCCCGACGTCAGTGGCGGCGATCTCGTCGCAGGCGTCGCGCCAACTGACATCGCGCTCCGCGTCCGCGAGATCTTGCACGTCGACTCGTCGGCCATCCTGCCGACGGATCAGGACGCGATCCGGCTCGCGGTCGACGCAGAACTCGCCGATCCGAACGTCCGCGGTGTGGTCGTGACCCATGGCACCGACACCATGGAGGAGACCGCGATGCTCCTCGACCTCATGCATTCCGATCCCCGGCCGGTGATCATGACCGGTGCGCAGCGACCGGCCGACTCCCCCGACGCCGATGGCCCCGCGAATCTCTCGGCGGCCATCGCGGCGGCCACGGACGACCACCTCCGGCACCGGGGAGTGCTGATTGCCATGGGTGACACGCTGACGCCCGCACGCGGTGCGACCAAACTCGACAGCGGGGCTCCCGCTCCGTTCGCCGCTGTGCGCCCGGATCTGCCCCGCCCGGTACTACCGCCGACTTCCATCGCCGGAACGAGGGTGGATCTGCTCGCCCTGTACCCCGGCGTCGACCCGGCCCTGCTCGACTGGAGCGCAGACCGCGGGGCAGCCGGAATCGTTTTGGCAGCAACGGGTTCCGGCAACACCCACGCCGACATAGTCGACGCGGTGGGGCGGGTCATCGACCGTGGAGTGGTCGTGGTGGTGTGCTCACGGGTCCCGAAGGGCCACGTGATCGCGCACTATGGAGGTGGCGGCGGTGCCGTCGACCTGGTGAACACGGGGGCGATCATGTCGCCGTGGTTACGCGCATCCCAGTCTCGGATCGCGTTGCAGGCCATACTCGCAGGCGGCGGTCACGGCCCCGAGGTCGCCGAGTTCTTCGCGACCGAATGACCCCTGCGCTTCCCACCTCACTCCTCCTCCGCCGTCGCCGCTTTCAAGAACTCGTCCGGCCAATCCAGGGTGTGCAGCGAGTCCGCTTCTTCCAGCGCCGGGTCCTCCAGCGCGAAGGTCTTCGCGAATCCGGGCCCGCTGCTGCGGGTCTCGAACCGAACGGTCACCCGGCCGTGGCCACTGCCCTGCACCCAGCCCAGCCCGTGTTCGGGATGTCGCACGTCGTTCCCCGTTGACCACCGCAGTCGGTCCGCATCGGGGTTGCGGCCCCCGGGATGGAACGCTGGTTCCGTCGACGACTCGTCGGCGGCGGATTCTGTCCCCTCGAACTCATCGAGCTCGGGAAACATCGAGAACTGTTGCACCGCGGTCAATCCCGAGTATCCGACCCCGACGAGCCTGATGGGTCCGATCTCCTGGGGATCGATCGCCAATCGCTGCGCGGCCGCCGCGAGGACCGGCAACTCGGTGGTGGCCGCAGGCAACGTACTCGAGCGCGTCAACACCGACATGTCCGATTTCTTCAGCTTGACGACCACCGTCCGCGACCCGCGCCCGTCGCTGAGCAGCCGCCGGTGAGCCGAGGCCGCGGCGCGCTCGACCGCTGCGCGCAGCCGGACCAGATCGGTGATGTCCTCGGCGAAGGTCGATTCCGCGCTAATCTGTTTGGCCGACGCCCGCTCGGCGACCGGCCGGTCATCCACGCCTTGCGCAAGCAGGTGCAACCCCGGGCCCACCGTGGCACCCAAGACCGACGACACTTCCACCGGCGACATCCGGGCGAGATCACCGATGGTGTCGATCCCCAACCGCTGCAGCCGCTCTCCCGCAACCGGGCCGATGCCCCACAGCTTGCGCACCGGCAAGCGCGCGAGGAACTCCCGCTGCTCGGCGGGAGTGACGACGACAACCCCATCCGGCTTGGCCATGCCGGAGGCGATCTTGGCGATCTGCTTGCCGCTCCCGAAGCCCACCGACGCGGCCAGACCTACTTCATCGCTGATCCGTTTACGCACCCGCTCCGCGAACTCCCGGGCATCGTCGGCGTCCGCACCGGCCAACTCCGCGGGTTCACCGAACGCCTCGTCGAACGAGAGCATCTCGATCACGGGCACCAATTCACGGATGAGGCCGAACACGCGGACACTCACCGCCCGGTAGACCGATCCGCGCGGTGGCAGCACCACGGCGCCGGACCCGACGAGTCGTCGTGCCTGGTGCATCGGCATCGCCGAATGTGCACCGAAGACGCGTGCCTCGTAGCTGCAGCCGGCCACGACCCCGCGGCCGCCCAGTCCCCCGACCAGCACTGGGCGGCCGCGCAGTGTCGGCCGCGTGAGCTGCTCGACGGACGCGAAGAACGCATCCATGTCGATGTGCATCACCCATCGGGAACTACTGTTCCCGTCTTGCTGCCGCACAAGATCGATGGTAAGCCTCCTCGGCTCTCTCAGGTGCGCGGCTGCGCGATCAGTTCGAAGACCGGTATCGATCCAGCTGCGGACAGCAACTCAGCGTCGGTTGACTTGGCCGTGATCTTGACCGGCATCAATGCCCCGACCTCCCAGCCCCACCGCTTGAGGTAGGGCCGCAGTACAACCGGCTTGTCCTCGAGGGCGACCTCGAGCGCACGGTAGGTGACTGCGTTCCTGCCACCACGCAAGGCGCAGCTTCCTGCCGCACGGACGTTGCGCGACCACTGGGTGTCGCCGCGTGCGCCGATCAGGTAGGTACGACCACCGAGCCGGAGCGGATTGACCGGAATACGTTGCAGATTACCGGACTTGCGTCCCCGGACCTCGAGCGTCCTGGCGCCGGCGAGCGTGATGCCACGGTCGGCCAGCCAAGCGACGATGCCATTGAAGAAGTGCACGCTCTTGCCGGGGCGGTTGTAGTGGGTCATTGCGGTCATGGTGGTCTCCTCGATCGAAAATCAGTTTAGAGAGCACTGCTCTCTGATTCGTCGAGTGTGCACCCTCCACCCACAGAAAGCAAGAGCACCGCTCTCGTTTGTGGCACGATCGGCAGATGACCGACTCCCCGATCTCCGGACAACCGACTCCACGAGCACAGGCCCGGGCCCGCACGCAGCGACGGATCCTCGAACTAGGTCGTGAACACCTCGCCACCTACGGCGCGGCCGCGCTGTCCCTGCGCGCCATAGCGCGGGACCTCGACCTGGTGTCCTCAGCGGTGTACCGGTACGTGGCCTCACGGGACGACCTACTGACCCTGCTGGTCGTCGACGCCTACACAGAACTCGCCGATCAGGTCCTCGCCGCGCACGCCGCCGCGCCCGCCGACGATGCCCGCGAGCAGTTGAAACTGAGCTGCCGTGCCTTCCGGGACTGGGCGGTGGCCGAACCGGCCCGGTACGCGCTGCTGTACGGCAGCCCAGTTCCCGGATACCAAGCGCCTGCAGAACAGACGACCGAACCCGGCACCCGCGTAGTCGGACTCCTCGTGCGGACGTTCGCCGCGGCCGACGAGCACATCGTGTTCGCCTCGCCGGAGGCCGCCGCCCTGCCGACGCTGGACTTCGACTCGGTCACCCGCGGGTTCGATGTGCAGATGAGCGACGACGCCATGCACGCCGCACTTGCGCTGTGGGCCATCACCGTCGGGCTCACCAGCCTCGAGGTCTTCGGTCAGTTCGGCGCCGAGCCACCCATCGACCTGTCGGTACTGTTCACCGTGCAGATCGACGGGTTGCTCGACCGGATCGGTCTCCGATAATGGGGCCTTCTGGCGAACAAAAGACCAGGTCAGGTCCGCCAGAAGGGCACATTATCGGGGTCAGGCCTTGGCGATCGTGGCCTGGACTCCGTCGCCGAGGGCGATCCAGGGACCCGTGGGATCCTCGGAACGGCCGTCGACCAGCTCCAGACCGACCGCGAGGATCTCCCCGGCGATCAGGTCGCGATGGCGCTGCGCCCATTCCTGGTGATCGGCCGGGACGGCCAGGACCACCCTGATGCGGTCGGACACGTCGAGACCGGCCGATCGGCGTGCCTCCTGCAGTTCGCGGATCCTGTCCTTTGCCCAGCCCTCGGCTTCGAGTTCCTCGGTGACCGCGGTGTCGAGCACGACCAGTCCCGCGGCGGCCGGGAGCTCGGCCGTCGATTCCGGCTTCACCGCAACGAGTTTGCGGGTGAACTCACCGTCGAGCAGTTCGATTCCGTCGGCACTGACCACCTCGACGCCATCGCGCTCGGTGATGCTGACGTTGCCCGACTTGACCGCCTTGATGACTCGCTGCACGTCCTTGCCCAACCGTGGCCCGGCGACTCTCGCGTTCACCGCGAGCTCCACCCGCCCGTACTGATCGGCGTCCTCGGTCAGCTGCACCGACTTCACATTCATCTCGTCGGCGATGAGGTCGGTGTACGGCGCCAGCCGCGCGGCGTCCGCCGACGCGATGGTCAACGATGGCAACGGAAGTCGCACACGGAGCTTGTTCGCTTTACGCAGGCTGGACGCGACCGAGCACACGGCCTGTACGTCATCCATCGCGGCGACCAACTCCGGATCCGCCGGGAGTTCCTCGTCGGTCGGCCAGTCGGTCAAATGCACCGAGCGCTCCCCCGTCAGCCCACGCCAGATCGCCTCGGTGGCCAACGGCAGTAGCGGAGCCGCGAGCCGGCAGGCCACCTCCAGCACCGTGTACAGCGTGTCGAATGCTTCCGGGGCTTCGTCCTGGCCCGCCCAGAACCGTGAACGTGAGCGTCGCACATACCAATTGGTGAGCGCGTCACAGAAATGCCGGAACTCATCGCATGCACCGGCGACGTCGTAGGTCTCCAGCTGTCCGGTCATGGCGTCGCGGGTCGCAGCGGCCTTGGCGAGGATGTACCGGTCCAGGACGTTCGTCGACGCGGTGCTCCAGTGCGCGGGCCGCTCGGCATACAACTGCAAGAAGCTGTAGGCGTTCCACAGTGGCAGCAGGGCCTGCCGGACACCTTCACGGATACCGCGCTCTGTGACAACGAGATTGCCGCCCCGCAGGATCGGCGACGCCATCAAGAACCACCGCATGGCGTCGCTGCCGTGGCGGTCGAACACCTCGTTCACGTCAGGGTAGTTCCGCTTCGACTTCGACATCTTCTGACCGTCGTCACCCAGGACGATGCCGTGAGCGGCGACCGTTCGGAATGCAGGCCTGTCGAACAACGCCGTGGACAGCACGTGCAGGTTGTAGAACCACCCGCGGGTCTGCCCGTTGTACTCGACGATGAAATCGCCGGGACTGTGCCCGGGTTCGGTATCGGTGCCCTCGAACCAATCCGTGTTCTCGAAGGGATAGTGCACCTGGGCGAAGGGCATCGATCCCGATTCGAACCAGCAGTCGAGGACCTCGGGTACCCGGCGCATGGTCGACTTGCCGCTGGGGTCATCGGGATTGACGCGCGTGAGCTCGTCGATGTACGGCCGGTGCAGATTGTCCGGACGCACCCCGAAGTCGCGCTCGAGTTCATCGAGGCTGCCGTACACGTCCACGCGGGGGTACTCGGGATCGTCGGAGACCCACACCGGGATGGGTGCACCCCAATAGCGGTTGCGGCTGATGTTCCAGTCGCGAGCACCTTCGAGCCATTTGCCGAATTGGCCGTCGCGGATGTGTTCGGGCGACCATTCGATCTGCTTGTTCAGCTCCACCATCCGATCACGGAACGTCGTGACGGCGACGAACCATGACGGAACAGCCATGTAGATCAAGGGCTTCCCGGATCGCCACGAGTGCGGATAGGAGTGCTCGATCGTCTCGTGGCGCAGGATCTTCGCCGCCGCCTTGAGGTCTTTGATGATCACCGGGTTGGCGTCGAAGACCATCAGCCCCTCGTATGGCGGCACGAGCGCGGTGAACTTGCCGCCGGCATCGAGTGGTTGGACCACCTCGATGCCGTAGGCCGTCGCGAGCTCCATGTCTTCTTCACCGAAGGCCGGCGCCAGGTGCACGATTCCCGTGCCACTCTCGGTGGTCACATAGTCGCCGAGCAACACCCGATGCGCACCCTCGTGACCGAGGAAGAAGTCGAACGGTGGCCGGTAGTGCAGATTCTCGAGCTGCTCACCGGTGTAGGTCCCGAGAACCTCGGGGTCCTCACCCAATTCGCGCGCGTAAGCGCCGACCAGTGCGGCCGCGAGCAGATACTGCTTGCCGTCTTCGGCGCGGACATGGCTGTACTCGGTGACGGGATTGACGGCGATCGCCAGGTTCGACGGAAGCGTCCACGGCGTCGTCGTCCAGATCAGTGCGTCGACTCCGTTCAGCTCCGCAGGACCGGAGTCGCTCGTGTCCAACGTCATCCGCACGGTGACGGCCGGGTCCTGCCGCATCTTGTAGGCGTCGTCGAGCTTGCTCTCCTGGTTCGACAGGGGCGTCTGCTCGTACCAAGAGTACGGCAGGACGCGGTAACCCTGATAGACCAGTCCCTTGTCGTGGAGGGCCTTGAACGCCCACATCACCGACTCCATGAAGTCGATGTCGAGGGTCTTGTAGTCGTTGTCGAAGTCCACCCAGCGCGCCTGACGGGTGACGTACTCGCGCCATTCATCGGCGTACCGCATCACCGAGGCGCGGCAGTAGTCGTTGAACTTGGCCACACCCATGGTCTCGATCTGCGACTTGTCGGTGATACCCAGCTGCCGTTCGGCCTCGAGTTCGGCGGGCAGACCGTGCGTGTCCCACCCGAAACGCCGGTCCACCTTCTTGCCGCGCATGGTCTGGAAACGAGGTACCAGGTCTTTGACATACCCGGTCAGCAGATGCCCGTAGTGCGGCAGACCATTCGCAAAGGGAGGGCCGTCGTAGAACACGAACTCCGGGGCATCACTACGGTTCTCGATCGATGCGCGGAACGTGTCGTCGGACTGCCAGTAAGCCAGGACCCGTTGCTCCACTTCAGGGAACGATGGGGCACTCGACTTCGATCCGTCGGTCAGATCGACGATCGGGTAGACCCGGCCGGTCTGCGATGCGGTGTCCGACTCGGGGCCGTTGTCAGGGCTGACCGTCGGGTTCTGTGGGTTCACTGCCGTCTCCTCGTGCGCTGGCGTTGCTGCCTGGGCACGGGGACGAACCGACTTCTCCATCGGCCGCGGTACCACCCCGCTTGCGTCTGAAAAGACGCCACTCACTCGATCAACCGGCTGGCCGGCGATCGTCCGAGGCGTTCACGGGCCTCACCCGCCTGGTTCTACTGAGGGCCTCACAGCCCGGTTCTTCCAGATGCTCCCCGGAGATGGCCGGATCAACGCAGTTTCAAGTCTAACTCGGTCTGTCGAACCGTATTTCTTCGGTGGGCGGATCCTGGTCGCCGTCGGGCGAGATCCGCGGCATCCGCCCGGTCACCTCGTTGTCGCCTTCCGGCTGCCGCGATTCGGGACCTTCCTCAAGGTCCGATTCCGCGGACCGATCCCGAACCTCGTCAGCACGAGCATCATCATCACCGGTTCCGTCGCCGGCCGGGTCACCGGCAGAGCGGCCGATCCCGAGCAGATCGGCGATCAAGAAACCCACGCCGATCACACAGACGACGATGCAGGCGATCGCAAGCCACAACAGACCGCTGAAGAGGGCCCCCACCAGCAGGACGAATCCCACCAGGGTGGCCCCCAGCGCCAGCACCAGCACAGCAGTGTCCTAGTAATCGAGAACGTCGGCGAAGATCAGCCGGCGATCAGTTGCCAGGCTTGCTGAATCCGCCCGAGTTGGTGAATCCACCATTACCCGGATCGGACGAGAAGGCGTCGCCGCCGCGTGCATTGTCGACCGGTGCCGCACTGCCCCGTTGCTGCAGCTCTTCGAGCTGCGACTCCAGGTACGTCTTGAGGCGGGTCCGGTACTCGCGTTCGAAGGTCTTGAGCTGTTCGATTCGACCTTCGAGCACGGACCGCTGCTGGTTGATGGTGCCCATGATCTCGGTGTGCTTACGCTCGGCATCGGCCTGCAGGGCGTCGGCCTTCTCCTGAGCCTGCCGCGTCTGCGTCTCGGCGCGGGTCTGCGAGTCGGCCAAGATCGCCTCGGAACGCTGCCGGGCGTCGCTCAGCATTGCCTCGGACTTGGAGCGAGCATCGCCTACGAGCGCATCAGCGCGAGCGCGGGCATCGGCGACCATTGCCTCGGACTCACTACGTGCGTTGTTCGTGAGGCGATCGGCGGTCTCCTGAGCCAACCCGAGCACGCGGGCGGCCCGAATGCTGTGGTCCTCACCCTGGGGCGCGGCCTGCGCAACGGGTTCCGGAGCCGGTGCTGCGGGTTGCGCGAATGTCTGCGTTGCAGGCTCTGCCGCCGGTGCGGGTGACTTCTTGGCCTGATCGACCTCACCCTCGAGCTCCTCGACCCGCTGTTTCAGGTCGGAGTTCTCTTCGATCAAACGCGCCAGCTCGGCCTCGACGAAGTCGAGGAACTGGTCTACCTCGTCCTCGTTGTAGCCGCGTTTGCCGATCGGCGGTTTGCTGAACGCGACGTTGTGCACATCAGCTGGTGTCAGCCGCATTGGTCGGTCCCCTTATACCTTGTGTCGAGCATTGGTCTTCTACTTGTGTAGGTGCTGGCTCAGCTGCGCGCCGATCCATGAATCGTTGTTCCGATCGACCCGAAGTGTGGGTCGGTCAGCCATATTATTCACGATCAACATCCAGGCTGTAACTGGCGTCCATCCTGTCACACTAGAACCGTTCGTTGCACCCTGTGGTTGCTATGTCGAAATCAAACAGTCCCCGAAACGAACCATTTACCGCGGCGCGCCGGACATCTGTGACCCGTTTGTTATCAACCCACTCGATACTAGTGTGCCGATCTCGGAGCCGGCGACTGGGACGGCGTCTCGGCGAGTCGCACCCGGTCAGCCGGCGCGGCGAGATGGTCGATGCCTCTCACCGAGCGTCAGGGTGCGACCAAGGACATCGCGATCAAGACCACGATCATCGTGATCATCAGAGACAGATCGAGCCGGACCGGGCCGAGTGGGATCGGCGGCAAGATCTTCCGCAGGGCCTTGATGGGCGGATCGGTCGTCGTGAACACGCTCTCGATCACCACCACCGAAGCACCGGTGGGTCGCCATTCCCTGGCGAAGGTGCGGACCAACTCGATCACCAGGCGCCCCAGGAGCAGCAGCCAGTAGATGAAGAGGATGTAGTACAGGATTTCGCGGGCGATCGTCACGACACAACTCTGCCTGAAATCGGACGCAAATGGGAAAACGGCAGGACGCGCCGACCCCCGAGCGAGCTACTGATGGTTGTAGAAGCCGGTTTCGGCGATCTTGCGGCGATCCTCGGGCGAGACGTCGATGTCGGACGGCGCGAGCAGGAACACCTTGGTGGCGACCTTGTCGAACGAACCGTGCAGCGCGAAGGCCAGACCTGCAGCAAAGTCGACGAGCCGCTTGGCGTCCGCGTTCGTCATCTCGACGAGATCCATGATCACCGGGCTGCCGTCGCGGAACCGCTCGCCGATCGTGCGTGCCTCGGCGTAGCTGCTGGGCCGCAGGGTGGTGATCTTGCCCAGCGGGCTGCCTTCCTCGAAGACCCGGTCGATCTCGGCGCGCGAATCGAGCGCGAGGGCACCGCGGGTACTCGCTCCGACGGACGGGCCGGGTCGGGTTGCGGTGGGGCGTGCCGATGACAGCGGCTCGAGGCGTCCGGATGCGCGGGCCGGTGCTGCCGCGTAACGGTCGATGGCCTCGAACTGGGGCCGACGAGCGCCTGCGTAGGCGTACTCGGGAACGCGTTCGTACTCACCTTCGCGGAAATCGGCCTCCCGGAAGTCCCGATCCTCGACCTCGTCGCGATAGAAGGGCCGCGCGGCGGCGGGCTCGTCGGCGTACTCCCGGTATTCGGGTTCCCGGTAGTCCGCCTCGTCGCGGTAGTCGCGATCGTAACGACGCGCCCGGGCGGGGGCGGGGTCGTCGAGGTAGTCGTCTTCGTAGTCACCGGGCGGGACCATGCCGAAGTACGCCTTGAACTTGTGGATGGTGCTCATCGCATTTCCTCTTTCAGCCGCGGCCGGTACTCGACAATCCCTGTTAGTCGTGGTGCTCGTGTTACTCATGTGACTAACCGTTAGGGCGAGATTACTGGTCGATCGCCCATGATCGCGGTACCGACACGCACGCATGTCGATCCGTACTCGACAGCGATCTCCAAGTCGCCCGACATCCCCGCCGACAACTCGACGGCACCGGGATGTTCGGCGACAAACCGCTGTTGGATACCGGCGGCCCTGGCCATCCAGGCCTCCGCCGATCCGTGCAGCGGGGTGATGACCATCAATCCGCACAGTTGCAGGTGGGCAGTCTGCTCGATGTGATCGGCCAACGCAGGTAGTTCTTCTTCGACAACCCCACCACGACCTTTGGCCTCGTCGTCGTCGAGGCCGATCTGGATCAGTACCTCCAACGCCCCCTCGCGGTCACCACCCTCGCGGGCGACGCCGACAGCCCGGTCGAGAGCGTCCGCCAGCTTCAGGCTGTCCACCGAATGCACGCGATCAGCCCACCGGGCAACGGTTTTCGCCTTGTTTCTCTGCAGTTGCCCGATCATGTGGAACCGCAGATCGTCGCGACCGGTGGTGGCCCGGACCTCCTCGGCCTTGCGGCCGGCCTCGGGTTCCCGCGATTCACCGAATTCGGACGCTCCGGACTCCACGAGCGCCACCACATCCGATGCCGGGAAGAACTTGGTGACCGGGAGCAGCTGCACGTCGGACGGCTCGCGCCCCGCATCGGCGCAGGCCGCGTCGACCCGGCCACGTACGGCGGCGAGTCTGGACGCGAGTTCGGTGCGGCGACCGACGGGATCACTCCCGCCCGGATCAGGCACTGCCCGTATCCATCCAGATGACGGAGGCGATACGCCCGGTCGGCGCATCGCGTCGGTGACTGAAGAGTGCGACGTCGGTGATCGTGCACCGTGGGTCCTGCGCGACTGCAGATACGCCCGCGGCCAGGAGTTGGCGTCTGATCCCCGCACGGAGGTCGAGTCCGGGGGTGCCTTTGACAGTGCGGGTGGCGCTACCGGGCAGATGTCGCTCGACGTCCGCCTGCATGTCTGCAGGCACCTCGTACTGGGCTCCGCTCGCGGCAGGGCCCAGGAAACCTCCGATCCTGCTCACCGTGGCGCCGGCCCGTTCCATCTCCTCGAGTACGCGGGGCACGATCCCGATACGGGCTCCGACACGTCCCGCATGGACGGCGGCGATCACGCCCGCCTCCTCGTCACTCAGCAGCAACGGGACGCAGTCGGCGCTCAGGACTGCGAGCGCCAGATCCTTGGTCGTCGTCACCAGGGCGTCTGTGGCAGGAACAGGCTCGGAGATCGGGCCGTCAACCCTGGTGACGTTGCGACTGTGGATCTGTTCCATCCACACCATACGGGCGGGATCGACGCCGATCTTCTCGGCGAGTCGAACCCGGTTCTGGCGCACCGCCTCCGGGTCGTCACCGACGTGGTCGCCGAGGTTGAACGATGCGAACGCTCCGGTCGAGAAGCCTCCCGCCCGCGCGGTGACCACCCGCCTGACCCGGAACCCCTCGGTGGCGCTGGACCCCACTGAATCGCTCAGCGTTTCATGAACGGCGGAACGTCCACCTCGTCATCGGCCTCGTCCATCCCGTGCGCGGGACGCGACGACGTGCGCGGCGCCCGATCGTCGGCGAACGGGTCGCCGGCGGGGACCTGCGCGAACAGCGGGTCGCGGCGATCGGCGTCACTCTTGCCGTTCGCGCTGCCGTTGGCGACGCGGCCCGACCCGGCGGCGGCACTGGTGCGGGCCGCTGCAGTGGCAGCGGACTCCACCGGCTTGCGGGCCGGGGCACCACTGTCGAAGCCGGCGGCGATCACGGTCACCCGCACCTCGTCGCCGAGGTTGTCGTCGATGACCGTTCCGAAGATGATGTTGGCGTCGACATGCGCCGCTTCCTGAACGAGCGTGGCGGCCTCGTTGATCTCGAACAGGCCGAGATCGCTGCCACCGGCGATGGAGATCAGGACCCCGTGGGCACCCTCCATCGAGGCTTCGAGCAGCGGTGAGTTGATTGCCGACTCCGCAGCTTTGGTCGCCCGGTTCTCGCCGCGCGACGAGCCGATACCCATCAGCGCACTACCGGCGTTGCTCATCACACCCTTGACGTCCGCGAAGTCGACGTTGATCAGTCCGGGCGTGGTGATCAGGTCTGTGATGCCCTGGACACCGTTGAGCAGGACCTCATCCGCGCTGCGGAAGGCATCCATGAGACTGACGGCCGCGTCGCCCATCTGCAGGAGACGGTCGTTGGGGATCACGATCAACGTGTCGCATGACTCGCGCAGCGACGTGATCCCGACCTCGGCCTGTCCCCCGCGCCGCTTACCCTCGAAAGAGAACGGCCTGGTGACCACACCAACGGTCAGTGCACCGAGTTTGCGCGCGATGCTCGCGACCACAGGGGCGCCGCCGGTGCCGGTTCCGCCGCCCTCGCCCGCCGTGACGAAGACCATGTCGGCGCCCTTGATGAGCTCCTCGATCTCGTCCTTGGCATCTTCGGCGGCGCGGCGACCGACCTCGGGGTCGGCTCCCGCGCCGAGTCCACGGGTGGAGTCACGACCGACGTCGAGCTTGACGTCGGCATCGCTCATCAGCAGGGCCTGGGCATCGGTGTTGATGGCAATGAACTCAACACCTTTGAGCCCTTGTTCGATCATGCGGTTGACGGCATTGACTCCGCCGCCGCCAATACCGACGACCTTGATCACAGCAAGGTAGTTGTGCGGGGGCGTCATAGCGCTCGCCTTCCTTTTGGTCTAGTTCCGAACCAGGTGGCTCTGCGCACGGCTTCCGAGAACAAAACCCTCAACCTAAACCACAGGCTTAGAGTTATGTCAAGTAGTCGCGTGCTGATGGAAACGCTAGGCATCTTTGGTGGGTGGAGCCAGCAAGCGCCACGGCGTGTCGCCACAAACTCTGCGAATTGCGTCCGAAACCGCTATTTGAAGGTCGGATTCTGCGGGCTGGACACGTTGTACTCCGTGCCCTCCTGCGTCAGCACGTGCCGCAGGGTTTCCGCCTTCTCGGCGTTTCGTTCATCGTCGCCCCAGACAACGGTGCGTTTGTCCTTGAGCCGCAAGACGATATCGACCGGGGAATCGACCTCGATGGCGGCGATCTGATCTCGCACGTAAGGAGGCACCTCAGCCATCACCGTCAATGCGGCCCGGGTGGACGGATCGCCCGATCCGGGATCGGCGGTTCGGAGTTCGGCGAGCCCGGGCGGCGGATCTTGTTGAGCGAACTCGAATCCCAACTTGTCCATCAGGTACTTCTGACCGTCGCGCTGGGTGAAGACCACGGCGACCCTTTCGACCACCGAGATCGTGATCGTCGAGGGGTATTCGCGCTTGACCCGGACCGTGGCGATACGCGGGATCATCGACACCCGCCGAGCAGCGGCGGCGGTATCGACCTGCATAAGGGGCTGCCCTTCGGAAAGGGCTGCCGCAGCAAGGATTTCTTCCGACGACACCACCGAATTGCCCGTGACGTCGATGGTCCGCACCGACATCAGCGGCGTGAAGTACGCGACGACGAACGCGGCGATCACCACCAGGATCGCGACGATCGTCGTCACCAGCAATCGCATCCCACTCACAGCAGGCCTGCGGCCGGCACGGCTCCGGCCCCGGCGACGCGTCCGATCCCCCGCCCCCGTGTCGTCGCTCTCCTCGTCCGCCTCACGGTCGTCTTCGTCACTGTCGTCGTCTGCTGGGGCGCCCTCGACATACGGATGGGCACCCCGGGCGGGGATCGTCAGATCCGCCAACACCGTGAGGTCGTCGCCCTCGAGGTCCGCCCGCTCGAAGTCCTCTGGCTCGGGGTCGCGCCGTGCCCGATCACCGCGACGATCGTCGTCACCACCACGAGGGCGGCGACGATCCGTCATCTGCGTCCCCCGGAGGACGGATCGGTGTCACCTCGCGGTGCACGGGACGCCGCGCGCAGGACATCGACGATCTCCGGGGCCTGCATCGTCACGTCACCCGCACCGATGGTCAGCACGACGTCGTCGGGTTCGACGAGCTGCGCCACCTGATCAGGTAGCGCGGACACATCCGGCTGGTAGGCAACCGGCTTTGTCACCTTCTCGGCGATGGTGAACCCGCTGACCCCGGGGATGGGCTGCTCTCTGGCGCCGTAGACATCGAGCACGATCACCTGATCTGCGAGGTCGAGCGCAGCGGCGAACTCGGTCGCGAAGGTCTCGGTGCGTGAATAGAGGTGGGGCTGGAACACCGCCAGCACACGCCCGCCGTCGGCGTCGACCATGTCGCGCGCGGCCGTCAGCACCGCTCGCACCTCTGTCGGGTGATGGGCGTAGTCGTCGTAGACCCGGATCCTGCCGATCCGGCCACGCAACTGAAATCTGCGGTGCACCCCGGCGAAACCCTCGAGGCCTTCGATGACCTCGGCTACGGGCGCGCCGGCGCAGACCCCTGCCACCAACGCCGCAACAGCGTTGAGCGCCATGTGCTTTCCCGGCACCGTCAGGGCAATGGTGTGCTCGGTGGAGTCGATGCCATCACCGGCCGGATCGGCGAACCGGATGCGCGCGAGGCCGCCACCGTCCTTGCTCTGCCAGCTCAGCAACCGTGCGATGGGCTCGAGTCCACCGGCCAGCTCACTGTGCACGCCTTCGCCGTAACCGAGGACCGCGACACCGCGTTCGGCCAGTCGGACCGCCACCCTGCCCGCCAACGCGGCCGAGCCCGGGTCGTCGAGACACACGATCAGGCTGCCGCCCGGCCGGATACGGTCGGCAAAGTCGTCGAAGACCTGGACGTAGGCTTCGGTTGTCCCGAAGTAATCAAGATGGTCGGACTCGACATTGGTCACCACGGCGACGGTCGGCGAGTACTGCAGCAGCGAACCGTCACTCTCATCGGCCTCCGCGACGAACACCCCGCCCGACCCGTGATGGGCGTTCGTACCGGATTCGTTGAGCTCGCCGCCCACCGCGAACGACGGGTTGAAGCCGCAGTGCTGCAATGCGACCACCGTCATCGAGGTCGTCGACGTCTTCCCATGCGTACCCGCGATCAAGAGGTTGGTGTATCCCTCCATCAACGTCGCGAGGACCGCAGGTCGGAGCAGGACGGGGATACCGCGTTCCCGGGCCGCCACCAGTTCGGGGTTCGTCTTCGGTATCGCCGCCAGTGTCGTCACCACCACGGTCGGGCCGCCGTCGAGCAACTCGAGTGCCGCCGGGTCGTGCCCAATGTGGATCTTCGCGCCCCTGGTCCGCAGATCGATGACGCCGCGGGATTCCTTGGCGTCACTTCCGGACACCTGCCCGCCACGGGCCAGGAGAATCCTGGCCAGCCCGGACATCCCGGCGCCACCGATTCCTACCATGTGTACCCGGGAAAGATCTTGCGGCAGAGACTGATCGGCCTGTTCAGCTGTCACATTGTTCATCACTGCCCCCTGCTGCGACGCGCGCGTGCCAACTCGATGCCTGCCGCGGCAACGGCGTGGGCCGCACCGCGGGCACCGGCACCGGCCGCCGCGCGCGACATCGCCGACAGCTTGGCGGGGTCGGTCAGCAGCGGCGGAATGGTCTGCGCCACATACTCTGGCGTGAGATCGGCATCGTCGACGAGCAGTCCCCCACCTGCGGCCACCAGTGGTGCGGCGTTGAGTCGCTGCTCGCCGTTTCCGTGCGGCAACGGCACATAGACCGCGGGTAGTCCGGTGGCCGACACCTCGGCCACCGTCATGGCGCCCGCGCGGCAGATCGCAAGATCCGCGGCGGCGTAGGCAAGATCCATCCTGGAGACGTAGGGCACCCCGACATAGGGCGGCGACCCGTCGAAGGGCTCGATGGTGTTCTTCTTGCCGTATGCGTGTAGGACACCGATCTTGTTGTCCGCCAACACTTGCGCCGCGCCGCGCACGGCATCGTTCAGACTTCGCGCACCCTGTGAGCCGCCGAAGACCAGGACGGTGGGCGCATCCGGATCGAGACCGAAGTACGCCCGGGCCTCCGCTCGCAGAGCGCCTCGATCGAGATCGGAGATCGCGGCGCGAACCGGGATCCCCACCACATCGGCCGACTCCAGCCCGGAACCCGGAACCGCGACGAGAATCCGCTGGGCCAATCGGGCGCCCACCTTGTTGGCAATCCCCGCACGGGCGTTTGCCTCGTGGATCACCACCGGCACCCGGTTCCCCGCGCGCACATGCATACGGGCGGCCAGATACGCGGGCAGCGCCACATAGCCACCGAATCCGATCACCACGTCGGCGTCGACCTCGGCGAGCACCCGCCGGGTGGCCGCAACCGACGTGCGGAGTCGCAGCGGCAGCTTTGCCAGATCGGCATTGGGCTTGCGGGGCAACGGAACCGGCGGGATCAGTTCGAGGCGGTACCCACGCTCGGGCACCAGGGTGGTCTCGAGTCCGCGAGCAGTGCCCAGAGCTGTCACCCGAATCGTCGGGTCGATGTCCGTCAGGGCGTCGGCCACCGCCATCGCGGGCTCGATATGGCCTGCCGTACCCCCACCGGCCACCACGATCGACAGCGGCGCGGTCGGCTCACTCATATCCTCGAACTCCGATTCCGGCCGGACGGGACAGATCCGTCACCGGCGCCTGTCCGAATCGCGATATCTCCCTCGCGGCTCTTCGCGCGAAGCTCCTCGGGCATAGGGATCATGGCCTCGTCGGTTCTCACGTGGCTGACGGTCTCGGGCATAGGGGTCATTGTTGCGCAACGCCCCCTGTCTCGTCCTGGGTGGGCCAGCAGTATTGCCATATCCCCAGTCCTGAGTCCGCACCGGCCGCACTCGACCGCGCTGATCGCGGTCCTGGGGTGGGTGACTCCTCGCAGGCTGTGGACTGCGCGCGGCGCGACGGGTGGGTTCGGTGGCCACTGCGCGGCGAGCCCGCACAGCGGGGCCAGGACGCTGTCCGCGTCGCCGGTCGAGCCGATCGCGGAGCGCCTCTGCGCGGGTCTGCGAGTACGGAACGGGGTTGGGCAGTCTCAGGATGCGGCCGAATCTGCCGTCTCCACCCGAGGCGAGCGCTGCAACCGCTTCCGGTTCGTGGCGCGCCGCGTTGGCCAGCAGACCGAACATCACCAGCGTCGTGAAGGTCGAGGTGCCGCCGGCCGAGAGCAGCGGGAGCTGGATACCGGTCACGGGCAGCAGGCCGACCACATAGCCGATGTTGATCAGTGCCTGCGCGGTCACCAGTACTGTGATCGTTGCCGTCAGCAGGCGCAGGAACGGGTCGACCGACCGCATCGCGATGCGCAGACCGACGAAGGCGAGCAACCCGAAGAGCATCAGCACGATGAGGCCACCGATGAGGCCCAGCTCTTCGCCGATGATCGCGAAGATGAAGTCGTTGTGGGCGTTGGGCAGGTAGTTCCACTTGGCGCGACTCTGGCCGAGACCCTCGCCGAACGGCCCCCCGTTCGCGAGCGCGTAGCGCGCCTGACGGGCCTGATATCCGGCGCCCTGGGGATCGTCTATGTGTCCGAAAAAGCTCCGCACCCGCTCGCTGCGGTAACCGGCGGTCATCGCGAGCACGCCCGCCAACAGCACGCCGGACACGGCGAAGAATCCGAAGACCTTCATCGGCAGACCCGCGAACCACAGCAACGCACCGACGATGATCGCGATCGTGACCGTGGTGCTCAGGTTCGGCTCGAGGACGATCAGCACACAGATCAGGAACGTGACGGGGATGAGGGGAATCAGCAGCTCACGAAGCGAGGCGTTCTCACGGCGACGGGAGGCCAGCAGGTGCGCACCCCAGACGCAGAGCGCGACCTTGACCAACTCCGACGGCTGGACCGAGAGACCACCCACGACAAACCAGCGGCGCGCGCCTTGGCTGAGGGTTCCGATGCCAGGGATCAGCACCAGGATCAACATGATCGTCGTGATGATGATCGCGGGCGCAGCGAGTCTGCGCATCAACCGGACGGGCATCCTGACCGCGAAGTAGAACAGCACCACCCCCAATGCGGCGAACACCAACTGTGTGGTGAACAGTCCGTATGACGACCCGGTCTTCGAATAACCCTCCACCGACGACGCCGACAACACCATGACCAGGCCGAACGTGGTGAGCAACACGGTGAGCGTGACGATGAGATGGAACGAGGCCAGCGGACGACTGAGTACTCCCGCGACCGCCGAGATGACCGATCCGATTCCCTCGCCCAGTGAGACGACCTTACGGTCACGGGCGGGAGCTGTCCGGCGCGTGGATGATTCGGCTTCGTCGGACTCCTCGACGATGTCGTCAGCTGACTCGACGCCCGGTTCAGAGGCGGCCTCGGTGTCCTCGTCCGGCGCCTCGATGTGATCCAGCTCGTCGGGGTCACCGACGCCCGGACCCTTCCGCATCAGGAGACCCCTGCGGTCGAAGCGCCCGGGAGCGCCCGGGCCGCGGCGGCGAAGCTGTCGCCACGAGCACCGTAACCGGCGAACATGTCCAGCGAGGCGGCCGCGGGAGCGAGCAGAACCGCGTCCGGCGTATCGGGGTCGGCGGCGCACAGGTCCCAGGCGGCCCGCACCGCGCCGGCCATGATCGCAGTGGGGGCAGCTATCTTCACCCCGTCATCTTCCCCTGTTACTACTGTGACTGTTGGGACCAAAGGGGCGTGTCGTGCCAATGCGTCGGCAATGACATCACGATCGACTCCGATGATCACCACCCCGGCGAGCCGATCGCGAACCGCGACGACGAGATCGTCGACCGCCGCACCCTTGAGTTGTCCCCCGGCGACCCAGACCACCCGGCGATGTCCGAGGATCGACGCCTGGGCTGCATGGGGGTTGGTGGCCTTGGAGTCATCGATGAATGTGGTCGCGCCGATGACGGCGACCGGCTGACTGCGATGCCCGCCGACCGTGAAGGTCTCGAGACCACGCTCTACGGCGTGCGGTGAGATCCCGATCGCCCGGCACAAGGCGGCAGCGCCCAGCGCATCGAGCTGGCCCGAGGGGCCCGTCGGGCGCACTTTCTCGACCCTGATCAGGGGCACCACCGAGTGATCGCCACTGCCGTCCCAATCGACGTGGTCGACCAGTTGGCCGTTGGAGATGCCGAGTTCCCCGTCGTGTGGGGACCCCAATCGGAAGCCGATCGTGCGCGCGCCCGGTGTACCGGCAGCGAGTCTTCCTGCCACCGGGTCGTCGAGTCCGACCACGGCGATCGGCCCGGACAAGGCGATCGATTTCGCCGCGACGTAGGCGGCCATCGATCCATGCCAGTCGAGGTGGTCTTCGGCGATGTTGAGGACGACGCCCGCGGTAGGGCGGACCGACGGGGCCCAGTAGAGCTGGAAGGACGACAGTTCGACCGCAAGCACCTCGATCCGGGGCTCGGCGACGAGGACGTCGAGAACGGGCAGACCGATGTTGCCGCACGCCGCCACCGGCACGCCGGCAGCGGTGACGATCGACTCGATCATCCCGGTCGTCGTCGTCTTGCCGTTGGTGCCGGTGACCACCAGCCACTGTCGCGCTGGGCCGAGCAGTCCGGATCGGTCGATATGCCAGGCCAATTCGACCTCGCCCCAGACCGGTAGTCCGGCCGCGAGTGCGCCCGTCGGGAGCGGACCATCCGGCCGGAAGCCCGGCGAGACGACCAGCAGGTCGTAGTCGGCGGCCCAGTCGGGACGATCGAGGAGCTCATCCGGCGAGACCGCGGTCGCCCCGGCGTCCACGAGCGGGGCGGTGATCTCGGTGTTGTTGTCGCAGACCGTCACCGCGGCGCCGGCGTCGAGCAGGAATCGCGCCGCTGATGCACCGGCAACCCGGGCCCCGGCGACCAGGACCCGACCCGACCACAGTTCCGGAGTTGCCGAGACGGGTTCGGAGTTCCTGGGGGCTACGCTCATCCCTATCCCCCGCTGGCGGTGAGGAATTCGCTGTAGAACAGCGACAGTCCCAGCGCGCAGGCGATGGCCGTGAGCAACCAGAACCTGATGATCACCGTGGTCTCTGCCCACCCGGACAGTTCGAAGTGGTGATGGAACGGCGCCATTCGGAAGACCCTGCGGCCCGTGGTCCGGAACACCGCGATCTGGATGACCACCGAGATGATCTCTGCGACGAACAGTGCGCCCACGACCACCATCAGCAGTTCGGTGCTGGTCGTGATGGACAGGCCGGCCAGCATGCCGCCGAGTGCGAGTGAGCCGGTGTCGCCCATGAATATCTTGGCAGGTGCGGCATTCCACCAGAGGAATCCCAGACACGCGCCGCCGCCGGCCACCGCGATGAGCGCGAGGTCGAGTGGATCGCGCACGGTGTAACAGCCGGGTTCGGCGGTCTTCGGTCCACCGACGCAGGCATTCCGGTACTGCCAGAACGTGATCAGGACGTAGGAGCCCAGCACCATCGCCATCGATCCGGCGGCGAGGCCGTCGAGTCCATCGGTGAAGTTGACGGCGTTGGACCAGGCCGAGACCACCAGCCAGACGAACACGACGAACGCGACCGAGCCCATGGTGATGGCGTCGATCTCGCGTACGTACGACAGGTTCGTGCTCGCCGGTGTGTACCCGGCGTCGTTCCGGAACTGCAGGGCCAGGACGCCGAACAGGAGGGCGGCGATCAGCTGGCCCACCGACTTCGCGGTCTTGTTCAGACCGAGGTTGCGCTGCTTGCGGATCTTGATGAAGTCGTCGAGGAAACCGACCACTGCCAGCGTCGTGGCCAGCGAGAGCACCAGGATGCCGGATGCGGTCGGGCCGCCTCCGTCGGTCGCGAGGCCGACCAGATGCGCGCCCCAGTACCCGGCCCACAACGCCGCGACGATGGCGACGCCACCCATCGAGGGGGTGCCGCGCTTGGTCTGATGACTCTTGGGGCCTTCGACCCGGATCTCTTGCCCGAAGCCCTGTCGTGAAAAGACCTTGATCAGCACCGGGGTCAGCAGGATCGCGACAGCCAGCGAGATCACCCCCGCAATCAGGATCTGTCTCACCTAGAAGTCCTCACCTTTCGATACCCCGCCGGCCACGATCGATTCGGCCAGTCTCAGTTCACGTCCACCCATGACCAGCACCACGTCATCCTGGCCGAGTTGCGCGTCCAGTATGTCCAGCGCCTCCTTCGGGCCCGACACCAGCACCGCCTCCGAACCCCACGACCCTTCCATGACCGCCCCCTGATGGAGACCGTGCATCGCCCGCGACGTCCCGACACAGATCACCTGAGCGATGTCGAGTCGTACCGCAAGCCGCCCGAGTTCGTCGTGTGAGACCACCCATCGCGTCATCTCCAGCGCATCGTGGACGTCGAGGTCATCGGGTGGGTCGAGCTCACCGAGTATGGCCCAGCTGCGCCGTTCCGGCTGGGCATGCACCACATCGGCGAGCTCACGCAGCGCCGATCGCACGGATCGCGCCGTCACGGGCCCGGGCGGCTGGGGCAGCAGATCACCTGCCGTGCGTCCGTCCGACAACGTCAATCGTGTCTGCGGGGTCAATCGTGCCTCCGTGATCGCGCGGGCCCATCCGTGGAGGGAACGCTGCGTTCGGTCAGAATCTCCTCGATCGCCTCGGCGAGGACGATCCTGTCGTCGAACGGATGTTTGACGCCGTGGATCTCCTGTCCGGCCTCATGGCCCTTACCTGCGATCAAGACCACGTCGCCGGGCTGTGCCCACGCCACCGCGCTCCGGATGGCCTCGGCACGGTCACCGATTTCCCGCACGGCTTCTGCGCCGTCGGGCCGCTCCGAGGCAGCCACAGCGTGCGCGCCGGACAGTACCTGCGCCCGGATCTCGGAAGGCGTCTCCGTTCGCGGGTTGTCGTCGGTGATCACCACCAGCTCCGCTCCCCGCGCCGCAGCCTCACCCATGAGTGGCCGCTTACCCGTGTCCCGGTTGCCACCGGCTCCCACCACGACCGCGATCCGCCCGCTCGTCTGACCACGTAGCGTCTCGATGACCGCCTCCAGCGCGGCAGGCTTGTGCGCGTAGTCGACCACAGCGAGGAAGTCCTGCCCTCGGCTCACCCGTTCGACCCGGCCGGGCACCGCGACCTCGCTGATCGAATCGATCGCGACCGCGGTCGCCACACCCGCCACCGAGGCGATCGCGACGGCGGTCAAGGCGTTGGCGACGTTGAATCGTCCGGGCATGGGGACGGTCATCGTGAACGTGTCCCCGGCGGGATCGGTCAGCGTCACCGTCTGACTCCCGTCGACCGCGACGTCCGATGGGCCGGCGTGCCAGTGTGCCGCGGTGTCGCCCGTCGAGAGGGTGACCGCATTCTCCCCCGCGATACGGGCCATCTCCCGGCCCCATTCGTCGTCGACGCAGATGACGGTGCGTAGCGCGTGCACCGTCGAATCAGGGTGGAAAAGCAACGATTTCGCGTTGAAATAGTCACGCATCGTGGGATGGAAGTCGAGATGATCCTGAGAGAGATTGGTGAATGCCCCGATCCCGAAGACGCTGCCGTCCACCCGGCCGAGCTCGAGGGCATGGCTCGAGACCTCCATGACGACCGCGTCCACGCCCTGCTCGAGCATCGCAGCGAGGAGTCCCTGCAGTTCCGGGGCCTCCGGTGTGGTCAGTGCGCTCGGCTGACGGATACCCGCGATCCGGGTCTCGACCGTGCCGATCAGCCCGACCGAGTGACCGGCCGCCATCAGGGCGGCCTCGGTGAGGTAGCTGGTCGTGGTCTTACCCGAGGTTCCGGTGATGCCGACCAGCGCCATGCGGCGCGACGGTTGGCCGTATATTCGCGAACTCAGCTCCCCGAGCACCTGCCGCGGCCGGGGATGCACAAGGACGGCGCAGTCGATCGGCCCCGCGATCGCCTCCACGATGTCGCGGCCGGCCCGATCGGTGAGAACGGCGGTGGCCCCGGCGGCCAGGGCATCGGCGGCGAACTGAGCACCGTGCACCTTGCTTCCGGGCAGCGCGGCGAAGAGATCGCCGGTACGTACGTGCTGCGCGCGCAAGCTGACGCCGGTGACCTCGGTCTTCTCGGTGACTTCGCCGATCAGATCGATCCGCGCACCACTTGCCGCCGACAGCACCGCGACTTCGGTCGGTGTCACCACGGCTGGGCGCAGCACCGAATTATCGGGAGCAGACATTTCCACAACATACCGCCGACGGATCAGTTCGCCTGCAACACCAGTGGTGGGGTGGGCTCGGCCGACAGTGGTACCTGCTCGCGCTGCAGCATCCACGACGCGATGGTCTGGAACAGCGGCGCCGCGCTCTGTCCACCGCTGCCATCGCTGCTGCGCGAGGGATTGTCGAGCATGATGCCGATGACGTAACGCGGGTTGTCGGAGGGCGCGATGCCGGCGAAGGTGATGTTGTACGCCGATTGCGAGTAGCAGCCGCAGTCGGGATCGACCTGCTGTGCGGTTCCGGTCTTGCCGCTGATCTGGTACCCGGGTACCCCGGCCTTCGACCCCGTGCCCATCTGCACACCCATCGGGTCGTTCTGGATCACCGCGCGGAACATGTCGCGCACCGTCTTGGCGGTCTGCGGGCTGACCACGCGCACCCCGTCGGGCGGTGCGAGTTCGCCCTCTTGCCCGTCGCCGTTGATGGACTTGATGATTCGCGGTTCGATGCGAACGCCGTCGTTGGCGATGGCCTGATACATCGCGGTCATCTGCAGCAACGTCATCGTCAGGCCCTGCCCGATCGGCAGGTTGGCGAACGTACCGCCGGACCACTGACTTCGGGCCGGTACCACTCCGGCGCTCTCCGCCGGTAGTCCGACGTTGGCGCGCTGGCCGAGTCCGAATCGTTTGACCATGTCGGCGAACCGGTCTTCACCGACCTTGTCCGCCAGCATCAGGGTGCCAACGTTCGACGACTTACCGAAGATGCCGGTGGTCGTGTACGGCTCCACACCATGCGCCCAGGCATCTTTCACCGTGACGTCCGACATGTCGATGCTGCCCGGCACCTGATGAACCTGATCGGCTGTGGTGACCCCGTACTCGATCGCGGCCGCCGCGGTGATGATCTTGTTCACCGAGCCCGGCTCGAACGGCGACGTGACGGGCAGGTCACCCAGTTGCGCATCACCCTGCTCGTCAAGGGGTTTGGCGGGGTTGAAGGTGCCGTCGTTGGCCATGGCGAGAACCTCGCCGGTTTTCACGTCGAGCACCACCGCAGAGGCGTTTTCCGCCTTGGACAATTCCTTGGCACGCTGCACCTGGTTCTGCACGTACCACTGGACATCGGAATCGATGGTGAGTTCCACCGTGCCGCCGTCGACCGATGGATGCAGGTTCCGTGAACTGCCCGGAATCACCGCCCCGTCCGAACCGCGATCGTAGGTCCGCGAGCCATCGGTACCCGAAAGCACCGAATCCATGGACGATTCGAGTCCGATCAGGCCGTTGCCGTCGAAGTCGACGTCGCCGACGATGTTGGCGGCCAACGGACCACCGGGATAGAGGCGGATGTCCTGCCGTTCGGACCCGACCTCCGGGAACTCGTCGATGATCTTGTTCGCGGCCTCGGGACTGACGGCACGAGCCAGATACACGAAGGTCTCGTTGCTCTGCAGTAATTCCCGCAGGGACGACTCCTCGAACTCACCCCCGAGCTCGGCACTGATCCCCGCCGCGATCTGACTGATCCTGGTGGACACGTCCGGTAGGGCAGAGTTCTTTGTGTGGGCGTCCTCGATCTCCTTGCGCACCTTCACCGGCTGGAAGGTCAGCGCACGCGCATCGTCGGTATACGCGATCGCCTTACCGTTGCGATCTTCGATCGCGCCGCGTTTGGCGGGTAAGACCTCGGTCACCGCCCGTTGGCTCGCGGCCTCCGCCGACAGACCCGGCGCATCCACGATCTGCAGCATCACCATCTTGATGGCGACCACTGCCACGACGAGCAGGATCAGTGCCGTGGCGAAGCGGTGCCGCACCAGGAACTGCCGCCCCGCCCTGACCGCTTCTCCCCGGCCATGCACCGAACCGCCCACCGGAAAGCCGCTGCGAACACCATTCGATCGCGGTGCACCACCTGGATTTTCGGTGGGGCGGGCCGAGGCGCCACCATTTCCCTGCCTGCCTCGAGGCCTGCGCGATGGTCCCATCCGTTCGCGCCCGGCGGCCCGGCGGACGGTACGTCGTTCGCCGCGGGTCGGCCGGGTCATCGGCCACACCCTTTGCGCTCGGCGCACCGGCTACCTGCGCTCCTCGCACATTCGGACTTCATGGTTGTCAATTCTCCGGTGCGCTAACGTGTTTGGCCCGAATTTGAGCCCGGCGCGCCGCCAGTTGATGGCAGAACATTCGAAAAGGTCGGTGGCGCTGCCGGATTTGCCGGAGTCTGTCCGTCAGGAGCGGACGGCACCGGGGTCGCGGGGTTCGGCGTCGTGGCCTCCGGCGCGGTGCCGGCTCCGATCGGTGTGCCCTGACCACCCGGCGTAGGCGTGGTGCTCGGGCGTGCCTGGGTTGCCGGAGTACGCGGCGACGCAGCAGGTGCATCATTCATCGACGGCGCCTTCGGTCCGTCGGCCGGCTTGATCTCGCCGACCACGAACGATTTCCCATCGGGACCCACCACCAGGCGGGCCTTGTCATTTCCCGGGATCATCCCCAGCGCCCCCGCCTTGTCGGAGAGTTCTGGGGCCGAATCCCCGGATTCGTAGGCCTTTTTCAGTGCGTCTCGACGATCGGACAACTGCTCGTTCTGCTCACGCACGACACCGAGTTGATAGGAGTCCTGGGCGGACTTCGTCGAAAGCCACAGGGTGAGCGCCAGACCGGCGAGGAGCATCGCCACGACCACGACCGCGAACGGTACCCGTCGTGCGGCGCGCAACGGAGCAGACGTGAGACCGGCGAGGGAGCGCCGATGTGTCTTGTCCTTCTCGACCGGGACCGGACGGACCCGGGTGCCACGTGTCGAGCGTTCGGAGATCGTCTCTGCCCCAAGACGTTTGCGCCGCCTGTCGAGAGCGCGCTGGGCCGCCGCAGAGCGCACCCTGGTGCCGTCGGCCTGTCGTCGCGCCGGGGCCGCCCTGCGCTCCCGAGTACTCGCCTGATCGTCGGTGATGGTCACTGATTCCTCCTGGCGATCCGTTCGACAGCCCGCACCCGGACGGACGCCGATCGTGGGTTGAGCTCGATTTCTGTCTCGGGTGCGCGTTCGGCGCCACGGGTCAGGAGCGTGAACTCCGGTGCGGTACCGGGTAAATCGACAGGCAGGCCCGGTGGTGTGGTCGATGTCGTACGCGCTGTGAACTCGCGCTTGACGATTCGGTCTTCGAGCGACTGGTACGACATGATCGCGAGCCGGCCACCGACGGCCAGTGAATCGAGCGCGGCGGGCAACGCCGCACGCAGTGACGTCAGCTCGCCGTTGACCTCGATTCGCAACGCCTGGAACGTGCGCTTGGCCGGGTGTCCCCCCGTTCGCCGCGTCGCGGCCGGTATCGACCGGTACAGCAGTTCGACCAGCCTGGCGCTGGTCGTGAACGGTTCGACCTCACGCTCGCGCAGTACGGCGGACGCAATCTTCCCTGCGAACCGTTCATCGCCGTATTCCGAGAGGACACGGGCCAGTTCACCGTGCGAGTAGGTGTTGAGCACGTCGGCGGCGGTCAGCGGGTCGTCAGCGTTCATCCTCATGTCGAGCGGGGCATCGACTGAGTATGCGAATCCACGGTCGGCTTGATCGAGTTGCATCGACGAGACGCCGAGGTCGAAGAGCCCTGCGTCATAGGCGGCGACACCCGCCAGCCGAAGCGCTTCGACGATGTCGTCGTATCGCAGGTGTACGAACGTGATCCGTGTGCCGAAAGGTGCAAGCCGTTCTCGGGCTAGCGCGAGCGCGTTCTCGTCGCGATCGATCCCGATGATCGACACTTCGGGAAAGGTCCGGGCCACCAATTCTGTGTGGCCACCGGCGCCGAGCGTTCCGTCCACATACACCGCACCACTGCCGTGCTCGTCATGTCGGGTGATCGCGGGGGCCAGGAGCTCTGTCATGCGCTCTGCCATCACCGGGACGTGTCCGAATACGTTCTCGGCGGGTTCCACGATGCTGAGCCCCTTCGCGTGTGTCTGGGTACAAAAAGAGGTCGGCAACATCATTCACACCGCCGGCGCAGTGACCCGCGGATGAATCCTGGTCCCTGCCCGACCGAACCTGGCGCTGGGGAAGTGCGTCAGGGTCGGATCGGGCAGAGGCCTCGATTCACCCACGTGAGTCCGCCCGGCGTTACGGTCCTTCGACCGCATCCAGCGCGTCGAAGCCCACGCTCGAGAAGTTCTCCTCGTGCTCGTCCTGGTAGTCGCGCCAGGTCTGCGCGTCCCAGATCTCCAGGTGGCTCATGTTGCCAATCACCACACACTCTTTGGCCAGACCCGCATAGCGTCGATGATCCAACGCCAGACTTATCCGGCCTTGTCCATCGGGCCTCTGCTCGTCCGTGCCCGAACTCAACTGACGCTGGAACGCTCGGGCCGCCGGATCGTTCTTCGGCGAACTGAGCACTTTTCGCGCCAACTCGTAGAAGTCGTCCCGCAGATACACCGCGAGGCTGCGGTCTTGACCTTTTGTGATCATCACGCCTCCCGCTAATGCATCTCGGAACTTGGCGGGCAGCGTCAGCCGCCCCTTGTCATCGAGCTTGGGCGTGTAGGTGCCGAAAAACATAGCGTCAGCCATGTCGACACCTCCAACCCAGTTGATTGGAAGATTCCGGGCTCTCCCACCAACAAGCACCACCATACCCCACAACTCTCCACTTTCCACCCCTGTAGGCGCGGATTTTCGGCGAGTCCCCGCATTTATGCAGGCAGTCGGGTCATTGCCTGGTGGGGCGCCAATCCTGCGTCAGCGCGTTTTCGGCCGATCCGTAGTCAGGAAGGGTGCATCAGGGGTCACTGCAACCACAGAACGGGCACTCCCGCCCACATGTGGGCGAGAGTGGGGAATCCGGGGGGCGAGCGGAAGCTACGAAGTCTCAACACAAAAAAACCGCGTATCGCACTGGCGATACGCGGTTTTTGAGAACTTTTCGGAGGCCTGGGTTACTCCTCTTCGAACCTGCGGTTGAACCGCTCTTCCATGCGTTCGGAGAACTTGCGGCCCTGACGCGGCTCACGACCCGAGGATCTCCGTGAGGTCGACCCCGCCGCGGCGGCACCGTTCGTCGGACCGCTCCGTGAACCCCACAACGCCATCAGACCTGCTCCGAACATCACCAGGAAGCCGACGAGACTGATGATCGGGAAACCGCCGATCATCACGTCTACGACCAATCCTCCGATGAGAAGGACCAGACCAACAATGAACAAAACCGCCGCTTGCAGGCGGCGACGAGCAGTGGAGCCGCCGAAGCGACGCGATCGGACGTTGGACGCAAACTTGGGGTCTTCTGCGTACAGAGCGTTTTCGATCTGTTCGAGCATGCGCTGCTCGTGCTCTGAGAGTGGCACCCGCCCCCTCCTTCAGCACGTGGTTTCCGTAGAGCTCGCGGGGGACGATTCCGGTTGCCCGGGCCCACTGTGGTGGGCCCACTTGAAATGATACGAGGTGTTGGAAGTCCCGACCACCATTCCCCGCCACAAGTTCGTCAAGATTGGTCCATCTGAGCGAAATTCCCGCGTTCAAGCCGCTCCGGCGGGCATTTTCGACGACTTACCCTGCTCGCGTCGAACGATTTCGGTTTCGACGGCATGCAGAAACTCGTCGACGCGGGGGCGTAATGATGCGATCTGCTCCTCCGAGACCTCGCGGAGACCGACTTCGGCGTCCGCACGAAGGCGCGACAGACCTGCGAAGTAGGTGGCCCAGCCGGTCATCTCCGGAACCGCCTGCGGCAACCGGGACCAGGCGCTGCGGGAGCCGCGCCGACGCGTCGGCCGCTCGGCCACGGCGAGCACTGCACCGGCCGCCCTGAGCGCGGACTGATAGAGCGCACTGAACTCTTCGGTGGGATCGGTCACAACATCGGATTCGCGGAGCCGGGACTCGGCTCGGACCAGGAGGTCCCGCGCCGAGATGATCTGGGCCGGCTCCGGAGTCGGGTCCGATTTCAGACTGCGCGCAGCCGCGGTCCCTCGTGACGGATGCGAGATTGTCGTCGACATCTGTTGTGATCCTTCCGTCGATCTTGTCCGTGTGGGTCCGATCCGGTGGCCCACGCTTCCCTCGTCGACCACCGGACCGCCCTCACGTCGTGCGGGCAACGATGCGGCTCGGCCTTTGCGGAGGTTGAAGCCTCGAACACCCGTTCGACATATTCAATATACCTACGACGTCTACAACCCTCAAGCGAAGAAGGCGGAAACTTCTGTGCCGATCCGGCTCGTGGACCTTTCGGCCCAAGACGCACGGACGTGGTTACCCGATGCCTTGACGGTTTATGTGACCGCGATGAACTATCCGGAGGGCACCGAGGTGCAACGCGCTCCCCTGTGGCAGGAGCACGTCCACCGTCCCGGCTGGCAGGCTGTCGCAGCCGTGGAGTCACCGGGCGCCGCCTCCTCGCAGCAAACCCTCGTCGGGATCGCGTACGGGTACCGCGGTGCCGGTGACCAATGGTGGAACCAGCAGGTTCGCTCCGGGCTGACCCGCGCCGGGGCCGATCCCGAGCGGATCCGGTCGATCACCGACGAGTATTTCGAGCTGACCGAACTGCACGTTCACCCCGCCGCCCAGGGCCGGCAGATCGGCGAGGCACTGCTGGTGCGCCTGCTCGCCGACAGAACCGAACCGCAGGTCCTCCTCTCGACCCCAGAGGTCAGCGAGGAGAACAACCGCGCGTGGCGGCTCTATCGTCGGTTGGGGTTCGCCGACGTGCTGCGTCGCTTCACTTTCTCGGGGGACCCGCGGCCATTTGCTGTACTTGGTCGAACTCTGCCACTGGAGTAGGAGCATCAATGATCGACACCGTCGTCATCGGAGCGGGCCACAACGGTCTTGTCGCCGCCGCATATCTGGCCGCCGCAGGACAACGGGTCGTGGTGGTCGAGCGCGACAGCATCCCCGGTGGCGCAGTATCGACCGTCGAGCGGTTCCCCGGATACCGGGTTGATCGTGGATCGTCGGCGCACCTGATGATCCGGCACACGCCGATCCTCGAAGAACTGGCACTCGCCGATCACGGGCTCCGCTACATCGATTGCGATCCCTGGGCATTCAGCCCTGCGGACGACACCCACGAACCCATCATCTTCTACAAAGACCTCGATCGGACCTGCGCGTCCATCGAGAACGCCTGCGGCGCAGCTGACGCCGAGGCCTACCGCGCTTTCGTGGTCGTCTGGGCCGAACGGTCGGCCGCGATGATGTCGGCATTCACCTCCTCGCCCTCCCCCATCGCGCTCGGAAAAGCCTTCTGGGGCCTGCAGGGGCGCATACCCGGCAAGGGTGCGTCCTCAGGCCTCGGACTGTCCCAGGAGTTCCTGATGTCGGGCGACTCCCTGCTGGACTACTGGTTCGAGTCCGAACAACTCAAGGCCGCACTCGCGTGGTTCGGCGCCCAGTCCGGGCCGCCGATGAACGAGCCGGGGACTGCCCCGATGGTCGGTTTCGCCGCCGCGATGCACACCATCCCGCCCGGCCGGGCGATCGGTGGGAGCGGCGCCCTGACCGAAGCCCTCGTCCGCAAGCTCGAGTCGGACGGCGGCGAGGTACGCCTGTCCGCCGCCGCCACGGCTCTGGAAAAGCGCGGCGACGACTGGCTGGTGCGGTGTGAGGACGGCAGCGAACAGCGGGCCCGCTCGGTCGTCAGTGCCTGCCACATCCTCACCACCCTGAAACTCCTGCGGGCCGGCGGTTTCGACTCCGCCACCGCCGATCGCTGGGCAGCACAGATCCGGGTCGGGAACGGGATCGGGATGGCGGTACGCCTCGGCGGGACCGCCCTGCCCAGCTATCGCGGTATCGGCGACGACGCCGGCGTCCACTCCGCCCTCGGGCTCCTCGTGACGGACCGGGGTCAGCTCGCCCGGGCGTACGCCGACGCCTCCGCGGGCGATCTGCCGCGCCGACCCGCCCTCGTGGCGATGAGCTATTCCGCGATCGACCCGACACTGACACCTGACGGGCATCACTCGACGAGCCTGTGGGCGCAGTGGCACCCGTACCGCTTGTCCGGCGGTCGCAGCTGGAGCGACCTCGCCGCCGAGGCGGCGGCCGGTATCGTCGCCGAACTCGACCGGCACGCCCCGGGGTTCTCCGAGTCCATCGAGCACACCCGGATCCAGACGCCGGCCGATCTCGAGACCGAACTCGGGCTCACCGGCGGCAACATCATGCACGTCGAGATGTCGCTCGATCAGATGATGATCTGGCGGCCCCATCCGGAAATGGCCCAACACAGCATCCCCGGCGCCCCCGGTCTCGTGCTGGCGGGGGCCTCCACCCACCCCGGTGGCGGGGTCTGCGGGGCGAGTGGGCGGATCGCCGCCACCGCCGTGCTGGCAGGCCGGCGTTCGACACTGTCGAAGATCACCCGCGGTCGATGGGGATGACGTCCACGGACACCCGATTCACACTGTCGGCCGCACTGCTCGCCGTATCCATCGCAGCCCAGATCACCTACCCGCTGGTGGAAGGCACCACCCGCGATCGGGTGACTGTCACCGTGGTGCTCGCCTCTGCGGCGGCGATGGTGCTCCATTCGGCTGCTCGCCTCGGCACGCTTCGGACGGTTGCGATGGTCGCGGCAACGGCCGGTGTCGGCTGGAGCGCTGAGATCATAGGTACCGCAACGTCTTTCCCGTTCGGCGCCTACGAGTACACCATGGGCCGGATCGGCCCCTCGATCGCCGACGTACCGATCGTGATCGGCCTGGCCTGGACGGCCGGTGGCTATTGCATCTGGTGGATCAGCTCGTTCATCACGACGACACCGTGGTTCCGGATCCCGCTCGCAACCGCAGGAATGGTCGGCTGGGACCTGTATCTCGATCCGCAGATGGTCAGCGCGGGATTGTGGACCTGGGAGACCCGGGACGCCGGCCTTCCGGGCATCGAACAGATCCCCCTCACGAACTTCCTCGGCTGGGCCGGGGTCGCCGCGGTGATGTTCACGCTGCTCTCGCTCATCGACCGGCAGCCGATCGTCGTCACCTGGCGCTCGGCGATCACCCCCATCGGCTGGTTCACCTGGACCTGGCTCGGATCCGCGTTGGCGTTCCTCGTATTCCTCGACGATCCGGAGTTGCCCGCCGCGGTCCCCTACGGCCTGATCGGAATGGGCATCATCGGTGTTCCGGCCGCGATCTGCCTGTTCGGCACGGTCGGCAGCAGGCACCCGACCTCACGTTGACCGCACGAGGGCGCGCCCTTGCCGCGCGGGCCCAGCACTAGTGGCACGATAGCTGCGTGCCTCAGATCACCCGACAGCCCCGCGGCCGGCAGCGCCGCGGCACCATGAGCCTGGTTCTTGCCCTCCTGGTCCTGGTGTGCGGTCCCGCGCTCGCTGCCTGCTCGAACTCGCCCACCGAATTCGGCGACCGCCTCTGGGGAGCCATGGTGCTGGCCGAGAAGGACGTCGGCCAGGAGAAAGGGCCGCAAATCGTCGTCCCGCAGTCGTTGGAGTCGGTGGTCAGCGCGACCGAGTTCAAACGCGACGGGTTGATCGGCACCCGCGCGACCTTCACCGAGGCGACCCTCGGACAGTTCACCCAACTCGGAGAACTGGTCGACGACGCCTATCCGGACACGTCGGTGACGATGGACCTCAACGCACAGCGTCGGGGCGACGTCGTCGCTTTCCGTGGTACCGCCGATCTGCAGGGCCTCGCGGCCGGCAGGGACTACGTCGAGTTCTCCGTCCAGTTCGCCGGCCCTGTCAGCGCCACCAACGGGCAGCAGGACGGCGAGGACGCGGTCTCGTGGAAGCCTGAGATCGGCAAGGCCTCACCCATGACCGCCGAGGCGAACTACGAAGAACCCGGAACCGCTGCGTTCACCGGATGGACCGGGCTGATGGCGGGAATCGCGCTGGCCGTCACGGTGATCGTCGTCGCGCTGGCGTGGGTCAATCGCGACCAGTCACCTCGGCCCGGCGCGCCGGCCCGACGACCTGTGGACACCCGGCAGAACGCCACGACGCCGGGCGGACCTCGCGACGACGACCGGTCGACCCGCTGATCGGCTGGTTACCGCTGGGACTGTCGGCAGTCAATCTGGCTGTCGCACTTGCCAATGTCCGGCGGGTCGAATCGTTGGCCGAGCCAGGCGGGCCGATCACTGAACCCGTCTGGGTGTGCATCCCAGCTCGCGACGAGGCAGCTCGGATCCCGTCGCTGATCTCTGACCTCAGGGCCCAGACCGGGATCTCGGATCTGCGGGTGCTGATCTGCGACGACGATTCGTCCGACGGCACCGGCGACGTCGTAACCGCAGCGATCGCCGACGATCCCCGCTTCGAGTTGTACCGCAACGACATTCCCCCGCCACCGGGCTGGACCGGGAAGATCCACGCCATGACCCTGCTCGCCGATCGCGTCGGCGAGGGGATGATCGCGTTCGTCGACGCCGACGTACGCCTGGCGCCGACCGCCCTTGTCCGGGGCGTGCGCACCTGCGGCAATGCAGGCGGCCTGCTGTCGGTCTGGCCCGCGCAGCGCGCCGGATCCGTCTTCGAGCACCTCGTCCAGCCCTTGCTGTGTTGGTCATGGTTGGGCTCGGTGCCCCTGGGCGTCTCCGAGCGACTGCAATGGCGATCGATGGCGGTGGCGAACGGGCAATTCCTGATCACCTCGAGTGCTGATTACCGGCGGTCCGGGGGCCATGCCTCGGTGCGCGGAAAGATCACGGACGACCTCGCGCTTGCACGGGAGTACCGCGACATCGGGCTCGGCTCGACCGTCCGCAGTGGCAAAGACGTGGCGTCGTGCCGGATGTACGACGGTCCCAGCGAGACCTGGCAGGGCTATCGCCGCTGGCTGGGAACGGAATTCGGTGGTCCTGCCGGAGCCGTGGCCGTCGCGGTGGTGTTCGGCTGCGCGAACCTGATCCCACTTGTCGACGTGGCTACCGGGCGCCGGCGCCGGCGGGCCGCGGCAGCACTCGCCTGTGGGATCGCCTCACGCCTGATCGCCCGTCGTGCAGAGACCGGAGCCCTGGGTGGCCCCGATGTGCTCTCCGCGATCGCACATCCACTGTCGATGGTCATCAGCGCGGTGGCCGTCGCAGACTCACTGCGGGCCCGCCTCACCGGGAAGCTGATCTGGAAGGGCCGGGCGCTGACGCCCTGACGCCGGTGGTTCAGGCAGCCATCACGTTCATGCCGAGGCGTTCGAGCACCTCGCTGGTTGCCTTGGCGAAGTTCAGACTGCAAAAGTGCAGGCACGGAACGCCTTCGGCGATCAGTCGCTGCGCCATCTGCGTGGCGAGGTCGATGCCGACGGCCCGGACGGCTTCCCGGTCTTCTTCCGGTCCGCCACCGGCCGCCGCGGCCAGGCGCCGATCGATGTCGGCGGGCAGCACCGAGCCCGACAGTTCCACCATGCGACGGACCGATGCCAGCGACGTGATCGGCATGATCCCCGGAATGAGCGGTTTGGCGCCCTGCTCGGGATCGGCTGCTACCACCCGGTCACGCAAACGCAGGAAGTCATCGACGTCGAAGAACATCTGGGTGATCGAATACTGGGCTCCGGCACGGAGTTTCGAGACCAGATACTTCGTGTCGTGGTCGAGATCGGGAGCTCTGTGGTGGCCTTCGGGGAACGATGCGACGCCGACGTTGAAATCGCCGAGCTCTTGCACCAGTCGGACGAGTTGCTCTGCGTACTCCAGCCCCTCGGGGTGCTTGACCCACTCGCCCAGCGGGTCACCGGGCGGATCGCCGCGCAACGCGAGGATGTTGGTGATCCCCTGATCGGCGAAGCCGCCGACCATCGCCCGCAACTCCTCCACGCTGTGCCCGACCGCGGTCAGATGAGCAACCGGCAGCAACGTGGTCTCGCGGGCCAGCTGCCCGACGATCCGCAGGGTGCGGTCGCGGGTTGATCCGCCGGCGCCGTAGGTCATGGAGACGAATGCCGGACCCATGCGCTCGAAGATGCGCACCGCACGCCACAGCCGCGCCTCGGCCTGCTCATCGCGGGGCGGGTAGAACTCGACGGAAAATGGAACCGGCCCCGGATGTGGCTCGGCCAGCCGCTGCACGATCGATGTCTGGGGTAGCTGCGAACTCACCCGGCAATCATACGATTGGCCAGGCGGGCCCGGCCACGTCGCCCGGTCGGCAGAGCCGATCGACACCTCGCAGCTAAGGTGACCAGGTGCCCATCGAGTCCCTGCGCGACGTCCCAGCGGCGACCTCCGAGCTACTGCGAGAGATCTTTGCAGAGCGCCGACCTGCAGCTTCAGACATCGCCCCCGGGTTCGCCGAGGCGGTGGAGTCGATGGGCGGGTTCGTGTTGCGGGGTGGCAAGCGGGTGCGCCCCACCTTTGCCTGGGCCGGATACCAGGCCGCGGGCCCCGCCCGGCCTCTCGACGACGAGATGCTGACCGTGTGCGCGGCCCTCGAGTTCGTGCAGGCCTGCGCGTTGATCCACGATGACATCATCGATCGATCCGACACCCGTCGCGGGTATCCGACCTTGCACAGGGAGTTCGAAGGACTTCATCGCGACGCGGGGTGGCACGGCTCCCCGGCGTCGTACGGCGAGGGTGTCGCGATCCTGCTCGGTGACCTGGCTCTGGCCTGGGCCGACGACCTCTTCTTCGGAGCGGGTCTGACGCCGGATGTGGTCGCCGCGGTCGCGAGCATCTGGGCTGGGATGCGTACCGAGGTCCTCGCCGGTCAATACCTCGACATCACGGCGGAGGCCGCCGGTGACGAGTCGCCCGTGGCGGCCCATCGGGTGATGCGCTTCAAGACCGCCGCCTACACGGTGGAGCGGCCGCTGCAGCTCGGCGCCGCGATCGGCGGCGCCGATGCAGACCTGATCGAGGCCCTTCGCTCGTTCGGAACCGATGTCGGTGTCGCGTTTCAGCTCCGCGACGACCTGCTGGGCGTCTTCGGTGATCCCGAGGTGACCGGCAAACCCGCGGGCGACGACATCATCGCAGGCAAACGGACGGCGCTGCTCGCTGCCGCATTGAATCTGAGCGATATCGACAACCCTGCCGCCGCACAGGTATTGCGCCGACGCATCGGTAAAGACCTCGACCCGGCGGAGCTGGCCGAGACCACCCAGATCATCCACGACAGCGGCGCGGTTGCCAGGGTCGAATCGCAGATCGGCGAGCTCGTCGAATCGGCGCTGATCACCCTGTCCGCGAGCAGCGCCCCTGCCGACGCGAAGGCGGACCTCGCAGAGCTGGCGACCTCCATGACTCAGCGGCGGGCATGATGGTCGCATCAGTCTCCGGCCCCACCGATCGGATCGTGGTGGTCGGCGCCGGGCTCTCGGGTCTGACCGCGGCTCTCCACCTGCGCGGCGCGGGGCGAGAGGTCACCGTTCTCGAAGCCGCCGCTCACTCTGGCGGCCGGGTTGCCACAGAAACCATCGGTGACAACCATTTCGACACCGGCGCAACCATTCTCACCATGCCCGAGCTGGTGCACGCCCCCCTCGCCGCGGTAGGCGTCGAGCGGGAGGACGCCGCGCGCCGGCTCGATCTCATCGACGTCGATCCGACGTACAACATGCGCTACGCAGACGGCGCCCAACTCGCCGTCCACCGCGACCAGGACCGGTTCGCCGCGGCCATCACCGACGTGTTCGGGCCACAGCAGGCCCGTGGCTACCGAGAACTGACCGAGTGGCTCAGGCAGCTCTACGACGTGGAGATGGACACCTTCATCAACCGGAACTTCGACTCGGCGCTCTCACTGGCCCGGGATCCGGCCACGCGCACCGGCGCTGCCGCATTGCTGCGGCTCGGCGCGCTGGGCCGGTTGTCCGCACGCGTGGGGAAGTTCGTCACCGACGAACGCCTGTTGCGTGCCTTCACCTTTCAGGCCCTGTACGCCGGCGTACCACCTGAGCGCGCACGGGCCGTGTACGCAGTGATCGCCCATATGGACATCAGCATGGGTGTGTACTACCCGCGCGGCGGGATGGGGCGCGTCGCCGAGGTGATGGCCGGGGCGCTGCGCGACGCAGGAGGGTGCGTCGAACTCGGCACCCCCGCGTCGAGCGTGCAGTGGAACGGCGACCGCGTGACTTCGGTCACGAGTGCCGACGGGCGCGTCTGGGATTGCGACGCAGCAGTGTTCACCACCGACACACCCGTCACCGAGCGCCTCCTGGGGCACCGGCGCGCCAGGCGCTCGCGCCGGATCGTCTACTCACCGAGCGCCGTCGTGGCCCATGGCGTGGTACCCACCGAGGTCACCGCCGGGTGGCCGGGCGGGCACCACACCCTCGACTTCGGTGCCGCCTGGTGCCAGACCTTTCATGAGCTGACCGCCCGCAACGGCCGGGGCCGGCTGATGAGCGATCCCTCCCTGCTGATCAACAGGCCCGGCCTCTCCGACCCCGAGCACGGGATCAGCGCCGCCGGCGAATCGGTCACGGTGCTCGCACCGTGCCCGAACCTCGATTCGGCACCGCTGCCGTGGCAGCAGCTCGCCGGACCCTACGTACAGGAAGTCCTGGCCCTCCTGGAGACCCGCGGCTACACGGGCATCCGGGACACCTTCACGATCGCCCGCGTCGACGATCCGGCCACCTGGGCGGCGGCGGGCATGGCGGCGGGGACACCGTTCGCCGCAGCCCACACCGTCCGGCAGACCGGTCCACTGCGCACGCGCAATCGAGTACCGGGCACTGCCAATGTCGTCCTGGCGGGCAGTTCCACGGTGCCGGGTGTGGGAATTCCGCCCGTGCTGGTGTCCGGACGACTCGCCGCCCAGCGCATCACGGGCGAATAGGCACTCCACGACGATGTCCACGACCACTCCGATGGCGACCCGCGGTGTCCGGGCCCGACTGACGCGTGCCCGGGTGTCGGTGGGTGATTTCTGCCGCACCGACCTCGGGCGTCAGCTGCTGCTCGGGTGTGCTGGTTCTCTGCTCGTCACCGCGGGCAGCTTCGGCGTCGGAGACGTCCCCCGCAACGAGACGACGTTGCAGACGATGCACCTGACGTGGCTGTACTTCGGGCACGGTAAAACGCTGAGCGGCCTCGCATTCTGGCTGGGGGTGGCGCTCATGGTCATCTCGTGGGTCCAGGTGGGGCGCACCCTGCGTGCCGACCCATCCGCCGATCGACCCACTCGCGCTCTCGGCTGGGCCTCCCTGGCCCAGTCCGCCCCGCTGATGATCGCGGTGCCGCTCTACAGCCGCGACGTGTACGCCTACCTCGCCCAGGGCGCCCTGCTCCGAGACGGCTTCAATCCGTACTCCGACGGCCCGGTGGTCCGGCCCGGACCGCTCCTGGACTCGATGGCACAGGTGTGGGCGACCACCACCGCGCCCTACGGCCCGGCGTTCATGTCGCTGACCCGTGCGGTCACCACGGTCACCGGCGATCAGGCGATCGTCGGGGTATTGGTGATGCGACTCGTCCTCATACCCGGATTGCTGCTGACCCTGTGGGCGCTGCCGCGCCTCGCCCGCCACTTCGGGACCGATCCAGCGATGGCCATCTGGGTGGTCGCCCTCAATCCACTGGTGTTGATCCACCTCGTCGGCGGCCCCCACGTCGAGCTGCTGATGATGGGCGTGCTCATAGCGGGGATCACGTTGGTGGTCCAGCGCCGACACGTTGCGGGGGTGAGCGTGCTGGCACTGGCCGCCTCGATCAAGATCACCGCCGGCGTCGCGATCCCCTTCGTCCTGTGGATCTGGCTGGCGCACATCCGGGAGGACCGCCGCGCACGAGCCCGGTCCGACGAGAGTGCCACCGGCATCCGACCCGCCGACGTCGCAGGTGTGCTGGCGTGGATCATCGGACTCAGCGGCCTCATCTTCGGTGCGCTGACCCTGCTCGTCGGCCACGGATTCGGATGGCTGCTCGGACTGACCTGGGCCGCCAAGATCATCAACTGGCTCACGATTCCCACCGCGATGGCACATCTGACGACCCTCGTCTCATCGCCGTTCGTGAGCCTGCCACTGCTTCCCGTTCTCGAGGTCGCCCGGTCCATCGGTTCGATCGTGTTGTCCCTGACACTGATCGGACTCTGGGTGTGGTTCCGGCGCACTGAGCGCGACGCGGTCAAGGGGATGGCCTGGGCGATGCTGGCGGTTCTGTTACTCGAGCCGTCGACGCTCCCCTGGTACTACACCTGGGCGCTGGTGATCGCAGCGGTCTTCACCATCGATCGCCGGGGTCTGGTCGCCATCGTGGCGTTCAGTGTGTTCCTGCTCCAGGTGTTCGGCCCCAGCGACGACATCTTCATGTACGAGATCACCGATGTGATCGTCGCGATCGCTCTCTCGGCTCTGGCCGGCTGGTCCCTGGTGCGACGCGATCCCCTGCGGATTCGTTGGTTGACCCGCGGCAGGGGTACCGACGGCGCAGGCCCCGACTCATGACGGATAGTTCACGACTCGAGACGGCCTACGCGCACTGTGAACAGCTCACCGCGACCCACGGACGGACCTACTATCGCGGAACCCAGTTGCTCTCTCCGGCTCGGCGCGGCGGCGTCTACGCGCTTTACGGGTTCGCGCGGATGGTCGACGACATCGTCGACACCACGACCGGGCCGGGTCGGCTGGGTCAACTCGACGACATCGAGGCAGACCTGCACGCCGCGCTGGAGAATCCCGATCACCGACCCCGACATCTCGAGGTGCTCGCAGTGGCCGACACCGCGGCCACGTTCGAGATCCCTCACGAGTACTTCGACGCCTTCCTGCGGTCGATGCGGATGGATCTCCCCGACAGCGATCTGCACGTGGCCACGTACCGCTCGATCGCACAGCTGCGCGATTACATGTACGGGTCGGCGAGCGTCATCGGATTGCAGATGCTCCCCATCCTGGGAACAGTCGGGGACGTCGCGGATGCGACCACCGCAGCCCGGGCGCTGGGCGACGCCTTTCAGCTCACGAACTTCATCCGCGATGCCGGCGAAGACCTCGACCGTGGCCGCATTTATCTGCCCACCGACGAACTCGCCACGTTCGGGGTCGATGAAGCCATGCTCCGACGGTGCCGCCGCAACGGCCAGGTGCCTGCGCAGCTTCGTCGCGCGCTGGCGCATCTGATCGCCATCACCCGCGCCGAATATCGGCTTGCCGAGCCCGGGATCGCACTGTTGACTCCCGCCAGCAGACCCGGGATCAGGGCTGCCCTGACGATGTACCGAGCCATCCTGGATCAGGTCGAACAGGACGGTTACCGCGTCCTGACGCAGCGGGCCCAAGTGTCGACACCGGCCCGGATGGGTCACGTCGCCGCGGCTCTGGCGCGCCGCGGACGCCTTTAGAAGGCCTCGGCCTGGGCGCGGCGCACCATCTCGCGTGCCTGATGCCCGTGCAGCGCCTCCGCCGGGCAGATGCCCAGATCGTCCTGGATCTCGAAAAGCCACTTCATGGCCTCGTCGCGACTGAATCCGCCGTCGAACAGCACCTTGATCAGGCCGACGAGGTGCTTGGTGATCTCTGGGCCGTCGAAGAACAGCGCCGGGATCGCGACCTGTCCGTCACGGCGCACCGCGAGCAGGCGCTCGTCGGTGATCAGATTGAGGACCTTGCTGTTGGAATAGCCCATTCGGGAAGAAACCTGGGACACGGACAACACCTCTGTGTCAGCAGGCAGCGTGTCTTCTGAAAGCGGTACGGAACCCACGCGGGTGACACTACCGAGCGAGCAGGCGCGTAGTCGAGTCGCTCCCCCTGTCCGACCCGGTGAAAGGTCGGACTCCGTTGCCCTTCGCCCGCACACACCCGCGCTCGTGATCGTTTCTAGACCCGGCGTCGCTACTGTGGACTCGTAAATCTGCCCACCTGTCCGGCCGCGAAAGGATCTGACGCCTGTGAACGCTCCCTCCGACATGCTGATCGGCATGCTGCTGGAGCGCCGCTACCGGATCGATGCGCTCATCGCCCGCGGCGGCATGTCCAGCGTCTACCTCGGAATGGATCTGCGGCTCGACCGGCCTGTTGCCGTCAAGGTGATGGATCCGCGATTCTCGGCAGACCCGCAGTTCCTGGCCCGCCTCGAGTTCGAGGCCCGGTCGGTCGCCAGGCTGAAGGACCCCGGGCTCGTGGCCGTGTACGACCAGGGCGCGGACGGCGACTACGCGTTCCTCGTCATGGAGTTGGTGCAGGGCGGCACCCTCCGCGAATTGCTGCGCGAACGCGGCCCGATGCCACCTCACGCCGTGACCGCCGTGACGGCCCCGGTCCTCGGAGCGCTCGGGTCCGCCCACCGCGCCGGGCTGGTGCACCGCGACGTCAAACCCGAGAACGTCCTGATCTCGGACGAGGGCGAAGTCAAGGTGGTCGACTTCGGGCTCGTACGAGCCATCGCGGCCGCCGGCATCACATCGAACAGCGTGATCCTGGGCACCGCCGCATATCTGTCACCCGAGCAGGTGGAGTCCGCGTCGGCCGATGCTCGCTCGGATGTCTACTCCACCGGCATCCTGGTCTTCGAGATGCTCACCGGCAGAACCCCGTTCAGCGGCGACACCGCCCTCGGTCTGGCATACCAACGGTTGAACAACGACGTACCCGCACCGAGTTCACTCATCCCGGGCGTGCCGCCGGAGTTCGACGAGTTCGTCCTGACATCGACTGCCCGCAACCCCGAGAACCGGTATCGCGACGGATACCACATGCGTGAAGTGCTCACCGAGATCGCAGTCGACCTCGATCTGCCCGCGTTCACGGTGCCCGCCCCTACCCGCTCGGCGGAACGAGAGACCATGGTCGCCTTCCGCGACCGCCAGTTGCGGCCACCGGCGGGCCCACCCGGGGATCCGGACGGCACCGACCCGATCGCCGCCTCGCCGGCGCCACCGCAGCAGGGCGGCCGGAATCCGACGCGGATCCAGACCCTTCCGCCCGACACCCGCCATCAACAGCCGCCGCCCGGCCCTTCCCGCCCGCAGGGCCCACCTGGCCCTCCTCCCCCGTCCGCGGCGATGATGTCGCAGGCCTCGGCGTACGCCGAACAACGCCGCAAGTCTCGTCGCACAGCGCTCATCTGGGTGCTGGTCGTGATGCTCGTGGCAACGCTGCTCGGGGTCGGCGGCTGGTGGCTCGGGTCGGGCCGCTTCACCACCGTCCCGGAACTGACCGGGATGGACCGCGTCACCGCGACCGAAGCCATCGAAGACGCCGGGCTCGACGTCGTGGACGACCCCACCTTCGACAACGACCTTCCCGTCGATCAGGTGATGTCGGCGCAACCGGCGCCGGGAACCCGCGTCAGCCGGTTCTCCGACGTGACCCTGGCGTACTCGGTGGGGCAACCGAAGGTCCCCGACCTCAGCGCCGGCGACCCCCTGCCCGAAGTCGAGCAGCGTCTGCGCGACCGCACTCTGGTACCCAAGGTGGCCCGGCAGCAGTACAGCAACACCGCACCCAAGGGCTCCGTGGTCTCGCTGACGCCCAACTCCGGGAGCACGGTACCCGTGGGCAGTGAGGTGCAGATCACCACCAGTCGCGGCCCCGAACCCATCTCGGTCCCCGATGTGTCGGGTCGTGACCAGGACGACGCCACCAAGCTGCTGGGGGCCGCGAAACTCAAGACCGGAAACGTCCGCAAGGAGTTCAGCCCGGACATCGACGGCGGCAAGGTGATCGGCACCAGTCCCGGTGCCGGAGCCATGGCCGAACCCGGAAGCACTGTCGACCTCATCGTCTCGGACGCCATTTCGGTTCCCGACCTGTCGGGCAAGACACCCGATGAGGCACGACGGACCTTGCAGGACGCCGGACTGATCGCCCAGGATGGCGGTACGTCCACGGATGGCACTGCCAAGGCAGGCGAGATCACCTCCGCGAGCCCGGCTTTCGGCGCCCGGGTGGACCCGCGGAATCCTGTGGTACGCATCTTCGTCTCTGATGCCGTCAGCGTCCCCGACGTCACCGGGGACACCGTCGGCACTGCCAAACGCAAGCTCGGCGACGCCGGGCTGAAGGTCAACAGTCGGGGCCTGACAGGGTCCGCCATCTCGATCGTCGTCAGTCAGAACCCTTCTGGCGGAACCCGCATCAAACAGGGCACGACAGTCGACATCACCTCGATCCCGTAGGTTCTCGGCGTCCAGGCGGTGAATTGTCCGTCATGTGGTGCCCGGCGCCGATGAACGCTCGCTCCTGTGATCTGATTGTGGGCGACACGGGGTGCCGAATCCTCTCGGCTGAGATCAGACCCGCTGAACCTGACCAGTTAGTACTGGCGGAGGGATGTCCATCATGCCGTCGAACAACGCGCAATCCATCGAGCAGCAGATCGTGCTGATCACAGGCGGGGCCCGTGGGCTCGGTCAGTCGATCACCAGGGCGTTTGCCACCCAGGGCGCGAGGGTGATCATCAACTATCTGCGAAGCAAGGACGCCGCGGACGCACTCGCCGAGGAGCTCGGTCCCGATCGCGCACTGGCCGTCCGCGCAGACGTCACCGACCCCGCGGCGGTGGCCGCCCTGTTCGACACCGCGCGAGAGCATTTCGGCTCACCGATCACCACCGTCGTCAACAACGCCCTCGTCGATTTCTCGTTCAACGGCGACGGTCGCCCGAAAGCCGACACGATCACGTGGCCGGACTTCGATGCGCAACTGAAGGGCAGCGTCGCCGCCGCATTGCACACCACCCAGGCAGCGTTGCCGGGGATGCGCGAAGCGGGTTTCGGTCGCATCGTCACCATCGGCACCAACCTGGTCCAGAACCCGGTGGTCCCGTACCACGACTACACCGCAGCGAAAGCTGCGCTGTTGGCGTTGACGCGCACCATGTCCGCCGATCTCGGGCCGGAGGGCATCACCGTCAACATGGTGTCCGGCGGGTTGCTCCGCACCACCGATGCCAGTTCCGCGACTCCGGAAGCGGTGTTCGATCTGATCGCCGAGAGCACCCCGCTACGACGTGTCACCACCCCGCAGGAGTTCGCAGATGCTGTCCTGTTCTTCGCGTCACCGTGGTCGCGCGCCGTCACCGGCCAGAACCTGGTCGTAGACGGTGGCCTCGTGAAGGACTGACGGGAGAGAGTCGCGTCGTCGGCTCACCAGCTGTGTCTTTGGCTCGCTGGCGCTCGCGGGGCGTGCGGCCTTTATCGCGTGTTCTTCCTCAGTCGACTCGGTCGCTGCGCTCCCTCGCTCCCTCGTCCAGAACACGCGGCCGCCCGCCGGGCGGTGTCAGTTCGCCGTACTCGCACGGCCAACTCAGGTCAACCCCGCAACATCTCCGCAACCAAGAACGACAGCTCCAACGACTGCTGGGTGTTGAGTCGCGGATCGCATGCGGTCTCGTAGCGTCCTGCGAGATCGAGATCCGAGATGTCTTGTGCGCCACCGAGGCATTCGGTCACGTCTTCACCGGTCAGTTCGATGTGGACGCCACCTGGGTGGCTACCGAGAGCGTGATGCACCTCGAAGAAGCCCTGCACCTCGTCGACGATGCGATCGAAGTGGCGGGTCTTGAATCCGGTGCTGGCCTCGTGGGTGTTGCCGTGCATCGGGTCGCACTGCCAGATGACCTTGTGGCCGGTGGCCTCGACAGCCGCGACGATCGGGGGCAGCAACTCACGGACCTTGCCGTTACCCATTCGCGCGACGAGTGTGAGCCGGCCGGGCTCGTTGTTCGGGTCGAGCCGTTCGACGTATTCGACGGCGAGTTCGGGGGTGGTGCTGGGCCCGATCTTGAGTCCGATGGGGTTGGCGATCAGTTCCGCGAACGCGATGTGGGCGCCGTCGAGCTGGCGGGTGCGATCGCCGATCCAGAGGAAGTGCGCCGACAGGTCGTAGAGGACCTTCTTGCCGCTGTCCGGGTCCGCCGGATCATCTGCCAGTCGCAGCATCGCGCGCTCGTAGTCGAGGACCAGGGCTTCGTGTGAGGCGTAGATGTCGGCCGACTCGAGGTTGGAGTCCCGTACACCGCAGGCGTCCATGAACTTGAGGCCGCGATCGATCTCGGAGGCCAATGCCTCGTATCGGGCACCGGCGGGCGAGGTACGGACGAACTCCCGGTTCCAGTCGTGCACCCGGTGCAGATCGGCGTGGCCCGCCCCGGTGAGCGCGCGGACCAGGTTCATCGCAGCGCTGGCGTTGGCGTAGGCGCGCACCAGTCGGGACGGATCGTGTTCGCGGACGGTCGACTCGGGCAAGAAGCCGTTGACCATGTCGCCACGGTACGACGGCAGGCCCAGCGCATCGGTGTCCGACGACCTCGGCTTGGCGTACTGACCTGCGATGCGCGCCACCTTCACCACGGGCAGGCTGGCACCGTAGGTGAGCGTCACCGCCATTTGCAGCAGCGTCCGGATGTTGCCCTTGATGTGGGGTTCGGTGTTGTCTGCGAACGTCTCTGCGCAGTCACCTCCCTGCAGCAGGAAAGCCCGACCGAGCGCGACCTCGGCGAGTTGGGCCTTGAGCTGCTCCACCTCGTTGGGAAGGCAGATCGGCGGCACACTCTCGAGCACGGTGCGCATCGCCCGCGCCTTGTCTTCCGGCCAGCTCGGCTGCTGCAACGCGGGCTTCGTCAGCGCCGCCGCAAATCGGGCTGCGAGGTCGCCGGGCAGGGGCGGCAGCTCAGGGAGTTCGTCAAGCGGAACGTCTACGGTCCAGTTCACCACCAGACCAGCCTAATGCCCCGCCGACATCCGAAACCAATTCGTGGCCGGATCACTGCGGCCGGTTCACCGAACTCTCGATGGCGAGCCACTTGTTGAGGTTGTGCCGCGCGTCCGCCAGCGCGTCGTGCGCGTCCTTGGGCGCGGCGGGCAGCTCGGGGCGCCCGCTGCACTCCCAGTGCTGGCGCAGCTCACGGGTGTAGCGCGGCAGCTCTCTCGGCAACGCCGTCATCGGTCCCCACAGTTGGCACAGGACCACGTGGTCGTACGCACCGACCCAGGCCCACAACTCGATGGTCCCGGGTCCGGCGTTCACGAATTCGAGCAGGTCTTCCTTGATCCGGGCGCGGGAACGCCAGGCTTTCGAGGCCGGCGACGGAAGCTTGGGCAGGACGTTCGCCCGAACCCACTGGCCGGCCCGGTCAGGGTTGAATTCGGTTGACACGGCGTAGAACTCGCGACCGTCCTCGGCAACCATCCCGATCGAGACCAACTCGATCGTGAGGCCGTCCTCGATGAACTCGCAGTCGTAGAAGTAGCGCACCGGCGGATCAGGCCGCCGGGGGCGTCTCGGTGACCGACTCGGCGGCCGGCTGATCTTTGAGGGTCGCGGCGTAGACGTCGACGTACTGCTGGCCGCTCAGCTTCATGAGCTCGTACATGATCTCGTCGGTGACCGCGCGTTCGATGAACCTGTTGCCTTCCATGCCCTCATAGCGGCTGAAGTCCAGGGGCTTCCCGATCTTGACGGTGATGCGGCCGGGGCGCGGGATCGTGGTGCCGGGCGGATTCAGTTCGCTGGTCCCGATCATCGCGACGGGGATCACCGGGACACCGCATTCCATCGCGATCCGCGCCAGTCCGGTCTTGCCCTTGTACAGCCGGCCGTCAGGAGACCGGGTGCCCTCGGGATACATCGCCATCAGGTCTCCGACGTCGAGTTTGCGACGAGCCGACACGAGCGCACCGGCCGCGGCGTCGGCGCCGGTGCGGTCGATCGGGATCTGACTCGAGGCGTTGAAGAACCACCGCTGAAACGCGCCCTTGGCCCCGGTGCCGGTGAAGTACTCGCTCTTGGCGAGGAAGTACATCCGGCGCGGCACCATCAGCGGAAGGTAGAAACTGTCGACGACTGCAAGGTGATTACTGGCGAGAATTGCCGGTCCCTTGGCCGGGATATTCTCCAGCCCTTCGACTTTCGGCCGCCCCAGGGCCCGCAGCGCAGGTCCCATCAGGATGTATTTGAAGACCCAGTACCACATGTCTTCTCACTCTCTGACGAGCCACGAACGCCCCGCCGCTGTTGCCGACACCACATACGCCGAGAACTTTACCCACCCGGGCGCTGGTCCGTCACAGCCCTGGCCCCCATCCTGGCGATCTGAGCGGCGCCGATCATTCCTGCAGCCTCTCCGAGCTGGGTCCCACGGATTCGCGCCATCCGCCGGTGTCCTGCGCCGGTCAGCAACGCCGAGTAGTGCTCCCGGGCCTCATCGAGGTAGAGCCCCGACGACGAACCCACGCCCCCGGCCAAGACGACCAGATCGGGATCGAAGACGTCGCACACCATCGCCAGCCCCAACCCGAGCCAGCGGGCGAACTCGGCAAATGCCGCCAGCGCGAGCGCATCGCCGTCATGGGCGGCCGCCGCGATCCGGCGACCGGTCAACGAACCCGGATCGTCGGTGATCTCACGGGCGAGCTGGCTGTTCCACAGACCGCCGTCCGCGATCAACTCGACAACGGTGTCCACCAATGCCGTGCCGCTGCAATACCTTTCCCAGCACCCGAACTTCCCGCACGAGCACGGCCTGCCGTCGGGCATCACGCGCAGGTGTCCGAGTTCAGGGGCGACCCCAAAGCTCCCGCGGTAGATCTCACCGTCGAGGAGGAGCCCGGCACCGATACCGGTGCCGATCGCGATGACCAGGGTGTTGTGACCGCGGGCGGCGGCACCGAAATGATATTCGGCCACTGCGGCGGCGTTCGCGTCGTGCTCGCAGAACACGGGCAGGCCGATCCGGGCCGTCATCTCCTCGGCGACCCTCGCCTCGCGCCACGGCAGGTGCGGAGAGAACCGGATCACCTGCCGGTCGGTGGTGAGGAATCCGGCCACTGCGAGCCCGACCGCGGTCACCGTCCAGCGTTCTGCCAATTCGGCCACGGTCCAATCGAGACAGCTCTCGAGTGCGGTCGCCGTCGTGGGGGTCTGCGACCGAACGGTGTCGAGCACCTGGCCCTTCTCGTCGACGACGGCGGCGCGGATGCTCGTCCCGCCGATGTCGATACCGACGGCCATGTCACCTCTACCCGCGCCGTGCCGGGGTACGGCGCTCACGTTCTGTCCACGCTGTCGTCACCTACGGGTTCGAAGCGAACGGTGATGGGTTGGTACGCCGCATCGCGCCCGGTCTCACCCGTCGAGCGGGGCGCGGGTGCCGCCGCACCGGCACCGATCACCTGTTCCAGCGCAGCCTGGATCGCCTCCAGGATCGCGATGAGTTGCCCCAGCATCTGCCACAGCAGTTCGCCCGCCTCTTCGATGATCCCGTCCAAGGCGATCCGCGCCTGTCCGGCGAAGTCCGTCGGTCGCCCGGGTCCACCCCGTGCGCCTGCCTGGCCACCTGGCTCGCCGGTTCGCGCGCCACCCTCGCCGAGGAGACCTGCCGCCAGCGTGTCGAAACGGTCGAGGACGCCCAGGATGAGTGCCCGCCAGGCTTCCGCGTCCGAGCCTGACCGAGCACCGTCTGCGTCACCGCCATGCTGATGGGTCAAGCCGGCCTTCTCTCGTTCACGCTGCCTTCACTGCTCGGGTGGGTTGTGCGATGTCCGCCATTGTTACCTATCTGCTATGGCTGGGGCCAGAGACCTGGGTCAGGGCGGAAGCGGACTGTCAGCACCCCGCCGTCCCACTGTGCCCCCAGGACCAGACATCGTCGCAGAACCGACGGTAGTCGCACCCGTCTGCGCACTCCACTCACGGTGATCATCAGATCGTCACCGCTGCGACCCAGCTGCAGCCCCGAGGGGTCCGGGAGCGCTTGTCTCCATCTCATCCGGTAGATCGAATCGACTCCTGAACCCGATTCGCGCTCCACCTTGGCCGCCTGGGGCCCCACTGTGTCCATCGACCGCGAGTCGAGACGCACTCCGAGTCGCCGCAAGGTCAACACCGAGTCGATCGGCTCCGAAAGCCATGGCACGCTGATCAATTCAGCGCCCGCAGTGATGTCCCGGAGCCGTTCGACGGCAGCGGCCTGGACAACGAGCTGCTCATCCCACCACGTCGCAGGCCCTGCCGCACCGGCGCCCGTCGTCGGAGGTGAACCATCCTCAGGAAGAACACGATTGGCCAGCACGGTGCTGAGCGGGAGTCCCATCACCTGCAACACCGAGAGTGCCCTCTCCGCTGTCGCCACTCCGTGGCGATCGGCGCCGACCACGAGATGGACGTCGACTGCGCTGGTGTCGAAGAGCAGTTCATCGACGTCTGCGCAGTCACGGACGAGTGTGTCGAGTATCGCGACGACCCTGGCGATACGGGCATTGTCCGCCGCCGCCGCCAGGCGCCGGTGCCTCGGCCACAACCTCTCGATGGTGTCGGAGACCATCTGCGGAACGCGCAGCAACTCGAACGGGTCCGTTCCGCCTGACAGGTCCACCACGACCCGTGACCAGGACCCCGACGCCGCCTCGTCGCGGATCCGGCGCAGGGCCAGCAGCGATTCGACCCCGGGCATCCCCAGCACCTCCTCGGGATCGAGTCCTGCGAGAACAGCACCCACCCCTGGGACGCCGGTACCCGTCAATTCGCCGGCAGCCAGAGCCGAGCGCACCGTCCCCCAGGTCTCCTCCAGCATGGCCATCGTGTCGATTTCGAGCAGGTCGACCTGCTGCGATGCCGGGATCGGTTCTCCTGGAACAGAAAAGACACCGAATACGGTCGCCGCCGAATGGAACCTGTCCAGCGTGACGAGCAAGGTCTTGCCCCGGCGGCCGGTGCGACGGTCTGCCCGGTTACCGGCGGCGCCGGCCGCCGCGACGGTCGTGGTTCCCGCCCCGCCCGCACCGAGTACGAGGTGGATGGGCGCTAGATCGATCAGCCTTCGACCCTCTTCTTGAGTTCTTTGAGCGCTGCGTCGGTGATCGCCTTCTCGGCGCGACGCTTGAGCTGGCCGATCATCGGGATGGAAAGACCGACGCTGAGCTCATAGGTGACCTTCGTCGATCCGGGCGCCTGCTGCACCAGCAGGTAGCGCCCGTGCTGGGCTGTCTGCAGATCACTGCTGACCAGATCCCACGTCACCGAATTACCGTCGGGCGACCACTCATAGCTCAACTCGTAGTTGTCCTTGAGCACACCGGCATCGAGGACGAACCGGACCTGCTTGGCCCGCCCTGACGTACCGGGAACCGTCACCTGGACCTCGCGGGCGGCCGACACCCACTTCGGATACTGCTCGAAATCGGCGATGACCGCCATGATGGCCTGGGCATCGGCGTTGATGACGATGGACTGCTCGGTACGATCGGTCATCTCCCACCCCCGGACGCCGCGACTCCGCGCTCTCCTGCCGCCGGGCCCCCGACGTGACGACTGGCCTCCAGTCGGTCCTTCACCTCGAACGACATCGCACGCCCGGCAACCCGGCGACGATGATTGATCTTGCCGACCTCGGTCATCAGCGCGCGGGGCTCGGTGGGCAACCGGGACGTCGGATCGGCGTGCAAGAAATAGTGCAGCACGAATCCATCGAGCGCCGGTTCCAGCCAGAGTTCGGTGGTTCCGTTCAGCGGGCCACTCACCTTCCAGCGCACCCCCTGCTCGGCTCGATCCTCGACGACGGTCAACTGCAGGTCCGGCCACCAGCGACGCCAATTCGCGCGGTCGGAGATCAGCTCCGTCGCCGATTCTGCGGGCGCCGCGATGAACGTCTGGTCGGCAACCTGAATTCTGGTCACCGCATTAGCTTCACATATCGACCAGGCATGGCCATCACAAACCCTTACTTGTTCCGGTATCCCGAGATCACAGCAGCTGCGCGAGCCGCGACGACATGTGCTCCCACCGCCACCGCGACTGCACCCACTCGCGTCCTGCCCGCCCCATCGATTCGGCCAGCTCACGATCGCCGAGGATGGTCGTGAGCGCCTCGACCAGTTCGGGAAGCGACCGACCGTCGACCACCAGTCCGGTCTCGCCCGGTCGAACGGTCTCCGGTGCCCCTCCCGAGTCGCCCGCGACCACCGGTATCCCCGTCGATGACGCCTCCAGGTACACGATCCCGAGCCCCTCGACGTCGAGTCCATGACCGCGGGTCCTGGCCGGCATGGCGAACACGTCGGCGATGTTGTGGTACCCGGCGAGTTCGTCGGCGGGTACAGATCCGGTGAAGACCACGTGATCGGCCACCCCGACCGCGGCCGCGAGCTCACGCAGTCGACGCTGGTCGGGCCCGCCCCCGACGATCACCAGGACTGCCCCGTCGATCTGCGCACGCACCTCGGGCAGTGCCCGGATCAGCATGTCCTGGCCCTTGCGCGGAACCAATCGTGACAAACACAGGACAGTCGGAGCCGAGCCCAGTCCGTGGCGCTCCCGAAAGTGCTGGCGCGCAACCGGATCAGGCCTGAACCGGTCGACGTCGACGCCGGGCGGCAGGTGTTCCAATGCCGCCTGCGGGCCGAAAGCGGCAGCGAACCGGCCACGGGTGTAGGCGCTGACGTACGTGAGGACGTCGGTGCCACGGCCGATCGTGCCCAGTGTCTGCCGGGCCAGCGGGAGCATCGACCAGCCCACCTCGTGTCCGTGGGTACTCGCGACGACCCGGCTCGCACCCGCCCGGCGCACGGTCCCGGCCAGGGTCGCGAGCGGAGCTGCAGCACCGAACCAGACAGTGTCGACCTGGTGTGCGCGAACGAGTTCCGCTGCCCGGTGGGCGACGATCGGTGTCGGCAGCATCAGCGTGGTGGGGTGCCGGACGACCTCGTAGGGCTGTTCTTTGTCGAAACGCACATGGCTGTCACCCCGCCATCTCGGCGCGTAGACGATGATCTCGCCGGCAGGCAGACGGTCGACCAAATTCTGCAGGTACGACTGGATGCCGCCCTGCCGGGGCGGAAAGTCGTTGGTGACCAACAGCGTCCGATGCATTGGCCCACCGTAGCTGCGTCAGACCTGCTGACCGAGCCAGGCGCGCCACCGGTTGACCAGATCATCGCGGGAGATGCCGAGCACGATCTGGGCCGCGGTGTTCTGCGCGGTGACCACGAGAGCCGGGTCGGTCGGCTGGTCGGCGCCGGCCAGTGCGACGTAGAAACGCTTCAGTTTGTCGTCGCCGTAGGTGTCGGCGATAAACGCCGCGACCGACCAGGCGGACTGGTACGCGAGCGCCGCATCGGGATTGCTCGGCGCGAAGTTCGCATCGGCCGGGAGATCGGCGGGCGGTCCGTTCGCGGCGATCTCCGCGGCCAGCGCGGGGGCAGCCTGCTCGAGTCGGGTGTAGGTCCCCCTCCTGCCCACGTACTCTGCGACGCCCTCGGTGACCCACACCGGCGCTGCTTCTGCGGTGGCGGTTCGTGCGGCGACGTGGAACAGTTCGTGCCGCAGTACGACGGCAAGGGTGTTCGGATCGAGCCCGGCCGATTGCGGAGTGAACACCACACGTTGACCCAGTGCGGTCGGGCCCGCGGGATCGACGGAGCTGAAGACGGTCACGGCGGCAGCAGCATCGGCATCCGCCGGACTCGATCCCGTGATGGATGCGAACTCGTCGTCGGAGCCCGCGACGATGACGCCGGCGCCCTGGGCCCACCTCGTACCCCAGAAGCCGGTCACCGACTCGGTGGCTGCGGGCAGCAGTCTCCCCAGCACGTCGGTCAAGGGCGAGGTGCCGTTGGTCAGGACCAGCGAGTCCCCCGGTGGAGTGCTCACCGGACTGGCCGCAGGTCGCTCGTACTGCCAGACCTGGCCTGCCGGACCTGCCTCACCGAACACCGGCCCGGCATCGGCAACGATCTTCCAGCCGTCGGGATATCTCGCCATCACCATCGGCACCTCGAGCACCACCGGAGTGCTGTCGATGCCCTCGTATGCGTATCGCAACTGCACGGGAGCCACCCAGGAGTCGCTGCTGCCCTGGGCGTCGAGTCGATCTTGCAACTCGGCGGGCACCAGCCGCTCGGGGCCACGCGTGCTGGACAAGCGATACTCGAAGGTGGGGATCGGCAGAAGACCGATCCCCTCGGCGGATCGCCGGGTGCGATCCCGCACGATCTCCGTCGCAGACTGGTCCAGCGCTGTCGCCGCTGTGGCCGCATCACCGTTGCGAAGAGCGGCGCTGTAGTCCGCGAGAACCTGCGAAACCCCCAGAGTTCGGGCCTCTTCAAATGGATTCTGTGGACGCTGCGTGCTCTCTTGGGTCTGCGTATCGCCGTCTGTCCCGGAATCCGTGAGCGTCACCGTGAGCGTGACCGCGCAGGCCACGATGGCGGCGATCACCACGACGACCCATGCCACCCGGCGACCACGGCGGGCACCGCCCTGCTCGTCCTCTGGCGTGGAAGGTTCGCTCACCGTGGGTTTCAGTACCGGCGGGCCGAGTTGAACGGACCGGCACCATCGACCGACTCGACCTTCACCGGGACACCGAAGGTGGATGCGTGGATGACGTACCCGTTGCCGACGTACATTCCGACATGGGTCGCGTCCGGGTAGTAGATGATCAGGTCACCGGGGCGCATGTCGTTCTTGTCGACGGCGGTGCCGCCTGCCAGCTGGGCCTGACTCGACCGCGGCAGGGTCTTGCCCGCCTGCTTGTACGCCCACACCATCAGACCTGAGCAGTCGAACTGGTCCGGTCCGGTGGCGCCCCACACGTACGGATCACCGATCCGGGTCAGAGCGGCCCGCACTGCGATGACCTCGGGCGCAGTGCCCTTGGGAAGCATCGCGGCGTTGAACTCGATCTTGGGGCCTGCGAGCTCGGCGAGTTGCTTACCGGTGAGAGCCTCGTACATCGCTCTGATCTCGGTGGCCTTGAACACCCGCTCGCTCTGTTTGGCCTGCAGGTCGGCGCTGGTCTTTTCTGCGGTGGCGACAGCCGCTTCCGCCTTCGCCTTGGTGTCGTCGGCCAGTTTCTTGGCGGCCTCCGCCTTCTCGTTGGCGACGGTGAACTTGCGGACGTCATCGACGGTCTGCCGTGACACCATCTCCAGGCCGGACATCTGATCGAGGAGAGATTGTGGTGAATCACTGACGAGTACGGCGTACAACCGGTTGACCCGGGCGCCTTTGTAACTGGCGCTGACCAGGGCGTCGACCGCGCCCTGCAAACCCTCTGCCTGCTTCTTCAGATCCGCGAGGGTCTGGTCTGCGGCGGTGGCCTCGGTCGTGGCCGCGGCGACCGCCTCACGCTGCTTGGTCAGTTCGATCGTGGTGCTGTGGATGGCCTCGGTGGCCTGCTCGGCCTCGCGACCGAGCGACTTGTACTCGGTGAGCATGTCGTCCGGACTCCGCGGACCGGGCTCGGCTCCCGCCGGAACGCCGGCTCCCAGGGCAACGGCCAGCGCCATCACGACTGCGGCGATCATTGTCCGCATCACGGCGACATATCGCTCACGCACCACGACGATGTAACTCCTCAATACCGGCAGCGGGCCGGCTTTCGCGGCCCGTGACACTTCGAACTCCCACCCCAACCTGGCCAGGCTACACATCTCTCCACGGCGGCGACGCCGCCAACGGTGCAAAGATCCGGCCGGGAAGCCACTTGGGCGGGTCCGCTGTGATCAGCGATCCCGCCCAAGTGGCCGTATTCAGTTGTTGTCGCTCAGTAGCGACGAATGTCGAGGACCGACTGGTCGTTCAGACCCATCTTGGCCACCGGCACGCCCTCGGTCGAGGAATGCACGACCTGGCCGCCGCCGATGTAGATGCCGGCGTGTCCGCCACCGTTGTAGATGACGACGTCGCCGGGCTGGGCGTCGGCAGCGCTCACGCTGGTGCCACCACCGAGCTGGCCGTAGCTGTCACGCGGAATGTTCTGGCCGGCCTGCTGGTGCGACCAGTAGACGAGTCCGGAGCAGTCGAAGGCGTCCGGGCCTGCGGCGCCGTAGACGTACGGCGAGCCGATCTTGCTCACGGCGGCGTCGGCAGCGATCTGGCCGACGGGCTTCGCCTGCGGAGCGGCGGCCTGCGGCAGGAAGTTCTGGGGCTTGAGTTCATTCGGGATCTGACCCTCGGTCACGCCCGGGATGTCGAATGTTCCGACGCCTGGGACCGTGATCGGTGCGGCCATGGCCGGTGCAGCTGCCATACCCATTGCGCCGAGTGTGATGGAACCGGCGATCAAGGCGCCACGGGCACTCTTCATGCCGCGGTTCGGCTGTTGCAAACGATGTTTCGCCACGAAGCGAGGTCTCCTTGTTTCTTCCCTGTCCGCCGACCGGGTTAGCTGTCGGATTCGGGCCGGAAGATGGCCCTACCCGTTGAACCCCGAAAACCTCTCGGCCTCAGGGTCCGGTGGGATTCACCCCGGATGCGACTCGTGGTCGGCATCAGTGGTTCCCCGGTTCACCTTGGTAGGTGATTGAGCGGCGACCTCACGATCCTCTCCGGTTGGAGCGGACGCTTTCGTAAGGTCTCAGGAAGGTTACGAAACGGTGGTGGTCCGTGTCCACTAGGAGGACGACACAGGCGACTGCGGCGTGTCGCCTCACATGGCCCACAAATGGACCCCTTCTTCGGGAACTAATGGGGCCTTACCTGCGTTGACCCGACGAACGTGATCGTGTGTGTCAGACTTCGACAACATGCCGGCCGCGCTGAACAGCGCGATGGCCGCCTCGATGTTGGCCGCGTCGTCAATAACGAATTCATCACAGCGAACTTCGGAGTTCTTGCTGCTCGGGACCCCCACCGGCCCCAGAAAAACGGTCATCATGCAGTCATCGCAGGCGATGTTGCGCCCAGGGCAGGTGTTGCAGTCCACTAGCATTGTGATCTCCGTCTCATTCGGTCGTCGACCCCTCTTAGGGGGCCCTCAGGGTTTTCCCTGAGGCCGGATCGCCGACTTTCGATCCATTGCCCCGGACGCTAGCGACACCGTCCGACAACCCTTTTCGGTCACGATCACCGCGGCGTCCACAGTGGCCCAGATCACCGCGCGGGGCGCGGTGCACGCGAACGTGTCAGAGCATCGAACTAGTGTTCGTGGGGTGAGTGTTACCGATGAGGCCAATGGGACTCAGCTCTCGTTCGAAGACCCCGCTCTGGGCCACCCGGATGACGCGCCGCTGCGCTCGATCACGTTCGTGGTCGTCGATCTGGAGACCACGGGCGGGAGTTCGGTCCACGACCGCATCACGGAGATCGGAGCGGTGAAGGTGCGCGGCGGCGAGGTGATCGGAGAGTTCGCCACCCTGGTGGACCCGCAGCGCGGGATACCTCCGCACATCGTCCGGCTGACCGGGATCACCGAGGCCATGGTGTATCAGGCGCCCACTATCGACGAGGTCCTCCCGGCGTTCCTCGAGTTCGCCAGGGATGCGGTGATCGTTGCTCACAACGCCGGCTTCGACACGGGATTCTTGAGGGCCGCCGCCACCTCCATGGGCCACCCCTGGCCATCTCGCAGGGTGCTGTGCACCGTGAAGCTGGCTCGCCGCGTGCTGACCAGGGACGAAGCACCCACTGTGAAGTTGTCTGCGCTGGCCTATCTCTTCCGGGTCCAGACCCGGCCGACCCATCGCGCCCTCGATGACGCCCGCGCCACCGTGGAAGTGATGCACCGCCTGTTCGAACGCGTGGGGAACCTCGGCGTCGAATCGTTTCGCGATCTCCTCGAATATCTGCCCGGGGTACCCAAGGCGACCCGTGACAAACGAGTGCTGGCGGAGCACCTGCCCTCCAGCCCCGGCATCTACATGTTCAGAGGCCCCTCGGACGAGGTGCTGTATGTGGGCACGGCCGTGGATCTGCGCCGTCGCGTGCGTAGCTACTTCACCGGGTCGGAGAGCCGCACGCGCATCAAGGAGATGGTCGCGCTGGCCACCCGGGTCGATCACGTCGAATGTGCACACCGGCTCGAGGCCGGCGTTCGCGAACTGCGACTGCTCGGTGCTCACGCGCCGCCCTACAACCGGCGCTCCAAGTTTCCTCACCGCGGGTGGTGGATCTGCCTCACCGAGGAGGCCTTCCCCCGGCTCAAGGTCAGCCGTAGCGCCTCTGCAATCGCCCTGGGCCCTTTCCGTTCACGGGCCGTCGCCTACGACGTTGCCGACCTCATCGCCGAGACCTGTGGCCTCCGGACCTGCCGTACAGCCCTGAAGGCCACGGGTCGTCACACGTGTGAGGTGGGTCCGCAGGGACGCCGCCTGGTCGGCGGATGCCACGGTGCGACGGCCACGCCATTGTCGGCGCTGCAGTACTCCTCCCGCGCCGAGATCACGGCCGGATTGCTCACCGGACGGACCGACGCCCCCGTCCGCACGGCCCTCGATCGCCTCATGGCCTTGTCGGACGCCGAACTCTTCGAGAACGCAGCGCGGTTGCGTGACCGACTCGACCACCTGGTGGGCCAACTCGAACGGTGTCAACGACTGGCCGCCCTCGCACGGATCTCCGAACTGGTGGCCGCCGGTCCGGACGGAAACGGCGGCTGGGAACTCGCCGTCATCCGGCACGGCCGCCTGGCCAGTGCAGGCGTCGCGGCACGCGGGGTCCCGCCGATGCCTGTCGTCGCCGCCCTCGCGGCGGCGGCCGAGACCGTGCTCCCCGACCCCGGCCCGCTCCACGGCGCCCCGCACGAAGAGGTCGCTCTGATCTATCGCTGGCTGACCACACCCGGGGTCAGGATAGTTTGTGCGACAAGCGGTTTGAGTTTGCCGATGCACGGCGGCGCCCGCTGGACCCAGTGGCGGGACATGGTCGGCTCAGCCCATCGAACCCTGCGAGAGACGGCAGCACACGATTCCCCGGGCCGAAGGAGCTCACCAGCACCCGTGCCCGTACCTGTCCTCTCGCACCGTGGCGGGGCCGCAGACCCCCGCACACCGGCACCTCACGGCACTAGTCTGGACGCATGATTACCGCGATCGTCCTGATCCAGACCGATGTTCACCAGATCCCGGAAACCGCACAGGCGGTCGCCGACATCGCCGGTGTCACCGAGGTGTTCTCGTGCGCGGGTGACGTCGACCTGATCGCGAAGATCCGCGTCCGCGAACACAGCGACATCGCCGACGTCGTCACCGCGGGCATCAACCGGTTGCCCGGCGTCAAGCACAGCGCGACGCACATCGCCTTCAAGAGCTACTCGAGCGCCGACATCGACGCAGGCTTCTCGATCGGCGAATAGACCGCTACAGAGAGTTGCTCAGCCGCACCCAGTCGGCCAGCAGAGCCGTTGCGGCACCCGAATCGATGGCCGCGGCCGCCACAGCCAATTGCTCCCGCAGTTGTATGTGGAGATCGATGTCGGGCCGGGGCCGATAAGCGGTCAATGCCCCTGCCGCATTGAGCAACACAGCGTCACGCACCGGACCGGTCATCCCGGAGAACAGCTCGTGGGCGACCCTGGCGTTGTATTCGGCATCAGCCCCCTGAAGCGCTGACAGTTCGACGCGGGCCAGCCCGATCGTGGTCGGGTCGACCACCTGCCTGCGGACGGTGCCCCCTGCGACCTGCCACACCGTGGACGTCGCGGTGGTGGTCAGTTCATCAAGACCGTCATCACCGCGCACCACGAGCACCGAATGTCCACGCTCGGCAAAGAGCTGCGCGAGGACCGGCGCGAGATCGGCGAATGCGCATCCGACCAGCCCGCTACTGGGCTGAGCCGGGTTCGTGAGTGGCCCGAGCACGTTGAAGACGGTGGGGATACCGATCTCTTTGCGGGCCGCAGCCGTGAAGCGCAGCGCGGGGTGGAAGACCGGAGCAAAGCAGAACCCGATACCGAGCTGCTCGACACACCGGGCGACACCGTCGGCGGTGAGCGTGATCTTGACGCCCAGAGCCTCGAGGACGTCGGCGCCGCCGCTCTTGGAGGACGCCGCGCGGTTCCCGTGTTTCACGACCGGCACCCCTGCGGCTGCCACCACCACAGCAGTCATGGTGGAGATGTTCACGGTGTTGGATCGGTCCCCGCCGGTCCCGACGATGTCGATGCAGGGAACCGAGGTCGGCACGACGGTGGAGTGACTGAGCATCCCCGCCGCCAGACCACGCAGTTCCGCCGATACCGGGCCCTTGATCTTCAATGCCACCCCGAACGCCGCGATCTGGGCCGAGGTGGCGCTGTCGGACATGATCTCGTTCATCGCCCACTCCGCATCGGGCGCGTCGAGATCGTGGCCGGCGGCGAGGGCACCGAGTATCAATGGCCACGTGCGGGCCTGCGCATCGGAATGGGTCACGGCCCAGAGCTTATCGAGGTGGCTGCAACACCTGCCAGGCCAGCACCGTGCCACCGTGCCGCTGAGCCAGCCCGGCCATCCGCGACCGCTCCTGAGACACATGCAGGGCGTCGATCAATTGCACGCGGGCAAGCGCGAACAATTCCCCCTCGACCTCCATCCCGGTGGACGCCGCAGGAGGCACCGGGACACGTTGGTAATGGTCTTGGGCCGCCAGCGCGACAGCCTTGTCGACCGCGTCGGCGGGAACAGCCAGGAAGTGGCGCAGGACCGACTGCTCGTCCTCGCGCCACACCGAATCGGCCAGCGTCGTCGATGCCGCGACACTGTCGTCGAAACTCTCCGCCGTCACGACCAGCTCCGGATCGTCGACGGACAACTCCGCGTTGGGCTTTCGGTTGCCACCCAATCGCGAGGTCCACTGCTTCCATCGCGATGCCTCGATCGGGTTCCCGTTCACGTCACGTGCCACCCCAACAGCTTCCCAGGTACCCGTTTCACGGGGCCGGGACACGCCGGATCCTGGGCTTTTGCTGCCCCCTACCAGGGTCTGCGTATCCGCCCGAAAAAAAACCTGGACCCAAGTAGTCAGGGGTTACTACGAACCGTCATACTTCTGGGGTGACTAGCGCTGCAGCACCCACAGGATCAGCTATCACCCAGCGCGTGCACTCGCTGAACCGACCCAACATGGTCAGCGTCGGCACGATTGTGTGGCTTTCGAGCGAGCTGATGTTCTTTGCCGGACTCTTTGCGATGTACTTCGTCGCGCGGGCCGGAAACTACGGCAACTGGCCGATGGAGCCCACCGAGCTCAATCTGACCTTGGCGATCCCCGTGACAACGGTGTTGATCCTGTCCTCGGTCACCTGCCAGCTCGGTGTGTTCGCCGCCGAGCGCGGCGACGTGTTCGGCCTGCGCCGGTGGTACACGATCACCCTGATCATGGGCGCGATCTTCGTCGCCGGACAGGCGTACGAGTACTACCACCTGGTTCACGAGGGCACGACGCTCTCGTCGAGCGCCTACGGGTCGGTCTTCTACATCACCACCGGCTTCCACGGCCTCCACGTCATCGGTGGACTCGTCGCCTTCGTGTTCCTGCTGATCCGCACCAGGCTCAGCAAGTTCACCCCGGCGCAGGCAACCGCTGCGATCGTCGTGTCGTACTACTGGCACTTCGTCGACATCGTGTGGATCGCACTGTTCGCGACCATCTACTTCATCCGGTAACGCGCCCAAACCGATCTTCAGCCCAGACCGATCTTCAGCCCAGGCAAAGTCAGTCCGCTAAGCAGAGAGATACAGATGAGTTCATCTCCCCCACCCACCTCACCCGGGGATTCGGCCCCGGGCACCCTGAGCGAGGGTGCAGGCCGGATAGACGCGAAGAAAGCAAAGTCGCGTCGTAAGTTGCGTCGTCGCGCATCGGGAATACTGCTGCTGCTGGCCGGTCTCGTCGTCGCAGGCGGCTTGGCCAGCGCGATCACGCCGGACCCGCAGGTCGCCAAGGCCGACAGCGAGTCCAGCGCGGCGCTGATCCAGGACGGCAAGAAGCTCTACGAGACGTCGTGCATCACGTGCCACGGCGCGAACCTCGAGGGCGTGGCCGAACGCGGTCCGTCGCTCGTCGGCGTCGGCGACGCAGCCGTGTACTTCCAGGTCTCGTCGGGCCGCATGCCCGCCGTTCGCGGTGAGGCGCAGATCGTGCGCAAGCCGGCGAAGTTCACGCAGGCTCAGATCGACCAGCTCGGCGCATACATCCAGTCTGTCGGTGGCGGACCCCAGGTCGTCTACGCCAAGGACGCCGAAGGCAACGTGATCTTCAAGGACGGGTATCCCGTCGTCGAGCAGGGCGAGCTACGCGGCGACAACATCGGCCGCGGTAGCGAACTGTTCCGGCTCAACTGCGCCTCGTGCCACAACTTCACCGGTCGTGGTGGCGCGCTCTCGTCGGGCAAGTTCGCCCCCGCGCTGGACGCCCCCAACGAGCAAGAGATCTACACCGCCATGCTGACCGGCCCGCAGAACATGCCCAAGTTCTCCGACCGGCAACTGACGGATCAGGAAAAACGAGACATAATCGGTTATGTCAAGTACGCAACCACCTCGGGTAACCCCGGTGGGTACGGACTCGGCGGGTTCGGCCCGGTATCCGAGGGCATGGCGATGTGGGTCATCGGCGTAGTGGCTGTGGTCGCCGCCGCGATGTGGATGGGATCTCGAACATGAGTGATCAGCAAAAATCAGCTCCCACCCAGGACGAGCTCGATGCCATGACCAACGATGAGCTGGTCAAACTCGGTACCAATCTCGACGGCGTCGAGGTCATCCACCGCCGCGAGCGGTTCCCCGAGCCGGGTACGAAGGCCGAGAAGCGCGCTGAACGCAGCGTCGCCTTCTGGTTCGCCCTCTCGGGGATCTCCGCCATCGCCTGCTTCGTGATCTTCCTGTTCAACCAATGGGAGTTCGTGATGCCCGGCGGCGACAACTACCGGGCGTATCTTCTGAACACCCCGCTGCTCGGCATCACCTTCGGCCTGTCGATCCTCGCGATCGGCATCGGCGCCGTGCAGTTCACGAAGAAGTTCATCCCCGAGGAGATCTCGGTCCAGGATCGTCATGACGGCGGCTCCAACGAGACCGACAAGAAGACGATCGTCGCCGAGCTCGGCGATTCGCTGAACACCTCGACCCTGCCGCGTCGCAAGATGATCATCGGCGCCGGACTCTTCGGTCTCGGTACCTTCGCGGTGACCGGCGTGGTCGCGCTGCTCGGCGGCATCATCAAGAACCCCTGGGCCGAGGGTAAGAACTCGCCCCTGTGGCACACGGGCTGGTCACCGATCTACAACCCACCGGAGAACCCGAACGAGACCATCTTCTTGCGCCGCGACACCGGTAACCCGATGTCCGTAGTGCTGGTGCGTCCCGAGGACATCGACGCCGGTGGTATGGAGACGGTGTTCCCGTGGCGGGTCTCGGACGGCACCGGCGAGACAGAAGAATCACGGCACAAGTTGATCGAAGGCCTGCGTTACATCAGCAACCCCGTCATGCTGATCCGCCTTCGCCCCAACGACGCTGCCAAAGCGATCAAGCGTCAGGGCCAGGAGAGCTTCAACTACGGCGATTACTACGCGTACACGAAGGTCTGCTCGCACCTCGGTTGCCCGACTTCACTGTTCGAGCAGCAAACGAACCGTATTTTGTGCCCGTGCCACCAGTCACAGTTCGACGCCCTTGAATACGGCAGGCCCATCTTCGGTCCCGCTGCGCGCTCGCTCGCGCAGCTGCCGATCACGGTCAACGAGCAGGGCTTCATGGTGGCCGCCGGCGACTTCATCGAACCCGTAGGCCCCGCGTTCTGGGAACGCGGGAAGGGGAAGGATCGACCATGAGCAAGATCGGACAGCAGGCCGAGGAAGTAGATTCCCGGTATCACCTCGCGGCAGGTATGCGCCGTCAGATCAACAAGGTCTTCCCGACCCATTGGTCGTTCCTTCTCGGTGAGATCGCCCTCTACAGCTTCGTCATCCTGCTGATCTCGGGCGTCTATCTCACGTTCTTCTTCGATCCGTCGATGTCCGAGGTCACCTACAACGGTGCCTACGAACCGCTCAACGGCGTCATGATGACCAAGGCCTACGAGACGACGCTGAACATCTCGTTCGAGGTGCGCGGTGGACTCTTCGTACGCCAGATCCACCACTGGGCAGCCCTGCTGTTCGCGGCGTCGATCATCATCCACATGGCCCGCATCTTCTTCACCGGCGCCTTCCGGCGTCCGCGTGAGGCCAACTGGATCATCGGTTGCTTCTTGCTGGTGCTGGCGATGTTCGAGGGCTTCTTCGGATACTCGCTCCCCGACGACCTGCTCTCGGGCACCGGCGTCCGCGCGGCGATGTCGGGCATCGTCCTCGGTATCCCCGTGGTAGGCACCTGGATCCACTGGGCACTCTTCGGAGGCCAGTTCCCGGGCGACATCATCATCCCGAGGCTCTACATCCTGCACGTGCTGCTGTTCCCGGGAATCATCCTGGCGTTGATCGGTGCCCATCTGGCGCTGGTCTGGTACCAGAAGCACACCCAGTTCCCCGGTCCCGGCCGCACCGAGAAGAACGTGGTCGGTGTCCGCATCCTCCCGGTCTTCGCGGTCAAGTCCGGCGCGTTCTTCGCGGTCACCTTCGGCATCCTCGCGATCATGGCGGGCGTACTGCAGATCAACCCGGTCTGGGTCCTCGGGCCATACAACCCGGCACACGTGTCCGCAGGTTCGCAGCCGGATATCTACATGATGTGGACCGACGGTTTGGCTCGACTGATGCCGGCCTGGGAGATCTACTTCGGTAACGCGTACACGATTCCCGCCATCTTCTGGGTGGTCGTCATCCTGAGCATCGTTTTCGGAATCCTGTTCGCCTACCCGTTCATCGAGAAACGTCTCACCGGAGACACCGCTCATCACAACCTGTTGCAGCGTCCGCGCGACGTACCGGTGCGTACCGGCATCGGCGCAATGGCGATCTCCTTCTACATCATCCTGACGATCTCGTGTATGAACGACATCATCGCGTTGAAGTTCCATGTGTCCCTCAACGCGACCACGTGGATGGGCCGTATCGGGCTGATCATCATCCCGCCGCTCGCCTACTACATCGCCTATCGGTGGGCGCTTGCGCTGCAGCGCAGCGACCGGTTCGTGCTGGAGCACGGCATCGAGACGGGCATCATCATGCGCCTGCCGCACGGTGAGTTCATCGAACTGCACCAGCCGCTCGGGCCCGTCGACGACCATGGCCATCCGATCCCGTTGCCGTACGAGGGTGCGGCTCTGCCCAAGCGGATGAACAAGCTCGGATCCGCGGGTGCTCCGGGCACCGGCTCGCTGATGCTGGCCGACCCACCCGAGGAGCAGCAGAAGAACGTGGAGCTCGAAGCCAAGGCTCATCACAAGGAGCACGAGGCTTTGCGCGAACTCCAGAAGCGCGGCGGAGACCCGTTCATCGACTGATAGATCGAACAACCAAAAAGGCCGGCCTGCATCAGCGGGTCGGCCTTTTTCGTGGCCTGGGGTCGCCGGTCCCTCCCCTCCCCCACAGCGGTGCGTTCATCGTGCCCTTGTGGACGCCGATCGTGCCCTTGCCGACGCCGAGCGTGCCGTTACGGACGCTGAACGTGCCGTTGCAGACGCCGAACGTGCCCTTGCCGACGCCGAACGTGCCGCTGTGGACGTCGAGCGTGCCGTTGCGGACGTCGAGCGTGCCGCTGTGGGCGCCGAGCGTGCCGTTGCCGACGCCGAGCGTGCCGTTACGGACGCCGATCGTGCCCTTGCGGATGCCGAGCGTGCCCTTGCGGACGTCGAGCGTGCCGCTGTGGACGTCGAGCGTGCCCTTGTGGACATCGAGCGTGCCGTTGCCGACGCCGAGCGTGCCGTTACGGACGCCGATCGTGCCCTCGCGGATGCCGAACGTGCCCTTGTTACTCTCTTACGTTCGTGAGCAACATCGAAATCGTCAGCTGTCACGACCCGGCAGAGTTTCCCGCGCTTGCGCGGATCTGGAGACGTTCAGTTGAATCCACCCATGTGTTCCTGACGCGCGAAGACGTCGATTTCTACGCGCCGAAGGTGGCCGACAGTTACCTCCCGGCGGTCAACTTACGCGTCGCCAGAATCGGTGGTCGGACCGTCGGGTTCTCAGGTACCGACGGCAACAAGCTCGAGATGCTCTTCATCGACGACAACTACCGCGGACGAGGCGTAGGTGGAGCGCTGCTCGGCGAGGCGCTCGACCGAATCCCACGACTTGAGCTCGATGTCAACGAACAGAACCCCGACGCAGTCGCCTTCTATCGGCGCCACGGTTTCGTGATCGTCGGACGGTCTGAGATCGACGCCGACGGGCGTCCGTTTCCACTGCTGCACATGGTCTCCGGCGCAGCGTCGACCTGAGGGAGTCCCGAGGACCCACCGCTCGTACACACCGCACGGAACGGTCAAGCGGACAAGGGCACAATCGATGCGCACAACGGCACGGTGGGCGGCCACAACGGCACGATCGGCGACCGTAACGGCTCGGTGGGCGGCCACAACGGCACGATCGGCGACCGTAACGGCACGATCGGCGGCCACAACGGCACGATCGGCGACCGTAACGGCACGGTCGGCGACCGTAACGGCACGGTCGGCGACTGCAACGGCACGGTGGGCGGCCACAACGGCACGGTGGGCGACGGTAACGGCACGGTCGGCGGCCACAACGGCACGATCGGCGCGCGTAAGGGCCCGGTCGGGGCTAGGTCACCAGAGGTCGCCTGAGCGCCAATCACACGTCAGCTCACCGACAGCAGGGTGCGGGCCTCCGTAGACGAACACGCTGTCCGCGTCGTCCGGTGTGGGGACGACTCCTGTCGGTGTCATCGCAGACACCGTCCCCTCCCAGGGGCGCCAACCGTGCGAGCGGTACAACCGCAATCCGGCTCGGCTCGCACTGAGGGCACCGAAGTCGTAAGCCCCGACGATGACCCGCTCGATCGCAGTCATCAGTTGGTCGCCGATCCCCTGGTGTTGCCGGCCCGGATCCACAGCGACGGCTTCCACATAGCCGACTCTGCGTGGGATGCCGTCGATCATCATCGCCCGGGCCACAACCGCGGCATGTCCGACCAGCGCGCCGGCGGCGTCGGTGACGAACGCGTGGACCCCGCCGAGTGCGTGGTCAAAGTCTGTGTCGGCGAAGTCGCCTGCGAACGCCAGGTCCAGCAAAGCTCTGAGCTCGGTGGCCCGGACTGCACTCAGCTCCCAGGTGTGCTGCACGTCGAGGTGCAGACCTGGGAGCTGAGAGGGTGTGTGTGTCAGTGCTTCTCAGGCCCGACGTGGTACTCGAAGACGAGTCCGGCCACTGCACCGATGATGCAGACGGCAGCAAAGGCCACGAGCCAGAAGTTCGCCATGGCCAAGGCAACAGCGAAAGTCGCGGCGCCGAGTGCGATCAGCACCGGCCACCAGCTACCGGCGCTGAAGAAGCCCAATTCGCCCGAGCCGTCGGACACCTCGGCGTCTTCGTAATCCTCCGGGCGGATGTCCACCCGGCGGGCCACGAACCGGAAATAGGTTCCGATGATCAACGTCAGGCCACCGGTCATGACCAGACCCGTGACACCGACCCACTCGACGTTCTTGCTCGTCAACCCGGTGGCCAATCCGTAGGCGACCGCCACCAGGAAGAAGAACCCCGTAAGGATCTCGAAGAGCCGCGCTTCAATTCTCATCTCGTAGCTCCTGGCTGACTAGTTCGACGCTGTCTGGGTGCCGCGTTTGGTATCAAAAGGCTTGGTCGTGATCGCCGTCGGTGTCTGACCGATCGACTCGAGCGCCTGAGCGTTCGTCGCGTTCGGGTTGGCCTCGCGGAAGTCGATGTAGTCCTCGAACTGATCCGGGCTCACTGCGCGGACCTCGAAGTTCATCATCGAGTGGTAAGTGCCGCACATCTCAGCACACCGGCCGACAAATGCGCCTTCACGATCGATGGAGCTGACCTGGAAGCGGTTGTCCGTGTGGTTCTGCTTCGGGAACGGCAACACGTCGCGCTTGAACAGGAACTCCGGCACCCAGAACGAGTGGATGACGTCGGCCGCGGCGATCTCGAACTCGATTCGCTTGCCGGTCGGCAACACCAGGACCGGGATCTCATCAGAGGTACCGATCGTCTCGATCTTGTCGAACTTCAGGTAGTTGCGAACGTTGTTCTTCTGATCGTCGGGAGCGTTGTGCGCTTCCTCTTCTTCGGTCGGATCGGGCTCGGCGACCTGTGCGTCGTACGGGCTGCCGTCCTTCTCGAAACCGTTGTAGACCTGGCCGTCGGCCATGGTCACGGTGCGATAGCCGAACTTCCAGTTCCACTGGAAGGCGGTCACGTCCACGACCACGTCGGGGTTGGGCTGCTTACCCTCGACATCGTTCTGCACGATGATCGTGAAGTAGAACAGGACCGCGATGATCACGAAGGGGATGGCCGTGTAGGTCAACTCCAACGGGACGTTGTATGCCGTCTGCCGGGGGAACTCGTCACCGCCGGGCTTCTTGCGGTGAAAGGTGACGGTCCAGAACGTAAGACCCCACACCAGTACACCCATCACGAGGGCGGCGATGACCGACCACGTCCAGAGGTGCCGCATGTCTTCTGCCTCAGGCGTGATGCCCTTGGGCCAGCCGAACCGCAATGCTTCTTCAGCGCTGCAGCTCGACAACACAAGAGCGCCGACGCCTAGAAAGAAGGCTGCGCTGACTTGCTTGATTCGACGTCCGCGGTGCTGACGCGTAGCCGATGCCGGAGGTCGCCCACCGTGTGCCAATTTCACGCCTTCCTACCCTGCCCTCTGACTGGAAACAGCCACACAGCCACCCACGATTGGTAGCTCGTGTACTACGCAGCGTAGACCAAGCGGCAGCAACATTCGTAGTTGGGTTGCGAACGCGTCATCGGCCGGGTTTTTGGTGCACCCCTTGGCAGGCCGGACGGGCGGGACAACCCCTGATTGCGGCATACTCGGGCGTGTTCCGCGTGTTCTCCCAGAACGAATCGAGGCGTTTTTCGTGTGTGGTCTGCTAGGTCTGTTGTCCAGCGACGCGTCAGCGGGAGAATCGGCCGAACTCGTGGCGGCGGCGTCGCATTGCATGCGCCACCGCGGCCCGGATGAGCCCGGAACCTGGAACGACGACGACGTCGTCTTCGGTTTCAACAGACTCTCCATCATCGACATCGAGCATTCACACCAGCCGCTGCGCTGGGGCCCTCCGGAGAGCCCAGAGCGGTACGCACTGGTCTTCAACGGCGAGATCTACAACTATCTCGAGATCCGGGCCCAGTTGGCCCGCGACGAGGGCGCCGAGTTCCGCACCGAAGGTGACGGCGAAGCGATCGTCGCCGCCTTCCATCACTGGGGCCCGGACGCGGTGTCGCGCCTGCGCGGCATGTTCGCCTTCGCCATCTGGGACACCGTCGACCGTTCGCTGTTCCTCGCCCGCGATCCGTTCGGGATCAAGCCACTCTTCATCGCGTCAGGGTCCGGCGGAACGATCTTCGGTAGCGAGAAGAAGAGCCTGCTGGAGTTGATCGACAGAATCGGCGTCACCGATGTGCTCGACAATCGCGCCATCGAGCACTACACCGTCTTGCAGTACGTACCGGAGCCGGAAACGCTGCACGCGGGCATCAGGCGGCTCGAATCCGGCAGCTATGCGACGCTTCGCCCCGGCCAGCTCCCGAAGGTCTACCGCTACTTCACGCCACAGTTCGCGGTCCGGCCCTTCACCAAGGGCAGCGAGCAGGCGCGCTACGACGAGATCGCCGAGGCTCTGCAGGATTCGGTGGCCAAGCACATGCGTGCCGACGTCACGGTCGGTTCCTTCCTCTCCGGGGGCATCGACTCGACTGCCATCGCCGCGCTGGCCATCCGCCACAATCCGGACCTGATCACCTTCACGACCGGGTTCGAGCGCGAGGGATACTCCGAGGTCGACGTGGCAGCAGAGTCGGCAGCCGCGATCGGGGCCCGGCATGTGGTGAAGGTGGTGGGTCCGGCCGAGTTCGCCGCCGCCATCCCCGAGATCGTCTGGTACCTCGATGATCCCGTCGCGGATCCCGCGCTGGTGCCCCTGTATTTCGTTGCGCGCGAAGCACGTAAACACGTGAAGGTGGTGCTGTCCGGCGAAGGCGCCGACGAGCTCTTCGGTGGCTACACGATCTACAAGGAACCGTTGTCGCTCAAGCCTTTCGAACGACTCCCCCGCGGCCTGCGGGCCGCAGCCGGCCGCCTGTCGGACCGACTCCCCGAGGGCAGACGCGGCAAGAGCTTGCTGCACCGGGGGTCGATGAGCCTCGAAGAGCGCTACTACGGGAACGCCCGGAGCTTCGACGACGCTCGACTCCGCGCAGTCCTCAAGGACTTTCGGCCCGAGTGGACCCACACCGACGTCACCGCACCCATCTACGCCATCTCTGCAGGCTGGGATCCGGTCGCACGGATGCAGCATCTGGACCTCTTCACCTGGCTGCGCGGGGACATCCTCGTCAAGGCCGACAAGATCACGATGGCCAACTCGCTCGAACTCCGCGTACCGTTCCTGGACCCGGAGGTGATGCGGGTCGCGGAAGCGTTGCCATTCGAGGAGAAGATCTCGCACGGCACCACGAAGTATGCACTGCGGAAGGCGCTCGAGCAGATCGTGCCGGCCCATGTCCTACACCGGAAGAAGCTGGGTTTCCCTGTGCCGTTGAGGCATTGGCTGGCCGGGACCGAACTCTACGACTGGGCGCATCAGACCATCGATCATTCGCAGACCGACCACATCTTCGACAAGGACGCGGTGCGGAAGATGCTGGCCGAACACCGCGAGGGCACCGTCGACAACAGTCGGCGACTGTGGACTGTCCTGGTGTTCATGGTCTGGCACGGCATCTTCGTCGAGGGCTCGATCGTCCCGGCGATCGAAGATCACCGGTACCCCGTCAAGCTCTGAACCCGGCCCACCGACACGAAAGACGCGCCACATATTGTGGCGCGTCTTCGTATTGGTGGCGCGGGTGGTGCCTAGGCCGGGAGGACGGCCGAGATCTCCGCCGCCGCGTCATCTCCGTACGCTCCGGCAAGGCGGGTCAGTGCCGACGCACGGTCCCATACCCACTCCTGCGTGCCCACCGTTTCGAGTACCAAGACCGCCACCATCGATCCGAGTTGGGCGCTGCGCTCATTGCTGAGGCCGGCAGCGTTGCCGACCAGGAAGCCCGCCCTGAACCCGTCGCCGACACCGGTCGGGTCCACCTTCGCCGTCTCCGGCACCACCGGCACGTGGGTGCGTGATCCGTCGGCCTCGACGATCTCCGCGCCCGCACTGCCGAGGGTCGTGATGCGCAAGCCGACCGTCTTGGCGACCTGCTCCTCGCTGAGCGCGGCCTTCTGCCGGAGCAGACCCCACTCGTATTCGTTGGTGAACAGGAACGTCGCACCCTCGATGAGGTCGCGCACCTGCTCGCCGTCGAGTCGGGCGAGCTGCTGCGACGGGTCAGCGGCGAAAGGGATGCCCAGCTCGCGGGCCTGGCGACTGTGCGCGATCATCCCGTCGGGATCGTCGGCACCGACCAGCACCAGATCCGGCGTGCCGAACTCCGAGGCCAGGGCAGAGATCGATATCTCCCGCGACTCGCTCATCGCGCCCGCGTAGAAGCTCGCGAGCTGGGCCATCTCGTCGTCGGTCGTGCACATGAACCTGGCGGTGTGCGCGGTGTCGGACACCCGCACGCCACGGGTGTCGACGCCGTTGCTCTCCAGCCACTTGCGGTAGTCGTCGAAGTCGGCACCGACCGATCCCACGAGCAACGGCGATCCACCCAGGACGCCCATGGCGTAGGAGATGTTGCCGGCCACGCCGCCCCGGCGGATCACCAACTCCTCGACGAGGAAGCTCAGTGAGATGTGGCTCAGGTGTTCGGCGAGCAACTGCTCGGAGAACTTCCCCTGAAAGCGCATCAAATGATCGGTCGCGATGGATCCACAAATGGCGATGGCCACGGAGAAGAACCTTTCTTGTCACCTGACAGATGGCTCAACGCTACCTTCGGGGCCAGGTGTCCCCCGGCGGACCCCATCGGATGTGCGCACATGAAGAATCGCCAACCAAAAGGACCGCATCCATGAATCGGATGCGGTCCCTTGTGGTGCGGGGGTCGAGCTGCCTGGTGAGAGGGTCAGGCGTCAGTTGAACGAATCGCCGCAGGCGCAGCTGCCGGTCGCATTCGGGTTGTCGATCGTGAAACCCTGCTTCTCGATGGTGTCTACGAAGTCGATGCTGGCTCCCATGACGTACGGGGCGCTCATGCGATCGACCGCGAGCCCGACTCCGTCGAACTCCACGACGAGATCGCCATCGAGATTGCGGTCGTCGAAGTAGAGCTGGTAGCGCAGGCCCGCGCAGCCGCCGGGCTGGACGGCGATACGGAGCATGAGTTCTTCACGGCCCTCCTGCTCGCGCAGGGCCTTGGCCTTGGAAGCAGCGGCATCGGTGAGAATCACGCCGTGCGCAGGCGCTTCTGTCTCGGTCTGCACAGCGGTGTCGTTCGATGCGGTCATGGATTCTCCTCAGTGTGCGGGGCGTAGGCGTGCGATTCCTGGTTGCCAGGTATCGGATACGAACTTCCGTCGCCTATAACCGTACTCCTGCTCCTCCTATTCCCGCGTACCACGTCGCCCACGCCCAGCGAGCGATCACCATGCCTCGGCGACCTGCCGGGCGAGCTCCCCGAGCTGATTCTCCGCGTCGTCCATGGCCACCTCGACCGATCCGGCGACCTCGACGATCGACCGCGCCAGAGTGATTCCGGCTTCGGCGAGCTGCGCCGGGGTCAGCGCGACCTGACCGGCGAGCACGACGGTCGGGATGCCCCGGCCGCGCGCCGCCGTGGTCAACGCCGCCACGACCTTGCCTTTGAGGGTTTGTTCGTCACACTTGCCCTCCCCCGTGATGACCAGGTCGACAGCTGCGATGAGGTCGGCCTGCCCGGTCGCCTCGGCAATCACAGTGGCGCCCGGCACGCGTTCCGCGCCCAATGCCAGCAGAGCTGCACCGAGGCCACCGGCGGCGCCTGCCCCCGGTTCGTCCGAGATGTCTCGGCCCGCCAGTCCGGAGAGCACCTGCGCCCAGTCCGCGAGTCCCTCTTCCAGCAAGGCGACGGTTGCGGCGTCGGCTCCTTTCTGCGGACCGAACACTGCCGCTGCGCCATCGGTCCCGAGCAGCGGGTTCTCGACGTCGGACGCCGCCACCAGCTGCACCGGTCCCAGCAGACGCGCGGCCTCCGCGAGCCCTCCGAGCCCGTCGATCAACCCGCGGCCGCCGTCGGTGCTGCCACTGCCACCCAGACCCACGACGATCTGGTCGGCGCCTACCGCCACCGCTGCTGCGACCAGTTCGCCGACACCGAACGTATCCGCGGCGAGCGCGGTCCGCGGCGTCGGCAGCCCGCCGAGCTGATGCAGCCCGCAGGCCTGCGCGCACTCGATGTAGGCGACGGTGCGGCCTTCGCGCCGGTCCAGGAGCCAATGGGCGCTGACCATCGCACCGAGGGGACCGCTGACGCGAGCGGTCTGCACGTCTCCGAAACGACTGGCGAGCACCGCCACGAAGCCCGGCCCACCGTCGGATTGCGGGGCAAGCGAGAGCTCGTCCGCGGGGCGTCCGAGGGTCCATCCCGCGGCGATCGCCTCGGCCGCCGCGACGGCTGTCAAGGTGTCGCCGAACGAATCGGGGGCGATCAAAGCCTTCATCGCCCGAGTATATGAAGGGTGGCCCGCTCCGGCAGCGCACGCTCGCGATAATCTGGACACGTGAAGTTGCCCTGGAAAAAAGACGACGTCGACGCCGACGACGCTGCTGACACCACCGTCGCGCTGACCGTGGAAGAAGCCGCGGCCAAGCGCCGGTACACCGAGGCCAAGGGCCGACCGACCCCGAAACGGCGCGACGCGGAAGGCAGGCGCCGCGGCCCGGTCGCACCGGCCCCGACGACGCGGGCCGAAGCCCGTGCACGCAAGAGGGAACTCAAGGGCAGCTCGGCCAATCTGAGCAAAGAAGAAAAGAAGGCCCAGTCGGATACGCGACGCCAGCAACGGGCCGATCAGCGCGAGAAGATGATGGAGGGCGAAGAGCGGTACCTGATGCCGCGCGACAAGGGTGAGGCCCGACGTTTCGCCCGCGACATCGTCGACTCGAGGCGCAACTTCGCCGGACTCTTCATGCCGTTCGCGATCATGCTGATCATCGTGATGTTCGTCCCGGCCATCGCGGTGTACGCCACCCTGCTGATGCTGATCTTCGTGATCTTCCTCGTGATCGACGGCGTGCTGCTCGGCCGGATCCTCAACAATCGTGTGCGCGAACGTTTTCCGAGCACCACCGACGGCGGTTTCAAACTCGGCTGGTACGGCTTCAGCCGCGCCATGCAGATGCGGTTCATGCGGGCACCGCGGCCCAAGGTCAAACCTGGTGACGCGGTCTGACCGGGATGCGAACTCTGGTTCTGGGTGGTATTCGTTCGGGTAAATCAGCGTTCGGTGAAGGGCTTCTTCCGCACACCGGTGTTCGGTACCTGGCCACGGCGGCAAACCCCGCCACCGGTGACCCCGAGTGGTCGGATCGGATAGCGCAACACCGCCTCCGTCGTCCTGCGGAATGGACGACCATCGAGACCGGCGATGTCGCTGCCGAATTGCGTTCGGACTCGCGCACCGCCACGCTCGTCGACGACCTCGGCAGCTGGGTCAGCCGCCATATCGACTCGGTCGGCGGGTGGAGCGACGACGCCTTCGACATGTCCGGCGTGATCGACGAGATCTCGTCAGCAGTGTCCGATTTCACCGGGGATCTGGTCATCATCAGTCCCGAGGTGGGTCTGTCCCTGGTGGCACCGACACCGGCAGGTCGCCTCTTTCAGGATCAGCTGGGTCTGCTCAACAGTGCCATCGCGGCGGCCTGCGACCGGGTTGTCCTGATCGTCGCCGGGCAGGTTCTCGAATTGGGTGCCGCTACCGACATCTCCGGATCGGCTCTCCCGCTCCTCGTTCCGAACGACCCCACCGTCGACGCGACCGCGGACCCGGCCTCGTCCGAAGCCGCGACGGCACCTGATTTCGCTCCCGAGGCCGGCACGACGTCACTCGATATCGTGCCCACGGCAACCGAGTTCGAACTGCCTGAGCAGTTCGACTTCATCGCGGCGCCCGACCGGAACGCGGCGATCGAAGCCCGCCGTCGGCAAGGCGAGCTCACCAAGCCGCCGGGCTCGCTCGGTCGGCTCGAAGAGGTCGCGATCTGGGTCGCGTCCTGCCAGGGCGTGTGCCCACCGGCCGTGTTCGAGGCCCCGACGGTGGTTGTGTTCGCCGGGGATCACGGCGTTGCCAAATCGGGCGTGTCGGCGTTCCCGCCGGAGGTCACGGCGCAGATGGTCGCGAACTTCGCCGCAGGCGGCGCGGCCGTTAACGTACTCGGACGCATCCACGGAGCCCGGGTCCGAGTCGAAGACCTCGCCGTCGATGCCCAGACCCCCGAAGCGATCAGCCGCTTCAAGGTTCGCAGGAGTTCGGGAGATCTCACCCGCGAGGATGCGCTGACCACCGAGGAGACCCGGGCTGCGCTGGCCGCCGGGCGGGCCATCGCCGATCAGGAGATCGATTCCGGTGCGGATCTGCTGATGGCCGGCGAGATGGGGATCGGCAACACCACTCCGGCAACGATCCTGGTCGGCCTGCTCACCGATTCCGAACCGGTGGTCGTGGTCGGTCGCGGCACCGGCATCGACGACAACGGCTGGATCCGCAAGACCGGCGCGGTCCGTGACGGTATGCGCCGTGGCCGCCCTCACGCGCGGGTGCCGCTGGAACTGCTTCGCACGGTCGCCGGTGCCGAGATCGCTGCCATGGCAGGCTTTCTCGCGCAGGCGGCTCTTCGGCGAACGCCTGTCATCCTCGACGGTCTCGTGGTGACCGCCGCGGCCCTGGTCGCCAATGACATGGCACCCGGTGCCCGCGAATGGTGGCTGGCCGGTCACCGCTCCGCGGAACCCGCGCACACCATCGCTCTGAGGCAACTCGACCTCGAACCGCTGCTGGATCTGTCGATGCGGCTCGGCGAAGGCAGCGGTGCATTGACCGCGCTGCCCGTCGTGCAGTCCGCGGTCGCCACCCTCGCCTCGATGGCCACCTTCTCCGAGGCCGCGGTCAGCGGCGCGGCTGATCCGACGTCGGTGAATCCGGAGAGATGAGTCTGCGCGGCGCGATCCGTGGCCCTCAGACCGCGTTCTCCTGGCTGACGATTCTTCCCGTACCCGAACCGGCCGGGCCATTCGACCGTTCGCTCGGCGGTGCCGCCATAGGGTCCACCCCGCTGGTCGGCTGTGTCCTCGGGGCCATCGCCGCGGCCGCCGCAATCGGGTTGGATCACACAGAACTCCCGGTTCTGCTGTGCGGATTGCTGATCGTCGGCTTGCTGGCGGTCCTGACCCGCGGGATGCATCTGGATGGACTCGCGGACACCGCTGACGGGCTCGGTTGCTACGGCCCGCCTGCCCGCGTCCACCAGGTGATGCACAGCGGCTCCACGGGACCCTTCGGCGCCGCGACGTTGGTGATCGTGATGGGTGCCCAGGCCGTCGGCTACGGCACCCTGATGCAGGAGAGCAATTGGGCCGCATTCATCTTCGTCGGCTTCGTCTCGCGCGTGGCCACTGTGATCGGCTGCCGGATCTCCCTGCCACCCGCCGCCGAGTCCAAGTTCGGCGGCCTCACCGCCGCGACGCAACGATTGACCATCCCGTTCTGGGTGCTCGGGGCGCTCGCCGTCGGGTTCGCCGTCGGCCCTGAATTACCCGTGCCGGGCGTGATCGCGGCCGTGGTCGTGACTGTCTTCGCTTGGCTGTTCAGCGCCCACTGCGCACAGCGGTTCGGCGGCATGAACGGCGATGTGCTCGGCGCACTGACCGAACTGAGCACCTTGATCGCACTGTGCGTCGTGCTTGCCGGCTGACCCGGAACGCCTGACCGAGACTGCAGGTATGTAGCCATCGGCCTAGTAGCTCACTTCACAGCCGCAGTCTCGCCGCGGCGAGGGACGACGAGCGTCAGTTCCCGTACAGAGTCGACATCCAGCCGTGGGTGTCGGCGAACGTTCCGCGCTGGATCCCGGTGAGGGTGTCGCGGAGCGCCATGGTCACCTCACCCGGTTCACCGTTGCCGATGGTGTAGTCGTCGGTGTCGCCCTTCACGTGTCCGACCGGGGTGATCACCGCCGCCGTTCCACACGCGAACACCTCGGTGATCTCTCCCGACGCGACGCCCTTGCGCAATTCTTCGACACTGATCTTGCGTTCGGTGACGTCGAAGCCGGCGTCGGTGGCGAGCTGCAGCAGCGACTCGCGGGTGATGCCCGGCAGCAGCGAACCGGACAGCTCAGGCGTGACCAGTTTGGCGTCGGCCCCAGAGCCGAAGACGAAGAAGAGATTCATCCCGCCCATCTCTTCGATGAAGCGGCGTTCGATCGCGTCGAGCCAGACCACCTGATCGCAGCCGTGATCGGCCGCCTGGGCCTGGGCGAGAAGGGAGGCCGCGTAGTTGCCGCCGAACTTGGCCGCGCCGGTCCCACCGGGTGCCGCACGCACGTACTCGGTGGACAGCCACACACTCACGGGGTGCACACCCCGGGGGAAGTAGGCGCCGGCGGGCGAAGCGATCAACAGATAGCGGTACTCGCTCGCCGGACGCACTCCGAGGCCGGCTTCGGTGGCGATCATGAACGGTCGCAGATACAGCGACGACTCGCCTCCGGCCGCGGGCACCCACTCGTGATCGACCTCGAGCAGCGCCCGGAGCGACGCCATGAAGTCCTCGGTGGACAGCTCGGGCATGGCCAGCCTGCGCGCCGAGCGCTGCAAACGTGCGGCGTTGGCGTCCGGGCGGAACGAGGCGATGGTGCCGTCGGATTGCCGGTAGGCCTTGAGACCCTCGAAGATCTCCTGGGCGTAGTGCAGCACCATCGCGGACGGGTCGAGCGCGATGGGCCCGTAGGGAACCACGTTGGCGTCATGCCAACCCTTGTCCGCGGTGTAATCGATCACGACCATGTGGTCGGTGAAGTGCCTACCGAATCCCGGTGCTTCCAGGATGTCGGCACGGCGCGATTGCGACAGCGGTTGCGGGTGCTCGGTCCGGACGAACTCCAAGGTCATTGATCAATCGTAACGCCCGTCCTCCGGCGCCCTGCGACGCGAGGGGTTTCGCCGATCAGCTGGTGCTTCCTGTTACAAAGGGCGGCAACACGATTTCGCATTCGAGCGGGCGTCCACGGACGTCGACCACCACGGTGTCCCCCTTGGCGACACCGGCTGCGGTATCGATGAGCGCCAGCGCGATCCCGGTCTTCAGAGTGGGCGAGAAGGTCCCGGATGTGCACACTCCGATGCGCTCGCCGCCGTCCCCGGCAAGAACATCGAGGTCGGCTCGGGGAACGCCGCGGCCAAGGGCCCGGAGCCCCCACAGTCGCCGAGCGGGACCCGCTTCCTTCTCCGCCAGCAGTGCGTCACGGCCAAAGAACTCCGGCTTGTTCCAGCCGACCGCCCAGCTGCATCGTGCCTGCACCGGCGTGATGTCGACGGACAGTTCATGACCGTGCAGGGGATATCCCATCTCGGTGCGCAGGGTGTCGCGGGCCCCGAGACCGGCGGGTTGTCCACCGGCTGCGGTCACCGCCGTCAGCAACGCATCGAAGACCGCCGCACTGTCATCCCAGGCCGGGAGTAGCTCGTACCCACGTTCGCCGGTGTAGCCGGTGCGGCACACCCTGACCGGGTAGCTCGAATCACCCACCACCAGTTCGGCATCGACGAACGACATGTACTCCATCTCGGTCGGCAGCCCGAGGCTGTCCAGCACCTGCGCCGACTTGGGCCCCTGCACGGCGATGACCCCGAAGTCGCGGTGCCGGTCGACCACCTCGATCTCCGGGGGCGCAGCGGCCGCGAGGGCCGCGACCACCGCGGCGGTGTTCGCAGCGTTGGGGACCAGGAAGACGTCGTCCGGCGACACCCAGTAGGCGATCAGGTCGTCGATGACGCCTCCGGACTCGTTGGTACACATTGTGTATTGCGCTTTGCCGGGCTCGATCTTGCCCAGGTCGTTGGTCAGCGCACGATTGACGAAGTCGGCGGCGCCCGGGCCTGTCACCGACGCCTTGCCGAGGTGGCTGACGTCGAAGATCCCCACCGCCTCCCGGACCGCGGTGTGTTCGGCCACCGTGCCCGCGTACGAGACGGGCATGTTCCAGCCACCGAACGCGGCAAAACTCGCGCCGAGCGCGCGATGCGATGCCTCGATGGGACCTGCCAGCAATTCGCCTTCACTCATGACGGCAACGCTATCGCGCCCGGTGCCGCGCCGGACGGCGGACGCGCACCCCCGTCGGCGTTGCCGGGCAGCCAACTAAGCTGACCGGCAGGCATGAGTACGGCTACGAGTGGGAGTACAAACGTGAGCAAGTCGAGTGCGAATCGTCGTCTGGGTCCGGAGCTGTCGCTGGCCACCGGCATCGGTGAAGACGACGACGTCCTGGTGATCGGGCTGACGACGGCGGACGAGGCGGACGGTGACGGGACACCGACCCTGGTCATCGGCGAGGGCCTGTTCGATGACGCCATCGGGTCGGCCCTGGACTCAGCGTTGGCCGCCGTCGGTGCGAAGGGGTCCGCCGGAGAGCTGACCCGACTGCCCGCACCTGCCGGCCTCGCCGTCACGTCTGTTCTCGCCGTCGGCCTCGGCGCTCCGGCAAAACTCGATGACGCGGAGCACATCCGGCGGCAGGCCGGTGTCGCAGCGCGCAGCCTGGCGGGGGTGAACGCCGCCGTCACCACCTTGTCGACCGCCCATCTGACCGCCGCAGCAGAGGGCTTCTTCCTCGGCGCCTACCGGTTCGACGAGTTCCGTTCGACGCCGCCGGAGAAGGCCCCACTCGGTGCCGTCCGCCTGCTGGTTCCCGAGGCGGACAAGGACACGAAAGCAGATCTCGAGCGCGCCCAGGCCATCGCCCGCGCGGTGGCCATCGCCCGCGACTTCGTCAACACCCCACCGAGCCACCTCTTTCCCGAGGAGTTCGCGAACCGTGCCAAGGCCCTCGGGTCGGCAGCCGGGCTCAAGGTCGAAATCCTCGACGAGGCCGCCCTCGAGAAGGGTGGATACGGGGGCATCATCGGTGTCGGCAAGGGTTCCTCGCGCCCGCCGCGTCTGGTCCGGCTGACCCACAGCGGCGGCCGTAAGGCGAAGACCGTCGCGCTCGTCGGCAAAGGCATCACCTTCGACACCGGTGGCATCTCCATCAAGCCCGCGGCCGGTATGGAGAACATGACCTCGGACATGGGTGGCGCCGCCGCAGTCATCGCGACCGCGATCCTGGCTGCCGAGCTGAGCGTCGGGGTCACCGTGATCGCGACGGTACCGATGGCCGAGAACATGCCGTCGAGTACAGCGCAACGCCCCGGTGACGTGCTGACGCAGTACGGCGGCAAGACGGTGGAGGTCATCAACACCGACGCCGAGGGAAGGCTCATCCTCGCCGACGCCATCGTGCGTGCCTGCGAGGACGACCCCGATTACCTGATCGACACAGCGACGCTGACCGGCGCGCAGATGGTCGCCCTCGGAACCCGCACCCCAGGGGTGATGGGCACCGACGAGTTCCGCGACCGCGTCGCGGCGATTTCTCAGGCCGAGGGCGAATCGGGTTGGCCGATGCCGTTTCCCGAGGAGCTGCGCCCCGACCTCGACTCCCGGGTGGCCGATCTGGCCAACGTCACCAACCACCGCTGGGGTGGCATGTTGTCGGCCGGGATCTATCTCCGTGAGTTCGTGGCGGACGGCGTCGAGTGGGCACACATCGACATCGCCGGACCTGCTTTCAACACCGGAGGGCCGTGGGGCTATACCGGTAAGGGTGGCACCGGCGTCCCGGTCAGAACCATCTACGCCTTGCTGGAGGAGATCGCTGCCGAAGGCTAGCTCGGAAGGTAGGGTTTGAACCGGCGGTTTGCCCTACCGGGCGCGCCCCACCCCCCACTCCGGGTCACCAATACCGGCGACCCGGCCCAGACCTCAGACCGCACACCGGATCTCGAAATCGAGGAGTCGACAACGATGGCCTTCTCCGTCCAAATGCCCGCCCTGGGTGAAAGCGTCACCGAGGGCACAGTCACCAGGTGGCTCAAGCAGGAGGGTGACACGGTCGAGGCCGATGAGCCGTTGTTGGAGGTGTCGACCGACAAGGTCGACACCGAAATCCCGGCTCCCACCTCGGGCGTGCTCACCAAGATCGTCGCGCAGGAAGACGACGTCGTAGAGGTCGGGGGTGAGCTGGCCCAGATCGGTGAGGCCGGCGAGTCCGCCGATGATTCCGACGACACGGGCAGTTCCGACGAGGCCCCCGCCGAGGACGAGGCGCAGGCCGAGCCGGAAGCGGAGCCAGAAGCCGAACCGGAGCCCGCCGCCGAGCCGGAGCCGAAGAAGCCGTCGTCATCCGGTTCAGGTGATGGCACCGACGTCACCATGCCCGAACTCGGCGAGTCGGTCACCGAGGGCACCGTGACCCGCTGGCTCAAGGAGGTCGGCGATTCGGTCGACGCCGACGAGCCGCTCCTCGAGGTGTCCACCGACAAGGTCGACACCGAGATCCCGTCCCCCGTGGCCGGCACCCTGCTCGAGATCGTGGCGGCCGAAGACGACGTCGTCGAGGTCGGTGGACGGCTGGCCGTGGTCGGCTCCGCCGATGCGACCCCGACAGTCGAACCGTCGGAACCGGAAGAGACCAAAGACGAAGCGCAGCCGGAACCCGAGCCAGAGCCAGATCCAGAGCCGGAGCCCGAGCCCGAGGCCAAGGAAGAGCTGTCACCGGTCGAGACGCCGGAGCCCGACAAGAAGTCCGAACCACAGAAGCCTGAGCCGAAGGAAGAGCCGGCACCTGCTGCCAAGTCGGACGACAGCGGCTCGAGCCCCTACGTGACGCCGTTGGTGCGCAAGCTGGCCGCCGAGAACGACGTCGACCTGAGCTCGGTCAAGGGCACCGGGGTGGGCGGACGTATCCGTAAGCAGGATGTGCTGGCTGCAGCCGAGGCCGCAAAGGCTCCCGCCGAGACCGCTCCGTCGAAGTCGGAATCGACTGCGCCAGAGAAGAAATCCGCACCCGCGGCGCCCAGCCCCGAGCTGGCACAGCTGGTCGGCACGACGCAGAAGATCAATCGCATCCGGCAGATCACGGCCAAGAAGACTCGCGAGTCGCTGCAGGAGAGCGCGCAGCTCACGCAGGTGTTCGAGGTCGACATGACCAAGATCGTGACCCTACGCAAGGCGGCGAAGGAAGGCTTCAAGACGAGCGAGGGTGTCAACCTGACGTTCCTCCCGTTCATCGCGAAGGCTGTGGTCGAAGCTCTGAAGGCGCATCCCAACGTCAACGCGTCGATCGACGAGCAGGCCAAGGAGATCACCTACTACTCCAAGGTGCATCTCGGTATCGCGGTCGACACCGAGCAGGGTTTGCTCTCCCCCGTGATCCACAACGCCGACGATCTGTCGATCGCCGGACTGGCGCGGGCGATTGCCGACATCGCGAGCCGGGCACGCAGCAACAAGCTCAAGCTCGACGATCTGACCGGTGGCACCTTCACGATCACCAACATCGGCAGTCAGGGCGCGTTGTTCGACACCCCGATCCTGGTCCCGCCGCAGGCGGCGATGCTGGGCACGGGTGCGATCGTCAAGCGCCCGGTCGTACTCACCGGTGCTGACGGGTCCGAATCGATCGCGGTGCGGTCGATGTCGTTCCTGCCGCTGACCTACGATCACCGACTGATCGACGGCGCCGACGCGGGACGGTTCCTGACCACTGTGAAGCACCGTCTGGAAGAGGCGGCGTTTGAGGCGGACCTGGGCCTATAGCCCATGCGGATCGCCGTCGCGGGATCATCTGGCCTGATCGGCACGGCCCTGGTGGACAGTCTCACCGGGGCCGGCCATCAGGTGCTGCGACTGGTTCGCAGGCCCACGACCTCAGAGAACGAGGTCCACTGGGAGCCGGAATCTTTCGGCATCGATCCCGCGGCTCTGTCCGGCGTCGACGTCGTCGTCAATCTCTGCGGGCGCGGGATCGGCGATCGCCGATGGTCCGGGCACGTCAAACAGCAGTTGCGAGACAGCCGGATCATCCCCACCCAGGTTCTCGCAGAGGCCGTCCGGATCGCGGCGGTCCCGACGTTCATCAGTTCCAGCGCGACCGGTTACTACGGCGACACCGGCTCGTCCCCGGTCACCGAGGCAGATGCTGCGGGCACCGGATTCCTCGCGGACCTGACCATCGACTGGGAAGCCGCGGCGCTCAGTGGCGCACCGAGCGCGACGAGGGTGGCGCTCATCCGCACCGCACCGGTGCTGTCGCAGACGGGCGGGATTCTCGGCAAACTGCGCCCGCTGTTCAAGGTCGGGCTGGGTGGGCGGTTGGGTAGTGGTCGTCAGTACCTGCCCTGGATCAGCCTGCCCGATGCGGTGAGGGTGCTCGAGTTCGTCATGGATCATCCGATCACCGGCCCGGTCAACATGTGCGGGCCTGCGTCGGTGACCAATGCCGAGTTCACCAAAGCGCTGGGCCGAGCCGTGCACCGTCCGGCCCCCTGGCCCGTACCGGCCATCGTCTTGTCGAAGACCGCCGGTGAGATGGCCGATGAAATGTTATTGCAGGGTCAGAACGTTGTACCCGGTGTGTTGAACGACAGTGGATTCGAGTTCCGGCATCCGACCCTCGACTCAGCCCTGGCTCATGCCGTCGGCAAGGAGGCGTGATGAGTAGCGCTCGCCTGTCCTCCCAGCCGCTCGAGATCCGCTGGCTCGGCATGGTCGACTACCAGGAGACCTTCGACCTGCAGCATCGTCTGGCCACAGAGCGCGCAGACGGTGTTCTCGACCACGACGTGCTCCTACTGCTCGAACATCCTGCGGTGTACACCGCAGGCCGCCGGACCGAGGATGCCGACCGTCCCAAGGACGGCTCTCCCGTGATTGATGTCGATCGCGGCGGCAAACTCACCTGGCATGGACCGGGACAGCTGGTCGCCTACCCGATCGTCGCGCTGGCCCACCCGGTGGATGTGGTCGACTACGTCCGTCGCCTCGAGGAGGCCATGATCACGGTGACCCATCAGCTGGGTCTGGACACCTACCGCGTAGACGGCCGGTCCGGCGTCTGGGTGCTGGGAGACGGGGTGAGACAGGACCGGAAAATCGGCGCGATCGGCATCCGGGTCGCCAGGGCCATCGCTTTGCACGGCATCGCGGTGAACTGCGATCCGGACCTGAGCGCCTTCTCCTCGATCATTCCGTGCGGCATCCCTGATGCCGGGGCCGGTTCTCTCACAGACGAACTGGGCCGATCGGTCACGGTCGCGGACGTACGCCCGCTGCTCGGTGCGGCCATCTCGGACGCGCTCGACGGCACACTTGAAGTCACGGAACATCGACCACCTCCGGTCGAAACGCCGCAGATCGTCGCGGCCGGTGGTACGGGCGTAGGGTTGATCCAGTGACCGTTCAGCAAGACAAACCCACTCAGTCCAGCGCCCCGGGGTCAGTCGGCCCCAACGGACGCAAACTGCTCCGGCTCGAGGCCCGCAACGCGGAGACGCCGATCGAGCGCAAGCCGTCGTGGATCAAGACGCGCGCGACGATGGGTCCGGAGTTCACCGAGCTGAAGGCCCTCGTCAAGAGCGAAGGCCTGCACACGGTGTGTGAAGAGGCCGGTTGCCCGAACATCTATGAGTGCTGGGAAGACCGCGAGGCCACCTTCCTCATCGGTGGCGAGCAGTGCACCCGGCGGTGCGACTTCTGCCAGATCGACACGGGAAAGCCCGAGGACCTCGACCGCGATGAGCCGCGGCGGGTCGCCGAGAGTGTCGTGACCATGGGCCTGCGCTACTCGACCGTCACCGGCGTCGCTCGCGACGACCTGGCTGACGGCGGTGCCTGGCTCTACGCAGAAACGGTCCGCTACATCAAGGAACTCAACCCGACCACCGGTGTCGAGTTGCTGATCCCCGACTTCAACGCCGACCCGGCACAGCTCGCGGAGGTGTTCGCGTCCAGGCCAGAGGTGCTGGCCCACAACGTCGAGACCGTGCCGCGCATCTTCAAGCGGATTCGCCCCGCATTTCGGTATCAGCGCAGCCTCGACGTCATCACCGCCGCCCGCGATTACGGACTCGTCACCAAGTCGAACCTCATCCTCGGCATGGGCGAGACCCCGGACGAGGTGCGCGAGGCCATGACCGACCTGCACAAGGCCGGCTGCGACATCCTGACCATCACGCAGTACCTGCGTCCGTCGCCGCGGCACCATCCCGTCGACCGCTGGGTCAAGCCCGAGGAGTTCGTCGAGCATTCGAAGTTCGCCGAAGATCTCGGATTCGCCGGCGTCATGGCCGGTCCACTGGTGCGATCGTCGTACCGGGCCGGGCGCCTGTACGCACAGGCGATGGCACACCATGGGCGTGAACTCCCCGAGTCGATGTCGCATCTGACCGACGGCGGTGACGCTTCTCAGGAGGCGTCGTCGCTGATGGCTCGCCTGGCTCGCTGAGCACACCCCGGAAACCACGGGTCGGTCTCTGACTCAACCTGGCACGGCCTGCCAGGGTCTTGAGGTCGGCCAGTATCCTGGACACATGGCGAAGGCAAAGGCGAGCAAAGAGGCAAAGGCGGCTGCGAAAGCTGCTCGTAAAGAAGCGTCGCGCGCCCGCCGCAAACAGCTGTGGCAGGCGTTCCAGATGCAGCGCAAAGAAGACAAGCTGCTTCTGCCGTTGATGATCGGATCGATCCTCCTGCTCACCGGGCTCGCGGTGCTGATCGGTCTGTTGACCGGCTCCCTGGTGTTCGTGCTCCCGCTCGGCATCGTCCTGGGTGTGCTGATCGCGTTCATCATCTTTGGTCGCCGGGTGCAGAAGACGGTGTTCACGAAGGCCGATGGTCAGGCCGGCGCCGCCGCCTGGGCGTTGGACAACATGCGCGGTCAGTGGCGGGTGAAGCAGGCCGTCTCCGGCACCACCCATCTCGATGCGGTGCACCGCGTGATCGGCAAGCCCGGGGTGATCCTCGTCGGCGAAGGATCCCCACACCGGGTCAAGACCCTGCTGGCGCAGGAAAAGAAGAAGATTGCCCGCGTTGTCGGCGACACCCCGATCTACGACGTCATCGTCGGGAACGACGAGGGACAGGTACCCCTCAAGAAGCTCGAACGGCACCTGAGCAAGTTGCCGAACAACATCAACAAGGCGCGTATCGACAGCCTCGAGTCCCGGCTCGCGGCCCTCGGCGGCAAGGGACCCGGTGCCGGAATGCCGAAGGGCCCGATGCCTGCGGGCGCGAAGATGCGCAACATTCAGCGCACCGCTCGTCGACGCTGATTTACAGAGCCACAGAAACACCCGTTCACGTCAAAAACACCCGTTCAACCCTCTCTGCCATCCTGGTCGTAAGACACAAGGTGTGGTAGGGGTGGTGGGGATGGAGTGTGACATGGATTTGTTGGATACCCCGATCGATATCCCGATTGGACGGTCAGCGAAGGGGCGGCGGTCGTTCCCGATCGCGTTCCGGGTTGCGTTTTTGCAGCGCTGGGACCTGGCGGTGCAACGCGGCGCCAAGACTCGGTTGATGCGTGAGTACAACCTGACTCGGGCGACCGTGCGAGAGTGGTTAGAGGCCCGCGAGTCTGGTGCGTTCAGTGACTCGATGGTCGCTGCCGCCGACAAAACGAGGGACCGCATGGACAGCCAAGACCGCGCTGAGCTGGCCCGGTTGCGCGCCAAAGTCGCCCGGTTGGAGAAGAAGAACGCCCAGTCCGAGGCGGCGTTGGAGATCATGGGAAAAGCCTTCGAGCTCTTGGACGGGATCACCAAGAGCTCGACCGAGGACGAGGGTCCGCAGATCCCACCGGCGTTGATGAGCGCCGAGCAGTACCAGGCCTGGCTCAAGCGACATCATCTTTCCTGACCGAGTTGGTCACCGCCTTGGCCACTCACACCTGGATCGGGGTCAAAGCCGCATGCGCATTGACCGGTCTGGCTCGCTCGACCTACTACCGGATCGAGCGCGGTTACCGTCATTACAAGCCGGTCCAGGATCCGGTGCCGCACACGCAGCGGTTCCAGCCGGCTGCGCTGACCGCCACCGAAGAAGAGGTCATTGTCGAGATATTGAACCGTGAAGAATACGCGGATCTGTCTGTGCAGCAAACATATTGGCGCGCTTTCGACAAGCGTGAGATCGGTTGCTCACCACGCACGTTCTACCGGATCGCTGCGCGCTACGGCACGGTCGGTGACCGCCGCCGCGGCCACCACAGCAGCCCCGGCAACCACAGTCGATCCAAACCAATCATTCATGCCAGCGGCCCGGGTCAGTTGTGGTCCTGGGACATCACCGACCTGCACGGCCCGACCAACGACGACCGCTACAAGCTCTACCTCGCGATCGACGTGTTCTCCCGCCACCCGGTCTGCTGGCGCATCGAGTACACCGAAAACAAGCCCGCCGCGATCGACATGTTCACCACCGCCATCGCCGAGCACGGCCC
>NZ_MJEJ02000025.1 GCF_002095435.2 Williamsia sp. 1138
TTGAGAGCGGGTTTCCACCGTGTGATCCATCGTGCCTGACCTTTGCCGGTCGGGTCCAGCGAACGGGTCACCAGGTACAAACATTTGAGCGCGGCCTGCTCGCTGGGGAAATGGCCGCGGGCTTTCACGGCCCGCCGGTAGCGCGCGTTGAGCGACTCAATTGCATTGGTAGAGCATATGACTCGACGTATCTCCGTGTCGTAGTCAAGGAAGGGGATGAACTCCTCCCAAGCGTTGTCCCACAGCCGGATGATCGCCGGGTACCGTTTGCCCCAGTGTTCGGCCAGTTCGTCGAAAGCAGCTCTGGCCGCAGGCTCGCTCGGCGCGGTGTAGATCGGTTTGACATCGCGCTTGAGTGCGTCCCAGTGCTGTCGAGCCGAGAGCCGAAAAGTGTTGCGGATCAGATGCACGACACAGGTTTGGACGGTGGTGGCCGGCCACACATGCTCGACAACCTCCGGCAGGCCCTTGAGACCGTCGCAGACGAGGAAGAACACGTCTCTGGTGCCACGATTGCGGATGTCAGTGAGCACGCTCATCCAGAACTTGGCACCCTCACCGCCCGTGCCGGCCCACAAACCAAGCACGTCGCGGCGCCCGTCCAGGCTCACCCCGATGGCCGCGTAGATCGGCCTGTTCGCGACCTGCCCGTCGCGGATCTTGACCACGATGGCATCGATGAAGATCGCCGCGTAACACCTCATCGAGCGGACGTGCAGACCAATCCTGCATCTCCTCGATCACCTTGTCGGTGATCCGAGAAATCGTCTCCTTCGAGACCGATGCACCGTAGATTTCAGCGAAGTGCGCGCTGATCTCCCCAGTCGTTAACCCTCTGGCGTACAACGATAAAACGATCTCATCAACGCCGTTGAGCCGACGCTGCCGCTTCTTGACGATCTGCGGTTCGAACGTACCTTCGCGGTCTCGGGGGACTTCGATCGGGACCTGCCCGGTCGACTCGGTCAGCACCGTCTTCGACCGAGTGCCGTTGCGGATATTTGTTGATGCCCGATCCGGGTTGGCCTGGTTCTTGTCGTGCCCGAGATGCTCGGTCATCTCCTCGTTCAATGCCGTTTCCAGGACCGTCTTGGTGAACTGCTTGAGCAGCCCATCCGGGCCCGTCAGCGACAGGCCCTGCTCTTTCGCCAAGCGCACGAGCTCCGCTGCCGCCGCCTCCTCGGCCGACGGTGGTGTCGATTTCTTCTTCGTCACATCATCCAGTGTCGTCATCACGGCACCTTTCTCGCCGGGCATTCACCCAGCGTGTCGGGCCGAAACACCGTTTAAGAAACACTCCCGGACCACCCGACTGATTCGGCTGCTGGCACTGGTGCTGGTGGTGTTGTCGATCAATGTAAAGCGCAAACCAACTGAGTAGCCTGGGCGCCGATCCAGGACATTGCATCGACGCGCGGGGTTGCCTCCGCACGGTGATCGCCAACGTCGGCGCGTTAGTCCGATCGCGGGGTTGATACGTAGTGTGCGTAGGTCTGTCCTGCGAGTGACATGTGTGGTCTCTGGACATGGGTGACGGTTCGTATCCGGGAGATGGCTACCTGCGGTGGGGCCTATGGGCATTGAAGTTTCTTACCGGCTTGGTAGATGTGCGGGCATGAAGGGATAGTTCGCTGGTTCCGTCGAGGACGCGGAGATGGTGATCTTCTACGACGACGGTCACGATCGTCCCGGCGTGTGCGGGGCTGACCCGGAGTCGTTGACCGGCGACCATGATCTGGCCGCTTTTGGGTACTCGGCGTTGCACGGTTTGGGGTCATCAGTTCACCGTCGACGCGCAGGGTGATCCGTGCGCCCGCTGCAGGGACGCCGATGGCCAGTTCGTGTCCGCAGACGATGACGATTCCGTCGCGGTTGGCGGTGCGATCGATCTCGATCGCGCGGGGGCGGGTGCTGGTGGCCGACGGGTCGACCGCGTCGGTTGCGGGGCTTGTGCGGCCGGGTCTGGTGCCGCGGCGAGTAAGGCGTTCGAGATCGGTGGTGGTTAGCTTTGAGAGCACGGTCTTCACCACGGCGTCGTCGAGGATGACGTGGACGCTTGTTAGGTCGACCCACATCACGACCGTGCGTCCGCCGTAGTTCTTGCCGACCCATACTTGTTGCGCGCCAGCAATATTGACAACACCTGATGGGGGGCGAGGGTGTCGAACTCCACTGCGGCAGTGGCGCGGTGCAGTAGCGAAAGTGATCGCCGGCGATCAGCGTCAGGCGCCGACTCTACCGGCAACCAGCATTGTTCGGATGTGAACTAATCCGCCTGCCAAGTCCCCGCCCCGTCGCTGGATGGATTGAAGGCAAGCCCATCGGTGCGGCGATACCGGCTGCAGGTCAACTCGCTGCAGCACTGCCTATCTCAGGCTCATCTCTGCTGTGTTCAAATTGCTGCCTCGGAGTGACCGAAGGCCTCTGTGTCGCGTGCCCCGTCAAGTTTACTTAACATTGTGTGATTGTCATTGTACTTGTGGCACACTAGGTTCGCGATGGGTCGTCGTAGGGTGGTGGGTACCCGAGGGCCACACTCTTGGCGTTGTTGCGGCGCACCGCCTACCCAGTCGGCGCTGAGCGATCCCTGACTGGAGGGGGTCACGCCAGCGGGCGCAGGCCGCTCACGATTCGTTGCTTCCGGACCATGAACTCGTCCTCCGAAATCTCCGCCACTACCTGGCTTGGTCAATCGGTCAGGCGAAGGTTCTTCGCGAAGTCGCGGGCCGCCTGCAGGTCGTCAGCGTTCGGTCGACCTTTTCGGATACCGCCGAACGCCTTGAACGGCCACCAGGTGTCGAAGGCGCGGCAGGAGAAGCTGCCGACGGTGTCGTAGCCCTTCTGCTGTAGCGATAACTCGAACCTGCGGGTGTACCGGCGGAAACCTGGTTCAGGCAGCCCGCTGGTGCTGAACACGAACGCTCGGCCACTCTGCCCACCGGGTACCGACTGGACGAGTTCGCGCAGGTGCGGATGGAAAGCCATATTGTAGATGCCCGATCCGAAGCCGACGAGGTCGTGGCCGGCGAGGTCTGTCGGTCTGATCTCCCCGGGTCGAACAATAGCCGCGTTGAGGACGCCGGCCATCTCTTCGGCCACTCTTCTGGTATTCCCATGGGATACAGAGGCGCACACGAGCAACGACGTCATCTAGTTCCTGCTTTCATCGGCGGACACGCATCGGATGCGTGAGGGCGTGGAGTTTGTCGGGGTTGCGGATCGCGTAGATGCCGCGGACGCGATCGTCGGCGATGTCGAAGAGCGTCGCGTACTCAAACACCTCGTCGATCCAGAACAAGACCGCGGGCATCGCGTTGCACCGAACGAACTCGACCCGAAGGCCAAGGCCCGCTGTTCGTGCCACACCGATAGTAAAGCGCGCGACGGCTTCGCTGCCGTAGATGGGGCGCCGAGCCGCGGTCACCTTGCCGCCGCCATCAGACATCTGCACCACATCTGGTGCGAGGGTGTCCATCAGCTTCTGCAGGTCCCCGTCCCGGGAGGCACGCAGGAAGCGAGCCACCAGATCGTCGGCCTCGCTGACGTCGGGGTCGAACCGAGGACGCCGATCACGCACACGATCGCGCGCCCTACGCGCCATCTGACGCACCGCGGCATCACTTCTTCCGGTCATAGTGGCGATCTCGGCAGACCGGAACCCGAACACCTCACCCAACACGAACACCGCACGCTGGTCCGGAGTCAGAGATTCGAGAACGACGAGCATGGCCATCGACAACGCCTCGGCCAGTACGGAATCGGCACCAACGTCCGTATGAGTCAGGATCGGTTCCGGCAGCCAGTTCCCTACGTACGTCTCGCGTCGCCTCTTGGCCGTGCGCAGTCGATTGAGGGCCTGCCTTGTCACGATCTGGGCCAAGTAGCGCCGTGGATGCTCGACCGAGGAAAGCTCCACACGAGACCAGCGAATGTAGCTCTCCTGCAGAACATCCTCAGCATCGGTTGCGGAACCGAGGATCTCGTACGCGATCGTGAAGAGCAGCGAGCGGTACTCCACGAACGCGTCGTCGTGGCTCACGGGCTGGCCTCTCGGAGCAACGCTTCGGCACGGTCCGGTGAATCGTCGACCGCAGCCACGTGCTGTTGCAGGCGGAACAGTTCCACGACGACCGGCGTCGGAACGAAAACCACGGCTCGCGAGCCAGGAAGCGCTGCAGCGCGGGTCCGATAGGCGGCCATCGCGCGAAGGTGCCCGACGCCCATGACGACGGCGCGACTCATATGCGGTCCTTTCATTTCTCGTTTCGACCACAAGACACCGGGCATAGGACGCCGCGTGACTACTCAACGTTGTGAATCACGTCACAACTTGCGAGGCTGCCTCACAACGGGCCCTGATGGGAAGCCTCACCGTTGTACCGGTCTCCGTCTCCGTCTCCGTCTCCGAGAAGCAATACTCCGAGCCGTAGGAATCGTGCATCCGACGGAACAATACCTACTCTCTTTTGGCCGATGTCAAAGTTGCTTCTAGGGGTTCTTACTCTGTTACGTATGGCCGGTGGCGTGCGAGTCTGGAGCCATGCAAACCACCCGCACGTATATCAACTCAGCTCACGTAGCGGCGGTAGTGATCGGCGTCGGTGGCGTCGCGTTCGGTCTGTACTGGGGCATAACTCACGCAGGTGAGCCCGAGATTTTCTCACCAACACTTATCGGGTACGTAGGGGCCGCGCTGGCGCTCAGCAGCGGTTGGCGATTAGTGGCAAACCGTCGCCGATCCCGCCGCCGGGCACGGCGGTGAACCGCGCGCGTGTGTCCTAACAATTCTGGCGACATCGCGAGAAGGATATTGAGCGCGTTGATATTCGGTGCGTTCGCACTGTTTGATCGGGATCCGATTGGATCAGACCTCGAGCCAGTGGTTTAAGGGGTCGTACGAGCCGTGTCGACGAGGGCGGCGGCGTCCTTGAGGTTGAGGCCGGGGTGCTGTTGGCGGAGCGCTTTGACTGCGCCGACGCGGCTGGGTTCGCCGGCGACGATGCGCTGGGCATCGGCCGCGGCAACCTCAGGTGGGGGTGGTGGAACGACCTGGCCGGTGTGCCGAGGCCGCCATGCCCTGACTGTTGTGTGGGCGAAGCTGATGACAGCGAGTACCCAGATGAGGAGTTTGACCCAGTTCCAGGTTGACCCATCAGCGACCACTGAATTAATGATCGCTGGACCGATGACCCCGATGAGCCCCACCAGGACAATGAAACTCAACCAGCGTTCAATCTTGTTGTTTTCGTACCAGCGCTGACCCATCTGGTGATGGTCGCACACCGGGCGACCAACACATTCCGGCTTTAGGTTGGAATGCTGGGCTTTGCGCTGCGTGCTTGGCCCCGATCCGGCGTTGCGCGCCGAGCAGTCGATACGTACCGCGCGTAAGTGTTTCCCGCGAGTTCGGAGTGCAGCTGGGTGACTTGAGCGCTGTAGCCGAGCATGTCGGCAAGGATTGGTGGTGGAACTTCGCGAACGAGTTCGCGTAGTGTCCCGTTCCTTGATCCGCGCAGGTCGATGCCGAGTCTGCGCAGTCGCTGCATACAGGTTTGGGCGTCGATGTGCTGCCCAGCGCGGTATCCGGGGAAGAGCCACGCCGAGGTGGTCGTGGTGGTCCGCAGGTTTGAGCGACTCTCGAGGAGTTCGTAGATCAGTACTGCGAACGGTGTGGGCACTGGTACCGGTTCGGCTCCGAGCCGAAGGCGCATGTCGGTCGGCGCGAGGACGAGGTCATCGATGGTGAGTGTGACAATTTGCTGACTGGTTGTGCGTAGAGAAGCAGCAGTAAGCCGGCAACGCGGTACTGCAAGGTGTCGATGGGCCCGGTGATCAGGGCGCGGATCCAGGCGATCCTGTCGTCTTGATGCAGTACCGGTGTTGTTGTGGCCTGCCGGTGGCCGATGACGATGGACTCGTTCAGTTTGCTCTGGCGTGCCCAGATGAAGAACGTGCGGATGTGGTGGCGAGTGGTGGGCCCGGCGGCGAGGTACTCATCGACGTCATGCTGATTGCACGTGATCGCAGTCCGGTGGTGCTCGGCGTGGAGCCAGTTGAGGAACTTGGCGGTCTCGGTGATCTCTTGTTTCGCTGAACGGACGGGTCCGTTGGTGGCTTTTCCTGCTGCTGCCATGGTGCGGATCCGGCGTAGGTGGTGCCACCGCGTGAACCGCTCGAGGTCGCTGCGTGAGTCTGCGCTGTCGACGGTGGTCAGTTTCGCATCGATCCACCGCTCGAAGCCAGCCAGGTACTGATCACGGCGGGGGAGCAGGCCGTGCTCGATCAAGATGCTGCGCAGGTGTTCGGCAGCACGAGTGTGCTCGACGTTATCGAGCGCCTGATGGGTGAAAGCGATAGTGCCGCCCAGTAGGCCAGCTAGGAGTGCATGCACGGCGGGAGATCGTTTCCACGTGAGGATGCTCTCGGGCCGATCGACCGCGCACAAGGCCCCGATCAGTGACGCGCATTCGGTGGCACTTGCGCGTGGGCCGGCCAGGTATTGCAGATCGTGGCGCAGGGCGCACCTTGCGCACAGACCCCGCCGATACATTTCGCCTTCCTGTGCGCAGCATCTGCAGCGCACGACAGCGTCGTTAACGCCCGCGCAGGGCAGGCACACGGGGCGATCGTCGCCGGCCTTGCGGCGACCGGGAAGGACGCCCTCGTGCCCGCAGCTCGGGCACTGTCCGTGGGTGCGCATCGCGGTGTAATAGCAACTGTTGCATAGCGCTTCGCCCACCCACCGGACTCTGGGTTTGCCCATTGGGCGTTGGCACCGGCCGCAGATGTAGTCGCCGCTGGCGCGTCGTGGACGTCCACGCCGGGTGGTGCGGGGCGGTCGCGGGTCAGTCATCGATTCGGGTGACGCGGGCTCGCCGGGGCCGAGCTGAGCGGTTGAGGTCGAGGACGTTCTCTTCGGCGGAGGCGGTCTTCTTTCGTCGTTGATCGGTGGCAGTCACGGTGACGAGATCTGCAGGCGTACAGGTGAAGATGTCGCAGACTGCCGCGATCAGGGTCAACGACACACGTTCGGGTTTTTGGGCCACGAGGCGGTAGACCTGAGAAGCGGACAGATCAATGCCCCGCTCACGCAGGTGCGGCACTAGATCGGTGCTGTTGTGCATTCCTGCGGCGGCCATGAGTTCACTCAGTCTCCAGGTGTAGTCCACGGTGCGGCGCATGTCAGAACTCCTCAGACTGGTGTTGAGCGCCCTGCTGTTCGGTCGGGTCGCCGGTGTTGAGGGCTTGCTTCAGTGTTGAGTCCAGCGCTCGACGCAGGGTTGTGACGCGATAATCACTCGAGACGCCGCGCTGCTCAGCAGGCTCAAGTGAGGACGACCATCCGCAAGTGATCCGTAGGGAATCGTGCATCAGATGCAATAATGCCAACTCTACTTGACATAATGTTTCTTATCGGCGTTGAAGGAGGAAGACCTCAACCTTGGGGATTTTCGATTTGAGGTGAACATTGCTCCAGAACGCATCTGAACGTGCCGGGACTGCCGTCGTCATGAACTGCGCGGCAGTCGGCAGGTCGAGGTATGGAGCTGTCGGTGTGCCACGCCTTGTGGCATTCCCGCGTGGCCGACGCATCATGGCCGGCTACAGCTGCGCCGGGAACGACCGCTTGGTGAAGCTCGACTCTCGGTGGACTTCAAACACGCAGTGCGGCAAGGTGATTACCCGACGAATCGTCACATGTGACGAAACCACCCAGGGTGACTGACCTGACTTGCCCGGATCGGCGATGGTCGGAATCAATGTGGCCACTCCTACGGAGCGCTGACTGCACGCGCTGATTGCAACTCGCTGCCGTTTGCCGGCGGCTCCCCAATCGCGGCGAGTCAATGAACTCCACGTCGACCCGTCAACTGGCACAAAGGTCTACCCACCCCGACTCCTGGTGGGCGCTTGCGGTCCCGGTGGAAAGCCCTTTCGTCACGTGTGACGATAAGGTGTGGTGGCGGCTAGGTGTCGTCGTTGTTTCCGGCTCCGAGAACGTAGCCATCGGCGCGCAGCCCGAGTGTATGTGTAGAGCCCGCAGCGATTGCCACAACATCTCGCCAGGTGTCAACGTCACACTGACCTCGAGCGTTGTTGCCTGCAGCGCGAACTCGTCCTCCGAACTCGAGGCCCACTGTGTGATAGCTGCGTGCTGAGATGGCAACCATGTTTCGCCACGCACGCATCTCAGCGATTCCTGCGTCACGATTACCGGTAGCCAAAACCTGGCCCTGACCGGTCACCGCAGCGGTATGCAGATAACCGGCCGCGGCGGCCGTCACGTCCCGCCAGCCGCCGACTGCGCACTGTCCTCTACTCGTGTTGCCTACCGCTGTCACAGTGCCGTCCGCATGAACGCCGACGGTGTGCCAGTCCCCTGCAGTCACGGAAATGACCTCTCGCCACCCCTCGACGTCGCAGGCCCCCTCGAGTCGACGCCCGCGTGCGCAAACTGATCCGTCGGCAAAGATAGCGACCGTTCGGCGCCATCCCGCCGCGATCTGCACAACGCTTGTCCAATCGCCGACCTCGCACTGGCCGTCGGCGTTCCAACCGGCGGCGGTGACGGTACCGTCGGCATGCAGCCCGACAGTGTGCGCGCGTCCCGTATTGGATGCCGCGTGCACGTTCCCGACTGCTACCGCTTCGATTGAAATCCACTGCCCAAGATGGGTTTCGGGCACATTCAGGCTACCGGCGGACACGACCGCGCTGTCTGCCCTCACGCCTACCGAATGCCGCCGCCCGGCGGCGATGACCTGTCCTTGACGATCACGGTAGGGCTTTTCGCGGCGCTATGGCGCCGATTTCGATTGCGGGCGATGCGGAAGCGTTCTGTGAATCTCTGAGATCGGGCAGGCACGCCGCGGGTTCGGCTAAAACTCGCATGCACGAATCTTGACAAGTGTCCGGAAAAATCTTGACACTTGCCATAGATTGACGGGAGACTCATTTGCACCACATGACGAAGCGGAGAACAACAGTGTCGTTGACCTTCTATCTCGACAAAGGTGCGTCGCTGGGCGCGGAAGCTCCGTGTCTGACGTTCAACGGAGTATCGCTCACCTACGGGGACGTCGTGACCCTCTCGCATTCGGTTGCCAAGGCGCTCAAGAGTTCCGGGGTGCGGCCGGGTGACAAGGTTGGCATCCTGTCGGCCAACCACCCGACATCATTTGCGTGCGTCTTCGGCATCTCGCGCGCGGGCGCAGTCTGGTGCCCGATCAATCCGCGCAATGCTGGCGGTGAGAACGCCGAGTTGCTCGACCTGTTCGATTGCTCCACTTTGATCTACCAACCTGCGTTCGACGCGCTGGTCTCCGAGATCGCGCCGCAACTACCGAAGCTGTCGAACCTCGTGAGGCTGGGCGACAGCGATGACAGGGCCATCGGCTTCGACTCCTGGCTGGCCGAGGCCGAGGCGGGACCGCCAGTCGACAATGACAGTGCCCCTGATGATCTCGTTGCGCTCGTCGGTACCGGCGGTACCACCGGCCGTCCCAAGGGCGTGATGCTCACCGGCCGCAACCTGGAGACGATGACAGCGATTGTGCTGATGCGCTATCCGTTCGAGGGTCGACCACGGTACCTTGCGCTCGCGCCGCTCACTCATGCTGCTGGCGTGCTTTGTTTTCCCATTCTCGCGCTGGGCGGCGAGGTCGTCGTGATGGATCATCCCGATGTCGGAGACTTTCTCGAACTGATCGAGCGGCACCAGATCACACACACCTTTCTGCCGCCTACGTTGATCTACATGACCTTGGATCACGAATCACTCGACTCCACCGATCTATCGTCGCTGCAGTGCTTTTGGTACGGGGCCGCCCCCATCTCGACCACTCGCCTCACCGAGGCCCTCGAACGTATCGGACCTATGGCCCAGCTGTTCGGACAGTCCGAGGCGCCGATGATGATCTCCACGCTGTCTCCGGCTGAGCACCGTCGGACAGACGGAACGGTCGACATCGACCGATTGTCGTCGGCAGGCCGACCATCGCCGTTGGTTACTGTGGCGATTCTCGACGAAGACGGGATGGCGGTCCCCACCGGGGCTCGCGGCGAGGTTTGTGTCCGTGGGTCCCTGGTGATGGCGGGCTACTACCGCAACCCAGAGGCGACCGCGGAGGCCTCGACCTACGGCTGGCATCACACGGGCGACATCGGCTATCTCGACGATGACGGGTTCCTCTACATCGTCGACCGCGCGAAAGACATGATCATCACCGGTGGCTTCAACGTCTACTCCGCAGAGGTCGAACAGGCCCTGATGGCCCACTCTGCGGTTCGGGACTGCGCCGTCATCGGATTGCCCGACGAGAAGTGGGGCGAGAGGGTTACGGCGATCGTCTCGCTGCGGCCCGGCGTCGAGTTCGACGCCGACGACCTCATCTCGTTTGTGAAAGCCCGCATCGGCAGCGTCAAGGCTCCCAAGCAGATCGAAGTCTGGACTGACCTGCCCCGCTCGACCGTCGGAAAAATCCTCAAGACCGACATCCGCTCCACTTTTACCGCGAAATGATCGACACCACAACAAAGTAACGAGGTCTACGACGATGGAACTAGCTCTCTACCTTCCCAACTTTCGCGAAAAGGTCACGGTCACCGAGCTCGAGGACCTCACCCAGCTGGCCGAGGATCTCGACTTCGAATCAGTGTGGACGCTTGACCGCATCATCGTTCCGGAGTCCTCCGACAGGGCTGAGATGGAGTTCGCGTTCGGCATGATGCATGAGTTGCCCAAGCAGCTGCCCGTGTCCTCGCGGGGTGAGTTCCTTCAGGGCTTTCCGCTCATCCCCTGGCTCGCCGCCAAGACCAGCAAGGTCCGCATCGGTATGAGCATCATCGACACGCCGTACCGGTCCCCGGGCGTGCTCGCCGCGGAACTCGCCACCATTGATCACCTCAGCAATGGCCGGCTCAATGTGGCCGTGGGCTCAGGATGGATGCCAGAGGAGTTCGCGGCCGCGAGCGCCTCACACATCTTCCCGCGCCGCCACCAACACCTGCGCGAGACCATCGAGATCATGCAGGGTATCTGGACCAACGACGTCTTCGAGTACCACGGTGAATTCGCTGACTTCGGGCCCAGCGGTTTCGGAGCAAAACCCCTCCAGCAACCACATCCGCCTATCTACTTCAGTGGGCTCAAGGACGCGAAACGAGCCGCGAAACGAGTCGCCAAGTACGGCCTGGACGGATGGATCGGGATTCAGGACTCGCCGCAAGAGATTGCGGAGTGGCGCAAGGGAATTCAGACTGAGCTCGACGCCCTCGACACCTCTCGCACCATCGATGACCTCGACATCGCGAGCATGATCTGGACTGTCATCACCGACGTGGACATGGACCAGACGCCGGCAGGCAAGGCCAGTAATCTGTTGGTCGGATCCGAGGCCCAGGTCACCGACATGCTCAAGCGCTATCGAGAAGCCGGACTCACCAAGCTGCTTCTGTGGCCGCCGTTCGCCGACGTCCCCACCCCCAAGACGATGGACGACATGAAGCGCCTGAAGAACGACATCCTGCCGAAAATCGAGGCGATGTAGAAGCGGCTACACAAAGCGCAGGTGTCTGCGCAGATCACCGCAAGAACAGCTCGAAGGCCTCGGCCAGCTGATCTCGAGAAGACGTCAGCTGGTCGTGGTCATCGCTCAACAGGCTCATCAACGCACGCTGGAAGATGCCGTCGATGACGACGTAGGCCATGTTCGACGAGACCCGGGGCGTGACACCCGAGAGCTCGTAGAACCGGGTCACCACTCGCCACGTCATCTCCTCACGCCGAGATTCGATCTCGCGCACGTCTTTTCTGAACGACGACTCGAACAGGGTCTGATTGCGGAGGTCGTACCACAGCCGATGCAGCGCAGAGTCCGCCTCGAGCGTCGCGAAGAACATCGCCGCGAACTCGTCTCTCAGTTCTTGCGCCGTCGAGGCCGACGCGACAACCTCGTCGTAACGGGTGACGCACACGTCCTCGTAGATCCGGACTGCTTGCGCGATCAGGTCGAGCTTGTCGGAGAAGTAGTAATGCAGAACCCCATGCGAGAATGCCGAGTTCTGCGCAATCTCCCGCAAACTGGTGCGGGCGTAACCCAATTCGGCAAGTGTGAGTAGCGTGGCAGTCGCCAGCTCGATACGGCGCGCCTCGAACTTGTCGGGGCCGCGCAACCCGGCTCGCGGGTTGCTGTCGGCGACGGTGGTCATTCGTACAGTTTACGGCGCGCCCCCACGTGCGTGTCCAGCCGAAATGGTGCTCCCGGGCCCATTTCTTTGACAGTTGTCACGTTTACTCTTGACACCCGTCAAGACTTGTTCGTAATGTGACCCACGTCGCATCATATAGGTGACGACATTGTTTGCCCGTGTACGGATTCGCAAAATATTCGCAGGGTCAAGGGAGACTATTCAATGACGAGCTACGACCTGACAGGACGCACAGCACTGGTCACCGGCGGCGCACAGGGACTGGGCGCCGGGATGGCCGAGGCCATCGCTGCGGCCGGGGCGGCCGTGGCCGTGGCCGACATCGACGCCGACACGGGTCGGCAGACGGTCGACGCGCTGCGGTCGAAGGGCGCGAAAGCAGAGTTCGTGCTCCTCGATGTGCGTGATGACGCTGCATGGGAGGCGGCAGTGTCATCCACCATCGATGCATTGGGTGGCCTCGACATCGTTGTGAACAACGCCGGAATCGAGGTGACCGATCTGCTCATCGACCTCGACCCCTCCGCCGCGTCCAACATGCTCGAGATCAACGTCCTGGGTACCGCCCTGGGAATCAAGCACGCGTTCAGGGCGATGCGACCCGGTGGCGCGGCAGGATCGGGTGGCGCAGTGATCAACATCGCTTCGGTAGCTGCAACCATCGCCTTTCCCGGGATCGCCCTGTATTCGGCCTCGAAGTCCGGTATCGATCGACTGACGCGTGTCGCGGCTGCGGAGTCGGGCAAGCTCGGCTACGGGGTGCGTGTCAACTGCATCTACCCGGGGCTCACTCCGACTGCAATGGGCAACAAGCTGGCCGTCGAGACCGCCGCCCTGGGTCTGTTCGAATCGCCGGAGGCGGCCGCTGGAGCGGTCGCCGGGCTCACACCCCTAGGACGACTCGGTCAGGTCGATGACATGGCTGATGCCGTGGTATTCCTCGCCTCCGACGCGTCCAAGTTCATCACCGGCGCCGGCCTCCCGGTCGACGGCGGAATGGGGATGTAGAAGCGCGGAGGGTGTGCATGCTGAAGGTTCTGGCGTTCGACACGTTCGGCACCGTCACGGACTGGCATAGCGGAGTTAGTGCGGCGCTGTGCGATCAGTTCCCCGGCATCGACGGGTCTGCACTTGCGCGTGACTGGCGACGGACCTACAGCCCTGCGCTCGCCGAAGTGGAGGCCGGGACACGGCCGTGGACTCTTCTCGACGACCTGCACCGCGAAGCGTTGGAGCGCCTGCTCCGCGACAGAGGTGTCGTCGATGCGACCGCGCAACAGATCGATGCAGCTGTGCACGCGTGGCACACCATCCCGGGGTGGCCCGAGGCTGCGGAAAGCCTGCACCGACTCAGGACCCGATACACCGTCTGCGCGCTCAGCAACGGGAACGTCGCACTGCTCAGCGAGATGGCCAAGCGCAACAATTTCGGCTGGGATGTCATCGGAGGCGCAGATTTATGGCGGCACTACAAACCGGCACCCGAGGTCTATCTCGGGCTCGCAGAGCTCATGCAGGTCGAACCCCGCGAGATGATGATGGTCGCCACTCACGCCTCCGATCTCGAGGCGGCGAGGGCCTGCGGGTTGCGCACCGCGTATGTCGCACGACCTCGCGAGTGGGGACCCGAAGTCAAAGATGAGTCGATCAATCCACTCGATGACCACCACGTGGCAGGGATGGACGAACTGGCAACGCAACTCGGATGCTGAGCGAGCGGGATCGAAATCCGGCTCGTGATGGCGGCAGTAGTATCCATCCCGTGAATCCGGCTCACCAGCAAGACAGATTCGGGGTTCGTTTCGAGTGGGGGCTCGCGGGGGCGCGGGCAGTGGCGCAGAACTGCGAAGTGGCCGTTGTCGTGGACGTGCTGTCGTTCACCACCACCCTGAGCGTCGCCCTCGACGCCGGCATCACGGTCTTGCCCTACCGAACACGAGGGACTGAGGCCGCAGCGTTTGCCGCCGAAGTCGATGCAACTCTCGCGGTCGGGCGATCGAAAGCACGAGGAGACCAGATCAGCCTGTCAGCGCCGACGATTCGCAACCGGTCCGTCCCGCCCGAGCGACTGGTGCTCCCGTCCCCCAACGGCTCTACGATCAGCTACGAACTCGCAACGTCGGCGCCGACGGTGGTGGGAGCAAGCCTGCGCAACGCCCGCTCTGTCGCGTCGTGGATCTGCGATACATTCTCCGCCGACACCGGTGTCGCGGTCATCGCTGCGGGCGAACAGTGGCCGGACGGGTCGCTGAGGCCGGCCTTCGAGGACATGTGGGGCGCCGGCGCGGTCCTCAGCGTGATGGCCACACGCGGTTGGCGAGAACACTTTTCGCCGGAGTCCGTCGCTGCGGCTGCCGCTTGGGCCAGCGTCGAACCGGTCATGACGGGTCAGCTCCGTGCGTGCGCCAGCGGGCGCGAACTCATCGACGCCGGTTACTCCCAGGATGTCGCGATCGCCGCGGAACTGAACACCAGCATTCATGTCCCCGTGCTGCGAGGGGATCGATTCGTGTCGGCCGGCTAGGTGCGACGAGCTAGTAAGTTGACCATCGGAAATCTATAGCTGCTGTCACGGTAGACAATTCGCCAATCTTCAGCGAACCCGTGGACTCCGAGTATTCGGCTGAACTCGTCAGGATGCCATCGCCACGCGGGAGCCACCGCGTGGTCGAACGGAATCGGGGCCCCGGGCTCGAAGCTTGTTTGGAACGCGATCAGGACGGGCGCGCCCTTGGTCAACCGGGCGGACCAGACTTCGAGAACGTCAGCGACCTGAGCCGGTTGGACATGAATCAAACTGAACCGGGCGATGATCGCGGCGATGCCGGCGTCCTCGGGCCACATCGTCAAGGTGGCGTCGTCCTCGATGAAGCGCAGTTCAGGGTATTTCCGCCGCGCATGATCGAGCATTCCGGCGCTGGGGTCGCAGCCGATCGCATCCAGCCCGCGAGCGACTAGATCCGCTGTCACATGACCGAGCCCGCAGCCGACGTCTGCCGTCACGCCGTCGCATTCTTTGGCCAGCTCTACGAACGCGGCCACTGCGTGCGCCTCGATGGGAAATTGATAGGTGGTGGGGATGGTGGTGGCATACAGATCGGCCATGGCGTCGTAACCGTCTTGCGTCATCGGCTCGGAGAAGTTTCGTCAGCTACCCCTCAGCCTGTTCATCGAGATGTGCCAGCACCGCGCGCGCGGCTTCGAGTTCGCTGGTCAGCTCGTCGATTCTTTTCTGCGTCGCCGCCCGTGCTGACTCGATCACCGCGTCGACAGCCGTGATCGCGGTGTCGTCGCCGAGCGTGTGCATTGCTCGCGCCACCCGGTCGGAGGTCACCTCGGCGGGCTTTCCCTGACGCTTGTTACCGTGCGACACCGCCACCGACCACGTGCTCTCGCCCAATGATGTGATGGTGACACTGACTGCAGCAGTAGTAGTCGGAGTCTTGGTGCGTCGCGGCGCTTTCGGAGTCGTGACCTTCGCTTCAACCGGTGCCGGCAGCACGGGTTCCGGTGACGGTTTCGTCGGCGTCAGAACCGTACTCGGGGGCCTCGTCGTGGTTGATGCGGCGGTCGCCTTTACCGGGCGCTGACGCGCGGGTGCTGCGGGAGTTGCGGGCGTCCTGGTCTTCTGGAGTTCGTCGGCCTCGAACGGCAGCTGATCGTCGACACCCTTCGGGCTCACCATCACAGTCGACCCATCGATGGACACCACACGTGCCGACGCTCCGGCGGGGAGGTCGAGTGACGGCATCGGGTCACGGAGGTAGACGGTGACCCGCTTGCCCGCGGCGAGTGCCGTGGACATCGATTCCAATTCATCGGTCGTCAATCCGGTCCTTTTGCGCGAGTTCACGCTGACCATGTTCGCACATGCGTGCGAATGCGTCGGGTTGGCGTGCGCCTCGTGTCGCCTACCAGTCAATCTGGTGACCGCAGTCCGTGCCTGCGTACCCGATCGTTGTGGCGGATTCGGCGCATCGGCATTGGCATCTCGTCGAGGTTGTTGCCGAGTCGTCGATCTTTCGGCAGGGTGGAGCCATGAGCGACAACACGAAAGTCACTGTGGAACGCACCATCGAGGCGCCCGTCGACGCGGTTTTCGACGTCCTCTCCAACCCTGAACGCCACTTGGAACTGGACGGCTCCGGGTTCATCCGGAGCGTGGACCACGCGGACCGAATCCAGAAAGTCGGCGAGGTGTTCACCATGAACATGGAGGGCGACCACGTGGGCGGCGAATACAAGACCGACAACCACGTGACCGGGTACGCCAAGGACAAGCTTCTGGCGTGGCAGACCGCGCCCGCGGGCACCGAGCCTCCCGGGTGGGAATGGTTGTGGGAGTTGGAGTCCCAGGGACCGAACGAAACCCTGGTTCGCCACACCTACGACTGGTCAAAGGTCACGGACAAGAAACTGCTCGAACAGTTGAAGTTCCCGCTCGTCACAGAGGCCCAGCTGACCGACACTCTCGGCAAGCTTGCTGCCGCCTCCACTTCCTGATTCACATGCACCGACCTCGGTCGCCGTCGCAGCAAGTCTGCGCCGGCGACCGAGTCGTTTGTGGAAGATTTCGACCGCAGTAGGAGGGCCGGTTGGGGTCGGCGATCTCAGCTGTTCCAGGGACCGACGCCGCCGACCTTGTCGATTCGGATGCGGGTGATGTATCCGGGTGGCGCGTTCTCGGGTGGAAATCCCGAACCGGAAGGTGCAAGCGTCGCAACGAGGTCGGCGAGCAGTTCCGGCGCACCGCCCTCAAGGACGTCAGCGGTGCCATCGATGGCGAGGTAGGGCGTCATCAACGCATCGGAATCGGATCCCAGAATGGTCACTGCGACACGAGGGTCGCGGCGAACGTTACGGACCTTCTTGTACACCCCGAGATGAGCGGTCAGCAGCTCGTCGCCCTCCGGCGTCGTACGTAGCGCAACCCACACAACCGACACGTGTGGACTGCCATCCGGATTGAGCGTGACCAGGGTTGCGTCCGCGCCGGGACCGATGAGCGCGCGGGCGGAGTCGTCTAGTTTCATGACTGCTCACAACGCGGCCCGGCAATCACGCATTCCCGCGTGAATGGTCTGCAACGATCAGTCGATGCGCGTCTCAAGCAGCCGAACGTTCGCCGCCCTGGCCACGGTCTTCGTCATGACGACCGGATGCTCGGAGAACACCGCGGACAGGGCGGGGCCAGTGCTCGCCGCCTTCGACGATGGAGGGGGTCAGGTGTTCGTGATGAACGTCGACGGCACCGGTCTGCGTCAGGTCACGCCGACCCTGGGCGACGACACGACGGACTCGCGCTACGCGAACTTCGCCGCCCTGTCACCAGACGGTACTCGGTTGGCGTACACGCGGGGCGGAAAATTCATCGAGGTCGCCGACCTCCCATCCGGCGCAACCACCACAGTTCACGACGGCGGGTATCAGCCCGCCTTCTCGCCGGACGGGTCGTCGATCGCCTTCGTCAGTTCAGGCTCGGGCAACATCAAGATCATGAATGCCGACGGTTCCGATGTGCGCGTCGTTGCTCGCGAGGAGTCCGCATCGCAAGTGGCGTTCTCGCCTGACGGTTCCCGAGTGATCTTCAACGTGGCCGGATACCTCGTCGAGGTGTCTGTCACCGGCGGAGAATCGAGAGTCGTTCTGCGGGACCAATTCTGGAACGCGGACCCAGCATTCTCACCTGACGGTTCCAGACTGCTGTTCTCGAGCAACCGCGGAGGTGACAACGGCTCGGAGATCTATTCGATGCCTGTTGCGGGCGGCGAGATCACCCCGCTCACCGAAACTTATGCAGTGGGTCCCGAGTTCACAGCTGACGGTTCACGGATCCTGTACACCAGGGCGACGACGGAGGCCGGCCAGTTGGTGACCGATGTGGCCACCTCGACCCATGCCGAGCTCGCATCGATGAATCCCGATGGTTCGGATCAGAAGCGATTGACGCCTCGGTCAATCGCGGCTCAGGGTGTCAGCGTCGCTGGTGGGAAATAGTCTGGGTCGACATCGATACCATTCAGCCGTGCGCGCCTTCGACACCTTCGTGACGATCTCGCTGTTTGTCCTGCTCATCTCTGCGGTGTTGTTCTCGGTGTACCTGGGTGGGATGTCGACCATGCTGAGCGACTCGGGTGCACCCGGTATCGCGGTCGGTGGAGTGTTCCTTGCCATCTTCGGGATACCGGTCACTGCAGTGACCGTGTACGTAGCCGCCGTTCTGTTGGCATGGCAGGCCGATGGCCTCACGTTCTACTACCCCATCGTCGCGTTCGGGGTGATGGTTGTCGCCGCAGCGCTCGTGATGGTCGTCAGCGTGGGACTCATCGCGATGGGTCAGTGGATACACGAAAGAAACGCGTCGACGGCGCCGGCGGAGGCTTCGACAGCCACCGCGCGCGAGCCGAAAGTCCTGACCTACGACAGGACGCACTACTTCCAGGAGAAGAACCGCGACGCGGAACTCGGCGTCGAAAGACACACCGGGCGGCGCTATCTCGCGGTCACGATGCCGCAACGAGGCCAGGAGTTCCGGGAGTACTTCGGCCTCGACAAACAGACCTATGAAGCATTTGTCGCCGAACCCCAAGACGCGATCTTCCTGGCCGACAGGTGCCGCAACGGTACGTACGTGACCGACAGGATGCCGTGGGCGGGATCACCTGTGCCCAAGCCTGTCCACGCCGGTCAGACCGGGTTGGCCCGAAAGCGGGCGATCCTGCTCACCGATGTTCCCACCGACGTTGCAGGTCTCGCCGCGGACCTTCCGCCCGGAATCCCCTACGTCGTCATCGTCGATGATGGGGTCGATCCGGCGGGCAACGTCGGCGTTCATGCACACTCGGGCGCTCCGCGAATCCTCATCGCAGCTCATCAGCTCGGGCTCGGGTGAGCGAGGCGCCGGAAACACTCGTTTGACAGGCGTCAAACCCGAGAGTCGGGCCGCTTCGCAGACTCCAAGATCACATCGACCGCCCGCGCTGCGCTTTGGCAGGCGCCTTCCATCGTCGTGGTCCAGTCGGTGCGGGTCCAATCGCCTGCCAACGCGAGCCCTCGGACCGAGGTGCGCTGATCCGGACGAATCCCCGCAGTTCCCGGGCGTTGAGCAAAAGTGGATTTCGGCATCCGAACGACGTGACTGTGGACCACTGCGGCATCGGCCGCGCCAGGATAATACCTGCGCAGCATGTCCATCTGGATGTCAGTGATCTCGGAGTTGGATTTCTTGGTCCGTTCGTACGACGCCGACACCGTGGTGGAGTACAGATGGTTCCGAGATGCGTCGCGACCGTGCATTCGCTGACGATCCCAGACCTGCTCGAGTACCCCTTCGCCACCGAGGAGAACCTCTCCCCAGTCGGCCATTCCGATAGAGCGATCCAGGTACAGGTTGACGCTCACGATGGGGACCGGTGTCAGATGGTCGACGGCTTCGTAGATGCTCTCGTGTTCGGGGACCTGGTCGAGCAGTCCTCGCACGCTCCAGACCGGCACTGCGCAGATGACCGCGTCGGCCGACACCTGTTCGCCGTCGGCGAGCGTCACGCCGACCACGACGCCTTCGACCACGTCGACTGCAGCGACGACTGCCCGGTGACGCACCTCTACACCCGCGTCCGCGAAGACCTTCTGTGCGCCGTCGATGAAGAGGGTGTCGAGGTCGACGGTCGGATACCCGATCGAGATCGGCGTCCTGGTCTCGCGCGCCCGCCGCATACCGGTGACCAAAAGGTCCGCAGGTACTTTCGCCGATGAGATGTCGGGTTTGTCACCGGTCAGCCCGATCACGATCCCGTCCCACAGCGCGTCGCGTGCGGACTGCGGCATGCGGATACGCCGGAACCACTCGTCTGCAGTGATGTCATCGAGCCAAGCGGGTTGACGGAGAGCCTGGCGGATCAGCGTGACCTGTGCTCGTGCTGTTCGAAGTCGGTCGAGGCCGGTGACGCCGGGTAGGTCACCGAACGCCGCCCTCAGACCCGCCATTCCGCCAAACGCCGACACGCGGGTATCTCCACCCGGCAGCCGAACCATCATGTGCCCGGGGAACTCGACATGCTCTCGGGTGCCGACGCTGTCCAGGTAGCGCATCAGGTGCTGGTACCCGCTCGCGAACACATGCTGGCCGTTGTCCGGGACATCATCGACTGCGGGGACCGGCATGGCGATGGTCCGGCCGCCCAACGACCCCCGCCGTTCCAGCAGCGTCACCTGATGGCCGGCTTCCGTCAGCCACACCGCCGACGCCAGTCCGGCCAGTCCCCCGCCTACGACTACGCAATGCATGCCGCCACAGTAACGGTCAGCGCTGACCGAAGTGGCGGTTCGCTGCTCGGAGCGGGGTCGGGAATCGGTGAGATCTCCGGGTCATTCTTGAGATCTCGCTTGCGGCTGCCGCTCACCCACAGCCCGGTCAGCAAAGCACCACCCCATACCAGGAACAGGGGGTCCCATACGGCGGCGTGACCGATCATCGTTGCGCTGTCATACCCCCCGCTGGGCTTGATCAGCCCCGCCAGAACAGCCCAGGCCGACAACGTGGACAGCCCGCCCCAGCCGACCAGGAGCACACCACCGACCCAGCCGCATGAGCGAACAGCGCGGTAGGAATGGCCCTGCCACCTCTCGTTGAAGGCCGGGGTCACCGCGGCGAGTGCTTTGAGAACAGCGAGCAGACCAAGCCCGATCCCCGAACCAATCGGATGCTCGTCGGCCAATTCGACGGCCCATCTGCCAACCGACTCGAGTTGCCACCGCCCACCGATCGCCCTGAGTAGAACCCTGATCTGGTGACGCCGCATGAGAATCAGTCGGCGAAGCTGTGGTCATTCTCGCCGTCGAGACGAAGAGCACGATCAGAACTGGTCGCGAGCACGCTCCTGTTCGATCACCGCGTCGAGGTCACTGAGCCTGTTCATGTTGGACACCTGACGGCGAGTCCGAACGTTGTCTCCCAACAGCTTCTGGTGTTGATGGGTGAAGTACCAGTATCCGGCGGTGAACGGGCAGGCATCGTCTCCGAGACGCTTCTTGGGATCGAATTCGCAGTCGCTGCAGTGATCGGACATCTTGTTGATGTAAGCGCCGCCAGATGTGTAGGGTTTGGTCGCCATCAACCCGCCGTCTGCGTGCTGGCTCATCCCGACGACGTTCACCGGCATCACCCATTCGTAACCGTCGACGAAGTTGGCGGTGAACCAGGCCGTGAGCTCGGCTGGATCGTAACCGCGTTGCAGCGCATGGCTTCCCAGGACCATCAGGCGCGGGATGTGGTGAACCCAGCCTCGGTCCCGAACACCGGACAGTGCGTCGGAAAGACAACGAGCGGTGACCGCTTCCGCGTCCAGATGTCGAAACCAGTCCGGGAGAGGTGCGGTCGCGTCGAGTTCGTTGTTGGCGGTGTAATCGGCGCCGAAATGCCAATAGAGGTGCCAGATGAACTCGCGCCAGCCGAGGATCTGCCGGATGAAACCTTCGGCACTGGCCAGAGGTACCTCGCCCTCTCTCGCTACTCGCTCCGCCGCGTGGACAACATCGAGGGGGTCGAGGAGGGAGAGGTTCAACGGGACGGACAAAAGTGAATGCGACATCGTCCAGTCGTCGCCCATGATCGCGTCCTCATACGGACCGAACGTCTCGAGGCGGTGGTCGATGAAAGTCCGCAGCGCCGCCTGCGCCTCATCCGCTGTCACCGCGAACAACCGCGGGCCATCGACACCCGTCCAGGAGACGTTCAGTGCGTCGAGGTCTGCCCGCACCTCGTCATCGATGGCGTCCTCGGTCGGCCACCACGGCTCGTCGACCCCGAGCGTGCGTCGCTTGGGCGGTGGCTTCCGGTTGTCGTGGTCGAAGTTCCAGGTACCACCGGCGGGCTGGTCACCGTCCATGAGCACGTCAAAGCGTGTTCGTTGCTCCCGGTAGAACGTCTCCATGCGAAACGATCTGTGTCCAGAGGCCCACTGCTCGAAGTCCTCGCGTGGCAGAGCAAACGACGGATTCGGCAGGACCTCGCTGACCAACCCTTCGCTCGCGAGGCGGTGAACGAACTCATGTGCCGCCCGCGAGGTCGGCTCGTGAACGGCGACCGGACCCGGCAATTCGGCGAGCACGTCCCGGTAGCCGACGCCCCGGATGTACCGGGCGCGGTCACCGAGCTCATCCGCCAGGTGACGCATGCCGGACAGGAGAAGGTGAGCCTTCTGTCGATGGCCGGCTCGGCGGTGAAGGGCGGCAGAGGACTCGATGAGAACAACATCGCGCTCGGCGTTCTCAGGGGAGGAATGGATGTGCGGACCGAGCTGATCAGCAAAGAGCCACAACGGCGCTGGACTACGAGACACCGTTTCAGGCTACGCACGTCGTCGATGATTCTCAGGGCTCTCGGCAGGGGAATACAACTGCGTCCCTCTGGGTATCCCAGCCATGTGTCCGAGTCTCAGGAGGCCCATGGCCTCGAATCCGCTGCTCTCGATGAACGACGTCCCGACGGTGTCTCCGATGACACCGTTGCCGCGGTCGGGAAGCTGTCCGAAGCGCTGGAATCTCTCGAGCGTGCCCGTGGGCACCTCTACTCCTTCCATCAGATGATGGGCCACACCGATCTACTCCTCGGGGATGCCGTCGACCAGCTGCGGGAGGCCGGTCACGGCGAGGTCGCAGACGAACTGGACAAGGAACTGGTCGGCCGAAACGTGATCGAGGGGCGTTGGACCTTCCAGATCGTGGAGGACTTCGACGACAACTACTGGTCGGCCTTCCGCGAGCACGAGCGACGGACTCGGGACAAGCTCCAGGGTGGCGTTCGGCACGTGTTCGAGGCCGAGATGAAGGAACGAAGGCGGACCGGCGGCCGACGCCACCACGAAAGCAAGCCGTGACGATATAGCCGGCACCCAGTGATCGGCTCGGATGCATGACCCGACCGCCGAGCTGTCTCGACCTGTACGTCTTGACACCTGCTCAGAACGCGGGTTTCGTTGTAGGTGCTGAGAACACAGCCGGCCCGGGACCGGTGGTGCCGCCCCTGGGTCGTGCCGCCGGGGAGTGAATGCCGCCCGGAACAGTGTTTTGGTTCGTCCGCATCTACGGCAAAACGGTCGAACGTCGCTCACGCATCCGGTCCGGTGACTCGGGTCGATGCCAATCGGAGTTGACGGTGGCCATCACCGACATCGCGCAGTTCGCCCATCTGACGGACGTCGACGTCAAAGCGCTTGGCGACGAACTGGACTCGATACGATCAGATGTCGAGGGCGATCGCGGAGTCCTCGACGCCAGATACATCAGACGCACGATCGCGTTACAACGCGGCCTCGAGGTCTGCGCTCGCGCCACCCTCCTGGGTTCTCGCCGCCGCCCGCTGTGGTTGTTGGGAACCGGCTTCCTGTCCGCGTCGAAAGTCATCGAGAACATGGAACTCGCCCACAACATCTCGCACGGGCAATGGGATTGGATGAACGACCCGGAGATCCACAGCAACACGTGGGAATGGGATCAGGTGGGGCCATCGTCGCAATGGAAACGAGCCCACAACTACACCCACCACATCTACACGAACATCGTCGGCATGGATGACGACATCGGTTTCGGAATCCTACGGATGACGCGCGACGTGCCTTGGCGGCCTGCGAATCTGATCCAGCCCTTCGCGAACATCATCCTCGCGGTGACATTCGAATGGGGCATCGCGCGGCATGACCTGGACGCGCAGAAGAAGTTGGACGGGGTCGGACCGCACCAGCGCGGTTCGCAGGCCAGCGCAGTCTTCTACCGAAAGATCGGGAGGCAACTGGGAAAAGACTTCGTGCTCTTCCCTGCCCTCGCCGGGCGGTCGTGGAGGACCACCGTAACCGCCAATGCCACTGCGAACCTGATCCGGAACCTCTGGGCATACCTGGTGATCTTCTGTGGCCACTTTCCCGACGGGGCAGAAAAGTTCACCGTCAAGCAGTACGAGACAGAGACAAAGCCGGAGTGGTACCTGCGACAGATGCTCGGCAGCGCCAACTTTCGGGCCGGACCATTGATGGCCTTCATGAGCGGAAACCTGTGCTATCAGATCGAGCACCACTTGTTCCCCGATCTACCGAGCAATCGCTATGTCGAGATCGCGCAACGGGTGGAGGCGTTGTGCGACAAGTACGACCTCCCGTATACGACGGGATCCCTGGGCCGGCAGTACTGGTTGGCGTTGCGGACGATACACAAGCTCGCACTCCCCGACCGCTTTCTGGACCGCACGTCGGACGACGCGCCGGAAACGAGCTCCGAACGCCGTTTCTCGTTCACCGGTCCACACCTGACGACCGCCGCCGGTGAAGGTCGTCGACACGGGCTGAGGTCTGCCCTCAGAGACACCCGTCAAGCCCGAGTCCCCGAAAAGGGGTAGCCGAGCCCAGATGAACGCGTCCTGCGCCGTCACAACTGACCGGGCTGCGTCTCCGGTCGATCGCCACGCGAACTAGGCCGGAGCGCCTGCACCAACCTCGTGAATCGGGCGTTGTCGATGAGATCTTCGACGCCGACCACGTTTCCTGCTCCGTCGGCCAGTGGGATCGACCAGTTCGAGTACTGGGTTTCGTCTGTCCCCGGTTGATTCTGGATCCGCCGCTCCCCGACCGCATCGGCCAGGGCCACCGACAACAAGATGGACGGACTGCGCGCGATGAGCGCATGCAGTGCGTCCACGGTCTGCTCCTCGTCGGCGTCTGCTGCGAGCAGCCCGCGGTCACGTGCCAGTTGCAGGATCGCCTCACGGTCGCGAGCGTCGTCCTCGCGTTCGATGGCCTCGTCCTGCTCGAGCAAGCCGAGCTCGGCTCGTAGTCGGATGTGTTCCCCGGCCAGGTAACCGGCGGTCGGCGGCAAGTCGTGGGTGTTGACCGAAGTCAAGCACAGTGTCCGGTACTCTTCCGGCGGAATAGGCGCGAACTCGCCATGCTCGAACCACAGGATCGACGTCCCCAGGACCCCACGTGCGCTGAGGTAGTCCTGAACGATCGGTTCGAAGACACCGAGATCCTCGCCGATGACCACGGCGCCGGCACGTTGCGCCTCCAGCACCAGGATGCCGATCAGCGCTTCGTGATCGAAGGTGACGTAGGTACCGGCGGCCGCCGATTCGCCCTCCGGAATCCACCACAGCCGAAAAAAACCCAGGATGTGATCGATGCGCAGTCCCCCTGCGCGACGCAGGACCGTACGGAGCATGTCGCGGAACGGGATATATCCCTGCTCCGCCAAACGCCAAGGATGCCAGGGTGGTTGGTTCCACACCTGTCCCTGTTGATTGAACGCGTCGGGAGGAGCGCCAACCGATACTCCGGTCGTCAGCGCGTCACCGAGCACCCACGCGTCAGCACCGCCCTGCTGCACCCCGACCGCGAGGTCGTGAATGATCCCGATGCTCATACCCGCGTCGGACGCAGCCTGCTGCGCGGATGCCAGCTGCTCATCACAGATCCACTGCAACCAGCTGTAGAAGGCGATCCGATCGGCCAGCTTGATCCTCGATTCGGCGACCCCACTGGGATCGCGCAGAGACTTACGCCATTTCGGGCTTGCTGCGCCGTACTTCTCGATCAGAGCACACCAGGTCGCGAAGTTCAGCAGGCCCTCGCCCTCAGCATTGAGGTATCGATCCAGGCTGCCGCGGCGGTGCGGACTCAGCGGAACGCGGAAAATGGTCTCGAGAACCTGAAGCTTCGCGCGATACACCGAGTTTCGGCGGATCCGGTTGGGGTCGGCGTTGCTCTTCGCGTACTTGGCTGCATAGTCGTGCATCTGCCGATGTGCTGTCTCCGGCAACAACGCCGCCTCGGGGATGTCCTCGACCCGGATGTAGAGCGGATTGACGAACCGTCTGGTCGTCGGTAGATACGGAGACCGCTCCAGCGGTGGTTGCGGCTGTGCAGCATGAAGCGGATTCACCAGGACGAAGTCCGCGCCGTGCACCGACCCCGCGATGTGAGCGATATCAGACAGATCGGCCAGATCCCCGATCCCCCAAGAACGGCGGGAGCGAATCGAGTACAGCTGAGCAGCCAGTCCCCAGCGTTGATCGGCGGCGAACCTGTCGGCGGTGGTCAGTCGTTTCGGTGTCACGACGAGGGAGCACACCGCAGGCGTTCCCTCGTCTGGTTCGGCATGGACCGAGTGCCATCCCGGTTCCAGCGATGCCGGCACGGCGAAGGTCGCCCGCCCGATCAACCCGCCGTCGATCTCGCGTGGCTCCGTCCAAAGGTCCACCTGGTCGACTTCGACGCGGGCACCGTGCTCTGTGGTCACCCACACCCGGACCTGCGTTCCATGGGGAAGGTGGACCGGAATGTGGCTGTCGGACCCCTCGGTGACGACAAGAACCGGCGGTAGCGTCCTGCGCCATGGTTTTTCGTCGATCTCGTGAAGCGACTGCGCTATGGCGTCGGGAGTGTCGCAGCGGACACCCAGCGCTCCGAGGATGTGTTGCAAGCTGCTCTCGGACACCTGCTTGCGCTGCTTGTCCCAGCCCTCGTATGAGGTGGCGACGCCACATCGGTCGGCAAGGATTTTCAATTGCTCGGCGTAGCCCACCTCTGCGATGCTGCCAGGTTTGCCGCTGACCTGCTCGCCCCGCCCACTACTTGCCGTCACTCGCGGAGCGCAGGATCGATCAGGGATTGCAGCTTGTCGGGCCGCACCGGCAGATCTCTGACCCTCACCCCGCAGGCGTGGAACACAGCGTTGACGATCGCGGCCGAGGAACCCACGTTCCCTATTTCGCCGATTCCCTTGCTGCCCATCGGGTTGAGTTCGTCGTCTTCTTCATCGATCCAGATCGCGTCGATGTGTCTGACGTCGGCATGGGCCGGCACGTGATAGTCGGCCATGTTCTCGTTCGTGAAGCCGCCGTAATCGTGGTCGGGTACCCCCTCTTCGAGCAGCGCCATCCCGAGGCCGAAAGTCATGCCTCCGATGAGCTGTGAGCGCGCCAGTCGTGGATTGAGCACCCGTCCCACTGCGAACACCCCCAGCATCTGCTCGACGGCCACCTCACCGGTGTCGACGTCCACGCTCACCCGCGCAAACTGGGCGCCGAAGGCTTCGCGGGGCTTCTGCGTCCGTGCCGCGACGTCGTCGGTGGTGTCGGCAGTCACCTCGATGGCCGTGGTCGGTGCGCCGACCTGCCTGAGTTGGTAGCGCAGATCGCGGCACGCCTTGTCCACGGCGAAGCCCCACGACGACGTGCCGGACGAACCGCCTGCACCGGGTGCCTTCGGCAGAGAACTGTCGCCGAGGTGTAAGCGAACCGCAGAGTACGGCGCGTCCAGGGCGTCGGCAGCAATCTGTGCGAGCACGGTTCGTGCGCCTGTGCCGATGTCCGACGCCGCGACGGAGACATCGAAGGTTCCATCACTGTTGGCTCGGGCCCGGGCAGTGCTGGGCGAGGTGAGTGCCGGGTATGAGGCGAGAGCGACCCCGGTACCCCACAGCTTTCGTCCCACAAGTGTGGCTGCAGGCGCAGGATTGCGCTGTTCCCAGCCGAACTTGTCCGCCCCGGCCCGGAGGGCTCGGACGACGTTCCGTGAACTGAACGGGGTTCCCGTTGCCGGGTCCGCCTCGGGCTCGTTCACGATACGGAGTTCGATCGGGTCCATGCCGAGTTCGTAAGAGAGTTCGTCGATGGCGCACTCGAGCGCGTGTATGCCCGGCGCCTCCCCGGGGGCACGCATCCATCGTGGCGTCGAAACATCAAGGGCAGCAACACGATGTGTGGTTCTGCTGTGATCGGATCGGTAGATGTGTCGAGTACCCTCGGCGGTTTGCTCGACGAACTCGACGATCTTCGACGTCTGCTGCATCGTGTCGTGGCACACGACCGACAACCGCCCCTGTGGATCGGCGCCCAGAGCCAGACGCGAATACGTCGGGGTTCGGTACCCGACGAAGGTGAACGTCGCCGACCGAGGGAGGACGACACGGACCGTACTCTTGAGGTGCCTGGCCGCCATGACGGCCAGAACCACATTCGGGCGAGTACTGCCCTTACCGCCGAAACCGCCGCCGACGTGCTCGGCGATCACCCGGATGCGCTCTGGCTCGAGACCGAACAATGTCGAGAGGTCCGCCTGCACCCCCGATGGCGCCTGGGTGGAGTCCCATACCGTCACCTCGGTACCTTCGTCGCCGTGCATCCAACGGGCGACGGATGCGTGCGGCTCCATGGGGTTGTTGTGCATGGCGGGCGTGGAGTACCACTCGTCGACGACGTGAGCCGCGTCGGACAGCGCCTGCTCGGGATCGCCCCGGCGGGCGTCGGTCGGGAAACCGGCGTTGACCTCCTCCGGTGCGTAGTGATCCGGATGGTCCCTCTGCAGTATGTTGTCGAAATCAGAGGAGCTCTCGTAGGTGATGTCCAGGGAGTCGGCGGCCGCCTGCGCGGTCTCCGCGGACGTCGCGATGACCGCCGCGACGATCTGTCCTCGGTAGTGCACCTCATCGGACTGCATGATCAACAGTTCGGCGTCGTCGATCTGGTCCAGAGCGGGTGCGTTCTGATGCCACAGCACCGCGAGGACACCTGGCTGCGACAGTGCCGACTCGACGTCCACCGCAATGACCCGGCCGCGATTGACCTGCGATCCGACGTGGCGACAGTGGACGACGCCCTCACCGTCGGGCCGCTGATCAGCGGTGTAACGAGCCGTTCCCCTCACCTTGTCGTTGCCCTCGACGCGGCGGTGCGGCACTCCGAGCGCGGTCATCGCTGCGCCACCTGCCCCTCTGCGAGCTGGACCAGCGTCTGGGTCACCAGCGATCGGACCAACGGAATCTTGAACTGGTTGTCTGAGAGTGCCTGCGCTGCTTCGAGTTCGAGGTCGATGGCGGCAGCGAATTCCGGGCGGGTGGCTGCTCGGCCGATCAACTGCTGCTCGGCCGCACGCGCGCGCCAGGGCTTGTGGGCGACACCGCCGAGCGCGATCCGAGCTGCTGAGACCATGCCGTCCCGGACCTCGAGGACGGCAGCCACCGACACGAGAGCGAAAGCGAACGATGCTCGGTCGCGGACCTTCCGGTAAGTCGAGGTTCGGGCGGCCTGGAGAGCGGGAATGGCCAACGAGACGACGACATCGTCACGTTCCAGTGTGGTGTCGAGTTCAGGGTGGTCCCCTGGGAGTCGGTAGAGCGAATCGAAGGGGACGAAGCGCCTGCCTGCCGGTCCGAGGATCTCGAGTTTCGGCTCCAATACGGCCAGCGCCACGGCCATGTCCGACGGATGGGTGGCGACACACTGCGTGGAAGCACCCAGGATCGCCATGTCTCTGTTGACTCCCCCGACCGCAGAACATCCCGAACCGGGCTCGCGTTTGTTGCATGCCTTGGCGGTGTCCATGAAGTACGGGCACCGGGTGCGCTGAAACAGGTTTCCACCGGTCGTCGCCATGTTCCGCAACTGCCCCGAGGCACCGGCGAGTAGCGCCTGAGACAGCACCGGATAGAGCGTCCGTACGACCGGATGGGCAGCGAGATCGCTGTTCCGGACGTTGGCACCGATCTCCAGGTCGCCGGACTCGATCAGTTCGATCTGATCGAGTGGCAGAGCACCGATGTCGATGAGCGTCTCGGGGTTGCACACGCCGAGCTTCATCAGGTCGACGAGGTTGGTGCCGCCGGCCAGGAGTTTCGCGTCCGGGTCTGCGCCGAGGCGCTCGACGGCAGTGTCCACACTGTCGGGCGCGAGGTAGTCAAATGTTCTCATGACGATTCCCCATCCGCCGCGGTCTCATCTGCGGCGCTTCGGACCGCGGCCAAAATGTTCACGTATGCACCGCAGCGACAAATGTTGCCGCTCAGACGTTCTCGTATCTCGTCGTCGTCGAGAACGATGTCGTGCGGGTCGACCACATCCTCGGTTGCTGCGCTCGGCCACCCATGTTTGGCCTCATCGAGCATGCCGACGGCCGAGCAGATCTGGCCCGGGGTGCAGAATCCGCACTGGAATCCATCGTGTTCGATGAACGCCTGCTGCAGCGTCGCGCCGGTAGGGACCTGGTCGATTCCCTCGATCGTCGTGATCCGGTGGTTCTGAGCGGACACCGCGAGCATGAGGCAGCTCACCACTCGGCGGTCGTCGACCAGAACGGTGCAGGCGCCGCATTGCCCGCGGTCACACCCCTTCTTGGATCCGGTCAACCCGATGTGATCTCTGAGGGCGTCCAAAAGCGTTGTCCGGGGATCACATTCGATGTCGTGTTGCTCACCGTTGACCTGTAGTCCGATCGTTTGGACCGGACCGGAGCGCACGGCGACAGAACGTGATGAGGGCTGGTCATCCATTGCCCGGGGTTACCCCGTCGGCAGGCGCGGCAAACCAGAGATCAGTCAGGTGCCCGTCCATCGCGGCGAAGCGGGTGGTCCCCCGGAACCTCTACGAGAATGATCTCGGTGCCATCGGGGTCCGCCACGTGCATCTCGATGAGCCCCCAAGGTTCGGTTTTCGCATCTCGGGTGATCGAGACGCCTGCTGCGCGGAGCTCACGTCCGGTGGCCGCGATGTCGCGTACCTGCAACCACAGGACGCTCGTACTCGGTGGTGCGCCTGTCGCGTCGATATGAGCGGCCACCTCGATCAGCGTGGACCCGGCGAAGAAGACGATTCCACCCGGGTACTCACGGGCGACGGCCAATCCGAGTTGATCGCGATAGAACCGGGTCGTCGCCCGCGGGTCTGATGGGCGGAGAATGATTCGGCCGCTGAGAACCTCCATGGGTCTTGTCTACCCGACGTATCGGCCCGAAACGGACATACCGCGCCGGTGTCGCCGTGCGTATCTCCACCGCAGAGAGAATCTTGGCATCCGCGCCGAGGCTTTCGGTGGGGTGATCACCAGAACGCAGCGGGGGCATCCGTACCTGATCGTGCATCAACCTGCCCCCGGTCCTGGTAAGCATGAAGGTGGAGTGCTGATGCAAACCGCCGTCCGCGCTCCGCGATGTCACCCCCTGTAGGTGAGGAGATCGACCATGGGACAACCTATTCCGGCGCCAGATCGTCCGGAGCCACCGGGAACCGAGCCCACCATCCCGCCCGTGCCCGAGCCGGAACCCGTTCCGACGCCCAATCCGGAGCCCACCACCCCGCCAAGTCCCGAACATCCCGCGCCCGATCCGGCTTTTCCCGGGCCTCCCGAGCCCGATCCCGGACCGACGATCATCTGAGTCCTAGCGGTAGACCGTCAGCCGCTGCTCATCGAGCTCGAGAATCACACTCTCGACAGGCCCGGTGACCTCGCCGTCGTGCGCAGTGAGCAGGGGGCCGGACGCGCTGGTGATCTCCAGCCGAGCATCTTGCACCGACCCGAGGACCCTGGATCGCTCGACCGTTCCGAACAGGGACGCAACGATCGCCGTGGTGCGACCGAGTTTGCGGTCTGCACGTAGGTACTGGAGGTCGAGCAGACCGTCGGCCAGGTCAGAACGTCGCGCCGGGCTCAGTCCGCGAGGTCGATAGACGCCGTTGCCGACGAACACGGCCCAGACCGAATGATGTTGGCCGTTGATGACGAGTTCGATGGGCTTGCGTCCCTTCACAGCCCGATAGAGCGCGAAGGCTGCCGCGGGCCACTTTCCGATGCGATGCTCGAGGCGGTCGCGCAGCCGGACCATCTCTGGATAACCGCCGAGGCCTGCGGTGTTGAGGAATACGCGGCCATCGATCCGCCCGACGTCGACAGTTCCGGCGGTTCCCATCGTCACTGCGCGCGCGGTATCGGCGTAGGTCTCCAGGTCGAGCGATCGGGCGAAGTGGTTGAGGGTACCGGCCGGGAACACGGCCAACGGGAGTCCCCGTTCGAGCGCCAGCTGCGCGACCGTCGCGGCGGTGCCATCACCACCCGCTACGCCCAACGCACGAATTCCGTCGGGAACCTGGTCTTCGAGCGGAGTGTCTACGTCCCACTGAACGATCGTCGCTGCAGGAAGGGCGGCCGCGACCTCAGCCGGGGCGTCGGCTGCCGACCCCGATCGAGCGTTGACGACAACGGCCAGACCCTCGCCGGCCGGCAACGCCGGCGCCGACCCGGGGGCGGTGTCGGCCGCGCGGAGCGGAGTGGCCGGCCACAGGAAGTGGCCCGCAAGCGCCACTCCGGCACCGATCGCCGCCCCGGCGATCACATCTGTTCGGTAATGCACACCGACATGAACCCGGGAGTAGCCGACTGCTGCGGCGAGTGGCGCGAGGACGATCGCGGTGCGCGGCCGCTCCAGCGCCGCCCCGACGGCAAATGCCGCAGCCGAGGCGCTGTGTCCACTGGGAAATGACGATGTCCAGGGCATCCTCGGCAGCTGTCGATGCGGATGCAGCAGATCTGCAGGAGGACGACTGCGGCCGACCAGCGGTTTGATCACCGTGTTGGACAGCAGGCTTGCGCCGGCCAGCGATCCCAGGCCGCGCACGGCCGCCCGGCGATGCCGTTTACCCACCAAAGCCAAGACGCCCGCGACCGCAAACCACAATTTGCCGTGGTTGGCCGACAGCGTCAGATTTCGCATCAACGGATCGGACCAACCTCGGCCACCTGGAACAGGACGCGGTATCTCGGGAGACTGCACCCTACGAAGTCTAGGGTCTCCCTGTCGGGGCGCACCGCCGCCGGGCTCGCGTCAGGCCGGCTGATGAATGATGCAGGTGGTGGTCCCGTGGGCGATCAACTTGTCTCGTTCGTCCCGGATCTCGCCCTCGGCGGTCGCGGTCCGACGTCCCACGTGGATCGTCTTGCCACGACCGATGATTCGACGTCCATCCGTGGGAACGGACCGAATGTAATTGACCTTGAGTTCCAGTGTTCCGTAGCCGACACCAGGACCGAGGGTCGTATGCACCGCGCACCCCATCACCGAGTCGAGCAGAGTTGCGCAGATGCCGCCGTGTAGCGACCCGATCGGATTGGTCATGTCGGGCCTGGCATTCAGGCTGAATCTGACGTGACCCTCCTCCAGCGACTCGACTTCCATACCCACCAACTGCGCGATGTTGGGGGGCCTCTCCGGCAGGCCGGTCATGTACCGCAACACTTCCAACCCCGTCATCTCGCCGATCGAGATCTGATGCGAGGCACCTGCTGCGGCCTGCTCGGTCGATTGCCCGGTCATCGGACTCCCCTCCTGGTAGCGTAATAGACCAAGTGGTCCATGCTGTGAGCGTAACACCGACGATGGACCAACTGGTCTATCAGGATCGAGGAGAGGCCGGGGTGGCTGACACACCGATACAGGAGTTCGACGCATCGGCAGGACCGCGCGAACGGCTCATCGCCACAGCGATAGATCTGGTCCGGCGGCGCGGGGTCTTCGCCACGAGCGTCGCCGATCTCCTAGGTCACAGCGGCGCGGCCAGGAACTCCATTTACCAACACTTCCCGAAAGGGAAGTCGGGATTGATCGCCACGGCCACCGGAGAATCCGGGGAGCAGATGACTGCGTTCATCGGGCACCTCACCACCACCCGGTCGGTACATGAAGCCGTCGACGCCCTGGTGAAGTGGTGGAAGCGTGAACTCGAAGACAGCGACTACGCTCTCGGGTGCCCGGTGGCGGCCGCCGCCATGGCCGCGCCGGACGAACCAGAGGTCGCGGCCACTGCCAACGTGGCGTTCGACGCCTGGCGACGCCTGGTCGCCGACGCTGCGCTTCGTGGTGGGCTGTCGACCGACGACGCGAAGAGCTTTGCTCTGTTCGTGGTGAACGCGATCGAAGGCGCGATCATCCAGTGTCGGAGCCAACGGAGCGTCGAGTCGCTCGATGTGGCCGCTGCGCAGCTCAAGGTCCTCTACGGGGCGCTACGACAGCACTGAGTCACAGCGGGCGTGTCGGTGGGTCGAGGTCGTCGTCGTAGCGTGGCAGGACCGCATAGACCACCAGGTCCTTGGGCGTACCTTTTGCCCTGAACCGCCTGCGTCGCTTGATGTACTTGGTCTCGTCCGTTGCCGCGAGGGTCGCCTCGGTCACCAGGACCTCCCCTGCGGACGCCGCGTCGGCGACTCTGGCGGCGATGTTCACGTCGACCCCGAGATAGTCATCGCCGACGTGCCGCGGCTCCCCCGTGTGCAGCCCTGCGCGCAGCGCCGGGCGATAGCCGTCGATCGTGATCGCCGACACCGCCACACCTGCCTCGTGCGCGGCCTCGATGGCGACCGCGCCGTCCCGGAAAACCGCCATCAGCCCGTCACCCAGGTGCTTGGTCACCGAGCCACCACGTCTGTTGATGATCTCGGTGCTCGACTCGTTGACCTGACGAAGGAGTTCGAGCACCGCGTCGTCCCCGGCTCCCAGTGCCCAGGTGGAAAACCCGACGAGATCGGTGAACAGTATGGTCACCGGTCCGCCGACTTCGGGAACGTCAGTGCGCCGCCGCGTCACCAGCGCTTGCCATGACTCGACGGCGGCCAGCGCGAGTTCCCGCACAGCACTGGGCCTTTCGCCCCGGGCCTGTGCGATCAACCCCGCTATGCGTTCGGAGTGCCGCAACCGCTCGGGGTCGATGTCGGGGCGCGCGCCCGGCGCTACCCTGCGGGCCGCTCGCGCGGCACGAACCAGCCCTTCGCTGCCGTCTGCGCGCATCAGGAAATGCCCGACCCGGCCTGCGCCTCGACGGACCTGCTCTGATCCTCTGGCGATATCGCCGTCGTCGCTCGACTTGCTCATCGGAGAAAGTCTATGCGGACCGGCTGCGCCAGATCGACGAGATCCACGCGTGATGAACTCAGGCCGCCGTCACCTTCGAATCGCGGAGCTCTTTGAGTGCCGTGCGCAGACCGCGCCGACTACCGGACTCCGGATCCGTACCGAAACTCGACTGCACACCATCTCGAATGTTGAACCGTAGTTCGGATGCCGTCTCAGGTGCGTCGTCGCTGCTCGCCGAGAGAAGTGCGTTCGGCAAAGCCAATTTCGCGATCGTCCGGAAGGTCAACATGTACTGATGCCAGATCGTGCCGGTGGTGTACGGGAGGTCGTACTTCTCGCACAGCTCACGGACGCGGACGCCGATCTCTTCGTACCGGTTGCTCGGCAGATCCGGGAACAGGTGGTGTTCGATCTGATGACTGAGGTTGCCCGACATGAAGCGCATCAGCTTGCCCGCGCGGAAGTTTGCCGAACCCAGCATCTGCCGCAGGTACCAGCGAGCCTGATCTTCGGTCTCGTACTCTTCCTTGGTGAACTTCTCGGCCCCGTCCGGAAAGTGACCGCAGAAGATGACCGCATAGGTCCAGTAGTTGCGGATGAAGTTCGCCGTCACGTTGGCCGTCAACGTGTGCTTCCAGTTGGGGCCGCTCAACGCGGGGAAGATCAGGTAGTCCTTGGCGGCCTGCTTGCCCACCTTGCGGCCGATGATGCGGAGGTCTTTGGCGACCTCGCCCAAACTCTTCTCACCTTTTCGGACCTTTTCGGTCTCGACGTGATGGAGTGCGACGCCGTACTCGAAGAACGTGCCCAGGGTGAGGTTGTAGATCGGATTGCCGAGGTTCCACCACTCCCACGGCTGGTCCCTCGTCACGCGGAGAATGCCGTAGCCCACGTCGTCGTCCATCCCGACGATGTTCGTGTACTTGTGATGGATGAAGTTGTGCGAGTGCTTCCACTGGCTGCTCGGGCAGGTGGTGTCCCACTCCCATGACGACGAGTGGATCTCGGGGTCGTTCATCCAATCCCACTGACCGTGCATGACGTTGTGCCCGAGTTCCATGTTCTCGATGATCTTCGCCAGACCGAGCATCACCGTTCCGGCGACCCACGCGGGCTTCTTGTGGCTGGCGAACAGCACGGCACGACCACCCGCAGCCAGACTTCGCTGGATCGTGATCGCGCGGCGAATGTAGCGGGCATCCTGCTCGCCCCGCGATTCTTCGATATCCCGCCGGATGGCGTCGAACTCTTTGCCGAGCGCTTCGACGTCGGCGTCGGTCAGGTGTGCGTACAGGTCGATATCAGTGATCGCCACTATGTGTTCCTCCTAGAGGTCGAGTGTGCATTCGCCAGACACGGTGCTGATGCACGTCTGGATTCGATCTCCTTCTCGGCGCTCGTCTCCCGAACGCAGGTCTCGAACGTAGCCCGCGGACAGCGGTACGACGCACGATTGACAAATGCCCATCCGGCAGCCGAACGGCATCTGGATGCCCAAGTCTTCCCCGGCTTCCAAGAGCGTTGTCGCACCGTCGATTTCTGCTGACTTACCGGTCTTGCTGAACGTGACGGTGCCACCTTCGCCGCCCTTGTCGGTGCGTGCGATCGCGAACCGTTCGATGTGCAGGCTGTCGTTCAGTCCGGCTTTTTCCCAGACCTGTTCGGCGACATCGAGCATCTCGACCGGGCCGCAGGCCCAGCACTCGCGTTCCTTCCAGTCCGGGACGACCGACCCCAGGTCGTGGAGGTCGATCTTGCCGTCTTCCCGGGTGAACTGCATCTCCAGCTGGTATGAAGGCGACTCCTGCTGCAGCGCAACGAGTTCGTCGTGAAAAATGACAGATTCGCGGTTCGGCGCGGAGTGCAGGTGCACCACGTCCGGCATGTCGCCGCGAGAGCGCAGACCACGCAACATCGCCATGACGGGCGTGACACCGGAACCGGCGGTAACGAACAACACCTTCTTCGGCGGCGGACTGGGCAGCGAGAAGTCGCCCTTGGGTGCCGCGAGACGGATGACAGTTCCCGGTAGTACACCGTCTACGAGGTGACTGGACAGGAAGCCGTCGGGATTCGCCTTCACGGTCACCGAGATGACTTTGTCGTCGCCGGCAATAGACGTCAGTGAGTACGACCGCCAGTGCCATCGGCCCTCGACCTGCAAGCCGATCCCGACGTACTGGCCGGGACGATAGCGATGGCTGAAGCCCCAGCCGGTCTCGATGTCTACTGTGGCCGTGTCGTCGGTTTCCTTGCGAACAGCCACGATGCGTCCGCGTAGCTCGCGAGCGGACCACAGCGGGTTGAGCAGGTGCAGATAGTCGTCGGGCAGCAACGGGGTCGTAGCCCGTGCCACCAGCCCCCTGAGCACATTGATCTGAGGTTTGGTCGCCTCCACGCCGGCGGCGGGGCGCTTACTCCACTTCAGCAGGTCCACAAACACTCCGCTCCTTGTTCACCGCTGCGATGACGCCCAGAGGGGCGCCACCGCGGCCGTGCATGTGGATTCGAGTGTACACATGTACACCGCAGCGTCAGTGGAGTTCGCCGGGTGCGATCGTGGCGGACGAACTACTTCGCGGGGAGCGAATCCTTCTCGGACGAAGCACTGCCGGCTGCGGCGGCTTCCCTGCGGTTGGCCACGATGCTCGAGAGTGCGGCCGCACCGATGAACGCGACACCGACGAGGCCGGTGATGATCTCGTTGATGTGCCACTTGATCGAGAAGAACAGGATGGCCGCGAGAGCGCCGATGGCCCAGTGCGCGCCGTGCTCGAGATACCGGTATTCGTTGAGCGTCCCCGCCCGCACCAGGTAGACCGTGATGGACCGGACGAACATGGCGCCGATGAAACCGAGACCCAGGGCGATGATGATCGGGTCCGCCGTGATCGCGAAGGCTCCGATTACACCGTCGAACGAGAACGACGCGTCGAGGACCTCGAGGTAGAGGAAGAGGAAGAACCCGGCCTTACCGGTAGCTTTCGCCAGGGTGGACGGGCCGCCCGACTTGACCGCTTCCTCGTGCTCCGCGGTGAGTTCTTCGGTGTGGAAGAGCTGCCCGAGGCCGTTCACGGTGATGTAGGTGATGATGCCGAGTACACCGGCGACCATGACGGTCGAGATGTGGTCGTCGTCGGCGAGGAACTCGGCGATCAGTACCAGGCTTCCGCCGGCGATGACAACAGCGAGCTGATCGAGCTTGCCGATGACGGCAAGTGGCTTCTCCAGCCACGTCAACCACTTGATCTCGTTGTCTTCGAGGATGAAGTTGAGGAAGAGCATGAACAGGAACATGCCGCCGAAGGCCGCGATCTGCGGGTGCGCAGCAGTCAAGATCTCTTCGTAGGACTGCTGACCCGAGCCCTCTTCGGGGACGTTCATCGCGAGGTCGAAGGCCTCGACCGGATTCAGTCCGGCCGTGACCCAGACGATGAGCAGCGGGAACAGCAGGCGCATGCCGAAGACGGCGATGAGAATGCCGATGGTGAGGAAGATCTTCTGCCAGAACTCACTCATCTTCTCCAGCACGGTCGCGTTGATGACCGCATTGTCGAAGGAGAGGGACACCTCGAGGATTCCGAGGATTGCGCACAGAGCAAGCGCAGTCCACCCGCCATACAGGTACGCAACGCCCAGCGAGACGATCGTGACAGCGATCGAAATGCCGAATACGCGGATGACCACTCGTGCTCCTTAGTTTTGCCGGTGACAGCACTATCGCGGAACCGGGAATGGTTCCGCGATAGTGCGCAAGTGTACTTCTATGTAGTTGCCGTTCGTCGCCGGAAGGCTAGACGTTCACGCCGAAGTCACGAGCGATGCCTGCGAGACCCGAGGCGTAACCCTGACCGATTGCGCGGAACTTCCACTCGGCGCCGTTGCGGTACAACTCGCCGAAGACCATTGCGGTCTCGGTGGAAGCATCTTCCGACAGGTCGTAGCGAGCGAGTTCGGTTCCGTTCGAACGGTCGGTGACCCGGATGTAGGCGTTGCGGACCTGACCGAACGATTGCGAACGCGCATCCGCGTCGTAGATCGACACGGGGAAGACGACCGACTCGATGTTCGGCGGCACTGCGGCCAGGTCGACGTTGATGACCTCGTCGTCACCTTCGCCTTCGCCGGTGGTGTTGTCACCGGTGTGCTCGATGGAGCCGTCCGGAGACCGCAGGTTGTTGAAGAAGATGAAGTGCTGGTCGGAGACGACCTTCTTGTCGGCTCCGGCGCCGATCGCGCTCGCGTCCAGGTCGAAATCGGTGCCCGTGGTGGAACGCACGTCCCAGCCGAGACCGACCGCCACTGCGGTCAGGTTCGGAGCCTCCTTGGTCAACGAAACGTTTCCGCCCTTGCTCAAGCTGACGCCCATGTCAGTACCCTTCCTGAGTTTGTCTTCGTGAGTAGATGAGGCCCAGAGGTCCGAGCAAACTTCTGCTCAGAACCAGTCCTTGGAAGTAACCGTACGTGAAAGTGGACATCGACGGGGGCGACAAAGCCGAACGCTGAACCGATTGAATGACTCCTGTTTCGTCGGCCGCAGTACGACCGGCTCCCTTTGTCCACCGGCGGAGCCGGTCCCCGTCATCCCAGTAGGATGCGCGGTGTGGCCAGGGGCTGGTTTCGACGAGATGACCGTAGCGCCGGTGGCGGATCCACTGGCGCCGTCGAACGTGCTCGAAACGACATGGTCACTGCGTTTCTCCAGCTCGATCAGCGCCTGTCGATCATCAGTAATTCTGTCGCGGCTGCCGAGGTGCTGGGCACAGGTGGCGAGTTGGTGCGCGCCTTCGTCCCCATCCGAGACTCCTGCTACGAGACGATCAACCACTACCTGACCCTGAGCGGAACCGACAGGCCGCCGGCACCCCTGGCCGACTATCAGCGCACGATGTCCATGATCACCGATTCGATCCGCGCGCTCGACCAATTCTACGAACGCCACTCGACCCAGCTCGAGCACGCCAGGGTCTCGTATGCAGCAGTACCTGATGAAGCGGCTCGCGTGCGTTCCGATTCTGATCGCCTCGCTGATCGGCTTGCTTCGCTACCTGCCGATCAACTGGCGTACACCTCCGTGAAAACTGCTGTTCAACAACATGATCAATGTCTCACCGAACTCGAGTCCGCCCAGCTGGCTGTCTCCCAGGGAGGTGGCGACCGGGCGGACCTCCGGGCCAAGACCGCAGCGCTCGGCGAGGCCGTCAAGAAGCTGGAACAGGCCATCGCTGCAGCTCCGGGCAAGGCCGAGGACGCGCGCGCGGCGCTTGCGTCGGTCCGAACCCGCTTGTCGGCGGTCCAGAACAGGAGCGCCAGGATGCCTGAGGCGTACTCCGCGCTGCTCCGCGAATTCAGCGCCCAGTGCTCTCGCGACCTCGTCGGTCATGAACGCCGCAGTGCACAGGATCTCGAACTCGCCTCCAGCGAGATCGACTCGGCCGCAAGCGCACTGAGATCAGATCCCGAAGCTGCGCTCGCGGCCGTCACCCGGGCTCGAGCACACCTGTCGGAGGCCGAGGAATTGGTGGACGGGGTCACTGATCGTTTGAATGAACTTCGGGTTGTTCAGCAGGATCCGCCTGCAGCTGCCGGTAGGGTTCGGTTCCAGATCCGGGACGCTCAATTGCTCGCCGTCAACCTCGGTGTGGTCAAACAATGGGGATCGGTTCTGGATGCACAGGTTTTGAGAGTCGACCGGGCCGTGGCAGCCCTGACCGGTCGGCATCCTGATTATTGGGGGTATCTGGTGGACCTGCGCGCCATCTCCGACTTCGTGTCCGGAGTAGTGAGCAAGATGAAGGACGAGGCCAGACGGTGACGACAGACTCGAACGCCGCCGGTAGCGCAAGGACGAAGCAACTGCAGCACTTCACCGCCCTCGACGACGCAGACCGCGAACGACTGTTCTTTCGCGTTCCCGAACCGATCGGGATGGACGCACCTCCGGAACTGCTCAGTGTCGCCCTGGGCGCAACGCTGTACATTCCTGCGAGCCGAGAACGACTCGCCGAACTGATCCTGCGACAGCGCCGGAGCGGTTCGACGTCGATGGTCATCGACCTCGAAGACGCAATCGCCGACGGGGACGTCGACGCGGCCATCACCAACCTCACCAACGCACTCGACGAACTTGCGGCCGGTCGCAAGGCGGCGCCACTGCTGTTCGTCCGGGTGCGGCGCCCTGCGCAGATAGATGAATTGCTCGGACGGCTCGGCGGCGGCGTCGACAACCTTGCCGGGTTCGTCCTCCCGAAGTTCACCGGGGTGGACGGTGACGACTACCTGAACCGGATCCACGCCGCACAGGCACAGGTCGGCCGGGTGCTGTACGCGATGCCGATCATCGAGTCGACGTCCGTTCTCCATCTCGAAACCCGCACCGCTGCGCTGGAGTCGATCAGGCAGGTGCTCGACAAACATCGGAGCAAGATCCTGGCCGTCCGGATCGGGGGCACCGACATGTGTGGTGCGCTCGGTATCCGGCGCGATCCCGACCTGACCATCTATGACGTCCACCCGGTCGCCGAGGTCATCAGTGCCATCGTCAATGTGCTCGGTAGGGCCGACGGCACCGGCTACACGATCACGGGGCCGGTGTGGGAGTACTACAACACCCACGACCGGATGTTCCGGCCATTGCTGCGCCACACGCCTTTCGAGGAGATCGATGCGGTCCGCTTCCGGACGCATCTGGTCAGTCGTGATCTCGATGGCCTGCTACGCGAGTTGGTTCTCGACCGTGCGAACGGCCTGCAGGGCAAGACCGTCATCCACCCATCGCACGTGAACGTCGTGCACGCGATGAGCGCAGTGCCACACGAAGAGTACGACGATGCTGTTGCGGTGCTGGGGGTCGACGACACGGGCGGTGTGCTGGCTTCGGCCTACCGGAACAAGATGAACGAGCGCCGCCCACATCGGAACTGGGCGATCAAGACACTCATCCGGTCCCAGGCATTCGGAGTGCTGCAACCCGACATCGGTGTGGTCGATCTGCTGACGGCCGTGGTGGTTCGATGATCGCCGGCAACCGCGCGGCTCCGGGTACCGAGGCGTATGCACGCGAACACTTCGGGCTCGATGCCGAGCACGTGTCCGGTGTCAACGGCTGGCGTGTCGAAGACCTGGTTCGCCCGGGTCTTCGGCGCAACCCGAAACGGGCTCACCTCTGGGTGTCCACGGTGCTCGGTAAGCACATACCTGTTCCGCCCGCTGTGATCTTCGCAGCCGCAGCCGATCTCGGCGTACTGGCGACTGCCGCCCTGGGCGTACATGGGCTCGGCGATTGTCTGGTCTTCGGGTTCGCCGAGACCGCCACAGGCCTGGGACATGCTGTCGCGCACCAGATGGATGCCGGACACTACCTGCAGTCGACCCGGCGCGGGAACTCCGCGGCTCCGGTGGTCGCTCGTTTCGAAGAGGGTCACTCGCACGCCACCGATCACCTGATCGTGCCCACGGACCCGGATCACCTGTACACCGATCTGCCCGTGGTGCTCGTCGACGACGAGATCTCCACGGGCGCGACGGCCCTGGACGCGATCTCATCGATGCAGCGCATACACCACCGATCGCTGTACATGGTGGCATCGCTGGTCGACATGCGTACCGACGAAGACATCACGCGGTGTCGTCGGCGCGCGGAAGAACTCGGCACCGAGGTCGAGTTCGTCAGTCTGGCCCGCGGTAGAAGCCAGATTCCAGCAGGCCTGCCCGCAAGGGTTGTCGGGTTGCCGGCTGCAACACCTCCCCCGACTCCCCTGCGCCCAGGATCGGTGCAGCGACTGGAGGTACCGTGGCCGGCATCGATTCCCGACGGTGGTCGCCACGGTTTTCGGCGGGCCGATTGGCCACAGTTCGACGAGGCCGTGTCCGAGGTGGCCGGGGTCGTGGCAGGGCACTTGGATCCGACCAGGTCGATCGTCGTGGTCGGACACGAGGAACTGATGTATCTGCCTCAAAGGGTGGCCGGGAGTCTAGCCGAGTTCGTCGAAGCCCCGATCCTGAGTCAAACCACCACTCGATCGCCCGCACACGTGATCGACCACCCGAACTATCCGCTGCGACGCGGGTACCACTTCATTGCGCCCGAACCAGATGAGGCACGAGATCGATACCTGTACAACGCAACTCATGACGATCCCGGAGCGAGATTGGTGATGATCATCGATTCGCCCGCCGATACCGAAGCGCTGACGGCAACGGATGGACTGCTCGACACCCTCAGCGGCGCCGGGATCGATGTCTTGCTGGTGGTCGTGCCGGGGACCGATTACCTCGCCCTCCGTGCAGCGAGGGAGACGCCATGAGTTCCGGTCGCGACATCAGGGTGTCCCCGCGTCCACTCACCGGACCCGACTTCGGCAGCTATGGCCCCGACGAGGTGAAGTGGCTCCTCAAGGACCTCTCCTCGGTGGCGCTCGAAGGTGACGTGGCTGCGCGGGAGCGACGAATTCAGGCGGGCCTCGCCCACTACGCGGAGTCGCTGCCCGTCGAGTTCCAGCCCGATGCCGCCTACCAGGAGTTGTTCGGGCGAGTGTTGGCAAACAGTGCGCATCGCCTGGCTGTCGCAGTGGGTGCGGTGACAGAACTCGTTCTCGCAGAACGCGGTACCGACGTGGTGCTGGCGTCTCTGGCCAGGGCGGGAACACCGGTCGGTGTGTTGATGCGTCGCTGGGCCCAGCACCACCACGGTCTGGACCTCCCCCACTATGCGGTGTCGATCGTCCGCGACCGGGGGATCGATGCGAACGCCATGAAATACCTTGCTGCCCATCATGATCCGGAGAAAGTCGTGTTCGTCGACGGATGGACCGGGAAGGGTGCGATCACCAGAGAACTCGCCGAAGCCCTCACTGCTTTGTCGGTCGACGGTGGCCCGGTGTTCAACCCGGATCTGGCGGTGCTCGCGGATCCGGGCGCGTGCGTGCGCACCTTCGGTACCCGAGACGACTTCCTCATCGCGTCGGCATGCCTGAACTCGACGGTGTCCGGTCTGATCTCGAGAACGGTGCTGAATGCGGACTTCATAGGTCCTGACGACTTCCACGGCGCCAAGTTCTACGCGGAACTGTCCGGGCAGGACATGTCGGCCGTTCTGCTGGACGCCGTGACCGCCGAATTCGACTCGGCAACAGGGGAAGCGTCAACCCGTCGAGACGAGATCCGCCGTTCGGACCGCACGCCGACCTGGTCCGGATGGCGATCGGTCGAGGAGGTCCGCCTCAGTCACGGCATCTCTTCGGTCAACTTCGTGAAGCCAGGGGTCGGCGAGACCACCCGTGTGCTGTTGCGCAGGGTTCCCTGGATGATCCTGGTCCGGACCGCCGATGATCCCGAGCACGAGCACATCCGGGCGCTCGCCACTGCCCGAGGCGTACCCGTCGAGGTCGTCCCCGACCTCGCCTACAGCTGTATGGGTTTGGTGAAAGAGGTCTCGTGAACACACTCGACACCGCGGCGACACCGTCGCCGGGGCGTGCACTCGCCACCATCGATCTCGACCGCACCTTGATCTACTCGGCTGCCGCCATCGCCGAGGGTGCTGCGGACCCCGCCGCCGCGGCTGCGCTGTCAGCCGCCGCGCGCTGTGTGGAGATCTATCAAGGACGACCGCAATCGTTCATGTCGCCGGCGGCGATGGCCATGCTGACCGAATTGGCCGCGAGGGCCGAGGTGGTACCGACGACCACCCGCACCATCGAGCAGTACCGCCGGATCACGCTGCCGATCGGTACCCCGCGCTTCGCGATCACCAGCAACGGGGGCAACATCCTGGTGAACGGTGTTCGCGACGAAGCCTGGTCCCGGCAGGTCTCGGACCTGCTCGGCACGCTGGGCGCCGGGGTCGATGCGGTGTACGAGCGGCTCGGTGCCGACGCCGCCGGGGCGCCGTGGCTCCGCACGATGCGGATCGCCGACGGACTCTTCTGCTACGTCGTTGTCGAATTGGAACTGCTTCCCCCGCAGGTGGTTCCGGCGTGGGCGAGCTGGGCCGCGGAACGTGGCTGGAACGTCTCCCGCCAGGGCCGGAAGATCTACGTGATGCCGGATCCGGTGACCAAGCAATTGGCGGTCGACGAGGTGCGCACACGGCTGCCCCACGTACCGTCGTCCAGTTACGCTGCGGGCGACGGTGTCCTCGACCAGCCGATGCTGGTCGGCGCCGACGCCGCCATCCGCCCGCGCCACGGCGAACTGGAAGAACTCGGGTGGCGCCACTCGAACGTGGCGGTGACCGACGAGCGCGGCCTCGCGGCATCCGAGGAGATGCTGACATGGTTGTTGAGGCGGGCAGGCACAATGGTGAACGTCGACGAACCGGACAAATCGGCCTTCGACCGACAGGTCGCCGGTGTCGTCGGCGCAGACAAAGCACAGCGGAGCTCGATCATCGACAATTCCACACCCAACGAAGGGCTCAGGTGATGACAACAACTCTGGTCAAAGGGCAAAACGGTCCGCTGAACGCGGCGACGGTCGAGATCACCGTCGACCTCGCCACCGCGGGCGATCTGTCCGCGTTGCTGGTGACCGACAACGGCAAAGTCCGGACCGACGCCGATTTCGTCTTCTTCAACCAGCCCAACGGGCCCGGGGTGTCGCTGCAAGCCGGCGCCGGGATCGGAACCCTGGCCATCTCGCTGGGAGCCGTCCCTGCCGACATCAGCCAGGTGCGAGCCGTGATCACGCTCGACAACGGCACCTTCGGCGCGGTGGCACCGCCGGTTGCCAGGGTCAGCGGCGGCGGACAACCGCTGTACGAATACCGGATCGATGGCCTGTCGAGTGAGTCGATCGTGATCGCACTCGAGGTGTACCGCCGAGGCGGCGACTGGAAGGTCCGCGCAGTCGGGCAGGGTTACGCAGGCGGTTTCGCAGCACTGGTGACCGACCACGGCGTCTCGGTCGACGACGCACCCGCCCCCGCAGCCCCACCGCCGCCACCGGTGCGGAACAGCCCTCCGCCGAGCTACTCCCGGCAACCCTCCGCGCCCCCCGCGCAGCAGGCACCGCCTCAGAACCACCCGCCACAGCAGCCTCAGCAGAACTACCCACCCCAACAGCCGGCTGCACCGAACTACCCGCCGCAGCAACCGCCACCTGCGGCGTACCCGCCCCCGCAACAGCCCGCTCCCAACCAGCAGCCGGCCTACAACCAGCAGCCCGGTTACGCCGCTCCGGCACCCAGCAGTCCACCCGAGGTCAGTCTCACCAAGAACCGACCCGTCAGTCTGTCGAAGGGGCAGCGTGTCTCGCTGAAAAAGGACGGTGGGGTCGCTCTCACCAACATTCAGATGGGGCTCGGGTGGGACCCCGTCGTCGTCAAGAAGATGTTCGGGAGCCGCGGCGCCGACATCGACCTCGACGCGTCGGCCGTCATGTATGCCGACACCCAGCTCGCCGATGTCGCCTACTACGGGCAACTCACGTCCAAAGACGGCTCGATCCGGCACCTCGGCGACAACCTGACCGGCGAGGGCGAAGGCGACGACGAGGTGGTCACGGTCGACCTCACCCGCGTCCCGATGCACGTCAACGCGATCATCTTCATCGTCACCTCCTATCAGGGCCAGACGTTCGAGCAGTTGCAGAACGCGTTCTGCCGACTGGTCGACCAGACCACGAATGTCGAGCTCGCCCGGTACACCCTCGCGGGCGGTATGGCCTACACCGGCGTCGTCATGGCAAAGGTGTTCCGAGAGGACGGCACCTGGAAGCTGCAGGCGATCGGTGAGGGCATCACTGCGAAGCATCCCGGAGAAGCCGTCCCGCAGCTGCAACGGTTCCTGTCGAACGACTTCATGAAGTAGTCCCGATGACTACATTCGCGTCATGAGCGAGTTGGTTCGCGGCCAGAACGTACCGCTGGAGGCATCGACTGTGGTGTTCTCTGTGGCCGGTGGCACGAGTGAGCTGGATCTGGTCGGGTTGGTGGTCGGTCCGGATCTGCGGACGAGGCACTCTGATGGCGTCGTCTTCTACAACCAGCCACAGACGGCCGGGGTTCGACTCGAGGGCCACCACATAGAGGTGGATCTGGGGACGTTGCCGCCTGACGCGATCGTGTTGTGTGCGGTGAGCGGTGATGCCGAGGCGCGCCTGGCGTCGGGCCTCACGGCCGAACTCGACGCTGTGCCGGACGAGTCCCGGTACTCGTTTCCGCTACACCCGCTTCACGGCGAGACGGCGCTGTTGTGCTTCGAGTTGTATCAGCGGTCGGGACGATGGCGAGTGCGCGCTCTCGGGCAGGGATATCAGGGCGGGCTCGCGGCGCTGCTGACCGCACACGGCGTCGAGGTCGACGATGCGCCGGACGTATCGCCTCGGGCACCCGCAGACCCCGTACCTGTTGCGCCACAGACTGGCGACGGTCATCTGCCGCCTGCGCTGGTCACGCTCGGATCCGACTACGGCGCCGCCGTCGCGCGTGCCCACGTCGTGTTCGAGGATGCGGCCAGGTCGGCCGCCGGTTACGTCCAGGCGGAGGGTTTCGCGATGGACCGGCTCGACAGAGAACTCGGTGACCTGCTGGCCGATCCCGCACAACGCAACTCCCCGGCCGCCGACCGCGCGCGGGCCGCCGCGCAACAGCGGTGCGACGACCTCGTGACCTCAGCGAGAAGCCGCTTCGACGCGGACTCCGCCGTGTTGATGGCCGAGTTGGCTGCCCTGGATCCGCAGTTGCCGGCGGCGATGGCATCGTGGGCGTCACCCGCCTGGAACCGCGCGAACTCTCCGTCTGTTGGTGGTCTGCGCATCGGGGAGTTGTTCGCCCCCGAACGCGGCGATCTGCGGCTTCCGTTCTGTGTGCCGACACCTATCGCTCGACCGCTCTGGGTGCTCGACGCGGGCGACCCGGTACTGCCCGTGGTGACTTCTCTGGTGTTACGACTGGTGGTCGCCGCCCGAGTGCCGTTTCCCGGAATGCGGAACAGCTCGACCGGTGGACAAGTGCTCATCGACGTCTTCGATCTGACGGGTTCCTTGGCACCCATGACGGAGATGCTGATGCCGATGCTCACCGCACCCGCGGTCACGGCGCCGGAGTCCGTCGCCGACCGGCTGTCGGTGCTGGAGTCATCAATCGATCTCACGCAGATGGCGCTGCAGGCCCGCGAGGTCGATGACATCGACACCCGCGTGGTGGTCATAGCGGACCTGCCATTCGGGTGGGACGTCGCGGCGCTGGCGAGGCTGGTGCGGATAGCAGACCGTGGAAGCGAACTGGGCTGGGCGTTCGTGTTCGCCGGGTCCCTCGACGACAGCGACAACGATCCCCTGGTGAGCACGATCGCGGATCGAACGATGATGATCCCTGTGACCGACGAGGCCCGGGCCCACGACCCGTGGGTCGGACTGCCGTGGTCGGTGGCGGCCGAGCGCATCGATCCGACCGGCACGCAGGCCAGGCAGATCGTTGCCACTCTGAGCAGTGACCAGCCGCGTTCAGGTGCCAACCCGAACGCCTGACGTCCTACCGCCAGCGTTCTGCCTCCCTGGCGAGGGCGACGAGTTCGGCACCCAGGCTTGCCAATTCGTTCTTGTCCGCGTTCTCGTCGACTGCCGTGGCAATGTCTTCTGCAGCACATCTGAGGCGAAACAGCCGTTCGATCAGGTCGTCGGCCTCTCCGGCGCTCAGCACCACGGAATCCGCGGGGATGGACGATCCGGCAACCAGGCTCCGCTGTTCGTACGCCCGTTGACGGCATGACTGCTTGCAGTACTTGCGGCGGCGTCCGATCTCGGACTCCACGATCTCGCGGCCGCACCACGCACACGAGTTACGCGCCCGATTGCGACGAGGGGCGGCCTCCTGCTCCATATCCGATGACGGTACTCGGCGGCAGCGCGCATCGGTGACAACCGGGCCGAACACCGGTCTCACTTCGCCCGTCGGCACCCTGATTCACAGAAAGTCGGCGCCGGTGCCGCCGCCCGCGGCCGTCAGTCTCCAGACGCGCGTAAGATGGATAGGTAATCCAACGAGAGGATAGAAGTTATGGCAGATCGAGTTCTACGCGGCAGCCGCCTCGGAGCGGTGAGCTACGAGACCGATCGCGATCATGACCTCGCACCGCGCCGCATCGTGCAGTACCGCACCGACAATGGTGAGATCTTCGACGTCCCGTTTGCCGACGACGCCGAGATCCCGTCCACGTGGCCCTGCAAGAACGGTATGGAAGGCACGATTCTCGAGGGCGCGGAGCCCGAGGAGAAGAAGGTCAAGCCACCGCGGACGCACTGGGACATGCTGCTCGAACGGCGTAGCGAAGATGAGCTCGAGGTGTTGCTGACCGAGCGCCTCGACCTGCTCAAAGCACGTCGCCGCGGTACCTCCAGCTAGGTCTCGACGACCCGTCGAGGGTCGACGTACAGGCGACACGCGCCGTAGCACCAGAAGGTGCTACGGCGTTTTGTTGTGTCTTGCGAACCCGCGCTGCATCTCCCAGACCAGCAGTTCAGACTGCGTCGCGGCAGTGATGCGATGCCCGCCGGTCGCCGTCATGCGGACCGCGTCACCTTCACCCAGGTCGCCGCTGCCTTCGAGCGAAACCCTTCCCCTGGCCACGTAGATGTGGCCGTAGGGGGCGTCCGGAATCGTCACGGACTGGCCGGGCCGCAGGCGGGCGACATGGAGCGCGGCATGACTGTTCCCGATACCGATTGCAGCAGTGTTCCGGTCCCTCGTCATACCGGAGGCGACCGTCACCAACGAACCGTCGCGTAGCTCCGTCGCCACGTCGAGTTCCTCGTAACTCGACCGGCCGCCGGCGGTGTCGGGGGGAAGCCACATCTGCACGACGCGGAGCGGCGTACCGTCACGGCGCAGGGCGCCGTTCTTCTCCGAGTGCATGATCCGACTACCGGCGCTCATCCGTTGCGCGAGTCCCGGGTAGATCAACCCCGAGTGCCCCAGCGAGTCCTGGTGGACCAGGGTTCCCTCGAGCACCCACGTGACTATCTCGACGCTGTGATGCTGGTGGGTGTCAAAGCCCTCGCCCGCGTCGACGATGTCGTCGTTGTGGACCATCAACATTCCGTGTGCGCCCGCCGCAAGATCAAAGTTCCCGGTGGCGAGGAACGACTGGCGTGACTCGAGCCACCCGCTGCGCCAATGTTCTCGGTCGGCTGCCCGAACGACGGTGACGTCTGCCTGCATCATCGACGAGATTTCAGGCGCGCTTCGCCTTTCTGAACTTGCCGAGGCGGTGGGCCAACCCCCAGCGTGGGACCTTGAATGCGGCCTCACGGACGATACTGCCGCTCATCTTCGATTCCCCGAGTTCGCGCTCGGTGAAGGTGATGGGCACCTCGGCCACGTCGAACCCGGCTTGGATCACCCGCCAGCCGAGGTCGACCTGAAAACAGTATCCGTGCGATTCGATGGCGCTGAGGTCAAGAGTCTCGAGCACCTCACGACGGTAGGCCCGGAAGCCTCCCGTGATGTCCTTGACCGACACCCCGAGAGCAAGCCGGGAGTAGACGTTGCCACCTCTGGAGAGGATCTCCCGGCGGCGAGGCCAGTTCACCACCGTGCCCCCGGGTACATACCGGGAACCGATCACGAGGTCGGCGCCCTCGTTGAGGCGGTCGAGCAGACGATGCAACTCCTCGGGTGCGTGGCTGCCGTCGGCATCCATCTCCACGAGCACGGCGTAGTCACGCGCCAGACCCCACTTGAAACCTTCGATGTATGCAGCTCCGAGGCCGTTCTTGACGGTCCGATGCATCACATGGATGCGGCCGGCACCATCGGTCTCGGCCAGTTGATCGGCGAGTTCACCGGTGCCGTCCGGGCTGCTGTCGTCGACGACGAGAATGTGAACGGCGGGCTGCGCCGCGTGTACCCGCTTGACGATCAGCGGCAGGTTCTCGATTTCGTTGAACGTCGGGATGATCACCAGAGTGCCGGCCCCGTCCGCCCCCACCACGGCTCGCGTACCACGCGAGTTGTCCTCAGGCCCCGTCACCATGCTCCTCCTTTGACCATCCCCTGAACCTAACGCCTGGCGCCAACAGGTACAAAAAAGCGCAGATTCCCAAGAGTACGGCCAATCTCTCCGGCCACGGACCGATTGTGGTGGCGATCGTCTGCTCGGTGTTCAGCGGGATCGTGTTCACCAGAGCTGCGGGCTCGAAGAACCCGCTCCGCGACATGCTGTGACCGTCAGGGGCGATGATCGAGCTGACGCCGCTCGTCGCCGAGACCACCACGGCGCGGCCGTGCTCTACGGCGCGGAGCTGGGACATGGCAAGTTGCTGGTACGTCATCTGGGTCCGGCCGAAAGTGGCGTTGTTGGTCGGGACCGACAAGAACTCGGCACCCGACTGAACCGCTCCGCGGGCAGAGCGGTCGAACGCGATCTCCCAGCACGTCGACACGCCGACCGTCACCTGCCGGCCGTTCGCGATGTCGACGTCGACCACACCGGGACCGGTGCCCGCCTTGAAGTTCCCAGCCTGTTCCGCATAGGAGGAGAAGTGCGTGAAGAAGCCTCGCCACGGCAGGTATTCACCGAACGGCTGAATGATGTGCTTGTCGTATCGACCGCGGATCTGCTGTCCGTCTGCTGCCAGCCGCCCGTCCCAGACGAGCACGGTGTTGGTCGGTCGTCCGTCGGGGTTGCGCACCAGTGTGCCCACCATGATCGGGGCATTGATGGCGATGGACGCCGCAGTGATCTCAGCTGCAGCATCGGAGTTCGCGGTCGGATCGATGTCGGAGGCGTTCTCCGGCCACAAGACGATGTCGGGCTGGGGCGAGTCTCCTGCCTTGACGGCTTCGGCGAGCCGCATCGTCTCTCGCACGTGGTTGTCGAGTACGGCACGGCGCTGTGAGTTGAAGTCGAGCCCGAGCCTGGGCACATTGCCCTGGATCGCGGCAACCGTGATGGTGTCGTCCGAGGTGTTGCGGCCGTCGACCGAGGGCCAGAGCGCTGCGGCGACCACTGGTGCCAGCAGCACCAGCGCGGTCGCCGGGATCACCGCCCGCCAACGGCGCGGGTCACGGACGAGCGCACCTGCGAGCGCCGCGAGCGCAGCGCCGGTCAGCGCGACCCCGAACGACACCAGTGGCGCTCCACCGATGGAGGCCAGCGAGAGCATCGGGCCGCCGATCTGTCCGAACGCCACCCTTCCCCACGGGAAACCACCGAAAGGAAACGATGACCGTGCCCATTCGACTGCGACCCAGGTGATCGCAAACCACAGCGGCCCCAGAGGCAAGGTGGTCGTCCGCACCGCCAGGATCCCGAACAGCCCGGTGTACAGAGACAGCACGATGGCCAGCGCGACCCACGGCAGCGGTCCGACGTAGACGCCGATCCACGGGAGCAACGGCAGAAAGAAGGCCAACCCGTAGACGAAGCCATACCAGAAACCTTCACGGAAGCGGACCACGCCGCCGAGCGAGCCGGCGAGAAAAGCCAGGGACACGATGCCCAGGAACCACAGGTTTCGAGGTGGGAACGCAGCCCACATCAGCAGGCCGCCCGCAACACTGCCTGCGGTGCGGAAGAGGAACTGACGGGACCTGAAGAATCCGACGCTGCTGCGGGATCCGGGGCTGTCCGCCTCGGTGGTCACGGCCGTCACAGACCTGCCCGATCGTAGATCGGGGTACCGGCTCGCACTGTCCGGACACACTCGGGTAAGCGGGTGCCCGGTCGCAGGTCCGGCAATGCGGGGACGCGAGAGCGCGGGTCGGTGGACCAGCGCGCCACGGCCGGGTCAGCCGACCCCGCGACCACGAGCTCGTCGACCTCCCACACCGCGTAGTCGGCGGGAGCACCGGGGACCAGCGTCCCGGCGACGCCGTCCCGCTCTCCCCCTGCGCGCCAGGCTCCGCGCGTGGCTGCCGCGAAGGCCGCACGCACCGAGATCGCACTCGTCGGGTTGTTGTGATGTGCCGCTGCGGCAATCGCCTCCCACGGCCGTATCGAGGTCACCGGGGCGTCCGAGCTGAAGGCCAATCCGACCCCGGCCCTCGCGAGCTGCGCGAAATCGTTCAGCGAGCGTCCCCGCGGCAGCCCGAGTCGCTGTTCGTAGAGCTGCCCGGGTCCACCCCAGAGCGCGTCGAACAATGGCTGCATGCTCGCGATGACGCCGCACGACGCCAGAATGGCTGCCTGTTCGGCCGTGATCATCTCTGCGTGTTCGATCCGGTGACCCATGCGCGCGAGTGCGGGCGCGCCGAGTTCGGCAGCCACGGTGCTGAAACCCTCGACCAGAAGATCGGTGGCACCATCTCCGATGACGTGGAAGCCGCACTGGATACCGGCCTCGGTGCACGCCCGGATGTGCCGGGTGACGGTGTGGCCGTCGAGATAACAGACCCCGCTCGTATCGGCGTCGGTGTAGGGCTCGCGCAGCAACGCAGTGTGAGAGCCGATCGCTCCATCGATGAACAGATCCCCGCCGAGTGCATGAGCGCGGGTCGCAGCGAGCAGCGAGGTCGCCTGCTCTGCGTCGGCGACCGGCGCGCCCCAATATCGCCGGATCTGCACCGCATGGTCGAGATCGGCAAGCGAGAGGAAGTCGTCGAGCCCGCTGATGTCGGGTCCACCGTTTTCGTGGACGGCGACGATGCCATGCGCGGCGGCGTCGTCGAGGGCGGCATGCTGGGCCCGGTAGCGGCCGGTCTGGGACAGCAGCAGGCGGGCGGCGCCGCGTACGCGGTGATGTGCGTCGGCCGTCAGAGGACCTTGCTCGTCATACCCCTGCGCGCCGATCAGACCGTCTGCCCGTGAACGCAGAGCTGTCGAGGCAACTGCGCTGTGTTCGTCGATCCGAGCCAGATAGACCGGCCGGTAGCCGACCACCGCGTCGATCTCCGCAGTGGTCGGGCAAGTCAGGTCGGGCCAGTTCGACTCATCCCAGCCCAGACCCCAGATGAGGTCGGTGTCCGTGTTCTCGACGACGTACCGGCGGATCTGCTCGAGGCAGTCTTCGCGACTGACCGCTTCGCTCAGATCGAGACCACGGATCGCGAGACCGGTCGATGTGAGGTGCACATGCGAGTCGACAAACGCCGGCGCGACCAGTGCACCGCCGAGGTCGACGATCTGGGCTTTGGGATGAAGTGTGCGGCCGACCTGGTCGGATCCGACCCAGACCACCACACCGTTCTCGATCGCGATGGCGGTTGCATCGGGGGCCGCCGGCGAGTAAATGTGCCCGCCGATCAGCAGTTGACTGTCCACGACGGTCCAGTCTGCCTGTCAGTCGTCGACTCGGTGTGGCCAGGGCCGCGAACCGCCGGCGTCAGAGCTCGGTCTGCGGCTTGCGCAGCTGCGGACGGGTGGGGTCGTATCCGGTCGGGCCGTACTCTGTGGTGTCGACAACCTGCCCCTCGACGACGGTGACGCCTGCCATTCCCCGGCCGTACCGCGTGTACGTCTCCATCGCCCCGACCACCTTGCGCGTGCCGAGCGCGATGACAACGGGGCGCAAGAGCAAACGAATCGGCTTGAGCAGCAACAGGATTCCGACCGCAGTGCTGACCAGGCCGGGAACGATCATAGCGATGGTCGCTGCGGCGAGCAGTACCGTGTCGGCGACGGGCGCAGCGGACTCTGCGGGTCCCGCCGGCTGACCGCCTGCGGCCTTCTCACCCGCGTCGCGCAGGTTTCGAAACACCTTGGCGCCCTGTCGGCGCAAGAGCCAGAACCCGCCGATCACCGTTGCCAGGCCGAGCAGCAGGGTCCAGCCGAAGCCGATGGCGTAGCAGAGCCCCACGAAGGCGGCGATTTCGATTGCCACGTAGAGGAGGAAGAGCGCGAACTTCATGAGAAACCATCCCGACTATCGGCTGTGCGTACACACGGTCAACGCACGGAACGTCCGATTTTCTCCCACTCCCCGAAAATGGTGGGTTCGGGCGAGCGTTTGTCCAGGTCACGCTCACCCGAAGCCACCAACATCGGGTCAGCCGCCTTCGATATCGCCTTCGGTTTCCAGGAAGACGCGGCGGAGTTCGTCGAGCATCTCGGGAGGAGGAGCAGCCCACATCTCTCGCTGCGCGGCCTCCAGAAGCCGTTCGGCGATCCCGTGCAGCGCCCAGGGATTCGATTTCGTCATGAAGTCGTTGTTCGCCTGATCGAGGACGTAGGACTCGGTCAGCTGCTCGTACATCCAGTCAGCCATGACATTCGTGGTCGCGTCGTAGCCGAACAGGTAGTCGACGGTCGCCGCCATCTCGAATGCGCCCTTGTATCCGTGTCGCTGCATCGCCGAGATCCACCGCGGGTTGACCACGCGAGCCCGGAAGACGCGCGTGGTCTCCTCGGACAGAGTCCGGGTGCGGACGTTGTCGGGGCTGGTGCTGTCGCCGATGTATGCCTCGGGGTCCTGACCGGTCAGCGCGCGAACCGTGGCGACCATGCCGCCGTGGTACTGGAAGTAGTCGTCGGAATCGGCGATGTCGTGCTCACGGGTGTCGGTGTTCTTGGCTGCCACCGCGATCCGACGGTACGCCGACCGCATGTCCTCTACCGCTGCGACTCCATCTCGGCCGCGACCATACGCATAACCACCCCATGCGGTGTACACCTCCGCGAGGTCGGCGTCGCTGCGCCAGTCCTTGGAATCGATCAGCTGCAACAGGCCGGCGCCGTAGGTTCCCGGTTTGGAACCGAAGATGCGGGTGGTCGCACGATCGTTGTCACCGTGTACGGCGAGATCGGCACGGGCATGGGCGGCAACGTAATTGGATTCGTCGGGCTCGTCGAGAGCTGCGACCATCCGAACCGCGTCGTCCAGAATGGTGACCACGTGCGGGAATGCGTCACGGAAGAAGCCCGAGATCCGAACCGTGACATCGACACGCGGTCGCCCCAGTTCTGCGAGATCGATCAGGTCGAGCTTCGTCACGCGGCGAGAGGCCTCGTCCCAGATCGGCATGACGCCCAGCAAGGCGAGGACTTCGGCGATGTCGTCGCCGGAGGTTCGCATCGCACTGGTCCCCCACACCGACAGACCCACCGATCGCGGGTATTCCCCGTGGTCGGTCAGATACCGCGTCAACAAGGAGTCGGCCATTGCCCGGCCGGTCTCCCACGCGAGTTTGGAGGGCACGGCCTTGGGGTCGACCGAGTAGAAGTTGCGCCCCGTCGGCAGCACATTGATGAGGCCACGCAGCGGCGAACCGCTGGGCCCGGCCGGGATGAAACCACCGTTCAGCGCGTGCAGGATCCGAGGGACTTCCTGATCCGTCTGACGGAGCCGGGGCACGATTTCCGTGCCCGCGAACTCGAGGATCTGGTGAACGTCCTCGGGGTGGTCGGCCGCGACCCGGGTGATCGTGTCGGAGTCCCAGTTGTCCTTGGCGCAGGCGGCGACGAGTTCGCGGGCCAGGGTTTCGATGTCATCGGTCGCGGTGCGACCTGCGGTGCCGTCTTCGACGAGGCCGAGAGCTTCGCGGAGCCCCGGCAGACTCTGTTTGCCGCCCCACAACTGTCGTGCCCGGAGCATCGCGAGGACGAGGTCGACCTCTACGTCGTCCGCGGGCGGTTGTCCGAGGATGTGCAGACCGTCGCGGATCTGCACGTCCTTGATCTCGCACAGCCAGCCGTCGACGTGCAGCAACATGTCGTCGAAGACGTCCTCCTCCGGACGCTCCGACAGTCCGAGGTCGTGATCCATCTTGGCGGCCTGCAGCAGTGTCCAGATCTGCTGGCGGATGGCTGGCAATTTGCTCGGGTCGAGCGCAGAGATGTTCGCGTGCTCGTCGAGCAGCTGCTCGAGTCGCGCGATGTCCCCGTAGCTCTCGGCGCGGGCCATCGGTGGTATCAGGTGGTCGACCAGGGTGGCGTGTGCGCGACGCTTGGCCTGGGTGCCCTCGCCGGGGTCGTTGACGAGGAACGGGTAGATCATGGGCAGGTCACCGAGCGCCGCATCGGTCCCGCAGGAGGCGGACATCCCGAGTGTCTTGCCGGGCAGCCACTCGAGGTTCCCGTGTTTGCCCACGTGGACGACGGCGTCGGCGTCGAAGCCGTTCTGAGTCGCGACCCAGCGGTAACATGCCAAGTAGTGGTGACTCGGCGGCAGATCCGGATCGTGGTAGATCGCGACCGGGTTCTCGCCGAAGCCACGGGGCGGCTGCACCATCAGCAGCGTGTTGCCGAATTGCATTGCGGCAATGACGATGTCGCCCTCGGGGTTCACTGAACGATCGACGAAAAGCTCCCCGGGCGCCTCACCCCAGTGCGTGGTCATGGCGTCCCGCAAGTCGTCGGGCAGGGTGGCGAACCACTCGCGGTAGTCGGCCGCCGAAAGTCGAATCGGGTTGGCTGCCAGGGACTCTTCGGTCAGCCAGTCCGGATCCTGACCGCCCGCGGCGATCAGGGTGTGGATCAGCTTGTCCGAATCGTTCTCGGAGAGACCGGGAACCGAGCCGTCACCAGAGTCCGGCCCGATGTCGTAACCGGCCTCACGCATCGCATCGAGGAGTCGGAGCAAACTCTGCGGGGTGTCCAGACCCACGGCGTTGCCGATCCGCGAATGCTTCGTCGGATACGCCGACAGCATGATGGCTATACGTCGCTCCGCTGTGGGAATGTGTCGCAGCTTGCCGTGGCGGACCGCGATCCCCGCCACCCGGTCGCAACGCTCGTGATCTGGTCGGTACCAGGGCAGACCGTCATCGCCGATCTCCTTGAACGAGAACGGCACGGTGATGATCCGGCCGTCGAACTCGGGCACCGCAACCTGGGTCGCGACGTCGAGCGGCGACATCCCGTCGTCGTTCGCTGCCCAGTTCTCTCGCGACGACGTCAGGCACAGACCCTGCAAGATCGGTACGTCCAGGCGCGCGAGCTGTTCGATGTTCCAGCTGTCGTCGTCGCCACCTGCCGAGGCCGTCGCGGGCGTCGCGCCTCCGGCCGCAAGCACGGTGACCACCAGAGCATCTGCCGCAGCGAGCTGTTCGAGCAGGTCGTCGGGTGCGGTGCGCAGTGACGCGCAGAAGATGGGAAGAGCCCGGCCACCCTTGCGTTCGATCGCATCGGACAGGGCATGGATGTACGCGGTGTTCCCGGCCAGGTGCTGGGCTCGGTAGTAGAGGACGGCGATGGTCGGGCCCGAATCCGGGCCCGAATCCGGGGCCGGCTTCGGACGTTCGAGCAATCCCCACTGCGCAGTCGTGACCGGTCCGCCGAAGCCATGACCGGTGAGCAGCACGGTGTCGGAGAGGAACGCGTGCAGGTTGGTGAGATTTTCCGGGCCGCCCTGTGCGAGGTAGTTGTGCGCATCCGCGGCGACACCGGGCGCGACGGTCGACATCGACATCAGGTCAGGGTCCGGAAGCTGCTCGCCGGAGAGGACCACCGTCGGCAGCCCGGCAGCCAGCACGGCCTCGAGGCCCTTTTCCCAGATCTGTCGCCCGCCCAGAATCCGTACGACCACCAGGTCGATGTCGGAAAGGAGCGCCGGGAGGTCTTCATCGATCAGCAACCGCGACGGATTGGCGAGCCGGTAGTCCGCGCCACATGCCTTGGCCGTCAGCAGATCGGTGTCCGAGGTGGACAGCAGCAAGATCACGGGGTGGAACCTCCTTGCCGGGGATTCGCGCCCGGCGGGTAGTGCAGCGATGGAGCGACAGGGGTCTGACTCCGGGTCTCCCCGACACAGTGGCGCGACCGCGCCGGAATCGCACCGGCTTCCCTATCGCAGGTCTGGGATCAGACTATCGTCCCCGATGATGGGGCCCTGTGGCGAACCCCACCTGGGCTTTCGTTCGCCGTGAGGACACACCATCGCAGGATGAAGGGTCGCGCACGCAGTACCGTTGAACCCATGAGCCGACCCGCCGACCGCTGCCCCGGGGTGTTTTCTGCACACCCCGCCGCGGATGGTCATCTCGCGCGGATCCGGCTACCCGGCGGACTCATCACCTCGTCTCAACTGCAGGCGCTGGTCGGGGTCGCCGACGACTTCGGCGATGCGCATCTGGAACTCACGTCCCGCGGTAATCTGCAGCTCAGGGGTATTTCGGACCTGGACGGTGCCGCAGAGCGGATCGTCGACGCCGGCCTGATACCGACCCCGAGTCACGAGCGGGTGCGCAATCTGCAACTGTCGGCGCTGACCGGACGCCGCGGCGGACTTCTCGACGCGCGGCAGATCCTCGACGACCTGGACGTCGGCCTTCGGGCCGATCCCGGGCTCGCTCACCTGCCTGCCCGTTTCCTGTTCGGCATCGACGATGGCCGCGGTGACATCGTCGGCGAAGCACCCGACGCCGGGTTGCTGGCCATCGACGGGGGCACCCTGGAAGTCGTGGTCGGTGGGGTTCGGACCGGCCGGACAACCACTGTCGACCAGGCAGCGCAGACGCTGTTGGCCGTGGCACATGCGTTCCTCGCGGACCGCACGGACGAATGGCGGGTCGAGGACCTGGCCGGGCATCCTGCGATCGATGAGTTTCTCGATTCGCTCGCCACCGCGCCACCGCATCGATTGCCTTTGCCGCCCACGGAACCTCTGGTCGGTTGGCTGGACCAGGACGACGGACTGGTCGCCCTCGGTGCCGTCGTGGCACACGGCCGCATGTCGTCGCGCATCGCCGAGTTCCTCGCTGCGATCGAACGGGACATCTACTTCACCCCACGTAAGGAGATCGTCGTCGTCGACCTCTCGGAGGGGATGGCCGACACCGTTCTACGGGTGCTCGCCCCCATGGGCCTCATCTTCGATGCGAGCTCACCATGGACCCGGGTCAGCGCATGCGCCGGCTCTCCCGGGTGCGACAAGTCTCGCGCTGACGTGCGCGGGGATCTGGAATTGTTGCTGAGCACACCCGACGTCGAGCTCACCGCACGCGAGCACTGGGTCGGCTGCGAACGTGGATGTGGTTCACCTCACGGACATCACACCCGCGTCGAGGCCACCGACGACGGGTACGTACGTCAGCAGATCTGAGCGACCTCTATCGTGGCAAACACCATGTACTCCTATATACGAGACGGCGCCGAGATCTACCGCCAGTCCTTCGCCACGATCCGCTCCGAGGCAGACCTCGGCGGTTTCGACGATGACCTGTCGCGCGTTGTCGTCCGGATGATCCATGCTTGCGGTCAGGTCGACCTCACCGCCGATGTCCGTGCCAGCGACGGTGTGGTGACTGCCGCTCGAAGCGCCCTCGAGGCCGGCGCCCCGATTCTCTGCGACGCCAACATGGTGGCCTCCGGGGTCACCCGGAAACGGCTGCCTGCCGACAACGACGTCCTGTGCATGCTCCGAGATCCTCGGACTCCCGAACTCGCGGCTGAATTGGATACCACGAGAACAGCTGCCGCCATAGAGCTTTGGCGCCCAGTTCTCGAGGGGGCAGTGGTCGCCATAGGCAATGCACCCACCGCGCTGTTCGCTCTACTCGAGCTCATCGACGCCGGCGGGCCACGTCCGGCGGCGGTCATCGGCGCACCAGTGGGTTTCATCGGAGCGGCCGAATCATGCCAGGCCCTCGCCGATCGCACCGACCTCGAATACCTCACCGTGCTGGGCAGGCGCGGGGGCTCGGCCATCACCGCGGCAGCCATCAACGCGCTCGCTTCGACAGCGGAATAGAGAGACCATGACCGGCAAACTATGGGGAGTGGGCCTGGGCCCCGGGGACAGCGAACTCGTGACCGTCAAGGCCGCCAGGGTGATCGGTGAGGTCGATGTCGTCGCGTATCACTCCGCCAGGCACGGCAGATCCATCGCCCGATCCGTCGCGGCGCCATATCTGCGCAACGGTCAGATCGAAGAGAAGTTGATGTATCCGGTCACCACGGAAAGCACCGATCACCCCGGCGGCTATCGAGGAGCACTCGCAGATTTCTACACCTCTGCGGCACAGACTCTGGCACAGCATCTTTCGGCAGGACGGAGCGTCGCGCTACTCGCCGAAGGCGATCCGCTCTTCTACAGCTCGTACATGCACATGCACAAACGCCTGGTCGCCGATTTCGACACCGAGATCATCCCCGGGGTGACATCTGTGAGTGCGTCGTCGGCCGCCACCGGGCTTCCCCTGGTCGAGGCGGACGAAACGCTCACGGTGCTACCCGGCACCCTTCCCAAGGATGAACTGGTCCGCCGACTGCGCGACAGCGACGCCGTGGCCATCATGAAGCTCGGCCGGACCTTCCCCGATGTTGTTGCTGCGCTGGAAGAGTCGGGTCGCCTCGAGCAGGCCTGGTACGTCGAGCGGGCTTCGACGCTGACGCAACGGGTGGTCCCCGTCGTCGACGTGGAACCCTCGACGGTTCCCTATTTCTCGATGATCGTCATACCGGGCGAGCTGAACAATCCACTGATCGCCGAACCGAGTCGCGGCACCGGCCAGGTCGTGGTGGTCGGCCTCGGGCCGGGCGCCGATCGATGGACAACCCCTGAGGTGCGTGCCGAACTGGCCCAGGCCACAGACTTGGTCGGCTACAAGACCTACCTCAACCGGATCACTCCGCGCGCCGGTCAGCGACTGCACGCCAGCGACAACAAGGTCGAGTCCGAACGAGCCTGCATGGCGCTCGATCTCGCCAAAGGCGGCGCGCGCGTCGTCGTGGTGTCGTCGGGGGATCCCGGTGTCTTCGCAATGGCGGCAGCCGTCATCGAAGAGGCCGCTGACGAACAATGGCGTGAGGTGCCCGTCCGCGTGGTGCCCGGAGTGACGGCTGCCAACGCCGTCGCGAGTCTGGCCGGCGCTCCCCTCGGCCATGATTACGCGGTGATCTCCCTGTCGGATCGCCTCAAGAGCTGGGACGTCGTGGCCGACCGGGTCCGGGCCGCACTGCGCGCCGACCTCGTGCTGGCCATCTACAACCCGGGGTCGGCCAGCCGCACCTGGCAGGTTGCCGAGTTGAAAGAGATCCTGCTGCAACAGATTGCGAGCACAACCCCGGTGATTCTCGGCCGCGATGTCGGCGGACCCGAACAGTCTCTCGTGATCACCACGGTGGCCGATCTCGATCCGGCAACGGTCGACATGCGGACGCTGCTGATCATCGGGTCAACCACCACCACCGTCGTCGACCGCTCAGATGGTCAGGCAGTGTTCACGAATCGTCGCTACTCGGCAAGCCCCGCCACCCAGTGAGCGGCTTCGGCCGCGGTGTGAACGCGGGGTCCGCCGGGAGTGGAAGGCCTACGCACCATGATCACCGGGAGTGACAACTGCCGCGCCGCATCGAGTTTGGCGCTCACCAACTGGCCGCCGCTGTTCTTCGTCACGATGACGTCGATACCGTGTTCGCGCATCAGGGCGAGTTCACCTTCGAGTCTGTAAGGTCCTCGACTTCGGATCACGGTGCTGTGTCGGGGGCCCTCCCGCTCGGGCGGGTCCACGAGTCGGATCAGGAACCACGCATCGTCGATGGCCTTGAAGACGTCGACGTCCTGACGGCCCGTGGTCAGGAAGACCCGCAGGTCGTCCCGCACGGCCGCCATCTCGGAGACCGCCCGCGCGGCGCCGAGCATGTCGTCGACCTCGATCCAGGCGTCGCCGGGCCGAGCCTGCCATTCCGCTCTGCGCAACGTCAGCAGCGGTAGTTCGAGGGCCTCTGCTGCCTGCGCGGCGTTCGCCGAGATCACTCGGGCGAACGGATGGGTGGCGTCGACGATGGCGGTGCACTCGTTCGTTCGAAGCCACGAGACGAGGCCGTCGACTCCGCCGAAACCACCGACCCGCACCTCCCCCACCGGCAACGCGGGATTCTTCACCCGGCCCGCCAGCGACGAGACAGCGTCGACGCCCGCAGCGTCCAGGAGGGTTGCGAGAGACCTGGCCTCTGCCGTACCTCCGAGGATCAGAACCCGACGGCCGTTCACGGGTGCCGGGAGTCGTCGCGGAGTTTGGTCATCCGAGCGGTCGAGTACAGGTAGCTGTCGGGAAACTGGTCCGCAGCCAGCACCTCGCCGACGAAGATCACCGCTGTGCGCACAATTCTGTTCGACTCCAGGCGTTCCGGCAGCTCTTCCAGCCGACAGCGCACGACCTGTTCATTCTCGCGGCTGGCGAAGGCGACCACCGCGACAGGACACTGCGCGCCGTAGTGAGGTGTGAGCGCCTCGACGATCTGCGCACTCTGATGGGCGGCCAGGTGGAGAGCCATCGTGACCCCGGAGCGCGCGAGCTCGTCGAGTTGTTCACCGTCGGGCATATCCGTCGACAAGGTGGACACCCGCGTGATCAGTAGGGACTGCCCCACCCCTGGGACCGTCAACTCCTGCTTGAGTGCCGCGGCCGCTGCCGTGAATGCTGGTACACCAGGGACGATCTCGTAGTCGATGCCAAGCTTCCGGAGGTGCCGGATCTGCTCCGCAACAGCCGAATACAACGCGGGATCACCAGAGTGGAGCCGGGCGACATCATGCCCCGCCCGATGCGCTTCATCGATATGGTCGATGATCGTCGTCAACGGCATCTTCGCGGTGTTGATGAGGTTCGCACCGGTTGGGCAGTGCTCGAGCATCTCCTCCGGCACCAGCGATCCGGCGTAGAGGCAGGTGTCGCACCGCGACAGGACGCCGGCACCGCGCAGCGTGATGAGGTCTGCTGCACCCGGACCGGCACCTATGAAGTAGACGGTCATGGTGTTCCCACCGGCTTGTCGGCTATCCACTGCGTGACCGGAAGAGTCGGCCGCCAGGCGGTCATCGACCCGAGCGGTTCGGCGTGATCGACCTGAAAACGACGAAGCGTGCCACCGACCGCGGAGTGCCAGGTGACCAGCAGCGCCTCGGATTCGATGGTCACAGCGTTGACGACGATGCGCCCACCCTCGAGCAGCGCGTCCCAGCAACCCTCCAAGATTCCCGCTGTGGTCACGCCGCCACCGATGAAAATCGCATCGGGGTCGGGCGCGTGTACGAAGTGCTCCGGAGCGGACTCGAGTATCGTCAGCCCTTGCGCTACCCCGAATTCTGAGGCGTTGTGCCCGATCCGATCACGGCGAGCGCCGTCGGACTCGAATGCTATTGCGCTGCAGGAGGGATCAGTGCGCAACCACTCGATCGCGACGCTTCCCGCGCCTGCGCCGACATCCCACAACAGTTGACGCGCGGCGGGACGCAGCGCCGTGACCGTCAAGGCTCGAATTGCCTGCTTCGTCATCTGCCCGTCATTGCTGAAATCGGTGTCGGGAAGACCTGCCTGCGCGCTGACCGCGGGGCCGACGCACCGGACCGCGACGAGATTCAGGCGGTCGCCGGCGGCGTGCCGCCACGTCCGAGCGATCCCGCCGTACGTGCGTTCGGCTGCGCCACCCAGTTGTTCGAGCACGGTCAGATGCGACCAGCCGAAACCGTGGGCGGTCAGCAGTTTCGCGAGCGCTTCGGGGGTCGTCGCATCGCGGCTGAGTACCAGGAGCTGGACGTTGTCGCTGACACTGGTGAGAATCGAACTCAGCGGTCGATCGACGACGCTGCAGATGCGGGTGGTTGCCAGATCCCATCCGAGCCTGGAGGCAGCGTGACTCACGCTGGACACCGCCGGTAGAACCCGAACATTCTCCGCACCAACCGCTTTGACGATGCTGGCACCCACGCCGTGGAACATCGGATCACCCGACGCGAGGATGTGGACCGGGAATGACTGCGGGTGTGCGAGAACAGCCGCGAGGTGCTCCGACATCGGCGAGGTCCAGGGTCGCAGCTCTGCACTGACCGAATCGAGAAGACCGAGCTGTCGCGGTGATCCGTACACGACCGTGGCATCTTGCAACTCGCGCTGGGAGGCCGGCGTCAGGCCGTCCCAACCATCTGCACCGATACCGACAACGATGTAGCGATGATTGCTCATCGCGGCAACCGGCGCCAGATTGCCTGCGGAAGTAGCCGCATGACGAAGAAGAAAGGTCGGAGCTTGCCTGGTACCCAGACCACGCTCTTTCCGCGATGCAACGCGGCTACGACCGCGTCGGCCACCTCCGGCGCAGTTCTGGACATCGGTGCCGGTTTGACTCCTGAAGCCATCAAATCCTTTGTCATGTTCCCGATCACGAAACCTGACCTGACGAGTAGTAGGCGGACTCCACTGCCGTGGAGGGCATCCGACAGTCCACTCGCGAACCCGTCGAGGCCTGCTTTGGTCGACCCGTAGACGTAATTCGCGCGGCGGACCCGCACGCCGGCCACCGACGAGAAGACGATGAGGTTGCCCTGCCCCGCGGCGCGCATGGCAGCTGCGAGCGGGGTCAGAACGCTGATCTGCGCGAGGTAATCCGTGTGCGCGATCTGCAGTGCGTGCTTCACGTCGGTCTCGGCGCGCGCCTGATCGCCCAGGATCCCGAAGGCGACGATCGCGACGTCGATACGGCCGTGCTCGGCGATGATCTGTTCGATCAGCGTGCCGTGCTGCTCAGTGTTGTCCGCATCGAACTCCACCGTGTGGACCGCAGCCGCATTTTCGCTCGTCAGACGCTCGCGTTGTTCCTCGAGTTCATCAGGGCGTCGAGCCGCCAGCACGACCGTGGCACCAGCGGCGATCCGCGCAGCGACCTCGATCCCGATCTCGCTGCGTCCACCGAACAGGACCACTACCTGACCATTACTCACCCGGTGAGTATCCCAAACGGGTGAGTGGCTCTCTGGTCAGGCCTTGACGGGCTTCGTCGGCTTCGGCGAGCGCAGAACCTGTACAACGTCTCGATAGAACTCCTCGACCAGTTTGTTGGCCGAGATCACGACGTTGCCGCGGTTGCGGGAAAGCGTGTGTCCACGGGTGATCTTGAACTGCTTTGGCAACTTGCCATCGGCGGGTAGCAACCCATCTGGCGACTCGCGAAGCTGCCCCAGGAGCGCGCCGATGTTCGCAGAAGTCCGCCCCGGAAGCACTGCCTCGACAAGGGTGTCGCCGTGGGCGTCGGGCATCTGCTTGACGACCCAGTTCACTCGAGTCGCCGGCCGACCTTCGCGAGGTGCGTCGACAATGGTCGAACACTCGACGGTGTCAGATCGCAGATCGACCGCGAGAGTCAAAGGCCCTGTCGCGCCGGGGACGCGAAGTGATCCGAACATCATCCCCGAGTCGGCAAGCTGTTGGATACGGCTGGTGCTGTCCGGCCGATTGCGCGGGAAGATCGGACGGACATCGGTACTCAACAGGCAGGACAAGTCGTGGCCGATGTGGCGCACCAGCTGGTCGAACAGATTGCAGACCTCGATGGCCCCTTTGTTGTCGACATTCAGCGTCCTGGTCTTCACAGCTTCGCGCACCTGGACCCATTGCGGTCCCATGTCGGTGAATCCGTGCAGCCCGGACTTCGGATGCTGCAGGTAACGGACGAACTCTCGCAACACCCAACTCTGGGTCGAATCCTGCACCTGGCGGTGCATCGACATCTGTATCGCGACAGACCTGATCTCGTCCCAGGACAGGTGATGAAGCGAGACCTTCTTCAGCTTCCGCTTGTCGACCTTGACAGGGTGCTGATCGTGGGCACCCAGCAGTTGGTTGCTCACGGTGATCACCGCGTTGAACCCGAGTTTTCGCGCGATGTCGACGTAGATTTCCACCTGATCATCCGTGAGCTTCGCGGTCGACGACTTTGCTTCCACAAGCGCTACCCATTGCTTCGCGCCACGCGTGACACGGATCAGACCGTCGGGCCGATATTTCTTCTCATTCCAATCGAACTCGGGTTCGATGAACGTCTCGATCGTTCCGGCGGGCCCACCGCTTCGTCGCACCAACTCTCGGCCGAACTCGCGGACTCCGTTCATCACCGACAGGAGCGCCGATACCGCGCGCCGCTCACGCTCGTCGCCGGAACCGATCGCGGACACCGAGAACAAACGCGCGCGGTCCCATTCCGATTCGTCGTTCAGATCGTTTCGTAGCGACCACTCCGGCAGCTTCGGTGGACGCAGCGCCTTTCTGATCGTCATGTGCCCGGTACCGTCAGGAACGACGGTGGATGCAGTAGCGGTTGCGGCTTCGCTGTCCGGCGGTGTCGTCGCGTCTTCACCGTTGTCGTTGGCCGGAACCATCTCCTCCTGGACGGTGGGACCGTCTGCAGTCGAAGGATCATCGTCGATCTCGACGCCGAACTCCTGCGCCAACGCGCCGAGCCCGTCGCCGTATCCCTGACCGAGGGCCCGGAATTTCCACGCTGCGCCACGGCGGTAGAACTCGCCGAACAGCAATGCGAGGACCGGCTCTTCTACAGAGAGAGTAAAAACCACACTGGGCGAAACCGAGTCGGCGACCAGCAAACTGATCTCGAGGTGGTCGGCGTTCGCGAAAGTCAGTCCGGCGTCGGAATCGAGGCTGGCGCCCACGACGATTCGGTCGACGTCGGACGGCAATGAAGCGAAGTCGACGACAAGTACTTCTCCCGGCGACCCCACCGCGTCGTTGAGTGATGAGGTGCCTTCCACGAGGCGAACAGCACCGCCACCGGCCTCGCGCTGGTTGTAGAAGACAAAGTCGGCGTTGGTACGGACCTTTCCGTCACCGTCGAGTAGGAGAATGCTCACGTCGGGCCGGGCCGCGGTCTCCGAAGGAAACTCGCTGATCACGCCGACGACGATCTGCTCCTCGGCGCCACCAATCGATTCGAGGGAAAGGTTTTGTCCACGAACGAGTTCGAGCGCCTGCGTAATCTGGTCGGTCACGCGCCGACTATCCCACGTATCCGTCTTCGTGCGCAGGCATCAGGCCCCCCGTTGGTACGAAGAGATGACGCCGCATGCAGGCGTTGGCGTACTCCTGCAGGCCACTAGGCTCGACCCCATGGCTAAATCAGCAGACGACCTCACCCCCGCGGCCCTGGAGTTCCTCACCGACCGCCATCTCGGCAGCCTCAGTACGGTCCGAGCCGCCGGAACCCCACACGTCGTTGCTGTCGGGTTCACGTACGACTCGGAGGCGCAGGTCGTCCGGGTGATCACGTTCGAGGGCAGTCAGAAGGTCAAGAACGTCGAACGTGCCGGCTATGCGGCGGTCTTCCAGGTGGACGGTCCCCGATGGATCACGTTGGAGGGCACCGCCGCCGTCAAACGCGACGCCGACTCGATCGCCGAAGGCGTCCGACGCTATGCGCTGCGGTATCGGCAGCCCAAGATCAACCCGCGACGGGTGGTCATCGAGATCAACGTCGCACGGATCCTCGGATCGCAGAGCTTGCTCACCACCACCAATTGACGATCGGCGCGAGGACGATCCCACCGCCCACCCGTTTTCGCACCACCCATCGGTTACTTCCGGTGGACACCACAAAAACGGGTGGGGCAAGGGCGACTGCAGCAGGGTCAGACGGCCTTCAGACCACCGCCCACCGCCCACCCGTTTTTGCACCACCCATCCGTTACTCGGAAGTTGTCAACCTGTCTGAGACAGGTGTGGGTTCGATTGTTCGGCCTGTTCGGCCGGCTT
>NZ_MJEJ02000022.1 GCF_002095435.2 Williamsia sp. 1138
TTGATACATGCCCTTCCGGGAAGATGCCGCCGACTGTCCCTGTTGATTGCTTGGGTGGAAGGTGTTGTCTTATGCGGGTTCTCGATGTGGTGTCGGCTGTGACTGAGCTGGTGGTCCCTGGTGATTGTGCGGAGCTGTTGGTGTTGGTGCGTGATCTGATCACGTTGCGTAATGCCACCGAGCATCAGGTGTCGGTGTGTGCTGCGGTTCTCGATGAGTTGGGGGTGGCGCGGCAGGCGGGGTCTACGACGTCGAAGTTGTTGGAAGCCAATGGTGCTGCGCCGGCGTCGGCGCAGCGGTGGGTGCGAATCGGTGCCGGTTTGGCGGGTTTGGATCGCACGGCCGGGTGGGCCCGTGATGGGTACCTGTCGTCCGAGCATGTTGATGCGGTGGTCAAGGGTCTAGCCGGTATCGAGGGGCGCTCGGACGAGCCGGTCACCGACGCCGAGCGTTACGAATTTGAGGGGGAGCTGCTGAACGGGGCGGTGTCGGGGGCGCCGCCGGCTGAGATCAGTAAGACTGCTCGAGGTCTGGGTAACGCACTGGCTGCAGATACCGGTGGGAAACCGCCCGCGGAGGACCCTTCCCTGAACAGTCTCGATTATGCGGTCGGTAGCGACGGGCGGTGCGTGGGGAAGTTCGATCTGGATGTGAAGATCGGGGAGAAGTTGTTTTCCGCCCTGGACTTCTGGTCGAAGCCGCGTCCGGAGCCGGATGGTTCTCCGGATGCGCGGACGCCGACGCAGGCGCGGGCCGATGCGTTGCATCAGTTGCTCGACTGTGGCGGTGGTGGGCAGGGGTTGATCTCGGCGCCGCGGACCGAGGTGAATGTGACGGTCCCGGCCGATCATCCTGATCAGGCGTCGTTGCGGTGGATGGGTCCGATCACCGAAGCCACCGCAGCAGCGTTGGCGTGTGATTCGACTTTCACCTTCATCACCCTCGATGGGCAGCAGGTGCCGATTGATCTGAGCCCACCCAAGCGTTTGTTCACCGGGCCGGTCCGTAAAGCCATCATCATCCGCGACGAGTGCTGCATCAAGTGCGGGGCACCGGCGACGTGGACTGATGCCCATCACATCAAGCACTACATCGACGGCGGGGAAACAACCCTGGCCAATGGATGTTTGTTGTGCCGGACCTGCCACGGCGCCGTCCACAACACCGGCTGGGACGTTGTGATGGGCTCCGATGGGCATCCATGGTTGATTCCGCCGCTCGAGATGGACCCACACCAGCGACCATTACCGGCCTATAACAGGCGAACCATGACCCTCGCCGCGTAACACCCTGCTACTGAACGATTCTGACTGACCCCTGGCATTTTCGACCAGCCGCACCTGACCGTGAGTCAGGACCGCGCACGCAATCTTGACAACTCCATAGTGTGAAAACGCACGGTGTTGCCGCCCAGACGGGCTGGGCGGCAACACCAGCGAGGCTTCAGTCCGTGTTCTTCGTGGCGGAAAGGCGCGCCTCGATACCTCCGACGAATACGTCGATCGACAGCTCCAGTTGGGCTCTGTCGTAGGTGTTTACCTTCTGTTCGGCGATCCTGGCGAGAGTGGGTATCTCAGGTTTGTGCTCAGACATGGCTTGCCGGAGCAACTCTGGCCGCGGGGCTGCTTCGGCCGCTGCGATCGCGACGACGTCCCTGGCATGGGAGAGGCAGATGTTCGTCAGTAGCACCAGACACCGAAGGGCGGTCTCGTCATCGGCGCCGGCGTCGATCAGCTTCTGGACGATGACCTCGGATGCCTCGAGCATGGTCGTGACGAACGGATTGCCGAGTTGGAGATGGTCGGCGAGCGGCCCGATGGCGATGACCGCGTCGGTGAAGCCGATCGCGTAGGTGCGGCAAGCCTCCCTCCACGGAATCTCTGCAGCTAACCGAACTGCAGAAAAGCTGTCCGCGAAGGCGTCCATGGCGACGAGTCCGAGTAAGGTCTCTCGGTCGCTGACGTGATGATTGACCGCCTTCCTGTCGACACCCAAAACTCCGGCAACGGCCTGCATGGTGACCGCACCAGGGTCGAGTGTCTTGGCGGCTGCGACGATCTGGTCCCTGTCGAGCCCCGCCCGGACTCCTCGTGCACGGCGAACGGATGCAGTGCGTTCACTGTGAGCCACGAGCCCTGCCTCCTCGGAATGGGGTTGACGACCTCCGAACGGCCAGCCTACAGTCGCACAAGCAACAGTTCCCGGCCGGGAACTGGAAGCCGAGGGGGGTAGGCATGCGACTTGTCGCCAACGGTCGAAGCGATGGGTCCGTGAACAGGGTCCTCACCAGTGAGCGCCTTCTCGGTACCGCAAGACGATGGAGGCGATTCGGAGAGCCGACACCAGCGGGTGAATCGCTGAATGCGGACGGGATGCCCGACTACGGAATCTTCGGTCCGGGAAGCGAGGTGTGGGAGGTACTGCTCCATCCCGCGACAATCGTGTTCCACAACTCGATCCAGGGTTTCATGCAGACGATCTACAAACCGATCGAAGCCGGCATTCGCGACTGCGATCCGATCTCGCGCAAGGGCCGCGACGGCACCTTGACGTTCTTCGATTCGTTCGAACGGCTCCAGCGCAATGCGGGCATGCACGCTCCGATGTGGCTCGGCGACACCGCCACCGCGGAAAAGATGGTGAAACACCTGCACAACATTCACCAGCGAGTGGCGGGCGACATCATTGACGTCGGCGAGCCGGAACTGGGTGGCTACGCCGCGACCGACACGCGCGAGGTGATGTGGGCGGCACTCACCGAGATGCATCCCATGCTGCGTGTATATGAGGCCTTTGCCTTCCGGGATGGGAAGCTGCCCCATCGACTTCCGGCCGCAGCCCGCGACCGATTCATGGGCGAGTCCGCGCGCTACGTACGTCTGCATGGTGTGCCCGAGGACGAGATACCGACCACGATGGCTCAGCTCGCTCTGCTCTACGAGAAATACGATCATCTGTTTCGGCACAGCCCGACGATGAAACTCATTCCCGAGACCGGCGAGGACTTCGAAGAGGTCATGGGCAAGGCCATGATCAAGAATTTTCACTTCACGCAGGTGCGGGCAATACTTCCGTTGATGATTCAGGCCATCATGTTCAATCTGCCCATCGCAGGTGCACTTTCAGGCAAAGCGCGCCGCGCGATGGGACTGAGTCCGGCGAAGGGTCGACTTGCGATCCTGTCGAGGATGGCTGTTCTACCGATCGTCTGGCTCATGCAGCAGCCACCGATCGAACGCCGCTTCATGAGATTGATGTGGGGACCGGACGGAGTGGTGCTCATCGAATCGGCGCGCGTACTGCACAAGCAGGCGCTCGCAGCTCAGTCCAGCTGAGCATGCAGCAATTCCGTTGTGTCGTCGCCTGATATCGGGCGTCCGAACAGATAGCCCTGCGCCAGTTGGCATCCGCAATTCCGAAGGGCCTCGAGCTGCTCCGAGGTCTCGACCCCTTCGGCGACCACAGTCACATCGAAGGCTTTCGCAAGCGAGACGATCGCGGAGATGATGGCCTCTCCGCGAGGGCTGGGCAACCTCGCGATGAACGACTGGTCGATCTTGAAACACTCGAACAGCGGGTAGCGATCGAGGTACGAGATGGAGCTGTGCCCGACCCCGATGTCATCGAGCAGGATCCCCACGCCCATCCGGTGGAGTTCGGTGAGAGTGTCGGCAACTCGTTCCGAGTCTTCGACCCAGACGGTCTCGGTGATCTCCAGGCCCAGTGCCGTCGGGGGCAGGCCGGTCGCAGCCAGGACCAGGGCGACCTGGTCGGGTAGCTTCGCGTCGCGCAACTGCAGAGCACTGACGTTGACGCGAATGGCGATGTCGCTGGTCTGCCGCCACTCGGCGGCCTGCGCGCACGCCGTCCGCAGGGCCCACACACCTAGTTCGGTGGCCAGGCCGGTGCGTTCGGCGACAGCGACGAACTCGGTGGGACCGATCGGACCGAGCGTCGGGTGGTTCCACCGCGCCAGCGCCTCGATCGCAACGATCCGGTTGGCGTCGATGTCGACGATCGGCTGGTACGCCATGTACATCTGATCGCCGCGGATCAGCGCCTTTCGCAATGCAAGCGACAGAGTTCGGATGCGTTCGGCGTCATAGACATCGGCGTTGTCGAAGACCGCGTGCCCGCCGGTCCCGGTGCTCTTTGCGCGGTACATGGCCAGATCAGCCTGATGAATGAGGTCTCGTCTGGTCGACGACTCGTCGGACACTGCGATCCCGATGCTGGCGCTGCGTGGGGTAGGCGAGTTGTCGTCGACGACCGGCTGTCTGATCTCGTCGGTGATCGAGTGCGCGATCTCCTGAGCATGTGCCACGTCCCGGATGCCCTCGCAGATGATCAGGAACTCATCCCCGCCCAGGCGTGCGACCGTGTCCTGTGGCCGCGTCGCGGCATTGAGGCGACGGGCGAACTGCCGCAACGCGATGTCTCCGGTGTCGTGTCCGAGGCTGTCGTTGATGATCTTGAAGTCGTCGATGTCGAGGAGGAGTACGGCGACGACCGTGCCGTTGAGCAGGGCACGTGCGAGGGCCTCATCGATGCACTCGTAGGCGACCTCGCGGTTGGGCAAACCGGTCAGCTGATCGCTCATCCTGCGGTGCCGCAGACGCCGATCCAGTTCGATTCGCCGAATCGCCGTGGACAGGACTCCCGCCACCGTCTGGAGAAAGGCGACCTCCCGCGGGCCGTACGAGCGGGGCCGGACGCTGTGAACGGACAACGCACCCCACGGTCCGGCGTTACCGGCGATGGGTACCGAGACCCCACTCCGCATGCCGGTGGTGGCCATCGCGTGGGTGTCGAACCGCAGCTCGCCTGCGATGTCGGTACACACCACCGGCGTGTTGTGCAGGATCGAATAGCCCATCAGAGAATGGTTCCCCGCGGGTATGCGCCCCATTTTCCACGGGGTTCCGCTGAAGGCCTCGAGCACCAGGGTGGAGTCTTCCTCTGCGTCGACCCGAGTGATCGTAGACCGCTCGACGCCCATCATGGTGGCGGCTGCGCCGGTCGCAATCGGGAGTAGTTGGGGAAGGTCGCCACTGATCGCGATCTTGCTGAGTTCGGCGACAGACTGTTGCTCCGCGGCGAACTGGGCGGCGCTGGCAGCCGCATCGAGCAACTTGAGGTCTCGGTCGTAGCCGGCCCGGCGGTCACGGACGTACGAGGCGATCAGGCTCGGTCTGTCGCCGTCCCTGTCGACCACAAACGTGGAGATGGCGACGGGGATACCCTCTCCCGTGGCGAAGTTTCGCATCTCGCTGCGGCCCTGCCAGTGTCCGACCGTGCTCAGCCCGTGCTCCACCTCGCCTGCGACCTGCAAACCCTCCGGGGTGAAGAAGTCCTTGGTGGTGAGCGTGTCTTCCTCGGGCAATGCGGTCAGGCCCAGTAGCTCGAGACCGGCCGGGTTGAGATAACGGACCAAGCCCGAGAAATCAGACAATGCGACGAGATCGGGCGACCGCTCCAACAGCGCTTGCAAGATCGCCAACTCTGCTTCGGGTCCGCGCATAGGTCGCCATTCTCCCAGAGCCGTGGTCGGCCGGGGCTTGGGCCGCAGGCTGCCTATGAATGTACTGCGGCCAGTCAGGCGGCGGATGTGATTGACCACCACGGCGGTGGTTGCGCGAGGTCCCTGCCGTCCACCGCGGCTGGGTGGGTGCCGGAGGAGTTTCGGACGGTGTTCATCGCGGGGCCACGTGGTGTTCGGTCAACGGGCCGGGGAGGAGTCGACACTTCGATCATGCGGATAGTGCAGGTCGCCAATTTCTATGGGCCGCGTTCGGGAGGACTCCGCACCGCGGTCGATGAATTGGGTAGCGGATACGTCCGGCGCGGTCACGACGTGACGTTGATCGTTCCGGGGCCGATCGCGGCACGCGAGCCACTCGTGTCAGGGGTGGTGCGGCTGACGGTGCCCGCTCCTGTGCTCCCGTTCACCGGGGGATATCGCGCTGCGCGCTTCTCGGCCGTCGCTGCCCAGGCAGCGTCGCTGAACCCCGACGTCATCGAAGTGTCCGACCGACTGACATTGCGTCGCATGGGCATCTGGGCGCGAGACCGGGGCATCGGCTGCGTGATGATCGCCCATGAACGTCTCGACCGGCTGCTGGGTCAGGCACTTCCCCGGCCCGTGGCGCAAACCCTTGCCGACGTCGCCAATCGCGCCACCGCGCGTGACTACGACAAGATTGTGTGCACCACCGCGTTCGCGGGCGAGGAGTTCGACCGTATCGGTGCGAGCAATCTGTGCAGGGTTCCACTGGGCGTCGACCTCGACGTGTTCCATCCGGGCCGCCACAGCTCAGCGATACGCGACCGGACCCGGCGAGGTGCCGATCATCTGCTGATCCACTGTGGACGGTTGTCCGTGGAGAAGCAGGTCCATCGGAGCCTTGATGCTGTTGAGATGCTGCAGGATTCGGGGGATTCGGTGCGGCTGCTGGTCGTCGGCGACGGGCCGTGCATGCGAAAGCTCCGCAAGCGGGCCGAAGGGTTACCCGTCGATTTCACTGGGTACCTCGGGAGCCGTTCCGAGGTCGCGGCGTTGATGGCCTCGGCCGACGTGGCATTGGCGCCGGGACCACACGAGACGTTCGGGCTGGCGGCGCTCGAAGCGCTCGCCGCAGGTACTCCGGTGGTGGTCTCGCAGACCTCAGCGCTGTCGGAGATCGTGACACCGGAGTCCGGTGCGCAGGCGCCGAACACGGCACACGACCTCGCCCAGGCGATCAGGGCCGTGCTGCAACTACCTGTGGCTCAACGACGGTTCAGTGCGCGAGAGCGTGCAGAACAGTTCAGTTGGCCGCACGCGGTCGACGGTATGCTGGCGGCGTTCGTCGGTTGACCGTCATTGCCACCATGTGTCGGACGGTGCGACAGGTAGGTGGCGCTTGTGTCGGGTGCGCAGGTACGCGGCCTCGATGGTCTCTGCGGCCTCGCTCGACACCGATTGTCCCTGTAGATATCGGTCGATGTCGGAGTACGTCACCCCGAGTGCTTCTTCGTCGGGTAGCGCGGGCCGGTCGTCCTCGAGGTCGGCCGTGGGAACCTTCTGCCAGGTCGATTCGGGTGCGTTCAGCGCACGCAGCAATTGCGCGCCCTGGCTCTTGGTCAGACCCTCGAGGGGGTTGACGTCAGTCCCGCCGTCTCCGTACTTCGTGAAGAATCCGGTGACGGCCTCTGCGGCATGGTCGGTCCCCACCACGAGCAGGTTGTGCTCGCCGGCCACCGCGTACTGCGCCACCATGCGTGCGCGGGCCTTGACGTTTCCCCGCACGAAGTCGCGCAGCCGGTCGACACCGAGACCCGTGGCGATTGCGGCGGATTCAGCATCGACACCGGGCTTGATGTCGATGCTGATGACCCTCGACGGCTTGATGAAATCGAGAGCGATGTCGACGTCGGATTGATCGGACTGCTTGCCGTGCGGCAACTGCACGCCGACGAACTCGGCACTGTCGTCGGTCTGGTTGACGCGGTCGACGGCCAGTTGGCTCAGCTTTCCTGCCAGGGTGCTGTCCTGGCCCCCGCTGATGCCCAATACCAAACCCTTTGTCCCGGTGGCGCGTAAGTACGAGGCGAGGAAGTGCACTCGCTGTTCGATCTCGCGTTCGGCATCAATCGACGGTGAGACATGCAGCTCCTCGCGGATCTGGTCACGGAGCGCGGTCATGAAGTCTCCTCCCCGGTCCGGGGTGTCTGCTCGTCCCGATCGCCGGTTCCTGCCTTGGCGTGCTGAATGAGCAGATCTACACTGGCGGCGATCGTGGAGGCGAGGACCTGCTCCGGCTCCCCATCGAAGACGCGATGCAGGGTCTCGACGGATCCGTTGTCGTACACGCCGAACCACACGGTGCCCGGCGGTACGTCCTCCTGGGTCTCGGGCCCGGCTTCGCCGGTCACCGCGACCGCGAGGTCGGCGCCGAGCAGGGTCGCGGTGCTCCGCGCCATCGCGGTGGCCGCAGCTTCGCTGACGACCGGTCCCTCCGGGACATGCAGCACGTCGTATTTGACCTCCTTGCGGTAGGCGACGATGCCTCCGCTGTACCAGTCACCCGACTCCGAGGCGCGCCCCAACTCGGCAGCCAGGTTTCCGGCCGTGAGTGACTCGGCGGTCGCGATCACGCGATTGTTTTCTTCGGCCAGTTCCGCCAATTGCTCGCACCATTGCGCGAGCTCGGAATCGGTGGGTACCCGGTCGTCGGGATCGGCGATCATCAGCTTCTCCGTTCTCGAATTATGCTGTTCGGCAGGATGTTGCGGAACCTCAGTGTCCGCCCTGCGCCTCATCGATCAGCTGCTGCTCGTGCTCGGCATTTCGACACCTATATGGCGTAGCCATTTCGAGATGCCCTAAACCTTCGCCCGGCCCCAGAATCTTCCGATCAAGGGTGCCTGGTGATCCAGTCATCGCTACCGGCATCGAAGGCGATCAGGCCTTGGTCGCGGAAGGCGTCCAACCAACCCTGCATCGGCCACCATCCCCACCGCGCGTGGAAGATCCGGGCGTTCCGCAGGATGTCGTCGAGGTGTTCCACCGGAGGGCTCGAAACCGGGTGGTACTGATGGTAGGCGTGCGCGCCGCCCACCCACGCGATGCGAAAGTCGTTCGCTGCAGCCGACATGGCGAAATCGGTGTCTTCGCCGCCGTAACCCTCGTAGGTCGTCTCGAATCCGCCGATCAGCTGCCAGTTCGCGACGGTCAACGCGAAAGACAACGACCAGAACAGGGTCATCTCGTCATCGCGAACGATGTCGCCTGCCGCAGGGTTGGGCCGGGCGGCGTGCGGATTCGTCAGCGCCTCGAGATCGCTGAGGTCCGCCTGCGGCGGCAGGTAGGTCACAGGCCCGCAGTAGAGCAGACGCTCGCCACCTGTCCGGTCGGCTGCAGCGCCGTACCACCGAAACAACGCGGGGCCCGGCACGCAGTCGACGTCGAGAAAAATCAGCTGTTCGGCGCCGGCATCGATTGCCGTCTGTGCACCGAGGTTGCGGGCCTGCGCCAGCGGCAAGTGTTTGCCCGCACCCTCGACGTCTACCACCCGGGTGGATGGGTAGGGGGCTGCGATGTCATGTACCGCAGCATCATCCATCGCGACGATGATGTGCTCGGCGGGCGGCGTCGTCGCTGCTCTGACCCCGTCGAGTTGGCGCGCCAGGTGATCGTGGCGGCCGGAGACGATGGTGATGGCGACGATCTTCGGCGGCCGGCAGACGGAAGTCACCCGAGGACCGCCTCGATGGCGGCCGCCGCTCGTCCAGCGGCGCCGGCGGTGCGCCACTGCGACCACGGCGGGGCCGCATCCGGTATCGACGCCAAAATGGTGTCCCACTCGCTTGCGGTGGGCCAGGAAGGGGCGACATACGCCAGACCTGCACGCGCCAAATTTCTTCCGGTCCGGAGTTGTTCGTCGAACGGGCGTTCCTGCGGAAGGATCACCGCGGGTTTCTGGGCGACCGCGACGTCGGCGACACTGCCCTGTCCGGCATTGGTGACCACGAGCCGGGCGCTGCACAACTCCCGCCATGGATCGTCGCTCCACGTCCCGAACGCCGGGCCGAGCCCACGGATGGTGAGTTCGGGGTGGTCGCCGGCGAGCTGCGAGACCGCGGCCTGCGAGGTGGTCGCTCCGCCGGTGCCGGTCAAGACCAGGACATCGGACTCGCAGTCGGGATCGATCCGGACCGGCCGGCCGTCGAACCGGCTGATCCCTCCCGTGAACGTGGTCTTGTGCAGGTGCGGGGTGAGCCACTGAGGCTGGTACAGCTCTTTCGGCCACGGGGCGATGATGGCGTCGGCCAACCGGTAGGCCAGCAGATGGGGCGGATCCGTCCGTTCTCCGGGCATCGCGGTGACGACCACGGGAACACCGAGCAGGCGGACGAAGGCGGTGACCTCCACCGACACGTCGACCACCATGGCATCGGGCCGATGCACGGACACGAACTCCGCGATCTCCACCATCCGCGTCCGAAGTCCGTCGTCGAGGCGCGGAGCCCAGTGCAGCGCGCCGTTGGCGTCGACGTCGCTTGGGGTGTCCGTTAAATCATCTCGCGTCAGCGTGATCCGATCGGCGAACACGGTGCTGGTGATGTCGGCACTGCTCAGTGCCACGACCGGAACCCTGAGTCGGTCGGTGATCGCCTCCGCGCGCATCCGGTGACCACTGCCCTGATGGTGGATGTAGTAGCCGATCACGCCGGGATGTTCTCGCGGCCGGCCATCTCCGAGTAGAGCAGTTGATACTGCTCCACCATGGCGTCTTCGCTGCAGTGGGTGAGCGCGCGACGCCGAACGTTGCGACGGTCGTACCCCGCGGCCGTGAGTGCCGCCGTGGCCAGTGCCGCAACGTCTCCGGGCGGAACGAGGATCCCGCCGTCGGTGCCGACGATCTCGGGGATGCCACCGCGGTCGAACGAGGCCACGGGTGTGCCGCACGCCAGTGATTCGGCGACCACCAGACCGTACGGCTCGTCCCACGTCGGGGTGACCAGGGTGACCGCCGACGAACCGACGAGGTCGGCCAGTGCGCTGTGGCCGAGGTGTCCGACGTAGCGGATCTGGTCGTCGAGCGCAGGTTCGATCATCGTGGTGAAGTAGTGCTCGTCGCTCCTCGGACCGGCAAGACGGAGCGGCTTCCCGGCCAGCCGAGCGGCCTCGATCGCCAGGTGTGCGCCCTTCTCCGGGACCAGGCGACCGAACCAGACGAGATCGGTACCCCCGGCACCCTCCGGCCAATGGTCGATCCGAACTCCGTTGCGGACGACGGGTGTCGGACCCAGGACGTGCTCCCACAGCCGCGCGGTGTGGCCGCTGACCGCCACACACCGCGGATGGGGCGCGACGGTCATCGCCGACTCCAGCCAGGGCGTAGGTGGGGTGTGCAGCGTGGTCACCATGGGCGTGGCAAGCGCCGGGGCCATCGCAATCGGCAGGTAGTGCAGGCTGTGGTTGTGGATGAGGTCGAATCGCCCGGGATCGGCGACGAGGTCGAGCATCAATGACAAATACGCGTGATGGTCGCGCATCGCCGTCTCGGACGGCATCGACACATCACCCCGCGCCACCTCAGATGGCTCGAAGATGTTGACGTGCATCACATGTACCCCGGGGCCGACGTCCGATCCAGGGCCTGCGAACAGGGTCACCTCGTGTCCTGCAGCGGTCAGGGCCCGGGTCAGGTGCCAGACATGGGCTTCGAGTCCGCCGGCGAAAGGTTCCGCGATCGGGTGACGGCTCGATGCGATGACGGCGATCTGCAACGGCCGCTCAGTCTTCCGTTCAGGCATCGAGGCACCTGCTGTAGATGGCGGAGTGCTGTTGGGCAAGCCACTGTCGCTGCGCCAGCCGCTGCGACCACGACGGTGCCGGGGTGGGGGTGTCGTGGGCCGCTTTCAGTGCAGCGGCGAGGCTCTCGGCGTCGAAATGGTTCTCGTCGGAGTCGAACTCGAAACAATCCTGCTGCTGACCGTAGAAACCGCAGCTGGGAGCCAGGACCGCCGTGCCCAGATCGTGGCACGCCTCGAGCCAGCCCGAGTGCGTCCCGAACCGGTACGGAAGTACCGATACCGACAGTCCCTGCAGGTACCCCCACAGTTGGTCGTCCGAAAACCGCCGATGCTCGATCAGCCGTGCGCTGTCGTGGGATCCGAGGGTCCGTAGTTCCCGTCCGAGGTCGGGGTCGTATCCGTGGTGGCTCCGATCGAAGATGTCGTCGTGCACGTTGATCTGAACCACCATGTCGTCGTATGACGCGGCGATGTCCACCAGGGCCTGCGCGACCGTCAGTGGGTCGCAGTTCGCTCGCGCACTCTTCGCATGAATGCCGACGGTGAACTCGGGGGAGTCGGTCGGACGTTGATGAAACCACTGCGGCGGGACCACATGTGGGTGGGGCAAGACGGTGGCGGTACGCTGCCAGCGCTCCCGGATGCGCTCGGCAGCGCCCGGGGTGAGAGTGATGATCTCATCGGCCTCCGGGACCAGGATGTCGAGTACCGCTTCGTGGGCACCTGGCGATCGGTGGTGCGGATTACGCAGGTCGTGCAGCGTGTAGACGATCGGCTTACCACGTGATCGGAGCTCGGAGATCACATCGTTCATGGTCTCGGGAGAGACATCGTCGAACCCGAAGTGGAGATGAAAGACGTCGAACTCTGCGTGATGGGCCGCGAGCCACTGCGGGTCCAACATGCGTGGCGGCCACCACACGCCGGGATCGGTCCGACCGCCGGCCGGAACAGGATCAGGAAGACGGATGACGTTCGTCTCCTCGGGCATCAGAGGAGCGATGTGCCGGACGTACACGTGCGAGTTCGGCACCGACGCGACCCTGATACTGCTGCGCTTCACCCACGACCTCGCTTCACCATCGCTCACTGACTCCCAGAAGGCTGACGACTCAACCGAGACAGGCATGACGCAGGCGGATCGTGTCCGCCTCGCCATGCCTCATCGAGCGTGTACCCAGCTGTGACGGTGGCTAACCGTGCGCGGGTGACCGGCGTCAGGCCGCGGATCGATCCCTGATCACGCGAACGGGCTCCGTCATCTGGCCGTCGGCTTCAGTGGGCGCAAAGATCTCGTAAAGATGCAGCACGCGGGCGTATGAAGGTCGTCAACGCACTGGTCGCAACCACCGCCGCCCCAGCATGCTGAACTCACCGGCCGGACCCGACGAAGTGGTCCGGCCCCCTCATCCTCAGGAGTGGACGTGGCAGATCTCTATTTCGTGCCGGCGATCTTCGGTGGCTTCGGTGTGTGCGTACTCGTCCTACGCCTTGTTGCTGCCCGGACCCGACCGTGACCGCCGACGGCGCGACAAATGTCGTGTTGCTGATCATCGCAATCGTGGTGGTGCTGTATCTCTGTGCAGCCCTGGTACTTCCCGAAAGGTTCTAGGCAAACGTGAACTCCTCAGTGGCCGCCGCCCTCCAGGTCGGGTCGGTGGTCTTCATTCTCGCGGCTGCGTATGTGCCGCTCGGCGACTACATGGCCCGCGTCTTCTCCAGCACTCGCGACCTGGCGCCCGAACGCCTGCTCTACAAGATCGCGAGGATCGATCCGCGCCGGTCGCAGACCTGGACGGGTTACGCCACCGCGGTGCTGGCGTTCTCCTTCGTCGGGGTGCTGTTCCTCTACGCACTGCAGCGACTCCAAGGTGTACTGCCCTGGAGCGACGGACGCGTTGGGGTCTCGCCCGCGATGGCCTTCAACACGGCGATCTCCTTCGTCGCGAACACGAACTGGCAGTCGTTCTCTCCCGAGGTCGTGATGAGCAACCTCACCCAGATGGCCGGGCTCGCCGTGCAGAACTTCCTGTCCGCCGCGGTCGGACTCGCGGTGGCGATAGCACTCATCCGCGGAATCATCGGCACGAAAGGCGACGGTGAACTCGGAAATTTCTGGGTGGACCTGACCAGGGCCACCCTCCGTATCCTCCTGCCGCTGAGCATCATCGTCGCGCTACTGCTGCTCACCCAGGGTGCAGTGCAGTCGTTCAAGAGCGGTTTCGACTTCATCGGGCTCGACGGGTCGAGTGGTTCCGGCGTGGTCGGTCCGTTCGCGTCTCAGGAGGCGATCAAGGAGCTCGGCACCAACGGCGGCGGAACGCTGTCGGCCAACTCCGCCCACCCGTTCTCCAACCCCACACCGCTCAGCAACATTGTGGAAATCATTGCGCTGCTGATCATCCCGGTGTGCCTGACCCGCACCTACGGCACGATGGTCGGTGACCGTCGACAGGGTCTGACGATCCTCGGGGTGATGGCCGCGATCTGGTCGGGCATGGTCGCCATCGTCTGGGCGTTCGAATCGCACACCAATGGACTGGCGGCGCAGGGGGCAGGCGCGATGATGGAAGGCAAAGAACAGCGCTTCGGCGTCGCCGGGTCCGCGTTGTTCGCGGTCTCGACAACAGGAACATCCACCGGTGCGGTGAACTCCGCGCACGACTCTTACTCCGCCGGCGGCGGTGGCGCACTGATCTGGAACATGCTGCTCGGTGAAGTCGCACCCGGCGGCGTCGGGACCGGTCTGTACGGAATGCTGGTGCTGGCGATCATCGCGGTGTTCGTCGGTGGCCTACTCGTGGGCCGGACACCGCAATTCCTGGGCAAGAAGATCGGCCAGCACGAGATCACCATGGCGGCGCTGTCGATCCTGGTGATGCCCGCGTTGGTGTTGATCGGCACCTCGATCACCGTGATCTTGTCGTCCACCACCGGATTTCAGGGCAACAGCGGCGAATCCGGATCGCCGGGTTCGATTCACGGCTTCTCGGAGGTGCTGTACGCGTTCGCCTCTGCGGCGAACAACAACGGTAGTGCGTTCGGCGGACTGACGGTCACCAGTGACTGGTTCCAGACGGCGCTGGGAATCGCCATGCTGCTCGGCCGGTTCCTGCCGATCATCTTCGTCCTGGCGCTGGCCGGCCTACTGGCCTCGGCGAAACCCCGACAGGTCAGTTCCGCAACACTGCCCACCCACGGTCTGCTCTACGGCGGCCTGCTCACCGGCACGGTTCTTCTCGTCGCCGGGCTCACCTTCTTCCCGGCCATGGCGCTGGGACCTATTGCAGAGGCACTTTCATGACAACAGTCGCGGAGCGGGAGACCGCGCCCGTCCGGGCGGACGACGATCTGGCCGGTAGCGGAGCGTTTGATCCCCGCCAGTTGATCACTTCGATACCCCAGGCGCTTCGCAAACTCGATCCGCGTGACCAGGCGCGCAATCCGGTGATGTTCGTCGTCTACCTCGGCGCGATCATCACGACGGTTCTGGCGGTGTGGCAGCCCTCGTGGTTCTCGTTCGCGGTGGTGTTCTGGCTGTGGTTCACGGTGTTGTTCGCGAATCTCGCCGAAGCGGTCGCCGAGGGACGCGGCCGCGCCCAGGCCGCGAGCCTGCGGAAGGTCAAACAAGACACCGTCGCCCGACGGCTCGACGCCGACGGCGCCATCACCGAGATCTCGGGCAGTGCACTCGTGATCGGCGACCTGATCGTCGTCGAGGCCGGAGAGGTGATCGCCGGCGACGGCGACGTCGTCGACGGTATCGCCACGGTCGACGAATCCGCGATCACCGGTGAATCCGCGCCCGTGATCCGCGAATCCGGCGGTGACCGCAGTGCGGTGACCGGTGGCACGGTGGTGTTGTCCGACAAGATCATCGTGAAGATCACGACGTCCCCGGGTGAATCCTTCGTGGACCGGATGATCGCGCTGGTCGAAGGAGCGTCGCGGAAGAAGACACCGAACGAGATCGCACTCGACATCCTGCTCTCGAGCCTGACCATCATCTTCCTGCTGGCGGTGGTGGCCGTCGGTCCCATGCAGCAGTACGCGGGACAGAGCCCGGACGCAGTGAAACTCATTGCGCTACTGGTCTGCTTGATCCCGACCACCATCGGCGCCCTGCTCTCGTCGATCGGGATCGCCGGTATGGACAGGCTGGTGCAGCGCAACGTCCTCGCGATGTCCGGGCGCGCGGTCGAGGCGGCCGGCGACATCGACACGCTGCTCATGGACAAGACGGGAACCATCACGTTCGGCAACCGCCAGGCGACTGCCCTGGTGCCGGCGCCAGGGGTGACGCTCGGCGAATTATCTTTGGCAGCATGCCAATCGAGCCTGGCCGATGACACCCCGGAGGGCCGCAGCATCGTCGACTTGTGCCGTGTCGAGTTCGGCCAGGACCCGGTGGCGCTCGACGCAGCAGACCGTGCCACCCGGGAGATCGTTCCCTTCACCGCCCAGACCCGGATGAGCGGCATGGACGTGCCGGGCCCCGCCGGTACGGTCAGAATCCGCAAGGGTGCGGCCGATGCGCTGTTGCGGTGGGTCGCCGACAACCACGGTGACACCCCGGCCGAGGTGAGCGACGAGGTCGCTGCCATCTCGCGGGCAGGTGGCACGCCACTGGTCGTCGGCACCCAGACCGGCGACGGCCGCGCGGTCATCCTCGGAACCATCGCCCTTTCCGATGTCGTGAAACCAGGTATGGCCGAACGGTTTGCGCAGCTGCGGGCCATGGGCATCAAGACGGTGATGGTCACCGGCGACAATCCGCTCACCGCGACGGCGATCGCCGCACAAGCAGGGGTCGATGAGTTCGTCGCCGAGGCGACGCCGGAGGACAAACTGGCGCTGATCCGCAAGGAACAGGCCGGTGGGCGGCTGGTCGCCATGACCGGCGACGGCACCAACGACGCCCCGGCCCTCGCGCAGGCCGATGTCGGGTTGGCGATGAACACCGGTACCTCAGCCGCCAAAGAGGCGGGCAACATGGTGGATCTGGACTCCGATCCCACCAAGCTGATCGATGTGGTGGCGATCGGCAAGCAGCTACTGATCACTCGTGGAGCGCTGACCACGTTCTCGCTGGCCAACGACCTCGCGAAGTACTTCGCCATCCTGCCCGCGCTCTTCAGCGGCATCTATCCGCAACTCGACAAACTCAACATCATGGGTCTGCACTCGTCGGAGTCGGCGATCACCTCGGCGGTGATCTTCAACGCCCTCGTCATCGTGGCGCTCATTCCGTTGTCGCTGCGCGGTGTGCGCTACCGGCCCAGTTCGGCGTCGAAGCTGTTGGGCCGCAATCTGTTGATCTACGGACTCGGAGGTGTGATCACGCCGTTCCTCGGGATCTGGCTGATCGACCTGGTGGTCCGCTTTCTCCCGGGAATGGGGTAGACGAACATGAGAACGATGTCCACATGGATCCGGCAGTGCGTGGTGGCGGTCGCTGTTCTCGCGGCGATGACGGTGATCCTGGGCGTGGCGTATCCCGCAGTCGTCTGGGGTGTGTCTCGGCTCGGCGCGACGTCGGCCGAGGGGTCGCAGGTCACCGACCGCAACGGCTGCGTCGTCGGGTCGAGACTGATCGGCGTCGATTCGCAGGTGGCCGCCGGCGAACCCGACAAATACCTGCACGCCCGCGTGCTGGGTTCCACCGACGACCCGATGGCGCCCGGTGATCCCGCGGCGTCCGCGGCGAGCAACCAGGGCCCGAACAGTGAGAAGCTGGCCGGCTGGATCGCCCAACGCAGGCAACTGATCGCCACGCGCGAGGGCGTGGCGCCCGACCGGGTTCCCGTCGACGCGGTCACCGGGTCAGGGTCGGGTCTGGACCCGCACATCAGCCCGGCCTATGCGCAACTCCAGGTCCCGCGGCTGGCCCGGGAGAACGGCAAGTCGATCGCAGAGGTCGAGCAGGTCATCTCGGACCACACCGCGGGCCGTCAGCTGGGCTTTCTCGGCCAGCCCAGGGTCGACGTACTCGAGGTGAACCTCGATCTGGGGCTGACCGCTCCTGCCTGCGACTAAGGTCGACGCAGTGACCGGCGAAACCAGAGGGCGTCTCGAGGTGTTCCTCGGCTGCGCCCCCGGTGTGGGCAAGACGTACGAGATGCTGGCCCAGGCGCACGCTCTGCTCGCAGAGGACGTCGATGTGGTGGTCGCGGTGGTGGAGACGCACGGGCGGTCCGTCACCGCGGCTATGACCGACGGACTGGAGATCGTCGCCCGCAAGGATGTCGAGCACCGCGGGACCGTGCTCGCCGAAATGGATATAGACGCCGTGCTGGCCCGCCGCCCGCAGGTGGCCCTCGTCGACGAACTCGCCCACACGAACGCCCCCGGTTCGCGGAACGCCAAGCGCTGGCAAGACATCGAGGAGCTACGCGCAAGCGGGATCGATGTCCTGTCCACGATCAACATCCAGCATCTCGAGAGTCTCAACGACGTGGTCCAGGAGATCACCGGGATCGCGCAGCGTGAGACCGTCCCAGACGACGTCGTGCGGGCCGCCGACGAGATCGAACTCGTCGACATCGCGCCGCAGGCACTGCGGCAGCGTCTTTCGGCGGGCAAGGTCTATCCCGGGGACAGGGTGGGCGGTGCGCTGGCGAACTACTTCCGCGAGGGCAACCTCACCGCACTACGGGAACTGGCCCTGCTGTGGCTGGCCGATCAAGTCGACGACAACCTGGCGACGTACCGCGCCGCACACCAGATCACCGCCACCTGGGAGGCTCGCGAACGCGTCGTGGTGGCTTTGACCGGCGGTCCGGAATCGGCGACGCTGCTCCGCCGCGCAGGCCGGATCGCATCGCGCTCGAGCGCCGAACTCGTGGTGGTGCACATCGCGGCGGCCGACGGTCTCTCCGACCCCGCCTCGGTGGACATCGCCGAGCTCACCGAACTGGCCAAAGGATTCGGCGCACAGACCCACACGATCGTCGGCGACGACGTTCCTGCCGCGCTGCTCGAGTTCGCCCGTGGGGTCAACGCCACCCAACTCGTGATCGGCACCTCCAGACGATCTCGGTGGCAACGCATCCTCGACGAAGGAGTAGGCGCCACCGTCGTGCGCAACTCCGGAAAAATCGACGTCCACATGGTCACCCATTCCGAGACCAAGGCGCGAAACCCACTCGACATCAGGCAGACCCGCTTTCACCGTCCGCTGAGCTGGATGTTCGCCGTCCTCGTGCCTGCCGCGGCGGCGGGCCTGCTCGCCTTCCTGGATCGGTGGCTGGGTATCGCCAGCGAGTCGGCGTTGTTCTTCGTGGTGGTGCTGGCGGTCTCGATGCTCGGTGGCATCGGCCCGGCGGCGTTGTCGGCGATCGTGTCGGGGTTGTTGCTCAACTACTTCTTCACCTCGCCGCGCTACACCTTCACCATCAACGAGGCCGACAATCTGATCACCATCATCGTGATGCTGATGATCGCCATAGCCGTTGCCGCTCTGGTGGACTCGGCCACCGTCCGGCGGGTACAGGCGCAGCGGGCCGGTCGTGATGCCGAACTCCTCGCCACGTTCTCCGGTGCTGTTCTCAGCGGAGAAGGACTCGAAGGCCTTTTGCGGCGTGTCCGCGAAACCTACGACCAGCGCGCCGTCTCTCTGATCCGACGCAGCGGCCGGGAGGCGAGCATGGTGGAAGGAGCGGTCGGGGAGAATCCACCTGCCGAGACCGGGGCCGCCGACACCGTCTGTCCTGTCCCTGGCAGCGACTTCGCGATGTTGCTCAGCGGACCCAAACTCGGTGGCCGTGAACGCAAAGTGCTCGTCGCGGTCGCCACCCAGGCCGCCGGGATCGTCGAACGGCGCGAGCTCGCCGCCGAGGCGGCCGAGGCGCGAGCGCTGGCGGAGACCGATCAACTGCGGCGGGCTCTGCTGTCGGCGGTGAGTCACGATCTGAGGACCCCGTTGGCCGCGGTCAAAGCGGCCGCGTCGAGTTTGCGGGGCACCGACGTCACCTTCTCGCCCCAGGACACCGAGGAACTGCTCGCGACCATCGAAGAATCCACCGATCACCTGACCGCGCTGGTCGGCAATCTGCTCGACTCGTCGAGACTGGCCGCCGGGGTGGTCCGGCCGGATCTGCAGATGGTGTACCTGACGGAGGTCGTGAGCCGAGCGATGATGGGCATCTCCCGCCTCGACCCCACAGGCGCCAACCGTGTCGAACTCGACGTCGAACAGATGCTCGTCTACGCAGACCCGGGGTTGCTCGAGCGCGTGTTGGCCAATCTGATCGACAACGCCCTCCGGCACAGCGGGCAGGCCTGCGCGGTGCAGGTCCGCGCCCGCCTCGGCCCCGACCCGGCTGACGCCGATGGCCCACCGCGTTGCACGGTGTCGGTGCGTGATCACGGCTCGGGAGTACCCGCCGAATCCTGGGACAAGCTCTTCACCGCCTTCCAACGACTCGGGGACTCCGGCAGTGGTACCGGGGTCGGGCTGGGGTTGTCGGTGGCGCAGGGTTTCGTCCGCGCCATGGGAGCTGAGATCGCCCCGTCGCACACCCCCGGTGGCGGTCTGACGATGTCGTTCGAGCTCCCGGTCGAACCGCCGGCGGAGGCCACACATGGTTGATCAGGTACGTGCGGATCAGGCGCGGGAAGAGCGGGTGCGGGTGCTCGTCGTCGACGACGAGCCGCAGATTCTGCGCGCCCTGCGGATCAATCTGAATGCGCGCGGGTTCGCCGTGACCACCGCCTCCAGCGGTGCGGGCGCCCTGACTGCCGCCGGGCAGACGAATCCGCAGGTGATCGTCCTCGATCTCGGGCTGCCGGACATCGACGGCTTCACCGTGCTCGCCGGGTTGCGGGGGTGGACCGACGTGCCGGTCATCGTCTTGTCGGCGCGCACCGATTCGGCCGACAAGGTGCAGGCCCTCGACGCCGGGGCGGACGACTACGTGACCAAACCTTTTGGCATGGAAGAGTTCCTCGCGCGGCTGCGGGCAGCGGTCCGGCGCGGAAGCGTTGCCACCGACTCCTCCGAACCGGTGGTGGAGACCGAAGCCTTCACCGTTGACCTACGCGCCAAACAGGTCATCCGCGCGGGAGCGCCCGTGCATTTGACCCCCACCGAATGGGGCGTTCTGGAGTTGCTCGTCCGCAACGAGGGAAAACTGGTCGGTCAACGCGACATCCTCACCCACGTGTGGGGTCCGAGCTACGGCACCCAGAGCAATTACCTCCGGGTCTATCTGGCCAGCCTGCGACGAAAGCTCGAGATCGATCCCACGAAGCCGCGGCATCTGCTGACCGAAGCGGGGATGGGCTACCGGTTCGTACGGTGAGGCCGATGTACGACACCCTGTAGTACCCACGCGCGGTTCTGCCTAGTAGGGTGCCGCTGTGGACTCCCGGATGCAGTTGCTCGCGCGGATGCGCGGTGCCTTCGTCGGGTTGATGTCCGGAGCTGTCGCCATCGCCGGTCACGGACTCGGTGGTGGGGCGATGGCATTGTCCGAATCGTCCCTGCTCCTGCTGATGCTGGTGTGCACCGCCGCGGGGGCTGCGGTCACCGCCGGCCAGGTGCAGTCGAACCGGCTGCTCGTCCTTCTTGCCGTGCTCGGCCTCGGCCAGGTGATGGGCCACGTGATCCTCACGCTGAGCCACGGACACGCACAGGGGCTGATGCCCGCGCCGTCCATGGCCGTCGGCCACCTCACGGTGCTCGTCCTGACCGCAGTACTCATCCGATGCGCCGAACGCGGTTTGATCGCCGCCTTCGGTTTCGTCGCCCGCTTGCTCACCCGCGCGCTCGATGTTGCGGCGGGCCTCGTCCCGCTGTGGACGGCCACGATCACCGGCTACCGGCCCGCCGCATGCCGCTTCGTCGCGTTGTCGACCGCGGGTACCCGCGGACCACCGCTGCCTGCGTAAGTCTTTCTGCTCGTACGGATCCGACTCGTCGTCGGTCCGTGCGCACACCTCTGCGCGCTGAGTCCGACTCCGGTCACCCCGCAGAGCGATTCTCCGATCGCTGCGTACCCCCGTGGTCCGCCGCGCCATGAATTCTTCACTGACGAATAGAGAGTCATGTCGATCATCCGATCCGACCATGACCAACCGGACGCGGTACCCGCGTCTGCGTCGACGACGAGACCACCTGCAGTTCAGGTGGTCCGTCCTCTGGTCATGCGTCTGCACTTCTACGCGGGGCTGTTCATCGCCCCATTTCTCATCGTCGCCGCCATCAGCGGCGGCCTCTACGCGATCGCGCCCACCGCCGAGCAGTGGGTGTATCGCGACCTCCTGCACACCGATTCGACCGGACCCGCGGCGCCACTGGCCGAGCAGGTTCAGGTGGCGCAGACCGTTGTTCCCGATCTACAGGTAGACGCGGTTCGCCCTGCCGCCGAGACCGGTCAGACCACCCGGGTGCTGTTCGCCGACCCCTCGCTCGGACCATCCGAGCGGATGGCGGTGTTCATCGATCCGGTGACAGCGGCGTCGAGAGGCACCGAGGTCGCCTACGGGTCCAGTGGATCGCTACCCATGCGGACCTGGATCTCTCAGCTGCACCGCAACCTGCACCTGGGTGAACCCGGCCGCATCTACAGCGAACTCGCCGCATCCTGGCTGTGGGTGATCGCGCTCGGCGGGCTGGTGCTCTGGATCATCCGGTACCGCAGCGTCAGGCGTTCGAAGGGGTCGGCGCCACTGCTGACGATCGACCGCACGAGCACGGGCCGCAACCGGACACTCAATTGGCATGGCGCCGTGGGGGCGTGGATCGTGGTTGGCCTGGTGTTCCTGTCAGCGACCGGACTGACCTGGTCGAGATATGCGGGCGAGAACATCAGCGATCTGCGGCAATCATTGAGTTGGACGACGCCGGCGATGAACAGCTCCCTGAGCCCCGATTCGGCGAACCGCGCCGACTCGGGTCACCAGGGGCACGGGGGCGCCGACCACGGGTCGATGTCCGCCGATCAGCAGATCGTGACCCGTAATGTCGACGCTGTCGGGTCGGTGCTCTCCACCGCGAGGGCGGTAGGGGTCACCGGGGCAGTGGAGATGACCATCCCGTCCGATGCCGACACTGCCATGGTGGTTTCACAGGTTCGAGCGCCCTGGCAACTGGAAACCAACGCGGTGGCGATCGATCCGGCGACCGAGACCATCGTTGACGCCTCGAAGTTCTCCGAATGGCCACTCGCGGCGAAACTCTCGAGTTGGGGTATCGCTCTGCACATGGGGCTGCTGTTCGGCCTGGCCAACCAACTGGTGTTGCTGGCCGTCGCGGTCGGACTGGTCAGCCTGTGCGTGCGCGGATACCTGATGTGGTGGAGGCGTCGCCCGACCCGGGGTCGGCAGGGTCTCGTACTTGCTCGCGCACCCGGACGCGGCGCACTGCGAAAGACCAACCCGGCCATCGCGATCGTAGTGATCGCCGCTGCCGTTCTCGTCGGCTGGTTCATCCCCCTGCTGGGGATCAGCCTGCTCGCCTTCGTCGTGATCGACACGGCGATCGGAATCTTCCTCCGCGACCGTGCACGGCGAACGCCGCCGGTCTCGACCCCCATCACCACGAAAGGTGCATGACCATGCGTACTCTTTTCACCCGAACTGCCCGAACCGTCGCGGCAGCTGCCCTGTGCGTCACCGCGCTCGTCGCGTGCGGCGACAGTGGCGAGACGGCAACGCAGGCCGACTCGATCACCGTCTCCGACCAGTGGGTCAAGGCCGCTGACAGCGGGATGACCGCCGCGTTCGGTCAGTTGGCGAACACCGGTGACTCGCAGGTCCATCTCGTCTCCGTCTCGAGTCCTTCCAGCGGATACATGGAGATCCATGAGATGGCGACCAGCGATTCCGGCGGCATGGTCATGCGCGAAAAAGAAGGAGGACTGGTGATCCCGGCCAAGGGGTCGCACAGCCTCGATCCCGGTGGAGACCATCTCATGTTCATGGACATCACCGCACCGGTGACCGCAGGCCAGACCGTCGATCTAACCTTCACTTTCGAGGACGGGTCCACCAAGGACGTCGAGGCCCAGGTGCGTGACTTCAGTGGCAACGAGGAGAATTACGATCCCGGAACCACCGACATGCCCATGCCGCAAGACGTGACCCCCGGTGCCTGAGCGCAGCCGACCCCCCACCGGATTCAGCAGGCGGCGTCTCCTGGGAGGCGCCGCAGGGCTGGGGGCCGCCGGTGTGGGTGTCGGAATCGGCTGGGGCGCAGCGGAAGCGTTCATATCGAGTGACTCTGATGGTGGCGCGGGCCGCCAGACCGAGCCGTTCTACGGGCCTCATCAGGCGGGTGTGGCGACGACGCCGCAGGCACATGCCCAGTTCGTCGGGCTCGACCTGGTCAAGGGCACCGACCGCGCTGCGCTCACCGGAATCCTCAAGGTCTGGACGGAAGACGCTGCGCGCCTGACCTCGGGGAGGTCCGCGCTGGCCGACACCGAACCCGAGCTGGCGGACATCCCGTCTCGGTTGACCGTGACCGTCGGAGTGGGAGCCGGGGCGTTCGAAGCCGCGGGTCTCGAGGATCGCCGGCCGGCGTGGCTGCGTCCTCTGCCCGCGTTCGACATCGATCGATTGGACGAGAATGCCTGGGGACAAACGGATCTGTTGCTGCAGGTCTGCGGTGATGACCCGACCACCGTCGCGCACGCGGTGAGGGTACTCCTGAAGAATGTGCGTTCGCGGGTGCGGGTGGCCTGGGTCCAGCGCGGGTTCCATCACGCGCGGGGGAGCACCCCGAAGGGCACGACGATGCGGAACCTGATGGGTCAAGTGGATGGCACCGTGAATCCGAGGTCTGACGTCGACTTCGACGCGCTGGTCTGGGACGACGGCGGGCAGCAACCCTGGATGGCGGGTGGGACATCGCTCGTGCTCCGGCGGATTGCCATGCAACTCGACACCTGGGAGGAACTCGACCGCCACGCAAGGGAACTCACCGTCGGACGGACCGTCGCCAACGGCGCTCCGCTGACAGGATCGGCCGAACACGACGAGCCGGACTTCGAGGCGACCACGATGGGGATCCCGGTCATCCCACCGTCGTCCCACATCGCTCGGGCGCATCAGCGCACACCGAACGAGCAGTTCTTGCGCCGTGGGTACAACTTCGACGACTCGCCCGCGGCAGGTCAGACGTCGAACTCCGGTCTGATCTTCGCGGCCTACCAGCGGGACGTAGAGGCGCAGTACCTTCCGGTTCAGCAGCGTCTCGCCGACCACGACGCGCTGAACGAGTGGACGGTGCCGATCGGATCTGCGGTGTATGCGATCCTTCCGGGCGTCGGGGAAGGAGACTTCCTGGGTTCGACCCTGCTCACGTGACATCGCTCCGCTCTGCGGTCGAGGGTTCGAGTCGTATCCAGTGGGTACCCGGGAGGGCAATGAGTCTTGAAACGGTTCTTGCCTTCTGTGGAATTGCTCTGCTCGCCTACGTCACGCCTGGTCCCGACTGGTTTGTGGTGATGAGCCACGCGGTCAGGTCCAGGCGGGCCGGCTGGGTTGCCGCGATCGGTGTCCAGTGCGGGCTACTCGTCCACATGACGGCGGCCGCGATCGGGGTCGCTGCGATCGTGCTCGCCAGCGCAACGGCGTTCACCGTGCTCAAGCTCGTCGGGGCCGCGTATCTGGTGTACCTCGGAGTTCGTGCGCTGCTGAATTCGCGGTCGAGTTCCGGCAGTTCCGTCACCGAGACCCAGGAACCGGCCGACGTGCGGTTGTTCGGCGTGTGGCGCCAGTCGTTCGTCGCCAACGTCCTCAACCCGAAGGCGGCGCTCTTCTTCGTGGCTGTGCTCCCGCAGTTCGTGTCCACCGATGGCGCGGTCACGCTGCAGATCCTCGGGCTCGGCGTGATCGACGTGGCACTTGGAGTCGCGTGGTGGGCGTTGTTCGTGTTCGGAGTGCACCGCCTCCGGACGTTAATGGGTGGACGACGCGCCAGGGTGGTGACCGACCGGATCTCGGGCACCGCACTGATCGGACTCGGTGGGGGATTGGCGCTGACGCCGGCCAAGATGTGAGAGCCCTGGTGTCGGTTGACATCTGGCCTCGACCATCCGTCGCGCGGTTGCGCGACGGATGGAGGTTCCCGCCCACGGCTGCCCTCGAACGCTACAGCGATCGGGCGATTATTTCCTTCATGATCTCGTTGGTGCCCGCGTAGATTTTCTGTACGCGTCCGTCGGCCCACATACGGCCGATCGGGTACTCGCTCATGTAGCCGTAGCCCCCGAAGAGCTGGACACACTCGTCGAGGACCGACATCGCACGGTCAGTGGTCCACCACTTGGCCATTGCGACCGTCGGAATGTCGAGCTCGCCCGTGAGGTGCTTGACGATGCAATCGTCGACGAAGACCCGCGCGATGCGGGTCTCCGTGGCCGCCTCGGCGAGCTTGAACTTGGTGTTCTGGAAACCGAAGACCGGGCGGCCGAACGCCTGACGGTCCTTGGTGTAGGCAATGGTCTGTGCAACAGCAGATTCCATACCAGCGACCGAGGCGACGGCGATGATGAGGCGCTCCTGCGGGAGCTGCTGCATGAGCTGGATGAAGCCCTGGCCCTCCTCGGTGCCGAGCAGGTTCGCGACCGGAACCCTTACGCCGTCGAAAAACAGTTCCGAGGTGTCCTGTCCTCGCTGGCCGATCTTGTCGAGCACTCGCCCCCGCCGGAAGCCCTCGCGGTCTCCCTCGACGAGCACCAGCGAGATCCCCTTGGCGCCCTCATTGGTGTCGGTCTTGACCACGACGATGATGAGGTCGGCTTGAGAACCGTTGGTTATGAACGTCTTCGACCCGTCGATGACGTAGTCGTCGCCGTCGCGAATCGCCTTGGTCTTGATGCTCTGCAGATCCGATCCGGTGCCCGGCTCGGTCATGGCGATGGCGCCGACCACCTCACCAGAGGCCATCTTCGGCAACCACCGCTGCTTTTGCTCCTCTGTCCCGTAGGCGAGCAGGTAATGAGCGATGATGCCGTTGTGCAGGCTGACGCCCCACGACGAGTCACCGACCCGAGCCTGCTCTTCGATCAGCACCGCCTCGTGTGCGAACGTGCCGCCACCGCCGCCGTACTCCTCGGGGATCGACATGCACAGCAGGCCGAGCTCTCCCGCCTGATTCCACAGATCACGATCGACGTGATGCTGGTCGACGTACTTGTCGACGTTGGGAGCGACGGTCTTCTCGAAGAACGACCGGACCAGACCACGCAGGTCGTCCAGGTCGTCGGTCGCCCAGGGGGAAACGTGAGTCATGGGGTTACCTTCCGGATGTCCATGGAATGCGAATGTTGTCATCAGGGAGCGTAACATTGGGTGATGGCAGTAAAGACGCACCACGAAATCGTCGTCGTCGGTGGTGGCTTCTCCGGCTTGGGGACCGCGATCGCACTCAAGAAAGCCGGTTTCCACGACCTGCTCATCGTCGACGACGCCGATGGGCCCGGCGGCACCTGGCAGTGGAACACCTACCCGGGTGTGGCCGTCGACATCCCGTCGTTCAGCTACCAGTTTTCGTTTGCTCAGCGGTCGACCTGGTCACGTAGCTACGCTCCCGGCCGTGAGCTGCGCGCGTACGCCAAACAGATCGTCGACGAATACGACCTCGCACCCCACCTGCAGTTCCGCACTCGGGTCCACCAGGCCACGTTCGACGCGCAGTCCGTACGTTGGTCGATCTCGACCAGTTCCGGGGATGTCACCGCACGTTGGCTGATTCACGCCGGTGGCCCGCTGAGCCAGCCCAAGCTGCCCGAGATCGATGGCATCGACACCTTCGAGGGCGCGACGATGCACACCAGCCGGTGGGACCACGAGGTGTCCTTGGCGGGTAAACGGGTCGGGATCATCGGCACCGGAGCGACGGCCGTGCAGGTGATCCCTGAGATCGCACCCGACGTCGAGCACCTGACGGTTTTCCAACGCACCCCCATCTGGTGTCTGCCGAAACCGGACTTCCCCCTCGGTCGCGTCGGACGCGCAGGACTGAAGAAAGTGCCCGGAGTCAGGCAAGCCGCCCGCCTGGCGAGCCAGGCGTTCGTCGAGGCGACGTTCCCGGTGCTGGCGCACTTTCATCGGTGGGTTCCCGGTACCTCCGCCCTCGAAGTTGCCGCCCGCAAGTATGTCGCCATGCAGGTCCTCGACCCGACCACACGGAGCAAGCTCACGCCCACCTACGCCCTCGGGTGCAAACGGCCGAGCTTCCACAATTCATATCTGTCAACCTTCAACCGTGACAACGTCGCTCTGGAGACGAGGTCCATCGCCGCGATCACCCCGAAGGGGATCAGGACAACCGACGGCGCCGAACATGAACTCGACGTACTCATCCTGGCAACAGGTTTCAAGGTCACCGACAAGGATGCGCTACCGACCTACCAACTCACCTCGAACGACGGCACCGACTTGGCCGAGCACTGGGATGCCGATCGGTTCCACTCCTACCAGGGTGTCACGACGGCGGGCTTCCCGAACTTCTTCACCGTCTTCGGCCCATACGGCTACAACGGCGCCTCCTTCTTCACGCTGGTCGAGAACAGTGCGACCCACATCGTGCGGGTGCTCGACGAAGCTCGCCGCCGCCAAGCAACGTCAGCCGAAGTGACCGCGGCGGCACAGGAGAAGTACATGACCTCGATACTGGCGCGCCGCCCGCTGCAAGTGTTCACCAACCCGACCTGTGCGAGCGCAAACAGCTATTACTTCACCAAGAACGGTGACGTCCCTTTCCGGGCATCGACCACGCTCGAAGCGGCCTGGCAGAGCCGGCGGTTCTCCCTTGCCGATTACACCTTCGCCGGGTAGGCAACGGAACTCTGTCCGGGCGATGTCGCCCGCTGGGTGATGCCGCTGAGGACTGACTTCCGCGGAGTTGAAGAAGATGTCTCGCGCGGCGGAACACCTGGCCGAGTGGCCAAGCAAGCAGTGGCCACTCGGGGGTAGGTCCAAGCAGGGAGTTGAGTCCGGTGAGCGGATCCATGGAGATCCACGAAGTGGCGACCAGTGACACCCGGGGCATGGTCATGCGGGAAAGGGAAGGGGACTGTTTATCTCGGCGAAGGTCTCGCGCAGTTTCCATTCCGGTGGGGGAAATCTCATGTTCATCGTGGCCCCCGGTTCCTGAGCGCAGGCGCCCCTCGCCGGATTCAGCCAGCAGCGTCTCCTGGGAGTCGCCGCGGGGGGTGGGGCGGCCGGTGTGGTCTGTACCGTCGTTGAAAAATCTGCATATTTCATTGCCACGAAACTTCGTGCCATGAAACATGATTCCATCAAACGGATTGAACGGCGTCGTGCTGAAGAGTGCAAAGTCTCTTTTGCTCCTGCTCGTGTACTTTGCTATATCGTGCGAGAGCAACGACTTGCGGTCGCTATCGATCAAGGCATGCCGAAAGGACATGCGTCATCGGTATTTAGTGCGCGCCACTAAATTAACGCTGTGAGTTAATCTGGTGTTTTGCTCGCGTAATTCCCAGATCGCAGATAAAATGCGGCGCGCAGATCTAGCATAGCCTCAGTTATTCCATTAAGGTCAGCGCACGTGGTGAATCGACGTCACGCAACTTTGGGGAGTTGGCATGAAGCGGTCGATTGAATTGCCTGCGACGGGTCATCGGCCACTGGCGGGAACGACCCTGCGTAACGCTTTCAACGATGCGCCGAAGGCGGCCGGGGAGGCGCCCATAGCCACTGGCCGAATCCATGGCCTCGCCGAGGCGATCGTGCTCGTGAACGCCAACCTCGATCTTCATACGACTCTTCGGTCCGTTGTGGCCTCGGCGATGACGTTGACCGGTGCAGAGTACGGCGGACTGGGGGTGTGGGGTGCAGACGGACGATTCAGTGAGATTGTTCCTGCCGGCTTCGACGCGCCGGGGCCAGCCAAGAAAGGTGCACTGCTCACGGATGGTGGGGTGTCGGGGAGGGTCGACCGTTTGCAACTCGAGCAATTGGTACGGCATCCGCAGACGATCGGTCCTTCGCCACGCGGTTCGCACACGGCCACGTTTCTCGGTGTCCAGATTCGTGTGCGAAGCAAGCTGTTTGGAGCTCTGTACCTGACTACGAAGCGGGGCGGCGGTCACTTCACCGAGGTCGATGAGCTGAATATCCAGACACTCATCGCCGCAGCGGCCACCGCGATCGATCACGCGCGGAGGCACGAGCAGATCCGGGCGCGATTGGCCTGGAACGAGACGATCAGAGATATACGCACCGAGTTCATGACAGGGTCTGATGCGGTCGGCGCCCTGACTACAATCGCACGTGGTCTATGCCAACTGACCGACTCCGACACGGTTTTGGTCGCGCAGCCCCGAGCCGACGAACAACCGCCTGAGACGGTCAGGGAACTGATCATCTCGGCGGCCGAAGGGGGTTTCTCCGCGGGGTTGTTGGGCCGAGCCATCGCTGTTGGTTCGGTCGCCCCGGGCCACGCTTACCCCGACTTGCCCCCGATACGTCGAGGGCGGCTGGACGTGCATGCCGTGGTGAGTGGATCCGGCGTAAACGGTCCGACCATGGTTCTGCCCCTCGGTACAGACCAGACGATGTTCGGGGTTTTGCTGGTGTCCCGTGTGGATGGGCGAGCTCCTTACACTCAGGAGATGTTGGACCTCGCGACGGAGTTCGCAGGCCAAGTGGCGCTCGGGTTGTCGATGGCGGTTGCTGTTGATCGCAACCGCGAGCTGGAGGTGTTGGCAGATCGTGAGCGCATCGCGCGGATACTCCACGACCACGTGATTCAACGGATCTTCGCGGCAGGAATTAATGTGCAAGGTACCTTGCAGCGTGCTCAATCACCGGTTGTTCGTCGTCGTTTGACCGAGACGGCCAATGATTTGCAGGACATCATCCAGGAAGTTCGCACAACGATATTCGACCTTCAACCCGATGGTCGCGAATCGACGCGGTTGCGACAACGCGTTCACGAAGTGATCGACCAACAAACGCGAGACTTTACCGGCAGAACCTTCGTCCGGATGTCAGGCCCGCTATCTGTGGTCAGCCCGGGCCTGACCGAGCATGCGGTGGCCGTTGTACGGGAGGGCGTGACCAACGCGGTGCGCTATGCAGGGTCGGAAATGATAACTGTGAGTCTCTCTGTCGACGACGATCTGGTCATCGAGATCGTCGATGACGGCGTTGGCATGGACGACGATGTGACACCTAGCGGATTGACCAATCTGCGTGGCAGGGCACAAGATCTCGGCGGGGGTCTGACGCTCACCACGAATACGGGTTCGGGTGTCGTGCTGAGATGGTGGGCGCCCCTCGATCACTGACCGGAGTCCATCAACGTTCGCGACTCCTGCGGTCGGCCGCGAGCTGGGATGCGTAAATGCCGGCTTGCGTCCGACGCTCCATCCCCAGCTTTGCCAACAGCCGGGATACGTAATTCTTCACTGTCTTCTCGGCGAGGTGCATCCGTTCCGCAATCTGCCGGTTGGTCAATCCCTCGCCGAGCAACGTAAGCAACTTGCGCTCTTGTTCAGTGAGCCCGTCGAGCCGGCCGGCAGCATTCTGACCGGTTCGGACACGATCCATCAAGGCGGCAGCTGCGCGATTGTCCAACAGCGACTTTCCTGCACCCACGTCGCGAATTGCCTTGGTCAAATCCATTCCCGTGATGTCCTTGATCACGTATCCGCTGGCGCCGGCCGTGATCGCATCAATCATCGCCTGGTCGTCGGTGTACGAGGTGAGCATCAGGCACCGAAGACCATGTACCTTGAGCAACAGCTCTCTACACAGGTCGATGCCGCTTCCGTCAGGCATCCGGACATCGAGGACGGCAACATCCGGCTTCAACGCCGGAATGCGTACCCGCGCCTGCGCGCACGTGCCGACGTCGCCCACAACGGACAGTTCCGTGTCGGCATTGATCAGCTCGATGAGCCCCCGACGAACAACTTCGTGATCATCGGCCAAGAATACTGAGATGATGGCAGGCTCCTAGTGAGTGCGAGCGTCTGCTGACCCGGCAAGTGTAATTCGAGGGCCCAGAACTGGTGGATTCGGCAACTCGACGAGGCACCGCAACGCGTCCGCGCTGCGTGCGTTAGTGCTGAAAAGCGAACATCGTGGAATCACTGAAGTCTATACTTTCTTTGCGATATGTCGGCGGCATTGCCCGATAGCGCTCCACGGCCACGAGCGCCCAGTCCAGAAGTTCGAAGAACATCGTGCGGCAGGCCACTTGTATCGCGCGATCGACCTGTTTGAGATCCGTGGAATCGGCGGGCGCAAGGCCGCCTCGATTGAGGAGCCCAACGAGTTCGGAGTTGGAGATCTGATCGAATCGCGTCCACAGCCAGGTGGCTGCAACGCGAAGAGACCCTGAGTCTTGCGGACCGCCATTGGTCAGCGCCTCCTCGAGCATGGGTACCACGACGACCGCGGGCGAGCACCGCGGAAGTGCGCTGGAAATCGCGTGATCGGCACATGCACGGGGTCCTGTGCCCGAGGCCCCCTCGACCGATTCGAGATCCATGTTTATCCCTCCTGGAACAGGCGACGGGCATCGAGAATCTCATGATCATGGGCACGGGCCACTGTGACTAGAGTCGAGTGTCATCGACTTGACCATCGTCTGAATGCCGTTCTGCGACTCCAATGTGCGGTCGGAGCGAAGGCCATCCGTCCCCTTGTCTGTGTGACTTTGTGCCCTGGTACATCGAGGCGAACGAATGGTCTACTGAAAGAGCCCGTCGGTAAACATCACACTCCACCGTAATCCTCAGCGAGTACGGCGACATAGAAGCGGAGATCTGGCATATGTGGGATTCTTTTTGGGACTTCATGTGGTACACCATCGTCATCTTTGCGTTCGTCGCCTATTTGCTTATCTTGTTTCATGTCATCGGCGATCTATTTCGTGACAAGGCGACTTCAGGCTGGGCGAAGGCTGCATGGATACTTTTCCTGGTATTCATCCCGTATATCGCCCTGTTCGTCTACCTGATCGCTCGGCGGAGCGGCATGGCCGAACGGTCCGTGGCTGCGCACGAGGCAGCCCGAGAGCAGGCGGACGAGTACATCAGAAAGACTGCCGGAAGATCGGCCGCGGACCAGATATCCACTGCCAAAGGGCTACTCGACGACGGCGTCATCGATCGGGTCGAATTCGAGCAACTGAAGAGTGCGGCAATAAGCGCATAGCTGGAGACCGGGCCGGGCAGTCGAAACAAGTTCAGAAGCGCAGAGCGTGACCGATGACGCGATGAGGCGTCGACAATGATGGACCCCACCGATGGAGGAAAAATGACTTCGACCGAGCGAACAACCGCCGATGGTTATGGTCGCCACCCGGTGAGGCAAGGATTTGCCACCGGAACGAACTTCGCAGCCGCCACCCTGCTACTCGTGGTGTCGGTTTTGGGAGTTTTCCAGGGCATCTCGGCTCTGGCGAACGATGAGATATTTGTTGCCGGCATCGACTATGTGTACAAGTTCGACCTGACCACCTGGGGCTGGATCGTGCTGATACTCGGCCTTGTCGGGGCGGCGGTCGCGTGTGGGATGTACACAGGGGCGGTGTGGGCCCGAGTGGGTGCGGTCGTCATCGCTGCTGTATCCATCGTTGCCAACTTTCTCTGGTTGCCCTACTACCCGATCTGGTCATTGGTGTTGATTGCACTGGACGCGGTGATCATCTGGGCCGTCACCACGTGGGACCGCGACCGCGTAGACGGCGGCGTATGAACGTCGGCTGACGTCGGGATTGTCGCGGTGAGCAAGAAAAAGAGGCGGAAGTCGTCGTCGGCGCTCGCCATGCCGAACGTCGATGCTGCTGACGCTCCCCGCTCGATGAAAAACAAGGATTACCGTCACCTGATCCGACCGCTGCGCGGCGAGCTCGTGCAACTTCAGGAATGGGTGAAGTCGACCGGATCGCGGGTGTGCATCGTGTTCGAGTGCCGTGACACAGCAGTAACAGGCGGTGTCATAGCAGCCATGACCGTGCGGGTGAGCCCGCGCGTGTTCCGGGTGGTGGCGCTGACGGCGCCGACCGGACGCGAGAAGTTGCTGGTGTACATCCAGCGATATCTGTCGCCTGTACTGACCGTCGCCGCAGCGTTCAACCCCCGTGACGTTCGCTGAGAACCGCGTCATGTCGTGGATGGCCGGTCTGGCGCAGCTTCCGGGAATCGTGACCGCGCGTGGATACCGTCGCGGGTGGTTGCGAGCTGACGTGACTTCCGGGCTCGTGCTCACCGCGCTGCTCATACCGGCGGGGATGGGGTACGCCGAGGCAGCGGGACTGCCCGCTTACGCAGGCCTGTACGCAACGATCGTGCCTCTGACGGTGTACGCGCTGGTCGGTCCCTCGAAAATCCTGGTGCTCGGTCCCGACTCATCCCTGGCCCCGCTCATCGCAGCTGCGATAGTTCCCCTCACCGTCACCGACGACCCCGAGGAAGCGTTGGCCCTGGCCGGCATTCTTGGAGTCCTGGTCGGTGTGATCCTTCTGCTCGGTGGGTACCTCCGACTCGGTTTTGTGACCGAACTACTGTCGAAGCCCATCAGGCTCGGTTACCTGAACGCCATCGCGCTCGTCGTCATCGTCGGGCAACTGCCGAAACTACTCGGATTCGACGTCGAAGGAACTGGCGTCCTGACCGAGATTCGGGAGATTGTTCGAGCAGTGTTCACGGGCGGCATCGATCCCGTTGCTGCCGCCGTCGGAGTCTGCTCACTGACGGTAATTCTTGCGTTCCGGGTGTGGCTTCCTGTCGTACCGGGCGTCCTGGTCGCCGTTGTCGGGGCGATCGTCGTGTCCGCGATCCTCGGTCTGCAAGATGAGATCGAGATGGTCGGCGCTCTACCGGAGGGCCTGCCACTCCCTTCATTTGACGGGGTCACCTGGGGCGACGTCGGTCGTCTGGTCGGGCCTGCGGCCGGCATCGCTTTGATTGCATTCGCGGACACGGGTGTGTTGTCGCGTACGTTCGCAGCGCGACGAGGTGAAGACGTGAACGGCAGCACCGAGATGAAAGCGGTAGGTGCAGCCAACATCGCCGGAGGATTCCTGGGCGGATTTCCGGTGTCGGCCAGCGGTTCTCGAACACCTGTGGCCGAACAGAGCGGCGCCAAAACCCAATTTGCTTGTTTGATCGGCGCGGCCGCGGTACTGATCTTCATCCTGGTTGCGCCCGGCGTCACCTCCTATCTTCCCGATGCGGCCCTCGGGGCAGTGGTCATCGTGGCAGCCACCGCCTTGATCGATGTTGGCGGCATGGTGCGTCTGTGGCGGATGAGCTCGGTCGAATTCAGCCTCGCCGCCGCGGCTTTTCTCGGCGTGGCACTTGTCGGGGTACTACAGGGAATCCTGGTTGCGATCGGCCTTTCTTTCGTGGCTGTGGTGGCGCGAGCCTGGCAGCCATATCGCACCGAACTGGTACAGACGGAGGGGCGTCCGGGCTTCCACGATGTACAACGTCATCCTGACGGGCGGCGTATCCCTGGGCTGATCCTGGTGCGGTTCGATGCTCCGCTCTTCTTTGCGAACGGTGAGATCTTCGATCAGTACGTACGCACACTCGTAACGCAGGCGGCGGAACCTGTCGAGTGGGTGGTCATTGCGGCAGAACCGATCACAGGCCTGGACACCACGGCCGTCGACGAACTGGTCGACCTCGATACGTACCTGGAGACGAAAGACATCCGACTGGTGTTCGCAGAGATGAAGGGCCCCATCAAAGATCGACTCATCCGGTACGGACTGAGCGACAGGTTCGACGCAACGCACTTCTACCCGACGCTCGACTACGCCGTAGAGGCCTACGCCGATAGAACAGGCCGCGCAACCGACTCGGCGGACCGACCATGACCGATCGGCGGCACGAAGCGGTCAGGTCCGAAGGTGCTGGCAGCCGATGGTGGGCCCGAGCAGCGTTCCTGTTCGCATTCTCGACCGCTGCAGTGCCGCTGCTGTGGGCAGGGCTCACGAGCACGGTAGGTGTCCTGCTGGTCAGCGTCGGTGCAGTTGTGATCACGACGGCAGCGTTGTATCGGGTCCTCGCCAGCCGAGGCGTACTGCGGTGGATCTCATTTGCCATCGTGCTGATCGCCCCTCTCTCCATGCTGATCGTCTTCATCCAGGCCGACTTGTTGGCAGCGGTGATGTCCGTGTGCGGACTGGCTTTGCTGACCGTGTTCTGTGCCCGTGCTGCCCTGCATCGACCGCTGCCGGACAGGACGATCAGGGCACCTGCGGTCAAGGCCGAGAGACCCTTCGTCCTCATGAACCCTCGTTCGGGAGGCGGGAAGGTGGCGAAGTTCGATCTCCGGCGGAAGGCCGAGGATCTCGGTGCCGAGGTTGTGCTGCTGGAAGGTCCGGCCACGGTGGACGTCACCGCATTGGCGCGGGACGCGGTCGAACGGGGCGCCGACCTGCTCGGAGTGGCCGGCGGCGATGGCACGCAGGCCCTCGTGGCCTCGGTGGCCGCCGAGCGCGGAGTGCCGTTCGTGGTGATCAGCGCAGGAACTCGCAACCATTTCGCGATGGACCTGGGACTCGATCGCACCGACCCGAGCCTTTGCCTCGATGCGTTGCGCGATGGCGTGGACGTGCCTGTTGACCTGGGCCGGATCAACGGCAGGCCGTTCGTGAACAATGCGTCGTTCGGTGTCTACGCGGAGATCGTACGCAGTCCTGCGTACAGAGAGGACAAGGCGGGGACCGTACTCTCCGCCATTCCAGACCTACTCGCAGAACACGCCGGCTCGCGGTTGACCGCTCGATTCGGTGGTGTGCAGGTGACCGGGCCGCAAGCAGTCCTGGTCAGCAACAACCCCTACGGCACAGGAGATCTGGCGGGCCTGAGCCGGCGAGTGCGGCTCGACCTCGGCATCCTCGGAGTGGTGACACTGTCGGTTGCCAACACTCGACAGGCAGTGGGGTTGCTGCGCCGCGCAAAGGTTCGAGGTTTGACCCAACACACCACTGCCGAGGTCGTCATCGAGGCCGATACCGTCGAAGTTCCCGTGGGTGTGGATGGAGAGACGTTGATGCTGACCTCTCCGGTGCGATGCACGATCGAGCCGGGGGTCCTTCGGGTCAGGCTGCCGCGTGACCTGCCCACGCCCCGCCCTGCCGAGCCGCCGATCGACTGGGTACGTCTGAGCCAACTGGCTCGGCGCCGCGGAAAGGATGCGACGCATGGCCCATGAGCTTGACGCTGAGCGTCAGAGCATCGCGAACGTCGTTGCGCGCCTGGTCTCTTGCCATCCTGGAATCACGATGGCGGACATGGACTGCCTCGTCCAATCCATCTACGAGCGTTTCGTCGACGCGCGGGTGCGTGACTTCATACCACTGTTGGTAGAACGCCGTGCGCGAGAGGAATTGACGAGGGGTAACAGCAGTCCGGACCCGATGCGAGCTGTTGAATTGTTCAGAAGGGTTGATCTACCAATGGTGGAGCGCCTGAACCCATCCGGTGTGGACAGCGCCGCATATCGGACTGCGTGAACGCTGATGCCCCTTGCGGTATGGCATTTCAATCAGGCGACCTACTCTCAGGGTGGGTGGCCGCATGAATGACCGTTCATCCGCCGAGGATTTCGGGCAGCTGACGAACTCGGATCGTGTACTCGCGTTGCTCCTCGCGATGGCGATGTTCGTCTTGGTTGTAGACACCTCGCTGATGAATGTCTCCATATCGTCGGTGGTTCGCGACCTCGAAACCACGGTCAGCGGAGTTCAGGCAGCTATCGCCCTGGAGGCGCTGGTGTCCGCGGCATTCATTCTGATCGGCGGCAAGGTCGGTGATCTCATCGGACGAAAAAGGGCCTATGTGCTCGGGTTGCTCGGGTACGCGGTCGGGGCCTCGGCCATGGCGTTCGCGCAGAGTCTGACTGCAATCATCGTCTTCTGGGCCGTTCTCGGCGGAATCGGCGCCTCACTTCTGTTGCCCGCGATGCAATCGCTCATCCACGGCAATTTCCATGGTGCCGCTCAGAAGAAGGTCTATGCGCTGGTCGGCGCGGCCGCTGCCATAGCTGCTGCCATCGGCCCCCTACTCGGAGGCTTCATCACGACATTCCTCTCCTGGAGAGTCGGTTTCGTACTCGAAGTGGCCATCATCGCGATCGTGCTGTGCGGCATCAGACTGGTCAAGGACGTGCCGTACACCGGGCCCAGAGGCATCGATCTGGTCGGCGCAGCGCTGTCGGTTGTCGGCATGGGAACAATCGTGCTGGGCGTTCTGGTGTGGCAGGAAGGAGGCGAGGCGGTCGGCCTCCTACTGGTGGTCGGCGCGCTGTCGCTGGTGGGGTTGGCATATTGGCTCATCAGGCGCACCCGTGAGGGAAAGTCGACGCTGCTGGACCCGGCCCTGTTCCGTTCAGCGATGTATCGCTTGGGCATTTCGGGACAGATGCTCCAGCAGATCGCGCTCGGTGGGACGATGATCGTGCTGCCCATCTACTTGCAGATGGTGCTCGAATACAACGCGATGCAGGCCGGCCTGTCGCTGGCGCCGCTGTCGCTGAGCATGTTTGCCGTAGCGCTGGTGGCAGGTAAGAAGGCCGGTGGTCGGCGGCCGAGCAGCATCATCCGGTGGGGTTTTGTGCTCCTGACCATCGGAACCGTCGCACTGATTCCCATCGTGCCACGCGCGGAGTTCGGTTGGGGGCTCGTCATCCCCCTGGTGATCATGGGATCTGCTCTCGGGCTGCTGGTGTCGCAGCTCAACAACTACACTTTGGCGCCGATTGCCGAAGATCGGATCAGTGAGGCTGCGGGTGTGAACTCGGCCGCGGGATCGTTTGGATTGTCCTTCGGACTGGCGTTCGCCGGGGCGGTCATGTTGGCGGCGATGACCATCGCCTTCACAACGATGTCCGACTCCAGCGAGGTGCTTGCGCCGTCGGAGCAACAACAGGTCGCACAGGTGCTCGAAGACGACGCCGAGCTCATGAGCAACACCCAACTGAAACAACTACTTACCGAACAGCCGGTGGAGACCGCCGACGAGGTCATCCGAATCAACACGGATGCGCGGCCACTGGCTCTTCAAATAGCCTTGCTCATACCGCTTTCTGCTGGCGTCATCGGTCTGATCATCTCGACGCGAATGACCCGAATCGAGTCATGAGGCGTCCTGAGCGATGATCGGAACCGGCTGGGGCGACAGGACAAACGCTTCGGGGAATTCGGAAATGAGGGCATCCATTAGTCTATGGATTTCGTCGAGCTCGCGTTGCTTCAGGAATACGACAGCAGGTGCATTCGGATGATGCGTTTCGAGTTCGAGGATGCAGACCCATCTTCTCAATTCTCCGAAAAGATAGCGAGCCTGCTCCACCTCGGCCGCCACGTAAATCACGGTAGTCATGTCGCCCGGCCTTTCGTCGACGAAAGGGACTCGCTGACACCAGTGTGCACCGAATCGTGTGTCCGTATCACATTTTTGGTGGATAAAAAGTAGAGAAATAATGGGTATTGCGGCATCTACATTACTTGCATCGACCGGACCCAGTTCGTCACTGAAGCAGGCGCGAGTGAACACAAGATCGTTGTCTCGTCGCAGATGTCGACGGCTCTGCGTTTCCTCAGATCGGCTGGGCCCGTCGGACCTGCTCTGCCACCCGCGCCGGGTCGAGTTGCACATCGCAGGAGATGACTGCCGGCCCGACGCGCAGGACCCCGGACGTCAACGGTTGCGTACGGAGTCCGCCGCGTCCGATCAGTGCTTTGCGGGTGCCTTCGCCTGCCATCGTGTCCATCCACACGCAGGGGTGGGCAGGACGCCCGCCGCGAAACCGGACCGGTCCGTCACCGGTGTCGATCTCGAACTCTTCGCCTCGCAGCGGGTCGAGTTCCAGTCCACGGACCATGACGTTGCGGCGGGCCACCGCCGGATCGACGTCTCCTGCCGCGGTCTCCCAGGCCTCGAGGGCGAGAAAGGTGATCGCTGCCTCGGTGTGCGCCCTTACACCGAAGAAGCGGTCGCCCCGGATGCCTTTGTTTGCGGTGATCTCGATGAAATCGGGTGTCTGCGTCGCCACGTCGGCGGCCGGTCCGTCCTTGGCCCGGCCGAAGTAGGCGTGGGCAGGGGACACCAGCAGGGAGACGATCTCGAAGCGGTACTCGCGTTCCATGGGTCCACGGTGGCACGGCGTCGGTCTCGGGCCAAAACAAGGTTCGTGCGCCTGAGGCGATCGGACGATGGCGGGCCCCGCGGCCGGGTCAGCCGACGTAGAGGCCTTTGCCGGTGACGAGGGGCAGATCCAGGGTGGTGCGGATCCCCGGTGGTGCAGCGATGACCGCCGGGATGGCGTTGACGATGCGGCCGGCGGCGGCCACGATCGCGGCGTGGTTGTGGTCGCCCTTGACGCTGGTTGGGCAGATGTCGACGGCGTAGTTGGGTTCACCCACGATCTCGACCCGGTACGAACCGCCCTCCTGGGCGGGCCGCGCCCAATCCGGTCGCAGATCGTCGCGCAGCCGGGTGACGTGCTCGACGACGATCGCGGAGTGCCCCTTGACCTTTCCGTGGATCTCGAAGCGCATGGCAGCAACGGTTCCCTTCTCGATCCGTCCGACTGCGACATCGAACGCCTCGGGGGCGGGTTCCAATTCGAAGTTCTCGGTGATCTCGTCGACCTCGATACCGAGGCCGGCCGCGAGTTGCCGAATCGTGGTGCCCCAAGTGAATCCGAGGATGCCGGGCTGAAAGAGAATCGGTAGTTCGTCCAAGGGTTTTCCGAACCCCATGACGTCGAACATGACGACCGCGCCGTCGTAGGTGGCGTAGTCGGCGATCTCCATGACGCGGATCTGCTCGACGCGTTGACACGTGCCCGCCAGGGCGAGGGGGATCAGGTCGTTGGCGAATCCGGGGTCGACGCCGGTGATGAAGATGCTCGCGTCGCCTGTGGCGGCAGAAGCCTGGACCCGGTCGATGTTCTTGTCTGGCAACAGTTGCCACGGGTATTGCAGGATCACCGGTGCCGATCCGACCACATCGACTTCGGCTTCCAGAATCTTCTGACAATCCCTGAGCGCATCGCCGGTGCGGATGTCGCCCATCGCGCAGTACACAACGCACTCGGGTTTGGTTGCCAGTACCGCGTCGATGTCGCCCACTGCGGTGATGCCGGTGACGGCGTCTACGCCGGCCAATTCGCCGGCATCCTTGCCTACCTTGGTGTCCGTGGAGACGCCCACCGCGGTCAGTTCGTAATCTGCGCTCTCGATCAGTTGGGTCAGCGCCAGGCGGCCGACGTTGCCGGTGCCGATGAGGGCGACGCGAATCGCCATGGGGATCTCCTCAGAAGTGTTGATGCACTGGTCTGTCGGGCTCTGGAATCAGAAGTTCACATGGACTTGTGGGGAACGTCGGTGACCAGTCCGCCGTCGACGACGAACTCGGTGCCCGTCGCGTACGACGATTCATCGCTTGCCAGGAAGAGTACGAATGTGGACACCTCGCTGGACTGTCCCGGTCGACCGAGCGGAATCGTCACGAGGTCGTCGGGGAACTTCTCGGTCATCGGTGTGCGGATCAGACCGGGGTGCAACGAGTTGACGCGGATGTTGTGTGGCGCCAGTTCCAGCGCGACCGATTTCGCGAGACCGCGCACGGCCCACTTGGTCGCGACGTATCCGTGCGCCCAGGGAGCCCCGCGAAGGCCCTCGATGGACGAGACGTTGATGATCGAACCGCCACCGGCCGCGATCATCGGATCGGTCGACGCCTGGATGCCGAAGAACGTGCCGGTGAGGTTGACGTCGATGATTTTCTGCCACTTGTCGTGCTTGAACTGCTGGATCGAACTGCCGTTGGCAATACCGGCGTTGTTGACGAGGACGTTCAGAGCCCCGAAGTCGTTGACGGCGGTGGCGACTGCGGCCTCCCACTGATCGAACTGCGCTACGTCCAGGTGGACATAACGAGCGGCGTCGCCGAGTTCGTCGGCCAGAGCCTGGCCTTTCTCGTCGAGGATGTCTCCGATCACGACCTTGGCGCCTTCGGCGACCAGGAGTCGGGCGTGCGATGCGCCCATTCCCTGTGCGCCACCGCTGATGATTGCCACTTTTCCGTCCACGCGTCCCATGGCAGGCACGCTACCTCGACCATCAGACATGTGTCCAGACTCAAGTTTTGTTTGGTGTCCAAGTCGGCCCGTCGTCGACTCCGATTGCTCCGATTCGCCGCGCGGCAACGACCTCCGCGATCTACCGTTGACGACAATCACCTGAGGTATTTCGCATCGAAGCCGTTTTGGGGGGGAATGTGTCTGGCACTGTGTTGCCGAGCTGGAACGACGGAGTGGCCAGGAAGGCCGTCGTCGACTTCGTGACCTCGGCAGTCACCCCCGGTGGAGGCTTCGTGGAGATCGCGGACCGGATCGCGGCGTTCGACAACGACGGCACCCTGTGGTCGGAGCAGCCGCTGCCGCCCCAGTTCGACTTCGTGTTTCGCAAGTGGGGAGACGAGGTCGCAGCAGACCACGCTCTGGCTGCCGTTCAGCCGTACAAGGCCTTGGTCGAGAAGGACAACGCCTTCTTCGCTCGGGTGGGAGCGCAGGACCCCGAGGTGATCGAGACGTTACTGGCCGCGTTCGCGCGGTCGTGGGCAGGAACCACCCCAGCCGAGTTCGAGGCTCAGGTCCGGGAGTGGCTGGAGGCGGTCAAGCAACCGAAGTTCGATGTTCCCTACGTCGAACTTGTGTACGCACCCATGCTCGAACTCATCAAATATCTGAAGGACAACGACTTTCGAGTCTTTGTCTGCTCCGGCGGTGGGCGCGATTTCATGCGGGTCTTCGCGGAGGAGACGTGGGGTATCTACAAGGAGAACGTGATCGGGACGGCCGCCGACTACTCCTATTCGAATGGATCCATGGTTCGCGCTGCCCGGGGCCTCGGCGGACTCGACATCGGTCCGGGAAAGCCGGAGCACATCTTCGCCACGACGGGGCGGCTGCCGGTGTTCGCCGGCGGGAACGCCGACGTCGACATCGAGATGCTCGAGACAGCGACCTTTGCGTTGTTGGTGGACCACGACGATGACGAGCGCGAGTTCGCATACACATCGAACGCCGAGAAATCGGTCGAACGTGCCAAGGAGCTCGGCTGGACGATCGTCAGCGTGAAGGACGACTGGAAGACCGTCTTTCCTTCGAAGTAGGCGGCGCTTTCTCTCGCGGCGGACACTGCCAACGGTCCTCGTGCAGACATCGACTCGGCTTGCGCGACAGTGAGACGGCTGTCATTATCTCCGGCGCCCAAAGGGTTTGACGCGGCTGAAGATCGGCTGCGCGTGCACACTGAGATCGAGAAGTCGAACCCAGTCCACTCGCGTCGGCGGCCGGTGAATTCCAGGTCGCTCGCGAGGAACCAGGACCCGTAGTGCGCCCGGTCTGATGGTGCATCGCACCGGGGTGGGGAACACGAGCGCTTCGCCGTCGACACCGACCGGGATCTCCTGCGCATCGGCCTCGATCACGACGGCGTCGACGGTGTCCTGGGTCAGCCCTCGTTGTCGTGTGCGGCGGAGTAGACCGAGGGCGTCTTTGGCGCTGTCGACCGAGATGGTGACCATTCCGAGGACGCCGCGGTCGATCCGCGGCCGACGTCCGAGTCCCGCGAGATCATGGGTCTCGTAAGGCCCGTTGCTGATCAGCACTGCCTGAGGATTGTCGATCGTCATATTTCCCGCTCGGACCCGCAACCCGGCGCCGCGGTGGTTGCCGATCAGGTCGGGCAGCATCCGCAGCATCGTGCCCCGTTTGTCATCGCGGTACTCAGGGCTCTGCACCACCTCGGCGTACGCACCGAATGACGCATTGTTCACGAATGTTCGGCCCCCGATCTCGCCGAGGTCGACGCGGATCTCCGTCCCGTCGACCAGGGCGTCGAGACACCTGGCCGGGTCGTCGAGGTCGAGTCCGAGATCGGCGGCGAAGTGATTGCGCGTGCCGGCACTGATCACCAAGTACGAGAGGTCGTGTTCGGCAGCGATGCCCGCCACGAGTGCCTGCGTCCCGTCCCCGCCCGCAACACCGAGCAGATCGGCCCCACGCTCGACCGCGTCCCGGGTCAGGGCTGCGACGTCGACGAACCCGGGTCCGTCGAGAAGCGCGACCTCGGCTCCGAGGGCCTCGGCCTTTCTCCTCAGGTCGAACGTGCCGACCTTCCCCCCGCCCGAGCGGGGATTCATCACCAGGAACGCGTGCTCTGGACGTGAGGCTCCCCGCTCCGGCATCGCTGGGCCGGCGTTGTCCCGCCGAATAGCTGAGCGGGCGCAGATTCCGGCGATCACCAGCAATACGATCGAGGTCACCACCACCCACAGCAGACTCGCGCGAATGAGCAAGCCCAGAAACACAAGTGGGGCGATGACCAGTGCCGCCAGCGAGACCCAGCGCACGACTCCGCGGGAAGACAGGAACCAGAACAGGCCGACGACCGCGATCAGAATCGTGCCCACTGCAGCGAGCAGCAAGGTCAGCGTGTGCAGCCCTGCGAACACCACGAGGACTGCCGCTGTCGCCAGTACGGCAAGAAACGACGCCCGTGCCAACCAACGGGCGGCGGCGGGCGACGCGGGATCCGGGCTGCCACGATGGCTGTCCATCCGACGACGATGCCGGGGGCGGCGTACTACTTGGCGGCCGCTTTGCGTGGCCGAGCCCGCTTGGTCGCCTTGGCCGGTGCGGCCGCGGCCGGTTCGGGTGCTGCCTTGGCGGTCGTTGTAGCAGCATCGCGCCATTTGATCTCGATCTCGATCTCCGTCTCATCCCCGTCGACCTCGATCTCGAGCTCGAACTGGACTCGGTCGGCGACTTCGACCGTGATCGACTCACCGCCGGCGCCCAGGTCCACCTCGGAACCGCCGGCAAGGGCTTTACCGAGGGAGATGAGCCTTTCGGACACCTGCTTACGGGTCAGCTCTGTGGTCTTCTTGATCTCCAGCTTCGGCATGTCGGGCTCCTGGCTTCTCGTCGATGTACAGATCGGATTGGTGTGAATCATTTTCGGGCTCGCCGGCTTCGGGAGATCCGGGCCGACGATCGCGATCATGGTCAGTGGAGCTTCGCCGGCGACGAATACCCTCGGCGACAACAGCTGCGCCGTCCGCGGTCGAGCGCTGCCTGATGACAGGGTGCCCGATCACCGCACGTCTCGTGGCTCTTCCGTTGCGCATCGTCACGTCAGTCCGCCATGGGGTGGTCGGCTTCGAGTGTCGCGACGATCGCTCGGGAGGGGATGCGCCCCTGCGCGACAATCTGCGCCGAGACCTGACGTGCAGACGCCGAAAGCGAGGCGACTCCGATGTTCTCCCAGACGATCACCGCGGCGGTGGCGTCTGAGCGGATCGCCCTGGCCAGGTTGTCGATGTCGTCGGCCGCCAGGATCTCGGCGAGTGTCCCTGTGAGCGAACGTAACTCGGAGGCTTTTCCGAGGTCTTCGATTTCGGTCACCGCGATGTCGCCGGTGGCCGACTTCTCGACGATGAGCAGATCGAGCACCCGGATGATGCCGCGGTCGACCAGGTCGAGTAGTGATCGCGTCATGGCGGCGGGAACGTGGTGTTCTCCGTCCACGAACTCGACGATCACGTAGTCGACCGGACCCAAGTCGGAGTAGTCGATCAAACCGGACCTCCATGAGCAGACATGCACGTCGGTGTTGTGACCTGCGCACACGCCCGACGATGAGTGACGTCAGTTTCCCAATTGTTGTCGGGTTCTGTCGTCATCCGTAGGGAATGAGATGTGCGCGCGAATAAGACGACTTATCATCATGCACAGGTGTTCCACGGGCGGGGCCAGGAACAATACCGAAAGAGGTGGTCAAGACATGGCCGACCAGTACACTGCTGCATTTCGTCTACGGACGTCCCGATCGGATTCTCCACCAGGTTTCGTCGAGCGTCAGCGATTGAACTCGATGTTTAACCGTGGCGCGCGCAAAGCCGTCACCATCGTCTGCGCCGGACCCGGTTACGGTAAGACCCTCGCGGTCTCGGCCTGGGTCGGGCGCGGTGATCCTCCCGGGGCCGTTGCCTGGCTGACCGCGGACACCAGATATGACGTGCAGGGCCTGTGGGCGGACTTGTTGGATGCCTTGCGGATTTCCGGGGTTGTGCCGCAATCGAGTGTGCTCGCAACCTTGACCCCGGGAGTGCAGTTCGGCGAACCCGAACTGGACCGGATCGTCGAAGGGTTGATGCATCTACCGACGCCGATCGTCGTGGTGCTGGACGACTTCCACCACATCACCGATCCCGCCGCGCTGGACAGCATCAATCGCGTCGCCGAGTACCGCATTCCGCAATTGCGCCTGGTGTTGGTCTCCCGCACCGAGCCCGACCTGCGGCTGTCCAGACTCCGCCTCGTCGATGATGTCGCCGACATCGACGGCAACGACCTGACGTATACGGCTGCGGAAACCCGCGAGGTGTGCGCCCGGAGTGGGGTGACGCTCGGCGACGGCACACTCACTGAACTCCACAGTCGTACCCAGGGTTGGCCGGCCGGACTTCGCCTGGCGATGATCAGCGTCGACGAGGCTGCCGGAGCGGTCCCGGTCCTAGAGCACTTCAGCGGCAACAATCGAAGGGTCGCCGAATACCTGCTGGAGGAGATACTCGACCGGCTGTCTCCGAGCGACCGCTTGTTCCTTCTCGCCACCAGTGTTGTCGATCAGATGACCGCAGAATTGGCGCGAGCTCTGTCCGGTCGCGTGGACAGCAAACACGTACTCGAGGACCTGGTGGCACGTAACGCGCTGACGGTGCGACTGTCGGACCGCCCGCACTGGTTTCGTTATCACCCGCTACTCCGAGAGTTGTTGCAGGACAGACTCTCTGCGGAGAATCCGGACAGTGTCGCGGAATTGAACCGCCGGGCCGCGGACTGGTACTTCGGTAGGAACGAGCCGATCGATGCGTTGCGCCACTATGCGTACGCCCGTGATTGGGCAACTGTGGCAATGGTTCTCGGACAGGTCGCCCTTCCGCTGATCTTGACGCCGCAGGCCACCGCTCTGGTGTCGGCGTTGTCCACCGTGTACGACGACGTGGCCCGGTTGCCGACCGCCGAGACCTTGATCGTCGCGCTGGTGTGCGACTATCAGCGACACGACTTCGAGTCGATGCAACGAAATGCCGACGACGCTGCGTTGCTGCTGAGTGGGACAGACGATCCGTTGGCCGACGTGTACCGGATCATCATAGCCATCGCGCACACCGTTCATGCGAGGGCGACCTCGCCGTCACGGTTGGTGGCAACCGCGGATGGGTTGCTCGAACTACTCGATCGCGTTCCCCGGCGGGAGGTTCCGGCGTCCGCTGCCTACACCCTCGTCGCCATCAACAACCGCGCGACCGGACTCGTGCACGAAGGCCTCCTCGACCGGGCACAGATCAGTCTGTCTGCGGTGCGCACCCAGGGCGGGCATCTCGGTATAGGTTTGACGGTGCTCTCGGCCGCGTCCTATCTGTCGCTCGTCGAGTTCCTGCTGGGTGATCTCGATCAGGCCGAGATCGAGTCGACGGCTTCGCTGGCGACGGCGGAGACGCGGGGATGGGCGCGTGAGCCCCAGTTGCTTGCCGCCTACGCTGCCGCGGCACTGGTTTACCTCGAACGAGCTGATTTCGAGAAAGCCGAGCGGTATATCGACACGGGCCTGGCGGCCAGTACTACGGGGTCGGACATCGGGTGCAGGCTGCTCCTGCACGTGGCGGCAGTCGGCGTCGCCGTTGCCCGTCGGGAGCTGTCGCCGGCACGGACGGCACTGCATCGTCTCGACCTGTTGGCGGCATCGGTTGTCCTGCCCGCCTTGTTGGTTGCGTGGTCGCGCGCTTGCCGCGCGGAGGTGGCGATGGTTGCGGGGGAACCCCAGGTTGCGCTCGAGGTGATCGGCGACCCCGGCGATGGTGTGGACTACGCGTCGAGCCTGATGCGCATCACCCGCGCCAAAGCGCTTCTCGAACTCGCCAGGCCCGCCGCTGCTCTCGAGGAGCTTCGTCCGGCAGACCGGTTCGCCGGGTTCAAGACACTGGCCGCGGAGGGTGCGCTGCTGGAGGCGGCTGCGCATGGCCACCTTCGGCGCGACAACACGGCCGTCGAACGGGTCGGCGCCGCAGTGGCGTTGGCCGCGCCGGTCGGCTTGCGGCGACCGTTCCTGCTGGCGGACGCGCAGATACCGATTCAGCTGAACCGGTATATCCGCCTCAGCGGCGACCGCAGTTCATTCGTCACCGAACTCGCGGATACCTTCGGCGTCGTCACCGAACAGACGACGCCGCCCGCCACTGTCCTGCAAGACCTCACCGAACGCGAACTAGCAGTGCTGAAGTATTTGCCGACCATGCTGAAATCGTCCGAGATCGCCGCTGATCTGTTCGTGTCGGTCAACACCGTCAAGACTCACCAGCGCTCGATCTATCGAAAGCTGGGCGTGTCCAACCGCCGCGAGGCGGTCGAGTCGGCGCGCTATTGGGAGATGCTGTAGAACGAGCTCAGGGGATGTCGGGCCAGCCTTGTTCTGATGGGATATCGCCGTCGGCAACGGCTTTCGCCAACTGCGCATGGTCGGCGGCGTTCTGGTCGGCATAGGCGCTCGAGAAGTCGACGAGGGCGTCCTCCACCTTGTCGCTGTTCCCGAGATAGTCGGCGATCGCTGCAGAGTCACCACTTCGGGCATGCGCCCGTGCCAGCACATGTCCGCACGCAGCGGCGAACCGAGGTAGCACCGGAGCCACCCCTTCGCCTTTCGGGATCACCTTGCCGTCGCGGAATTGACGGACATAGAAGTCCAGATCCAGATCCAACTCCTGCCACTCGAACGACGTCCAGCCCACGAACATGTCGGTGGCGCTCTGGATGAGGTGCTGTCCGTGCACAACTCGGGCACCGTGGTTGTCGTATTTGCTCCTGCCGAGAAACTGTTCGTACACAGAGGGTCCGGCTTGTTTGACCTGCAGGAACAGGGGGTCGCCTGTACGACGTTCCTCGAGCAACGTCAGGAATACCCTCATGCCGACACTGCCCACGCCGACGACCTGGCGTACGGCGTCCACTGCGTCGTACCGGCTGAGGAGATTCTCCAGGTGGTCGGGTACCGACTCGTGGTACTTCGAGAGGACGACACGCAAGATCTGTTCGGCGGCATCGCCGAGTCGGTGGGTCCGGTACGGCGGATCCTCGGTGATCTGTCGCTTTCCCTCGACAGTGGTGAGCAGCTTTTTCGACACACCCCGACTGGTCCGCTTCTTGGCGCGGCTCTCGATGAGGGCGTCCAGCTTCTCTTCGTTTTCTTTCTTGGCGTACTTCACCAGTTGCTCGATGTCGATCTGGTCGTACCAGACGTCGATCTGCGGCATCTCCGCATACGTTCTCATGTGCTTGCGGTAGTTGCGGTAACCCGCCCGAACCGCATCCTGCGCGGCCGATTCCGAGATCCCGTTGTCGCGAGCGAGCACGACCAAGCTCGCGAGGAAACGTTTGAGGTCCCATTCGAACGGGCCGGGCAAGGTTTCGTCGAAGTCGCGAAGGTCGAAGATGAGGTTGCGCTCGGGCGACGTCCACATCCCGTAGTTCAGTACGTGTGCGTCGCCGCACATCTGCACCATGATGCCGGTGTGCGGGGTGGAAGCCAGATCGGCAGCCATCACCGCGGCGGCGCCGCGGTAATAGGTCCAGGGGGAGTGACTCATCCGACCGTGGCGGATGGGCAACAGGTCGGGGGCGCGGATGTCGCTCTGCGCGAGAATCGTCTGCAGTGCGTCGTGGCCACGTTTTTCTGGATTCCAACGTCCGAGCTCGCGGCGTGGGACCACTTTTCGTGACTGCCGACCCGGGTCCGGGTGTTCGGGCAACGGTGCGTCGATGAACTCTTGGTCCTGCGTCGGCCGCGCGTCGAGATCGGTCACCGGCACTCCTTTGTCGTGGTCCGCTCTAAGCATTCTCCTCGACGAGGTTCCGAGCTTCATCCGATCTGGGTGAACCGGGTGCGCTATTTACGCCTGGTCGTTCGAGGCGGTGCGCTCGGTGGGCAGGACGTCGTGGCTCGCCGCCCAGGACGCCAGCAGCTTGAGCGCATCGGCGGTGGGTGTCCCGGCGGCTGCGGTGTAGATGTTGAGCTTGAGGCCTGGCTCGGAAGGCAACTCCATGGCTTCGAAGTCGAGGTCGAGTTGTCCGACCGCCGGGTGGTGCAGCCTCTTCCGGCCGCTGCGGTGGAACCGCACGTCCTGCGATGCCCAGCGTTGGCGAAACGCCTCGCTCTGGGTGGACAGTTCGCCGACCAGTTCGATGAGTGCCTTGTCGTGTGGATTGAGGCCCGCCTCGAGACGGAGCATCGCGGCGGCGTCGCGAGCGATCTGGTCGTAGTCGACGAAGAAGGCCTCAGCTTCTTCGGGGTGTAGGTAGACGAAGCGGGTGGTGTTCGCCGGACGGCGCGGATCGGCCAGGACGGGGGAGTACAGCGCGCGGGCGAGGTCGTTCATCGCGATGATGTCGTGCCGGCCGTTGCGGATCCAGGCAGGGGCGTCGGTGATGGCGTCGAGGACCTGCTGGATCGCCGGGCGGACGGTGGACTGCGGTGCTCGCTTGCGCCGCCGCGCTCCGGTCTCGGACTGGCGGGCCAGGGTGAAGAGGTGATCGCGCTCGGCCTCGTCGAGTTTGAGCGCACCGGCGAGGGCGTCGAGCACGCTGTCGGACGCACCCGACAGGCTGCCTCGTTCCATTCGGATGTAGTAGTCGACGGAGACACCAGCCAGCATGGCGACCTCCTCCCGCCGCAGCCCCTTGACCCTGCGATTGCCGCCGTACGCAGGCAGACCCGATTCTTCGGGGGTGATGCGTGCCCGACGGGAGCTGAGGAACTCGCGGATCTCGGTGCGTAGGTCGGTCGTGCCCATGGACCCACGGTAGGCCGCAGAATCGGCTCGGGGGAGGCACTGGCAGTACCTGGACCGACAGTGACTCCCCAGCCGTCCGGATCGGACGTCAACTGGACGTATGCGAGCAACCTATATGTACGGCGCGGGCGATGTCCGCGTCATCGACGTCCCTGACCCATCCATCCAGCAGGCCACCGACGCAGTGGTCCGAGTGAACCGGGCCTGCGTGTGCGGCAGTGATCTACATCCGTACCACTCGATGCCGTCCGACCCGGCGGGCGCGCCGATGGGCCACGAGTTCATCGGAGTCGTCGAAGCGGTCGGCGCCGACGTCACCACCCTCAGCGTGGGCGACTTCGTGATTGCGCCGTTCGCGGTGTCGTGCGGCGTCTGCGAGTTCTGTCTGGCCGGCCTGCAGACCTCGTGCGTGCGCGGCGGGTTCTGGAGCGACGCTGCGCTCGGAACCGCCGGCGCTCAGGCCGAGGCGGTTCGAGTTCCACTGGCCGACGGCACGCTGGTCAAGGTCGACGGGGGTGAGGGCCTCGACGATGCCATGCATCTGTCGCTGCTCACCCTGTCCGACGTCTACGGCACCGGCTGGCACGCCGCCGTCCGAGGGGGTGTCACCGCAGGCAGTACCGTCACCGTGATCGGCGACGGCGCCGTAGGCCTGCTCGCGGTGCTCTCGGCGAAACAGCGTGGAGCCGAGCGGATCATCTTGATGGGACGGCACGCCGCCCGTACCGACCTCGGCAGGGACTTCGGTGCCACCGACGTCGTCGCCGAACGCGGCGAAGAAGGCATTGCCAAGGTTCGCGAACTCACCGGTGGACATGGCAGCCAGATCGTCCTCGAAGCTGTGGGTCATCGTCCGGCGTATGACCAGGCGCTCGGCGTCATCCGGCCCGGTGGCGTGATCAGCCGGGTCGGCGTCCCGCAGTACGACGACGCACCCGTCGGGTTCGGCAGCCTGTTCGGCCCGAACATCACCCTCACCGGCGGCCCCGCCCCCGTCCGTGCGTATATCGAGCAGCTGCTCCCGGCAGTGCTCGACGGAACCGTGAACCCCGGGCGGGTCTTCGACCGCACCGTCGACCTCGAGGACACCCCGAAGGGCTACGCCACCATGGACTCCCGCGAGACGCTCAAGGTCGCTGTCCGGCCATGAGCATCGGCCCCGCCAGCAGCATCATGCATGCGCTGGCATTGATCGTGATCCTCGGCGTGATAGTTCCAGCCGGAAGCAGCAGTTCGAAGGGGGTTCTGCCAGTACCCCGACCGTCAAGGACTCCCACGCGGCCGATGTCGCGCCTAGCGTGGAAGTCATGAGTATTCCGAATCTGACTTTGAACAACGGCGTCGAGATCCCGAGCCTGGGCTTCGGCGTCTTCCAGACCCCACCCGCCGAGACCGACGCCGCGGTGACGACCGCGCTGGAGACGGGCTATCGCCACATCGACACCGCTGCGGCGTACCTCAACGAGCGAGGTGTCGGCGACGCGATCGCGCGTTCCGGTGTCGACCGTTCCGACATCTTCATCGAGACGAAGATCTGGATCAACGACTTCGGCTACGACGCCACAGTGCACGCGTTCGACAAGGCTGCGGGCAAGCTCGGCGTCGAGCAAATCGACCTGTTGATCCTGCATCAGGCGTTACCCGGCGAGTTCGACCTCACCATCGCCGCATACAAGGCGCTCGAAACGCTGCTCGCAGAGGGCAAGGTCCGGGCCATCGGGGTCAGCAACTTCATGCCCGACCACCTCGATCGCCTACTGGAAGCGACTTCTGTTGTGCCGGCGATCAATCAGATCGAAGTTCATCCCTACTTCCGCCAGTCGGAGCTGCTCGAGGTCAACGAGAAGCACGGCATCCTGTCGCAGGCCTGGGCGCCGATCGGCGGCATCACGTTCTACCGGGATGGCAAACATGGCTCCACACTGGAAGATCCGGTCATCAAGGAGATCGCTGCGGCACACGGTAAGTCGCCCGCCCAGGCGATGCTGCGCTGGCATCTGCAGCAGGGCCGGCAGGTGATACCGAAGTCCGTCACCCCGTCGCGAATCGCGGAGAATTTCGACGTGTTCGACTTCGAACTCACCGCTGACCAGCTCGCTGCGATCGACGCGCTCGACACCGGTGTCCGTGGAGGACCTGAGCCCGAGGCAGTCACGCGTGAGAAGTTCGGCCTCGACATCCCGGAGGCGTGAGCATGCAGGTCGACCCCGTAGTACCGACAACCAAGAACCCGCCTGAGCAGTTCACCGGGGACGTGTGGCTGGACCCGATCGCCTTCCCCCGTGAAGAAGGCCAGCAGATGATCGTCGCGAAGGTGCGGTTCGCGCCGGGAGCGCGGACGGCCTGGCACTCGCACGCGCGAGGGCAGACTCTGCACGTGACCCAGGGTGTCGCATGGGTGCAGTCGCGTGGGGGAGTGAAGGTCGAGGCCTCCGCGGGCCAGACCATTTACTGCCCGCCTGGCGAAGAACATTGGCACGGTGCAACATCCGAGAACTTCATGGAGCATCTCGCGATGCTGGACAATGCCGACGACCCGGCGACCACCACCACATGGCTCGAGCACGTGACCGATGAGGAGTACCTCAGCAGTAGTCACTGACGGTCGCCGCGAGTGACTTTCTTCAAGACGCCCCACCTGTTCAGGTGGGGCGTCTTTTTGTGTGAAGGTTCTTTCTTTGACTACCGAAAGGTGATGGGAACCAGTGAGATTGGAGGTTGGAACCGCTTGCGAACATGTGTTCGAGTGCGGTAGGTTGTAGGTAGTCGGCCCAATGATGACGAATCTTGATACATGCCCTTCCGGGAAGATGCCGCCGACTGTCCCTGTTGATTGCTTGGGTGGAAGGTGTTGTCTTATGCGGGTTCTCGATGTGGTGTCGGCTGTGACTGAGCTGGTGGTCCCTGGTGATTGTGCGGAGCTGTTGGTGTTGGTGCGTGATCTGATCACGTTGCGTAATGCCACCGAGCATCAGGTGTCGGTGTGTGCTGCGGTTCTCGATGAGTTGGGGGTGGCGCGGCAGGCGGGGTCTACGACGTCGAAGTTGTTGGAAGCCAATGGTGCTGCGCCGGCGTCGGCGCAGCGGTGGGTGCGAATCGGTGCCGGTTTGGCGGGTTTGGATCGCACGGCCGGGTGGGCCCGTGATGGGTACCTGTCGTCCGAGCATGTTGATGCGGTGGTCAAGGGTCTAGCCGGTATCGAGGGGCGCTCGGACGAGCCGGTCACCGACGCCGAGCGTTACGAATTTGAGGGGGAGCTGCTGAACGGGGCGGTGTCGGGGGCGCCGCCGGCTGAGATCAGTAAGACTGCTCGAGGTCTGGGTAACGCACTGGCTGCAGATACCGGTGGGAAACCGCCCGCGGAGGACCCTTCCCTGAACAGTCTCGATTATGCGGTCGGTAGCGACGGGCGGTGCGTGGGGAAGTTCGATCTGGATGTGAAGATCGGGGAGAAGTTGTTTTCCGCCCTGGACTTCTGGTCGAAGCCGCGTCCGGAGCCGGATGGTTCTCCGGATGCGCGGACGCCGACGCAGGCGCGGGCCGATGCGTTGCATCAGTTGCTCGACTGTGGCGGTGGTGGGCAGGGGTTGATCTCGGCGCCGCGGACCGAGGTGAATGTGACGGTCCCGGCCGATCATCCTGATCAGGCGTCGTTGCGGTGGATGGGTCCGATCACCGAAGCCACCGCAGCAGCGTTGGCGTGTGATTCGACTTTCACCTTCATCACCCTCGATGGGCAGCAGGTGCCGATTGATCTGAGCCCACCCAAGCGTTTGTTCACCGGGCCGGTCCGTAAAGCCATCATCATCCGCGACGAGTGCTGCATCAAGTGCGGGGCACCGGCGACGTGGACTGATGCCCATCACATCAAGCACTACATCGACGGCGGGGAAACAACCCTGGCCA
>NZ_MJEJ02000040.1 GCF_002095435.2 Williamsia sp. 1138
GGTGTCGATCCAGTACTCCCGGTTGCCGCGCATCTCCACCCGGATGATGCCGCGGGTCTTGAGGTCGTGATGCTCCTTGCACAAGCACGCCAGATTCGATTCGATCGTCCAGCCACCGGCCATGGGGTTGGCATGGTTGAACGGCACGATGTGGTCGATCTCGCAGTCCTTCGCGGGTTTCTTGCAGCCGGTGAAGCGGCAGGTTCCATCCAGCATTCGGATGATCCGGGCAAGCTTGCGCCCGGGTTTGTACTTCAATGCACCCCGCGGCGGATGCTTCCACCCGCCATGACCATCCTTGGAAGGTGGCGCTTTCACCGGCGGAGCCGGACCGACATCCTTCTCCCCTAGAACCAGCCGGTTGCCGTTGTCGACGGCTTTCATCAATGCGGCGGCGACGTCCTCGGCCGTGACCGGTCGACCATCGGCCGAGTTGATCAACTCCACCAACGCAGCGATCGCGTCCTGCCCGATCGTCACCAACGCCTTCCACCGGGAACGGCCTGCCAGCGACCGCGACTGATCACCATCGAGCGACCCATACCCCAGCAAGTACCCGGGATCCTTCGACAACCCGAGCAGGGTCGGCAGATCAAGCACCAACTCTGTCCACGCACGCCGGGCAGCGCGCGAAGGCGCAGCAGCAGACGGGCGAGCCGCAGGCTCGGGCTCTACTTCTGGCTCGGGTTCGGGTTCGGCATCTTCAGTAGCCGCAGCGTTGGCGTTCGCGATCGCCTCGAGCACCGCATCGACCTCACCCGCCGGGTCATCGAGCGCCATCTCCTCCAGCTGAGCTTTCGCCCTGATCGCCTCCTCCGCCGTGCACCCCGTGGTCAGACTCGCCATCCCACCCGCCCGACGACGTACGGTCACCCGACGCAACGGATCCGCCGCACCATCATCATCAGGGCGGTCCGGTTCGAACGGCATCAAATGACGATCCAGCTCCTCCGCGAAGATGTTGTCACCCAACAACATCGCATCCTCCGCCAGAACGCCATCGAGATCCATCAACGCATCCCGATACCCACGACTGGCACGATGATAGAGCGCTTTGAGTTTCTCGATAGACAGGTCACCCGCTGAGAAAGCCTCCGCCAGCTCCGGCAGATGATCCAACAACCGCCGACACCGCAACAGATGATCAGCCTGACCAGTCGTGCACCGCCACGCCACCGCGATCTCACACGCCGCGGCCCGCGTCCCATGCTCATCCTCGATCGAGGAGACATACCGGTAATACGCCAGACCATCATCAAGACGCGCCGCCCACGCCTGATTCACCTCACGAGTCCCAGACTGCACGCGCGACAACAACTCCGACGCCTCAGCGTCTAACGTTGCGGTCCCCACCCAAGCCATGGATAGAACATACATTCGAGGTCTGACACTGGACGCCCGCTGCGAATCGTTCAGCCGCGGGGCAGTGATCTCTTCACCCCGGGAGTCCGAGACTTCTGAACGCTGCGTAACGTCATACCGTGGCCAAAAAGAGCAAACGCGGCAGTGGTCCGCGCCCCGGAAGTAACCGCGCCGAGCGGGTCGCCGCACGTAAAGAGCGGCAAGCGCAAGAGATCGCGCCCGTCGAGCGCCCGTTCGCCGGTGTCGCCGCGGAATGCGATCTGGTGGCGCTGCGGTCGTTCGTCGCCTCGGCGACAGCAGATCTGACGCTGGTCGGCTCATCTGCGAACACCGTTCGACTGGTCACAGTGCTCCCCGGCGCCGGCCCCGCCCTCGTCCGTGAAGAAAACGGCACGTCGGTGGCACTGGTCGCGCTGCAGACCGAACCCGAGCCCGCGGACCCCGGTGATGCGTTGTCCGTCGCGATCGAGTGGGCCGCAGGGGCCGAGGCGGGCGAGACGCTCACCGAGGTCGATGCGTCCGAGGCGAAGGCGCTCTCCGACATCCTCGACCCGAAGGCAGCACTGGACGTCACCGTGCAGAAGGACTTCAACTGGTGGATCGAAGGCCAGGCGGATCCGGCCCCGCAGATCGTCCAGATGATCGAGCAGGCCAACGCCGCCATCCGTCCGACGGCGCGACTCGTGGGAGATTTCGTCGGTGCACCCTGGTGGGTTGATGCCGGCGAGCGTGCGCATCTGCGCTGGGTCCGTCCCGAAGACGAAGACGACGTGATGGCAGCACTCGCGCGGGTCCACGCCGCCGGCGGCCTGACCCTGGGCGAGGGGTCGCGGTTCGCGGGATCATTCCGCACCCATGGCCTGCTGGTGCCCGTATTCGACCTGGACGTCGAAATGCACCATCAAGAGTGGACAGAGGGCGCAGAAAAGTTCAACGCCGCGCTCAACGAAGCACTGGCCTCGGACGCCGAACTGACGAGCGCCGAGCGCAGGTCTCGCGACGGTATCCGTGGCCGCCAGGTCACCTTGCGTTAGCAGCGAACACCGGACACAACACAACGGGCGCCCCCGAGAAGGGGGCGCCCGTCGTGGGCTGCAGAGATGGTCTCTTTAGATGGAGCCACCGGCGGCGGCCGGTGCGGTCGCGTCGCTCGTCGCGGCGACACCGATCTCACGCGAGATGAAGTTCTCCAGATCGAACAGGTTGCCGTCGCAGCGGTCTGCGACCGTCTGAAGGGTACGCATCACTGCGACCTCCTCGACCTGCTCCTTGAGGAACCACTGCATGAACTGCTCACCGAGGTAGTCACCCTCGTCGCGGGCGACCTTGGCCAGCTGGACGATCTGGTCGGTGACGCGCTGCTCCTGCTCGAGCGCAAGCTTGATCGGCGCCCGGTAGTCCGCAAACGAGTTCTCGGGTTGGTCGATACCGGGCAGCTGCACAGTGATGTCGCGATCGAGGAAGTACTGCACGATCATCATCGCGTGGTTGCGTTCTTCGACCGACTGGCCGTAGAAGTGCTTGGCCAACTGCGGTAGGTCCTCGTTGTCGTAGAAAGCGGCCACGGCGATGTACTGCTGTGAGGACGCGAACTCGTGGCGGATTTGCTCCTGCAGCAGCGAGTGGAATTTGGTCATCTTGTTGCTCATGGAAACCAACGTAGTAGCAGGTCAAACCCCTTGTCACCCAAGTTCATCCTTACTTAGGTTGGCTTATCCAAAGGGTCCTGAGGCAAGGTTAACCTTGGAATACAAGGGATTTGGCCGACCGCCGTGGCCATCGGACACAGCTCTAGTGCCCGACGTTCATGCGGGAGCGTCCAATCGGCGGCGCGCGATACGGTCCGCCGCGATGCCTGGCAGTATTGATTCCCGGTCGGCGGTGTCGAGGATGAAAGACATTGTGTCGAAGACCTTTTCGACCCGTGAACGAACCTCGCCGGCGCCGCGTCCACGTAGCTCACCCTCCACCTGGATCAGGCCTCCGGAGTTGGCCACATAGTCCGGTATCCACACGATTCCGCGATCGCCGAGGGCGCTCTCGAGGTCTGGGGTCAGCAGCTGGTTGTTGGCTGCGCCACAGATGATCGATGTGTCGAGTGTCTCAATGGACGTGGCGTTCACTGTCGCGCCGAGAGCGCAGGGGGCGTAGACGTCGAGCCGTTCAGCCCGCACATCCGCAGCGACTCGTACGCGCGGGAATGCGGCCAGCACTCGATCCAGCGACGGCCGATACGGGTCCGCCACGACGATGTCGGCTCCTGCTCCCGAGAGCAGGGAGATCAGCTCGAAGCCCACTTTGCCCGCGCCCTCGACGCCGACAGTCCGTCCTTGGAGCTCGCGATCACCCCAGGCGCGCACCGCTGCTGCCCGCATGGCCTGGAAGACGCCGAGCGCGGTGTTGGGGCCGCTGTCCCCGGAGCCGCCGGCGGCGGTGTTGCGCCCGACCACGTGTGCGGTGGTCTCGCCCATGATGTCGAGGTCGTTGCTGTTGGTGCCGACGTCGCCCGCGGTGACGTATCGTCCGCCCAGACGCTCGACGAAAGAACCATAGGCGCGTAGGAGTTCCGGCGTCTTGACGGCGTGGGGGTCGCCGATGATCACGGCTTTTCCGCCGCCCAGATCGAGGCCTGCGGCTGCGGCCTTGTAGGTCATTCCGCGGGCGAGTCGCAAAACGTCTGTCAGAGCTGCACCTTCGTCGCGATATGCACGAAAGCGGGTGCCGCCGAGTGCCGGTCCGAGCGTGGTCGAGTGCAGCGCGATGATGGCACGGAGCCCGGTGGCACTGTCCTGGCAGAACACCACCTGCTCGTGGGCAGGCTCCTCGACGGGAAAGTCCGTCCGGTCGAACACGTGGCTCGTGGCTGTGTCGACGTTTGACGGGGTGATGGTGACTGACATGGAAACCTCCGGGTGGGTGGTCGACGCCATTCGGCGAGGATGTGCAAACAGCTGAGGGAATGCTGTAACGATGCGCCGATATGTGCAACAGCGGGATCAGAAGTTGCGCATAGCGCCCAAATTAGAACGCTCCGGGAGTGCATCATTGGTCACAATGTGTCGACTGACCCGAACGCGGGAGTTCAGCGACCTCGTGCGAGCCGCTCCAGCAGTGGACGGGTCCGATAGGGGATCGCGTCACGCATCGCCACCGACATCGTCGTCCGCTCGATGCCTGGTACGGCCAAGACGAGCCCGGCGACTCGGTAGAGATCGTCCGCGTCGACGGCCGCGACGGCGACGAGAAGGTCGGCGTCTCCGGAGATTCCGATGACCTCGATCACCTCGGGGATGTCGCCGAGGAGCGCGATGATCGGTTCGAGCCGGTGTTGGTCGACGACGGCGCTGATGTATGCACGCAACGTGTATCCGAGGTCGCGAGTCGAGATCAGCCGATCCATGGGGGACAGGACCCGCCGTTCCTCCCATCGGGCGAGACGGGACTGAACGGTGTTGCGGGCCATCTGCAACGCGGCGGCCAACTGGACGCCGGTTGCGCGTGGGGTGTCGCACAGAGCGAGGAGTAGGCGGGCGTCGGATCGATCGAACTGCGTCATATCGCCAAGTGTCGCACGTCTCACGGCCGTAAATCTGCGCAGTGTGCTCAAATTCCCGAACTTCTCTTGTGCAATGTGGAGTCCACTGATTGCCTGGCGATCGCAATTGCTTCCGTTAGCGGCACGCGCCCGCCGACAGCCTACTGAGTGGAGATCTCCGGTGACCGATGACGATGGCCTGGTCCAATTGATCACTCCGACCGGCGAGCGGGTCGAGCATCCCGACTACTCCGGGCTGGTGAGCGACATCGACGTCGCAGAGTTGGGTCGCTTGTACGAGGACCTCGTGGTGGTGCGTCGGATAGATGCCGAGGCCACTGCGCTGCAGCGTCAGGGAGAACTGGGTCTGTGGGCGCCACTGCTGGGACAGGAAGCCGCGCAGGTCGGTTCGGCGCGAGCCCTCGACCCGCAGGACTTCGTCTTCGCGAGCTACCGAGAGCATGCGGTGGCATACTGCCGAGGCGTCGATCCCACGCAGATGCTCCGGTTCTGGCGCGGGTCGACCCATTCGGGCTGGAATCCATACGAGTATCGGATGACTACGCCTGCGATCATCGTCGGCGCGCAAGCGCTGCACGCCACCGGCTACGCCCTCGGTATGCAGTTCGACGGCGTCGACGGCGCCGCCATCACCTATTTCGGTGACGGCGCGACCAGTCAGGGCGACATCTCAGAGGCCTTCGGCTTCGCTGCGAGCTTCCATGCGCCGGTGGTGTTCTTCTGCCAGAACAATCAGTGGGCGATCTCCGAACCGGTGTCGTTGCAGACCCGGGTGAACATCGCCGAGCGGGGTCGTGGGTTCGGGGTGCCGAGCGTTCGGGTCGACGGCAACGATGTGCTCGCGGTCATCGCGGTGACGAGAGCAGCACTGGCCCGGGCCCGTGAGGGCAGCGGCCCGACGCTCATCGAGGCGGTCACCTACCGGATGGGACCTCACACGACGTCGGATGACCCCTCGCGCTACCGCCCGGCCGCATTGGACGACGAGTGGCGCGCCAAGGATCCACTCGACCGCATCCGGTTGCTGCTCGAGAAAGAGGGTGCCCTCGGCGACGATGTGCGCGCAGCCATCGGTGCGCAGGCCGATACCACCGCGGCTGCGCTACGTCGCGGTTGCCTGGAGACCGTAGAACCCGCGCCGCTCTCGATGTTCGACGAGGTCTACGCCGAACCCCATCCCCTGATCGACGAGGAGCGCCGCGAGTTCGCCTCGTACCTGCAAGGATTCGAAGGAGACGTCCGATGAGCACGGCAATCACCCCCGAGGTTCTCCCGATCGGCAAGGCGATCAACTCCGGTCTGCGAGCAGCCATGGAGAATGACCCGAAGGTCGTACTCCTGGGTGAGGACATCGGAAAGCTCGGTGGTGTCTTCCGCGTCACCGACGGCCTGCAGAAGGATTTCGGGCCGCAGCGCGTGATCGACACCCCGCTCGCGGAGTCCGGGATCATCGGTACCGCAGTCGGTCTGGCGATGCGCGGCTACCGACCGGTCTGCGAGATCCAGTTCGACGGGTTCATCTATCCGGCCTTTGATCAGATCGTCTCCCAGGTCGCCAAGCTCCACTATCGCACTGGCGGAAACGTCAAGATGCCCATCACGATCCGGGTGCCCTACGGTGGCGGTATCGGAGCCATCGAGCATCATTCAGAGTCTCCTGAAGGGTACTTCGCGGCCACCGCCGGATTGCGGGTCGTCACGTGCGGGACATCCGCCGACGCTCACCAGATGATCCAGCAGGCCATCGCCTCAGATGATCCGGTGATGTTCTTCGAACCCAAGCGCCGCTACTGGGAGAAGGGCCCGCTGGCCGCCGGCGACCCGTACCCGCTACACAAGGCCAGGGTCGTCTCGGCCGGCTCCGACGTCACGCTGGTCGCCTACGGACCGTTGGTCACGACGGCGGTTCAGGCAGCGAAAGTAGCAGCAGACGAGGGCCGCTCCATCGAGGTCATCGACTTGCGGTCCATCTCACCGCTCGATGTCGACACCGTAGCCGAGTCGGTGCGTCGCACAAGACGATTGGTGATCACCCATGAGGCGCCGGTCTTTCTGGGGATCGGTGCCGAGCTCGCCGCACGGATCGGGGAACGCTGCTTCTTCCATCTCGAGGCGCCGGTGGGCCGCGTCGGCGGCTTCACGTTGCCGTATCCGCCGTCCAAGCTCGAAGAGCATTTTCTTCCCGACGTCGACCGGATCCTCGACGCCGTCGACCGCACGTTCGCACTGTAGGAGCTGACCGAACCATGCCGACCATCCAGACGTTCCTCCTGCCCGATCTCGGTGAAGGTCTCACCGACGCCGAACTGCTGACCTGGCTGGTGAAGGTCGGGGACACAGTCGAACTCAACCAGAACATCGCCGATGTGGAGACCGCCAAGGCATCGGTCGAGCTGCCCTCTCCCTACGCCGGGACAGTGGTGGCCCTTCATGCCGAGGAAGGTGCGACCGTCGAGGTCGGGAGTCCCTTCATCGACATCGAGGTGGCCGGTGCGCCCGCATCTGACGCCCCCGAACCCACCACCGCGGAACCCGCGCCCGAACGCACACCGGTCCTGGTCGGGTACGGCGTGGCTGCCGAGAGCACCGGCCGCAGGCGCCGTCGCCCGGCACCGGTTGTCGCGGTGGCCCCTGTCCCACAACAGGAACGACCGCTGGCCGCACCACCGGTCCGGTACGCCGCCCGACGTGGCGGCGTCGACCTGAAGGATGTGCAGCCCTCCGGCAGCCGCGGCGAAGTGACCCGCGACGATCTCGAGCGACATCTCTCACAAGCGCCTGTCGCCGACCCGGCCGAACCCGAGCCCCGGACGGCTCGGCCGCCGGTGACCGGTCTGGACGAAGAACGCACCTCGATCAAAGGGGTGCGTAAGCACACCGCGGCGGCGATGGTCCAGAGTGCCTTCACCGCACCACATGTCACCGAGTTCATCACCGTCGACGTGACGCCCATGATGGATCTCCTCAGCAAGCTGAAGCAGTCCAAACACTTCGAGACCGTGCGGATCACGCCGCTGGCCCTGGTTGCGAAAGCACTACTCGTCGCGCTGCGCACGAACCCGTCACTGAACTCGTCGTGGGACGAGGCCAATCAAGAGATCGTCACCAAGCGGTACGTGAACCTCGGTATCGCCGCCGCAACCCCGCGAGGCCTGATGGTCCCCAACATCAAGAATGCCCACACACTTGGTCTGCGTGACCTGGCCCAGTCTCTGGTGATGCTGACGACCACCGCGAAGGAAGGACGGACCGGGCCCGAAGATCTCGCTGCCGGAACCATCACCATCACCAATGTCGGTGTGTTCGGCGTTGATTCGGGAACTCCGATCCTCAACCCCGGTGAGGCGGCCATCCTGTGTTTCGGGGCGATCCGCCGGCAGCCCTGGGAGTACGAAGGCGAGATCGCCTTACGTTCGATCACCACCCTGAGCTTGTCCTTCGACCACCGACTCGTCGACGGCGAACAGGGCTCGAGGTTCCTCGCGACGATCGCCGACATCCTGTCAGACCCGATCAGCTTGATCGCGCTGAGCTAGTCCTACACCGAACACCCACGAGGAGAACAGATGTCTGATCATCCCGATGTGCTGATCCTGGGCGGTGGTTCGGGTGGTTACGCCGCCGCGTTCCGCGCAGCTCAACTCGGCAAGAGCGTCACCCTCATCGAAGAGGACAAGGTCGGCGGAACGTGCCTGCACCGCGGGTGCATCCCCACCAAAGCGCTGCTGCACGCCGCCGAGGTGGCCGACACAGTGAGGGCAGCAGCACAGGTCGGCATCGGAGCGGATCTGACCAAGATCGACGTCGCCGGGATCCACGCCTACAAGGACTCCGTGGTCGACCGGCTGTACCGCGGTCTGCAAGGACTGGTGAAAGCGCACAAGGTCGAGGTGGTCCGCGGAACCGGCAGATATGCCGGCGATCGCTCCGTGACCGTGGGTGACCGGACCCTGACCGGCCGGTCGCTGGTTCTCGCCACGGGATCGTATGCCCGCACCCTTCCGGGCATCGAGCGTGGTGGTCGCATCCTGACCAGTGATGACGCTCTGGAACTGCCGAGCGTGCCCGGACGGGTGGTCGTTCTCGGCGGCGGCGTGATCGGCGTCGAGTTCGCCAGTGTCTGGGCCTCGCTGGGCGCTGACGTCACCATCGTCGAAGCGCTGCCGCGGCTGGTCGCAGCCGAAGACGAGTGGTCGTCGAAGCAGTTGACCAAGGCATTCAAGAAGCGCGGGATCACCGTCAGGACGGGTGTTCGTTGCCGCAGTGTCGATGAAACCCCCGATGGTGTGACGACAACACTCGAAGACGGCGAGGCGTTGGACGCAGACGTCGTCTTGGTCGCCGTGGGCCGCGGCCCACGCACCGGGGATCTCGGACTGCTCGAGGGTGGAATCGATCTCGACGAGAAAGGCTTCATCGCCGTCGATGCCACATTGCAGACGTCGCAACCGGGTGTGTACGCCGTCGGCGACGTCGTTGCGGGGCCGCAACTGGCTCACCGCGGATTCGCGCAGGGGATTCGGGTGGCCGAGATCATCGCCGGGCAGGCTCCGGTCCCCGTCGCTGACCATCAGATCCCGCGGGTCGCGTACTGCAGCCCCGAGGTGGCGTCGGTCGGACTCACCGAAGCCGCCGCGCGCGAACAGTTCGGCGACGTCTCGGTGATCGTCTACGACCTCGCCGGCAACGGTAAGAGTCAGATCCTGGGCACCGGTGGTGGTGTGAAACTGATTCGAGCGGGCAAGGACTCAGGACCCGTCGTCGGCATCCACATGGTCGGAGAACGGGTCGGGGAACTGATCGGAGAAGCTCAGCTGACCGTCGGCTGGGGCGCCTACCCCCAAGACGTGGCCGACATGATCCATGCCCATCCCACCCAGTCCGAAGCGCTGGGCGAAGCCCACCTGGCAATGGCCGGAATCCCGCTGCACGCCCACGGCTGATTCAACAGCACGCGCAAGCGCCCGACCTCCATCGATTCCTCGATGAGGTCGGGCGCTTTTGTTGTCTGCGTCGCGGTTCAGTGTGCCGTGTGGACAGCGAACCTCTGGTTGCGCGCGTGCAAATCCGACTCGGTGGCGGGTACCAAGAAGTCCCGCGCTTCTGAGACTCCTTCCTGCGCAGTGGCGACCCGTGGACGCATCTGCTGCTCGTATCGGCCGAACGCCTCGGTGTGCTCGGACGGCGTCGCGGCCAACTCAGTCGCCAGATGATGGGCACCGATCATGGCCAGTGACGTGCCGCGGCCCGAGAAGAGTGACGCGGCGTGCGCGGCGTCGCCGATGAGCGCGACGCGACCGCGTGACCACCCCGGCATGTGCACCTGGCTCACCGAGTCGAAGTAGAGGCGATCGGTCTCGGCGATCGAGTCCAGCAAGAACTCGGATCGCCAACCGACATCACCCGCCAGCAATCCCACCAACACCCGTTTCTGGTCGGCCAGGTCCCGGTTGTCGTACTCGACCTCCGGTGTTCTCGCAGCCATGAAACCTATCGTGCGATGCCCGTAATCGTTGATACAGAACATCTTCCCGGGTGCACTGAAGGTGACACTCTCGCCGGGCGTGCCCGAACCGAGGGGGAGGTCCACGAGCGCGGTGTAGGTGTCCAGGTGTTTGCGGTAGTGGTGCTCGGGTCCGAAGATCGCCTCCCGTACCGTCGAATGGATACCGTCTGCGCCGACGACATGGTCGTACCGGGCTGATCGCCCAGAGGCCAGAGTCACTTCGACGACTCTGCCGGTGTCGACCACTGTTTCGATGGAGTCGTCGTAGACGAACTCGACGCCGGAGCCGATCGCGTCGTGCAAGATGGCAATCAGGTTGTCCCGGGCGATTTCGATGTCGTCCGGTGAGTCGGTTGCGTATTCGTTGGGCAGCACGGCGATCGGCCGGCCCAGGGAGTCGACCCAGGTGGTGAAGGCGTCCCGTCCCGACGTGGCCACCCGCTGGTCATGAATCGCATCTGCGATGCCCATCTCGGCCGCAACCCCCAGTGCGTCGCCGCGGATGTCGATCGGCGACCCGGAGACGCGAAGGGCCGGCGCGCGTTCGACGACGGTGACCTCGAATCCGAAGCGGTCGAGCCAGTACGCGAGCGACAAGCCGGCGATGCTCGCTCCTGAAACCAGCACTGCCATGGTTGCCTCCTGTTGAGAGTTCGTTGAGTCGGCATTCAATCGTATTCAATCCGACTAGGATAGGATCCAATCTAGCAGCCCGTGGTGTTCGGCGCACGGTTTGTGTGAGATAAGTACGGCGACGTTCCCTCTGGACGGCGCCTGCCCGACCGGTTCGAGAAAGTAGCTGCGATATGCAGGACGAAACAATCACACTCAGCGACGGACGCACGGTGAAGTACTCATCAGTGGGCTCCGGCGAATCTCTGCTGCTGATCCACGGGATCGGCAGCGACCGTGGCCAATTCACGGATCTCGCAGGTAGGTTTGCGGCGGGGATCGAGGCTGTCGCCTACGATCAGCGCGACACCGGCGACCAGATCAGTGACCGCCCGGCGTATTCGATGGGTGACCTCGCCGACGACGCGGCGGATCTCATGACCGCCCTGGGGTGGTCGTCAGCGCATGTACTGGGCACCTCGTTCGGAGGAGCGATCGCGCAGCATCTCGCCATTCGGCATCCGGAACGGGTGCGCACGCTTGCGTTGGTCTCGACGACGGCAACCCACGCCTCGACGCGGACGTTCGCCGAGAGTTCGACCGCGATGACCGCGGAGGAGCGCGCGTTGGCGATGCTGGACGCAGCACTGAGTCCCGCTGTCAGAGAGCATGATCCCTCGATCGTCGAGACGGTACGGGCGGCGCTGGTCCGTCGGCCCGACGAACTGCATGCTCGCAGGATCGGTGCGCTCGCAGGCCACGACACCACCGAACTCCTGGCATCCATCCGTATACCCACGTTGGTGGTGCACGGAACCGACGACACGGTGATCCCTTACGAGGCCGGACGCCTGCTGGCCGAACGTATTCCGGGCGCAGCATTCTGGAGCATCGAGGGTGCCCGGCATGCCACCGCGTTCGAATGTGCCGAGGAACTGGCGGGGCGGGTATCGCTGCTGATCGCCGAGTACTGAGCATTCACACGACAACGATGGGGGCGCCCAGTCCAGGCGCCCCCATCGTCTTTTCGTGTGTGTCGTCCTCAGTCGGCGAGATGCTTCTCCAGATCATGACCCCGCCCGCGGCGATAGATGACCGCGCCGTAGATCGCACCGAGAACAGGTAGTGCGGGCATCGCGGCGACGATCCACGACGAACTCCCGGTGACATCCTGGTAATTGATCACCACGATGACGCCGATGGCGGCGAGGAGTACGCCGGACAATGCCGGGGCGATTCGCGACGACCAGGCCGATTCGCCCTCGAGGAGCCCCCGGTATGAGGCGACCACAACGCTGAGGCTGCACCCGATCATGAGGCCGAGGATCGAGAGGGAGGTGATGCCCGAGACTGCGGGGAACAGGTTGATGATCGGGTCCGACTCGGCGATCACGAAGGGGACCAACACGATGAGCGAGATGGCGATCTGGATCGCCCCGGAGACCTGGGGTGTTCCGAAACGTGGATTGACGTGCGCGAGGCGCTGGGGAAGCAACCGGGAGCGGCCGAGCGCGAACATGTATCGGGCCGCCATGTTGTGGAACGCGACGGCCGCGGCGAGAAAGCTGAATGCCACCAGCAGGCTCAACATCTGTTCGGACCAACCGCCGAGATAGAGGTCGGCGGTTGCGAAGATCAACCCACCTGGGTCTTGTGCGGCGACTGCTTGCACATCGGAGAATGCGGCGACGATCGACCAGGTCGAGCCCATGAAGATCAGGACCAGAAGGGCCAGTGCGCAATACGTCGCGACCTTGATGCTGCGCCGCGCAGCCCGTGCCTCTTCGCCGTAGATGGCGGTGGCCTCGAAGCCCGCGAACGACAGCACACAGAAGACCAGGGAGAGTGCGAGGTTGCCCTCGAACATTCGATCCGGCGCGAACACGTCCATGGAGAACCCTTCGGGCCGCTGCACGACGATGGCGATACCCAGCCAGATGATGATGACGAACTGGGCGATCGACACGATGGAGGTGACTCTCTTCGTGATCCCGACCCCGATGAAGCCGAGGGCTGCTGTCACGACCAGCGCCAAAGCTCCGTACACGTACCAGGGAAGGTCTATGTCGAACATCGAACTGACGGCGATGTCGGTGAAATAACCTGTCGCGGCGATCATTCCAGCGGCGGCGAGGTTGTAGGCGATGGTGGCGACGAATGCCGAGGCAGATCCTGATGCCTTGCCGAGGCCGTACCCGATGAAGGCGTAGTAGGCGCCGGCGTTGATGACACGACGACTCAGGACCACATAGCCGGCGGTGAACACCGCAAGGAGGATGCCCACCAGGAGCAGCAACCCGACCAGCCCTTCGCCGACCCCGAAGGCGAGTCCGATCGACAGGTTCGAGGCCATGGCGGTCAGGGGTGCGGTCGCTGCGACGACCATGAACACCATGCCGGCCACGCCGATGGTGTTTCGTTTGAGGTGATCTGTCTCGGTGGTGGTGATGAGCTCGTCGTTCGGGACGGCCATGGCGATCTCCTGGGATGTGTGATGGATCTTGTCGAGGGCGTGGGGTGACCACGCAGGTCGCGTCGCCGCGATGGTGCCGAAGTCTTCGGTGAGGTGGGGGAGCCGGGTGGCGGCTCGGTGTGCGGGGTGTGGCGCAGCGGTGTCAGCGACCGTCGGGGGTCGTGAACGAACCGCGATCGTTGTGCTGCCAGGGAAGCTCGACTGCACTGGGCGAGGTCTCGAGGAGTTCGATGATGAAGTGGGTGACCTTTTCATCGCCGAGGTTGCGAATGCGGTGTGGGTGCAGCGGTTTCGAGGATCCAACGGTCTTGTACAACACGAAGCCCGGATCGGCGTGCTGGGCGATACCCCACTCCGCGTCACCGAGTTCTTGACCCTGTACGTCGCCGGCGTCCGGCCAGATCACCACGTGATCGTGATGGTGCTGGTGGAAATCGAACATGCCGCCGGGCTCCAGAGTCATCGACCAGACACGTACACGATCGTTCTCGAAGACCAGGGTGTCTCCGGGCGTGGGAGGGCTGACCTCGCCGGAATGTGCGGGGGTGTCTGTCATGGGTCGCTCCTTGGGTGTGGGTACTGACTTTAGTGTCGTCGATAGCGGGCGGTTTCGTAGTTGGATCCCAAAAATTAGTTCAGGATGCAGAGCAGACGATGCCACCGACTTTCGTAGACGTCAACCCCTTCGTACACTAAAAACGCAGCTAGAGGATGTTTCAGCGGCGTTACGCGGCTGGTGGTCGCCCCAATTTTGTGAAGCGTGGGTGCGATCTAAACACCGATCTTCTATCGATATGACCCGCTAGGTGCGGTACGGTTGCGCAAATAGGATCCAATTGTTCCGTCGACTCTAGGAGAACCATGTCGTTCGCCGCCCCCGCCGAGTTCCAGACCAGGCCCGACCTCACCGGCACGTTCGGAATGTCTGCGTCGACCCACTGGCTGGCGTCCGGGACAGCGCAGTCGGTTCTCGAACGGGGCGGCAATGCATTCGACGCGGCGACGGCGGCCGCTTTCGTCCTGCACGTGGTGGAACCGCATCTGAACGGCCCCGGAGGCGACCTGGTGGCCATTGCCTCGCCGGTGGGAAAACCCCCGGTTGTGCTGATGGGCCAAGGTCCGGCGCCGGCTGCGGCCTCGATCACCCATATGCGGAGGCTGGGGCTGCATCTCGTCCCGGCGGCGGGCGCGCTGGCGGCGGCAGTGCCGGGAGCTGTGGATGCCTGGCTGTTGATGCTGCGCGATCACGGCACCTGGGAGCCGGCAGACGTGCTCGAGTACGCGATCGGCTATGCCGCCAATGGCCACGTTCTCTCGGATCGGGCGGCAGCAGTGATCGGCACCGTCGCAGACTTGTTCTTCGAGCACTGGCCCACCTCGGCGGCGTTGTGGATGCCCGACGGCCGTATTCCCCTGCCCGGCAGTCTTTTCCGCAATCCCTCCTATGCCGCCACACTGCGACGACTGGTGAGCGCCGGACGCGGTCACCGGTCGCGTTACGAACGCATCGATGCAGCTCGTACGGAATGGTGCTCGGGTTCTGTCGCAGGTGAGATCGACGAGTTCGTGCGCAGGCCACACCGACATTCGGACGGACGGGACCACCGCGGCGTGCTCCGCAGGTCAGACATGGCCGCGTTCAGCGCATCCTGGGAAGAGCCTGTCGAGTTCGACTTCCGGGGTGTCACCGTCCTCAAATCCGGCCCCTGGGGCCAAGGCCCGGTGCTGCTGCAGGCCCTCGCCATCCTCGACGAATTCGGTGACACCGAGATCGACCCGTCGACGGCGGTCGGCGCCCATAACGTCCTGGAGGCACTCAAACTCGCGCTGGCCGACCGAGACGCCTACTACGGCGACGGGCTGGATCGGGAGCATCTGGAGATGCTGTTGTCGCGGGAGTATGCGTCGATCCGCCGGAAGGAGATCGGAGAACGTGCATCCGCCGAGTTCCGGCCGGGGGTGTGCGACATCGAGCCCTTCCTTCCTCCCCTCGTCGAGACCGCATCGGGTGCAGCGTCGGGCGCCACCGGCGAACCGACCGTCACGGTGACCGGTGAGACGCGGGGTGACACCTGCCATATCGACGTCATCGACCGATGGGGAAACGCGGTGTCGGCCACACCTTCTGGTGGTTGGTTGCAGTCGTCGCCGACGATTCCCGGACTCGGGTTCGCGCTCGGGACCAGGTTGCAGATGACCTGGCTCGACGCGGCGAGCCCGTCTGCGCTGTGCCCCGGCATGAGGCCGCGGACCACATTGACACCGACCATGCTCATGCGCGATGGCTGGGCAATCGCGGCGCTGGGTACTCCGGGTGGCGATCAACAGGACCAGTGGCAGCTCAGCTATCTGCTGCGAACCCTCGTCGGCGGTTACACGCCTCAGCAGGCCATCGACGCACCGACACTGCACACGACGTCGATGCCGGGATCGTTCTGGCCGCGCACCTGGGAACCGGCGGGGGCCGTGGTCGAGGACCGTTTGGGAGACAGGGTGATCGACGAACTCATCGCTCGCGGCCACAAGGTGACCAGGGCGGGTGACTGGGCGCTCGGGCGGCTGAGTGCGGTCACGCGCGATCCGGTGACCGGTGTTCTGGGCGGGGCGGCCAATCCCCGCGGGGCGCAAGGTTATGCGGTGGGTCGGTGACCTGGTGGCGACGGCGTGGCCGTCACGGCGCGAACGAGTCCTGGGATCGGCTCGTGATCAGCTCCCGGGCCCGGCGAGAATGCTCGATCATCTGCGCCCGAGCGGCTTCTCCATCTCGACGGTCGATGGCCGCGACGATCGCGGCGTGTGCGTCCGCGTTCTCGGCGAGCAGCCGTGGATCGGCGTCCAGCGCCGTCCACGTGAGGTTCCGCGGGATGCGATGGTGGAGCGAAGAGACAGTGGCCCGCAGCTGAGTGTTGCCACCGGCCTCGAGGATGGTGTCGTGGAACGCGGAATTGGCTTGTACCCAGCGGCGACGCAGTTCAGCGGTATCGAGGTCACCGCTGAGCGCATCAGCGACGATTCCCCGGAAATCCTCGACCGTTGCATAGAGGACCTGCAGTTGGGCGTGGGTGATCAGGCGGGCGGCCTCGTGCGCGGCATGACCTTCGAGGAGAGCGCGAACTTCGAAGACCTCGGTCAGTTCTCGCAGCGACGGCTGCCGCGGACGGGCGCCACGATTCGGTACCATCTCGACGATTCCGAGCGCCTGAAGCTGCCCGAGCGCTTCGCGAATCGGCATCCTGCTGACCCCGAGTTCCTTGGCGAGCGACTCCTGTCGGATCCAGGTACCGAAGTTGTATTCACCGCGGCTGATCCGCTCCGCGATGGTGTCGGCGAGCTGCTGCACCAGCGGAGACGTGGTTCCCGCTGCCTGTGCGCCACCCGAACCCCCAGGTCGGTGCCCGTCCGGGCCGTCTGTCATCGAGTTCCTCCCGCGATACCTACAAAAGATTGGATCCAGATGAATGCTACTGAGTTCACCACAGCTGTGTGGGGGATGGTGCCAACACCGTTCACTCCTGACGGGAGCGGAGTGTGTCACCGATCGCTGCGGTCCCTCACCCGCGAGATGCTGAGCAGAGGATGCGCGGGCTCGATCGCGCTGGGTGTGATCGGGGAACCGGCGGCGTTGTCCGGTGCAGAGAAGATGGCGGTCGTCGAGGCGGTGCTCGAGGAGTCCGGCGATTCCCCTGTCGTCGCCTCGGTGATGTCACTCGATGAGCAGGGCGCACTCGAGGAGATCAAGGCGCTCACGGATGCGTTCGGGAGTGTCATCACCGCGGTCTTGATCCCTGTGTCGTCGCCCGATCCTCAGACGCTCCGCCGATCGATTGAGCGGGCACATGACCGCAGCGGGCTGCCTGTGCTGATCCAGGATCTGCCATCGGCCACCGGAGTTCACATCGACATCGATGATCTGGTGACAGCTCTCGAAGGTGTCGAGGACATGCTTTGGGCCGTCAAATGTGAGGCAGCGCCCACTTTTTCGCGAGTTCGACGACTTCGCAGCGAGACGCCGACGACGATCATGGCCGGTAACGGCGGCATCGGGTTGGTCGACGACCATCTGGCGGGTGCCCGGTGGGCCGCCGCCGGCATCTCCCGGCCGGAGGTGATCGTCGAGGCCATGGGGTGGTTGAGGTCCGGGAATCCCTCTCGCGCGCAGGAGGTCATCTCCGCGGCGTCGGCGCTGATCTCATTCGAGACCCAGGCCGGGACCAGTATCGGAATCCGCAAGGAGCACTGGCGCAGGCAGGGAGTGATCACCAGTGCCGCGGTCAGGCCGCCGGCCACGCCCTATGAAGCTCACCTCACGCACACAGTGCGCGCCTCGGATTCGAGGCGGCATGATTGAGCCGACCGGCAGAACTGCTCTGCGCCAGAAGGTGCAGACGCGCGGATTGGTCTTGATGCTCGCGTTGACCTTCGTCACAGGAGTGGTCGACGCAGTCGGCTTTCTCGGGCTCGACCGGGTGTTCGTGGGCAACATGACCGGCAACATCGTGATCCTCGGGATGGGTGTCGCGGGTGCTGATGAACTGCCGGTCCTCGGGCCGGCTGTGGCGTTGGGGACGTTCGTCGTCGGGGCGTTCATCGCAGGAATGGTGTTGCGCAGCAGGCCGAAAGGTTGGACGACCGCAGTGACGGGGTGTCTCGCGGTGGGGTCGGTTATTTTGTTCGGCGCAGCATTCGCCGCTGCGGTGACAGATGTCGCAGGCGATCTGGGCGCCCAGATCGCGGTTGCTGCCGCCACTGCCGCCGCGATGGGCGTGCAGGCGTGCGTCGCACGCAAGGTGGCGATCGCCGACATGACGACGGTGGTGGTCACCTCGACACTGACCTCGCTGGCCGCCGAGACCTGGACCCGTGGTGGACGAGAAGCGTTGTGGAACCGGCGACTGGGGGCGATCGTGCTGATCTTTCTCGGTGCAGTGATCGGTGCGCTGATCCTGGCGGTCACCGGAGTCGCGGTGGCGCTGACCCTCGCGGCGGTGCTGTCACTGGTTGTGACTTCTGCCGGTCACCGGTACGTCCGGACCGCAGCCGGCGACGAGTGAGGTTGTCAGCCGCCGGTTTGGATCAGCTCCGGCGGTACCTCTTTGCCGTCGGCTATCGCAGCGAAGAACGCGGTGGTGTTGTCTCCCCAGGCAAGTGAGTCACCATCGTCGGTGAAGACCGGACCTCCGTTGGGAGTGGTGACCGTGACCGGATCGCTCCGCAGGGCCCAGGCGAGCCGCGCGAGGTGCCAGATGTGGTCGCCGTTGTCGACGGTGAGCGATCCCACAGTGCCACTGACCAACGGCCAGAAGCGAAAAGGGTTCAGGATCGTCGAGAAGCTGGTGGCCTTCTGCATGAGCGCTGCCATGAACTTGCGCTGATTCACCACGCGGTCGAGGTCGGCGTTCGCGAACGCCCGGGTCCGGACGAAGCCCAGGGCCTCCTTGCCGTTCAGGGTCTGGCATCCGGCTTGCAGGTCGATGCCGGCGAGAGGGTCGTTGATGGGTGCGTCGAGGCACATCTCGATGCCGCCGACGGCGTCGACGAGCTTGTCGAAGCCGCCGAAGCCGATCTCGGCGTAATGATCGATGTGCACGCCGGTGTTCGTCTCGATCGTCTGCACCAACAGCTCCGGACCGCCGATGCTGAAGGCGGCGTTGATCTTGTGGGCGCCGTTGCCGGGGATGTCGACGAAGAGATCACGGGGGATGGAGATGATCATCGGCTTACCGCCCGACCCGAAATGAACCAGCATGATCGTGTCGGTCCGGGACCCCTCGCTGTCGCCGGTCGCCAGCGCAGCGCGCTCTTCCTCACTCAGGTCGGCCCGCGAATCGGAACCGACGAGGAGCCAGTTCGTTCCGGGCGTTCCTGCGACCCGGCCCTCGTAGTTGGACAGCGCGTCGACCCGGTTCAGTTTGGTGTCGAAGTACACGAACAGGCCGACGGTGCCGAGCACCATCACCAGCAGCAGGATCAGGACAGTGCGCAGGATCGGGATGCGACGCTTGCGTCGTGTTCGCGACGGCGGGGGCGGCGCGAAACGATCTGCCGGTCGTGGCGGCCGATCCCGGGGTGGTTCCGGCGGTCGGGGCCGGTTGTAGGCGACGATCGGTGGCGGCGGACTCTGCCGCGGCGGCTGGGGTGCAGGCTGGTGCGCGGGCCGCCCGGTTCGGGTCTCCGGTGCCTCTGACTGAGACCAGGCCCGCGGTGACTGGTAGCCGGGCTGGGCAGGAGGTGGGCCCTTGCGGGTCATGGGCGGGGGAATGGGCGGACCGCTCTGGTGGCGCGGATCGGGCCGCGGGCGCTGAGGCGGGTTCGGCGGCTGGGGCGGACGACCGTGTCGCGGCGGTCCCTGCTGAGGCGGACCCTGTTGGTGAGGCTGACCGGGCCCCATACGCCTGGTCGGATCAGGTTGATCGGCCGGCGGCGGGCCCTGGCGGGGACGGCGGATGAACGGCTCTTCCCGGTCGCTCATCGCATCTGGCCAGCTGTCATTGCACAGACTTTAGCGAAGCCAGCTGAGATGGTCCCTCAGGAGCGCGAAGCCGACGAAGGCGACGGTGTCGATCAACGCGTGCCCGACGACCAGCGGCCAGATCCGATCGGTGCGTTGGAACACCCTGCCGTAGACCAGGCCCATGACGACATTGCCCAGCGCCGCGCCGAAACCCTGATACAGGTGGTAGCTGCCGCGCAGCACCGCCGAGAACAGCACACTGCGATTCTCGCTCCACCCGAGTTGCCGTAGCCGGGTGATGAGGTAGGCGACCACCACGAACTCTTCGGCCGCAGAGTTGGCGATCGCAGAGAACACGAGCATGGGCAGGCGCCAGAACGTCTCGTCAAGGTTCGATGGCAACACCTGGACGTTGAGGTCGAGTGCCCGGGCCACGAGATAGAAGCCCAGTCCGGGGATGCCGATCAGCGCGGCGAGACCGGCGCCCAGACCGAGGTCGAACTTGGCCCTGAGCTTCGGAAAACCGATGCGGGCCAGGGGAACCCCGGCGCGCCAGATCAGGTAGATCCCCAACGCCGCGATGGCGAAGAGTTTCGTGGCGGAGAGCAGTTGCCGGAAGAAGTCGATGAGCCCGAGGTCGGACGAGCTGGAGTTCAATGCGACGCTGGCGCCGCCGAGGCCTTCGGTGGACAGCAGATCCTCGATGATCGAGAGCAGCGAGGACGCGGCCGACAATCCGAACGTCAACGTCAGGACGATCGCGATCTCGATGCCGATCGCGCGGCGCTGTACCGGGTCGGTGACGACCTCGATCTGCGCCGGGCGGGTCGGCTGTAGCCACGGGCGCAGGTTCACCCGGTAGAGATTACTGACGGAGTATGTGAGGCGTTCTCAGCTGTGACCGGGGAGGCTGTTGAGGAACGGGCAGCCGGCCAGCGTGCGCAGCGCCTTGGACAGCTCCATGACGTCGCCGACCGGGCGCGGGAACGGCAGCCGTACGTCGGAATCGCTGTCCGGACCTTCGATGCGGAACCGGATACCGAAGCGATCGATGCCCAGCGGCCGCACCCGGCCGTCCCGGAGTTCGGTGGGGAGCCGGTTGCTGAGCGCGGTGATCAGGTCGGCGTGATCGGAATCCATGTGTGCGACCCAGTCGGCCTCGAACTCCCAGAAAGGGTCGGGCACGGCCTGGGCGAGTTCGTCCGAACTGACCGATGCTGCGCCGCCACTGTTCGCGAGCACCGCCGACGTCAGGCCCAGTCTGAGCAGCGAGTAACCGTGGCCGATGTCGAGCAGGCCGGGGCAGGGATGGTCGGTGGCGATTTCGCAGGCGAGGTCGCGCTCGAGGTCCGACGGGACCGAGTGCAGGGTGCCGTTGAGCCAGATCAGGGAGCGGACCTGCTCGCGCAGGTCGATGGGCGCCACGTCGGTGACCTCGACCATCGCGGGCAAGCCGTTCGATCCGGCCTGCCACGCCAATGCGCTGGCCGCGCTGTCGGTGGGTACGAGAACAAACGCCTGCGAGTCATAAAGGTGCACCATCGTCACCGGCGAGGGTTCGCTGCCTTCGATGGCGAGCATCGCATCGGTCACCCGCATGCAGGCGGTACGAACCGACTCGGCGTCGGACGGTCGATCGATCGCGGTTTTCTGCATCTCGGTCCTCGCGGTGTGTCGGTGAGCCTGTGTAGGTAACCCTAACCTAAACCCGCTGACGGTGAGTTGGCAACCCTCGAACCGACTCTGATTTTCGAGCCGACGCCGGTCTCTGCCGTAATCTCGGATGGTGCCTGCCATCGCCTACTTCGGACCATCCGGGACGTTCACCGAGATGGCGCTCGACCAGTTGCTCGCGCAGAACGCATGGCTGACCGACCAGGGCCCCGCCGAGCGGATCAGCGCGAGCAGTCCCGCCCGAACCGTGGCCCTCGTCCGCGAGGGGCGCGCCGATTACGGCTGCGTACCGATAGAAAGCTCCATCGAGGGGTCGGTACCAGCGACGCTGGATGCCTTGATCAAGGGGTCTCGAGTACAGATCTTCGCCGAGACCGTGCTGGACATCGCGTTCACCCTCGCCGCCCGCGAACACATCGACGCAGCAGACATCCGGACCATCGCGGCCTATCCGGTGGCGTCGGCGCAGGTCCGCGAAACGCTCGAACAACGCTTTCCGGCCGCGCAGGTGATCACCAGCGCCTCCAATGCTGCAGCCGCTCAGGATGTCGCGGCCGGCCGGGCAGACGCCGCGCTCACCACGGCGCTGGCCGCGCGCCTGTACGAGCTGCACGACATCGCGAACGGACTCGCCGATGTGTCCGACGCCAACACCAGGTTCGTCCTCGTCGGCCCTCCCGGTCCCGTGCCGGCGCGAACCGGACAGGATCGGACGTCGGTCACCCTCGACCTCCCCAACATCCCGGGGTCGCTGATGGCGGCAATGTACGAATTCGCCACGCGGAGTATCGATTTGACCCGTATCGAGTCCAGGCCCCGGCGCAACGGCGGGTTCTTCTTCAACCTCGACGTCGTGGGGCACCTGGACGATCCACCCATCGCGGAGGCGCTCGGCGCGCTGCACCGCCGCGCCACTGCGATGCATTTCCTGGGATCGTGGCCGTCGGCGCGGCCGAACGGGACCCCACCTCCTCGCCACGACGACAGTGATCGCTGGCTCGAGTCGATCCGGTTGGGACGCGAGCGATGACCACCCTCCACCTGGTACGGCATGGTGAGACCACCTCGAATGTGTTGCAGCGCCTGGACACCGCATTGCCCGGAGCCGGCCTGACCGACTTCGGGGCCCGCCAGGCCGTCCGCTACGCCCTCGAGCGTCCCGACGCCGAAACGCCCATCCTGATCTCGTCCGCGGCCCGGCGCGCCCAGCAGACCGCCGAATTGATCGGATCGGTGTGGGGCGTCCCGAACGACGTCCGCGACGGACTGTTCGAGGTGCAGGTGGGCGACCTGGAGGACCAGACCTCCGAGGATGCGCACAAGGTGTTCGGGGCCACGGTCCGCAGCTGGTTCTCGGGCGACACCGCGGCGCGGATCCCGGGCGGTGAGTCGCTCGACGACGTCTACGCCCGCTATCTACCGGTGATCGACGCGATCGCGGAGGAGTATCTGTCCGGGCCGAACGCCCGCGAGGTGCATCTGGTGAGCCATGGCGCCGCGATCAGGCTGGTCGCCGCGCATCTGGTCGGCATGCCTGCCGAGTTCGCGCTGGCGCATCACCTGAAGAACACCGGTTCCATCGAACTCACCCGCACACCCGACGGCTGGACCTGCGAGCGCTGGGGCCAGGAACTGCCCCCGTTCCACACCGACGACGAACCGGAGTTCGCCCGCGACCCGATGGGTTAGCCCCGCTCCTCCCCACAAATGCTCCACAAATACAAAGACGCGCCACAAATATGTGGAGCGCCTTTGTATTTGTGGAGCGTTTGCGAGCTCAGCCCCAGCCGTTGGCGTGGAGCCAGTCGTCGGAGATGCCGAAGTGGTGCGCTATCTCGTGGACCACGGTGATCGCGACCTCTGAGACCACCTGTTCGTCGTCATCACACATCTCGAGAATCGGTTCCCGATAGATCGTGATGGTGTCGGGCAACGTGCCGCCGTAGTGGCTGTCGCGTTCGGTGAGAGCGATGCCGAAGTAGAGCCCGAGCAGATCGGGCTCCTCTTCGTTGTGCGGCTCCACCAGGATCACGACGTTGTTCATCGCCGCGGCGAGTTCTTCGGGGATGGTGTCGAGCGCGTCAGAGACCAGCTCGTCGAACGCCTTGTCCGACATGACAACCGGCATCGATCAGCCTCCGCCACCACCGGCGGGCGCCGGTGTCTCCAGAGGGTTGGCCTCGACGCCGGGAGGCAGCGGAACCGGGGTCGGATTGAGTCGGCCCGGCGGCTCGGCCGGTGGTGGGGTGGGGACTACTCCGTTGATCAGCAGGCTGCCCTTGGCATCTCCGACGAGCGTCGCGAATCCGCCCTGGTCGGGTAGACCGATGTAGCACACGACCTTTCGGCTACCGGCCAGCCAGCTGGGCTCGGTCAGGGTGGACCACTGCAGGTTGAGCGTGGTCTGGTCCAGTTTGTCGTTACCGCCGAGGAACTGATCGGTGACCCCGGGGCAGGTCGACTGCAGATAGGTGTTCTGCTCGTCGACGTTCGGCCACGGTGAACCGGCGGGCCCGAACTTCAGGCCGAGGTCGATCACCGCGGTCACCTGGAATGAATGGGGTTCGGTGCAATCGACGGGATCGGTCGGCTTGCGGGTCTCCATGTCGATCCCGATACAGGTCCCCGACGGCCACTGCTGGGACTGATCCTGATCGCGGACGTGACCGAGGAACGGCTTGAGCGTGCCGGTGGTGCCCGACAGCTGCAAGCCGCATCTCAGGGTGCGTTCGCCGTCCGCCCATTGTTCGGCGGACGGGTACATCAATCCGATCGAGAACCGCCCTGCCGGGTCGAGCTTGCCGCCGAGATAGGTGTTGACCACCGCGGGACAGTGTTCGTCGCGGATGATGGTGAACTGCTCCGGGCCCGGCCACGGGGCATCCTCGCCGAACTGGATCCCCGGATAGGCGGCGGTGTCGACGGCGCCCGCGACCTCGAACATGTGCTCCTGGGTGCAATCGACCAGCGACTGACTCGTGGGGAGTTCTTCGGGCCAGGTCAGGCAGTCGCCTGCCGTCGACTCGGTGAAAGGCGTGGATTTCTTCGACGCCTTGGCGTCGCCGATCTCGTCGCCCTTGACCTTGCCGGCGTCGTTGAACCCCCCGATCACTGCGACCACGCCAGCGCAGATCACCGCGCCTACCAGCACCGCGGCGAGCAACACGCGCACCGGATGCCGCGCTGCCGCCAGGGCCAGGCGTTGTCGCTGTCCTCCACTGTCAACCATCGGCATCCATAATGCCCTGGTGGCGCTCCCTGGCGGCGAAATGGGCCCTGGTGTCGGGCTGCCGGTCGGCGTTATCGTCTGACGCATGGCAGTCGACGGCACAGGCGAGATACCAGAGAACGGGTCCCCCGGCGACGACGTGGCAGAACTCGCGGGGCGGATGTTCGAGATGGCCCGCACGGGGGACACGGCGCTCATCGACTACGTGAAGGCCGGTGTGCCGGTGAACCTGACCAATCAGGCGGGCGACACGGTCTTGATGCTCTCGGCCTATCACGGTCACGCGCCGGTGGTGTCGGCGCTGATCGAGCTCGGTGCGGACGTCAACCGGCCCAACGACAAAGGACAGACCCCACTCGCCGGCGCGGTGTTCAAGTCACACGACGAGGTGGTGGCAGCTCTTGTCGCAGGGGGCGCGGATCCCGACGCCGGTCACCCGACGGCGCGTGATGCGGCGTCGATGTTCGGGCGCGAGGACTACCTGGGTTTGCTAGACAAGTAGGGTTTCTTCCGTGATCGACCTGAAGATTTTGCGTGATAACCCTGATCTGGTCCGCGCGTCCCAGCGGACCCGCGGCGAGGACCCCGCGTTGGTGGATGTGCTGCTCGAAGCAGACACCGCGAGGCGTGCCGCGATCGTCGAGGCAGATCAGTTGAGGTCTGCGCAGAAGGATCTCGGCAAGCTGATCGGCAAGGCGTCGGCAGACGAGAAGCAGGCGCTGCTGGCGAAGGGCAAGGAGTTCTCCGAGCAGGTCAAGGCCGCGAACGCACGCGAGTCGGCTGCCGATGAGCGGATGAACGCCGCGCACCGGGCCATCAACAACATCGTGGCGCCGCAGGCGCCTGCCGGCGGCGAGGAGGACTTCAACCTTCTCGAGACCATCGGCGAACCGACCGTCATAGAGAATCCGAAGGATCATCTCGAGCTCGGCGAGAGCCTGGGATTGCTCGACATGGAGCGCGGCGCAAAGGTGTCGGGGTCGAGGTTCTACTTCCTCACCGGAGCCGGGGCCATGCTGCAGCTGGGGCTGCTGCAGCTCGCTGCGCAGAAAGCCACCGCCAATGGATTCACGGTAATGATCCCGCCGGTGCTCGTGCGGCGAGAGGTGATGGAGGGCACCGGATTTCTGGGCGCGCATGCGGCAGAGGTGTACCACCTGCCCGACGATGACCTGTTCCTGGTGGGGACCTCGGAGGTGCCGATGGCCGGCTACCACATGAACGAGATCCTGGATTTGTCCGATGGCCCCAAGCGTTATGCGGGCTGGTCGAGCTGCTTCCGTCGAGAAGCGGGTAGCTACGGCAAGGACACCCGGGGGATCATCCGGGTCCACCAGTTCGACAAGGTCGAGGGGTTCATCTACTGCCGTCCAGAAGACGCCGAGGCGGAGCACGACAAGCTGCTCGGCTGGCAGAAAGAGATGCTGGCCGCGATTGACGTCCCCTACCGGGTGATCGATGTCGCCGGAGGCGATCTCGGCTCGTCGGCCGCCCGCAAGTTCGACTGCGAGGCCTGGGTTCCCACCCAGAACACCTACCGGGAGCTGACGTCCACCTCGAACTGCACCACGTACCAGGCTCGCCGGTTGCAGGTCCGGTACCGAGGTGAGAACGGAAAGCCACAGGTCGCGGCCACCCTCAACGGCACGCTTGCGACGACGCGGTGGATTGTCGCCATCCTGGAGAACCATCAGCAGCCCGACGGCAGCGTCCGGGTTCCGGCGGCGTTGGTGCCGTTCGTCGGCACAGATGTTCTGACACCGACATAATCCCCTCATGATCATCGGTATCCTCGCCGCGCTCTTCGCATGTGTGGCGTACGGCGTCTCGTCAGTGATGCAGGCCTACGGCGCGCGGAAGTCCCGGCAGGCCGCGGCCGACCGGGGCGAGGCCGGTTTCGAGACGGAGACCGGCGCGCCGACGATGAAGTCCACGATCGCGGCGGCGCTGACGGCCGCGTTCATCATCGGCACGATCCTCGACGTGGTGGGATTCGCCGGGAGTGCGGTCTCGGCCCGACTCATCCCGCTCTTCCTGTCCCAGACGATCGTCAGTGCGAACCTCATCATCACAGCGATCCTGGGGATTTTCGTCCTGGGCATCAACCTGCACCGCCGCGACTGGGTCGCAATCGCGGTGGTCGTGATCGCGTTGTTCGCGCTGGGGATCTCGGCAGATTCGGAAGGCACCGGTCACGACGCCGAATGGTTCCACTGGGCACTGCTACTGGTCACCCTGGCCCTGCTGGCCCTGTCGGTCGGGCTCATCCAATGGCTGGGGTCCCGGGCCGCCATCGCGGCCGGTCTGTGCGCCGGCGCCATGTTCGGCGCGGTCGCGATCTCCGTCCGGGTCATGCACGGGATCACCGATTTCGACATCGCCGACATCCTCGCCGACCCGGCCGCGTACGCGCTCGTCGTCTCCGGGATCGGCGGGTTCTACCTCCATACCGTTGCGCTGCAACTGGGTTCGGTGAACGGTGCGACCGCCGCCCTGGTGGTCGGGGAGACGGTGGTGCCCGGCTTGGTGGGCATCATCTGGCTCGGTGACAACGCGTTGCCGGGTCGCACGTGGCTGGCCGTACTCGGCTTCGTCTTCGCGGTCGCAGGTGCGATCGCGGTGGCGTGGTCCGGCGCGGTCGAGGCCAGCGCGCAGGCAGAAGCAGGCGGCTCCGACGGAGCCGCCGCAGGCGGGGAGAAACAAACAGCATGAACACGCCGATGTACGACCGCTCGACCAGGATGGTCAGATTCAAGGATCTGTCCATGCCTATGACACAGGCGCTGGCCGAGCACGCCGAGAGCAGGCAGTTGGTGCTCTCCGACGAGATGCCGGCCTGGCTGACGCACAGCGTGAACCTGCCGTCACAGTCGCTGCTGGGAAAGTTGCTCGGGCACAAGGCCAATCGCACCGACCGCGACAAGGAGCACGATGTGCTCGTGGTGCTGCACACCACGCACGTGATCATCGTGACCTCGGGAGCCAAACGCGGTACGTCGGCTCTGTCCCTGCCGATCGAACACGCGACGATCCGGGTGGGAAGCGCACTCGAGACGACCTTCTCGTCGGTCGAGGACGCCGGGTTCACGCTGGGTGGTTTTCCCGGTGATCACGGAAAGTCCGGCACGTTCTACATCGGGCTGGGCACCGAGCCTGCGGGTGCCGAGTGTGCGGAAGCGATCAGAGCTGCGATCACCGACGCGAAGAACCCCTGATCTACTGGTGCAGGCGGATCGGTCGATCCACGACAGGGATCTGATCCGCAAGCCCACTCTTTGTCCTGAGTGTTGTGGAGGGAACGGGCATTCTCGATTGAAACCGTCGGCGCCCATGCGCGCTTGTCCTGGGCAGGAACGGGATTGACACATCCCTCGGAGATCCGATGACGGAACTCCGAGGGGAGTGGTGTTCGCTGGCAACTGGCGGCCGAGGTCAGTCGGCGGCGGCACGGGCCATTTCGGTGTCTTGCTCTGGTGTGCCTCCTGATGCTCCGATCGCGCCGATCAGGCCTCCGGCGTTATCGAAAATCGGGACGCCGCCGCCCATGAGGAGCAGACCACCGTTGGTGTGGTCGAAATGGGACACTGGTTGGTCGAGCGTAAGTGGCATGTTCAGTGCCTCGCTGGGCGCTTCGAACATGACCGATGTTCGTGCTTTGGTGATGGCGAGATCATTGGATGCCAGCCAGGCGCCGTCCATGCGGTCGAAGGCGACGAGGTTCGCGCCGGCGTCGAGAACGGCGAAGACAGCCCGCAGCCCGAGTTCATCGGCTTTGGTCTGTCCTTGTGCAATGGCCTGCCGCGCCATGTCCAGGGTGATAGTGGGCTGTGACAAAGTCTTGTATTCCGTTCCGGTCTAGGCTTTTTGGGTCCACTCGGTGTTCTGCCAGTCCTTTGCGGCCTCGACGGTCGCGAGTGGCCGCATCGTCCGATAGAGGTGATCGTCGGCGGGAATGATCTCCACCATGGCGTCGATCATTTCCGCAGGGTCGTACTGGTCGACCAGCGATGGACCGAAGTCTGGCATGGGGACCTGGGCGGTCTCGGGGTCATACCACTGCACATAGCTTTCGGCGCCGGTGTCGTTGAACCCGGTCCCGAAGACGCCGGGGTTGACCGTGGCGACCTTGATGCCGAACTGTTCGAGTTCGGCTTTCATGGATCCGGCGATGGCTTCGATGGCGTGCTTGGTGGCGCAGTATGCCCCCAGGAAGGGAACGACGAGGATGCCGCCCATCGACGACGTCCACACGATCTTTCCGCGCTTGCGGGCAATCATCTTCGGCACGATGGCTTGGACAAGCTGCAGATGCCCGAAGACGTTGATGTCGAAAGATTCACGGACACGCTGGAGCGGGATGTCGACGACAGCGCCGCCTTCCATCACCCCCGCATTGAGTACCAGCACGTCGACATCGAACGATCCCGCGTGCTCGATGTCAATGCTGTCGAGCAGATTGAGTTTGATGACCTCGAGCGTGACGCCGGCGTTGCGAGCGTCCGCGCGCAGGCTCCGCACCTGAGGCCACGTCTCGCCGGTGGCGACGACGTGATGGCCTTGGCGAGCCAATTCGAGGGCGGTTCCGCGGCCGAAACCGCTGCTGGCGCCGGTGATCAAGATCGTTTGGGGCATGAGAATCCTCGTCTGTAGGTAACTATCTAGATGCTTACCTACGGGAGTGTGTCATCCGCACATCGTGCTGTCAATAACCGGATAGTTACGTTGTATTCTGGGAGGTATGCCGCCTGATGCCACCGATACCAAGCGAAGGATCATGCTCGCTGCCGGCGACGAGTTCTCGGAGTTCGGGTTGGCCGGTGCGCGTATCGATCGGATCGCCGACCGCGCGAAGGTGAACAAGCGCTCGATTTACGTCCATTTCGGGCCCAAGGAAGCACTGTTCGATCTAGTGGTGTCACGAACCCTGTCTGCGATGTCGGACGACGTCCCGTTCACCGCGGACGACCTACCTGGTTATGCCGGTGCACTGTTCGACTACCTGATGGCCGCGCCGGCCGTTCTGCGCTTGATCACCTGGGCGGGCCTCGAGCGTCCCGACGCCACCGATGCGGAGTTCGCAACTTACGAGCCGAAAGTCATGGAACTGAACGACAGATATGACCTCAATGGGGCCGACGTCTTATCTCTATTGTTAGGACTGGTCACCGCGTGGCCGGCGGCTTCGCCCGCCCTGCGTTCGCACGCGTCCCGATCGCCGTGGTCCAAGGCCCGGCTGCGAACGCATCGCACGTTGATGATGGCTGCCGTCGAAGCGCTCGTCGGGGTCTCACGACAGACTGCACCGAACCGCCGATGAAACGGCGTATCCGCCGCCAACCATCGTCGCAAGTGGTGCCGTTGCGCAGTATCTACTCGGATACGCGCACGGCGCGACTCAACTCCTCGTCCAGCGAGGCACGTAGGAGGGCGGCGGCGAACTTCGCGTTGGACGAGGGCGTGAGGTCGGCGAGTTTCTCCGGGTCCGCAGGTAGATTCAGGTCCTGCGCCGCACCCAGGGACTTGGGGTCGTAGAACGGCGCGACCCACGGCCACACGTCCTGCACCTCACGCAAGAAGATGTCGGCCCCCACCGGGCCGATGCCCTCGAACTCCTGTAGGAGTTCGCGCGCCTTCCCCACGTCGCCGTCGCATGCCGACGCGAGCTTGCGGAGATCACCGTCGTAGGTATCGATGAGCAGATGTGAGCCCTCCGTGAGCCGGGTGGCAGTGCTCTCGTCGTAACGGGCATAGTGCCCGCGTCCCAGCGCCGCGATGATCGTCGAGCGGTCAGCGTCGATGACCGCCTTCGGGTTGCGCAGACCTGCGTCGAAGAGTTCACGCGCAGCGCCGACCGCGATCTCCGCAGAGATCCGCGCACTCAGCAACATCGTCAACACAAGAAGTTCGAAGAGCGGTATCGGTGTGTCCTGCAACCGAATACCGGCTTCGTCGGCGTAAGTCCGACCTGCGCGCCTGTCGAGTTCGGCGGCAACCTCTCTCTGTTCCTTGGTGCTCACGGGACTTTCCTTTCGCCGGCGATCTCACCGTGTGGATGGGTGCCCGGGGTGCTCAACCGGGCAGGGTCTCACCGCCGATGGGGGCGAGAACTTCTCCGCTGTAGTACGACGACATCACGTCGGAGGCGAAGAACACGTAGGACGGGGCGATCTCGTCTGGTTGCGCCGCGCGACCGTAGGGCACCTGCTCGCCGAAGTCCTCGACCTTGTCCGCCGGCATGGTGGCAGGGATCAGCGGCGTCCACACCGGTCCCGGCGCGACGCAGTTGACCCGGATCCCACGATCGAGGAGATTCTGGGCCAGCGAGTAGGTCAGCGCGGTGACCGCGCCTTTGGTGGCCGAGTAGTCGATCAGGGACTTGTTTCCGCGTAGTCCGTTGATGGAGCCGGTGTTGACGATCGCCGCACCTCGTTCGAGGTACTCGAGCGCCGCATGGGTGACGTAATAGAAGCTGTCGATGTTCACGCTGAACGTGCGCCGCCACTGCGCAGGCGTGAGTTCGGCGAAGTCATCGACCGGTTGCTGGTACGCGACGTTGTTGACCAGCAACTCCAGACCGCCCAGATCAGCTGCCGCCCGGTCGACGACATCCTGACAGTGTGTCGGGTCCGCGAGATCCCCGGCGTAGGTGAAGCACTTGCGCCCCTGCTCTTCCACCAGCTTCTTGGTGTGCTCGGCGTCGTCGGATTCCGACAGGTAGGCGATTGCCACATCCGCCCCCTCTTTGGCGAACGCAACCGCCACCGCGCGGCCGATGCCCGAGTCGCCGCCGGTGATCAGGGCCCGCTTGCCGAGAAGTAGCTCACGCCCCTTGTACGTCCGCATCTCGTCGTTCGGCTTCTCGGCCATATCGCCTGTGCTGCCTGGATACTCGATGTTTGCGCGCGGTGTTCGCCCATGTGGATACCTCCGTTTCGTTGACAGGCGGGTACCCGCTGTGAGCTGCCCACGAAACATCCGATTGGCACCAGCAGATTCGGGGTAATCCGATTCGGTTGAGACGTCGCCGAGCCGGAGGGAACACCATGCCGAAGACCACGAAGTCAGGTGCACCGAAGAAGAGCGAGCTGCCGAGCACCCTGCTGAAGTCTAAGAAGAAGGCTCAACGCACCTTCACGAAAACCTATGACTCGGCGATGGAGGAGTACGACGACACCAAGCGCGCCCATCGGGTCGCCTTCGCCGCCCTGAAACACAGCTTCGAAAAGGTCGGCGACCATTGGGAGCCGAAGGGTAAGCGCGGCCCGTCCGACGATCGAGCGAAGAGCGGTGGGCCCAACCCCAAGGGCAAGAGCGCCGAGGGTGTGGACGCCAACGCGAGCAAGAAGCACCTCCTCGAGGTTGCCCGCCGCCTCGATGTCAAGGGTCGGTCGGACATGAAGAAGAAGGAACTGGTGTCCGCGATCAAGAAGGCGAACCGAAAGAAGACCGCCCGCAACCGGTGAGGTGCGGGCGGCCTGACGGGCCCCGATCCTCAGGGGTTCAGAAGGATTTTCACCGCGCCGTCCTGCTTCTTCTGGAAGATCTCGTAGGCGTGCGGGGCTTCTTCCAACGACAGTTCGTGGGTCGCGAAGCTGTCGACGCCGAGCGGATCGTCGTCGGTCAGCAGGGGCATGATGTCGTCGGCCCAGCGTTTGACGTTCGCCTGGCCCATCTTGAGGGTGACCTGCCTGTCGAACATCGAACCGAGTGGCAGCGCGTCCATGTCGCCGGCATACACCCCGATCAACGAGACGGTGCCGCCGCGACGGACCGTGTCCAGGGCCGTGTAGACGGCGCTCAGGCGGTCTACGCCCGCTGACTTGAAGACCGGTTGGGCCACGGCGTCGGGTAGCAGCCCGGCCATCGTCTGGACGATCTTCGCACCGGTGGATCCGTGCGCCTCGGTACCTACTGCGTCGATGACCGAATCCGGTCCACGGCCGTCGGTGCGATCGCGCATGATCGCACCGATGTCGTCGTTCTCTGACAAGTCGATGGTGTCGATCCCGCGGGCCCGCGCGCGTTCGAGTCGCTCCGGGACCAGGTCGACTGCCGTGACGTGGTAGCCCTTGTGTGCCGCGATCCGTGCCGCCATGTCGCCGATCGGCCCGAGACCGAGGACCGTCACCGACCCACCGTCCGGGATGTTGGCGTACTCCACGGACTGCCACGCGGTGGGAAGTACATCCGACAGGTAGACGAAGCGTGAATCCGGCGGTCCCTCCGGCACTTTGATGTGGGTGAAGTCGGCGTGCGGCACGCGCAAGAACTGGGCCTGGCCGCCCGGTACCGAACCGTAGAGCTGCGAGAAGCCGAACAGGGCGGCACCGCGTCCCTCTGAGGTGACCTGGGTGGTCTCGCACTGGGTGGGTAGCGCGTGATCGCACATATAACAACTGCCACAGGCGATCTGGAACGGGATGACGACACGGTCGCCGACTTCGAGGTTCTTGATCGCCGATCCGACCTCGACGACTCTGCCCATGGGTTCGTGGCCGAGGATGTCCCCAGGACTCATGAAGGGTCCGAAGACTTCGTACAGGTGAAGGTCCGAGCCACAGATGTTGGTGGTCGTGATCTCGATGATGGCATCGGTCGGCTCTTCGATCTTCGGGTCGGGTACGGTCTCGACCCGCACATCGCGCTTTCCCTGCCAGGTCACTGCTCGCATGTTGCGCCCCTTTCACGTGGGTGATTGCTCAGGTGTCGACGTACCCACGGGCACGGGGCGACAACCATGTGCGCATGCGTGAATGAGAACGTGACAAGGTTGTGTTTGAGGTACGCATCGGTTGGGGTACTCCGGGCAGGCCAGATTCACTACGCGCAGATAGGACCGTGTTGGAGCGAGCCAAACCCAGGTCACGGGTCTCCGACGACTATTCAGATGTGGTCGCGACGATCGGACGCCTGCGGGAGTTGCCGGACGACAGCACGCAGAGTGAGCGCTTGCGCGAAGAGGTCATCACCCGGTGTCTGCCTCTGGCGGAGAACATCGCGCGGCGTTTCAGCGGCCGCGGAGAGAATCACGATGACCTCGTCCAGGTGGCCCGACTGGGTCTCGTCAACGCCGTCGACCGATTCGACCCGGCGCACGGCTCCGAGTTCGTCTCGTTCGCGGTGCCGACCATCATGGGTGAGGTCCGGCGCCACTTCAGGGATGCAGCCTGGGCGACGCGCGTTCCGCGGCGCTTGAAAGAACTCCACAAGTCGATCAGCGACGCGTCCGAGAATCTGTCGCAGAGGCTGGGCCGCTCACCATCGGCGAGCGAGATCGCCGCGGAGCTGGATCTCGATGTCGCCGAGGTGACAGAAGGATTGCTCGCCCGCGGTGCGTACCAGGCCCTCTCGACCGACTCCGGCGCCGCCGACGACGAGATAGGCGCCCCGCTACTGGAGACGCTCGGCGCGGAGGATCCCGAGTACGACCATGTGGAGAGTTACGTGGCGATCAGGCCTGCATTGGCGAAGCTCGGTGAGCGCGAGCGCCGAATCCTGGTGCTGCGCTTCTTCGGTTCGCAGACGCAGACCGAGATCGCGAAGCAGATGGGGATCTCTCAGATGCACGTCTCCCGAATACTTTCGAGCACCCTTGCGAAGCTCCGGGATGAGTTGGGAAGCGATGCGGCGGGTGATGCCAATGTATTTCTGCAATGAGGCGACCGCGTCTCGAGCCACTCCGCGGGCGGTGCTTAGAGCCCGGGGCAGTGGGGTACACGTCCGAAGACCGCACTACGAGAGGGTCGAGTGTATGTCGATCATGACCGATGAGCGGCGGATGCGGCAAGGTATTCTGCCCGCTGAAGGGGGACCGAAGTGGTGATGGGTGGTGTGATGCATATCGACGAGGCCGCAGAGGCACCGGTGAACATTCGTGTCCCGGCCGACAGGTCCCAGGTGCCGATGATCAGGGCCATCGCCGAGACCCTTGCGGTCCTGGCGGACTTCTCGCTCGACGAGGTCGCCGACATCAAGTTGGCGGTCGACGAGGCCGCGATGACGATCATCGCAGGAGCTTCGGCGGATGCTGAGCTGACGGTTGCCCTGACCGCTGCGGATCAGAAATTCCACGCGATCATCCGGTCCTGGTTTCCGGCTGACAACGCGTTGGTGCAGCAGGGTTTTGGTTGGCACGTCCTGCAGACGCTGACCTCTCTGGTCGCGGTGCACGAGGGCGAGACACAGCGAGATGGGCGTTTGGTCGCCATCGAACTGTCGAAGTAGGTGTCGGGCACGCAACTTTCTTGAAGAGTTGCGTCTCCTTTTGTTCGACCGGTGATCCGGCTCAGTCGGGTCGGTGAAGCGACCGCGTGGTCGGTCCTTCGAGAAGTGCCCCGTCGTAGCTGAATCGGGAGCCGTGCAACGGGCAGTCCCAACTCCTCTCGGCGTCATTCCATTCCAAAATCCCGAAGAGGTGGGGGCAGACCGCCGAAACACTGTGCTGGGCACCGTCGACCGTGCAGACACCCACCGGTCGAGCGCCATGCCGACGAACCACACCCTGTCCCTCTGGTGGTGTTTCTCCGCCCGGCAACAGTGACCTGAGCGCAGTTCCCGCCCAGCCCTTGGCCATTTCGAATCCGACCTCACTGTTGATGACCGCTGCAGTCGGTAGCCCGAACAGCTGTTTCGGTCGCGAGGGGTCGAAGACCGGGGCCCACTGTGGCGCGTTGCCCAGGATGCGCCCCGACATCGACAGGGCAGCGGCCACTCCGTTGGTCATGCCCCACTTCGCAAAGCCGGTCGCCACCTGGATGTCTCCGTAGCCGGGCGCGAGCTGACCCACGAACGGAAGCTCGTCGATGGGCGTGTAATCCTGGGCGGACCAGCGAGCCCGCAATCGTGCCGTAGGGAAATGCTTTGTGGTCCAGTCGATGAGGTCGTCGACCAGCGCACGTTCGGAACGCGCCCGGCCTACGGTGTGGCCGGCTCCACCGGTGAGGAGCAGGGGACCGCTCTCGCCGGGAGTCGTCCGTAGCGATCGTGACGGCTTGTCCACCGCCAGATACATGCCCTCCGCGAGGGGTTCGGAGACGTCGAAGGCCGCTGCATAGGATCGCTGCGGATGGAGTCTGGCGAAGAATGCGCCGCGATCGAGAATCGGTGTCCCGGTGGCCAGGACAACAGATTGTGCGCGCACCTCACCCTGCGCGGTGTGCAAGACCTGATCGCCGTGCCTGCGTCGCACGGTGACCACGCGGGTGTTCTCGTAGATGTCGGCGCCGTGGGCGACGGCGTCAGCGATCAACGCGGCGAGCACGTCCATGGGATCGAACTGGGCTTGGTCGTCGAGCGCCACCGCCGAGCGCGCGGGGAACGGGACGTCGAGTCGGGCGATGTGGCGTACGGGCAGGTCCACGCGGCGAGCCGCCCGCAGTTCCTCCTCGACGGTCTTGTCGCCGTCGGCGGACTGGGCGTAGGTGTAAGCCGTCTGGACCTGGTGCGCGACACCCTTGTCGCGGAGGAAGGCGAGTAGCCAGCGCTGCCCTTCGAGGTTCGCGTCGACGTAGGCCCGGACGGTGTCGGCCGACTGTTTCCGGGAGATCATCGACAGTCGGGTCCCCTGCAGCACACTGAGCTTCGCGGTCGTGTTGCCGGTGGCGGCTGCGCCGATGTGGCGTGCTTCGAGCAGCGCGACCCGAAGTCCGGCCCGGGCCAGCAATACCGCCGTTGTCGCGCCGGTGATCCCGCCGCCGACCACGACGCACTCGTAGCGCGAATCCTCCGCCGGTCGTGACGGCGCTTCAACAGGGACCCGGGCAGACCAGAGTGCAGACACGAACGGGCAATACCCTCGCGGGTCGGCACTCAAACGCCCAGCTCACCGAGGGCCGGGGTCCTGCGATTCACTGCCCGCGGCCGATGATCCGGGACAAGAGTGGCTTCAGAACAAGTCCGCCGAGGCGTTCGTAGGCACCGCCGGTCAGCCGCCAGGTGAGGTCGATGAGCCGGCCGTCGAGACCGACCACGATCCGGCGCCGATCCTGGGCAACCCCGGAGAGAATGGCTCGCGCTGCTCCCTCGGGACTCGACGCCGGCAGGATGTCATCGAATGCCTTTATCACCCAACGTTGTACCTGTGTGTCAGGAAAGACTGCGTCCCGGGCGACGGCGGTGTTGACTGCACCCGGGTACACCAGGTGCGCATGGACCCCCGAACCGGAGATCGCGAGTTCGTGCTGCAGAGCCTCCGTGAACCCGCGTACCGCGAACTTCGACGCAGAGTAGGAACTCTGCATCGGTGACGCGACGAGTCCGAAGGCGCTCGAGGTGTTGACGATGTGGCCGCGGTCGCTGCGACGCAGATGAGGCAGGAACGCCTTGGTGCCGTTGAGTACCCCGCCGAAGTTCACATCGAAGACGCGTCGGCCGACGTCGTGGGATTCGGACGCGACATCGATCACCGCCGTCTGTCCGGCATTGTTGAAGACGGCAAGAGGAACCCCCATCGTGGCCACCACGTCGTCGGCGAAGGACGAAACCGCATGCCGATCGGCGACGTCGACAATCGTCGTGGCGACCCGACGAGCCCTGGAACGGCAGAGGGCGGCGGTTTCCTCGAGGCCGCCGGGGTCGATGTCGCAGAGAGCAAGCGCGGCACCCGACGAGGCCAACTGCTGCGCGAGGGATCGGCCCATCCCGGAGCCCGCCCCGGTGACCACGACAGTCTGGTCGTAGAACAAGGTGCGGGCGGCGTCGGGAGTGCGGTGACGGGGCATCTGGTGGGTATACCCAGTGTTCGGTGTTTAATCGCGGCGCACTCGGCTACCCAGGCAGGTATGACAACCTCTGACGCCGTGGTGATCGGTGCCGGGCACAACGGCCTGGTCGCCGCAGCCAACCTGGCCGACGCGGGATGGGACGTCACCGTCCTCGAAGCGCAGCCGCACGTCGGAGGTGCCGTGCGCAGCGCTGAGCTCTTTCCCGGCTACACCAGCGATCTGTTCAGCGCCTTCCACCCCCTCGCCGTGTCTTCGCCGGCGTTCCGGGAACTCGACCTCGAGTCGTATGGGCTGCGGTGGAGTCACGCACCCATTCCGTTCGGTCATCCGGCCGGACCGGGCGACAGGGACGCGGTGGTGGTCCACCACGATGTCGCCGACACGGCAGCGCACTTCGCGCAGTACGACAAGCGGGACGGCGAGACCTGGTTGCAGCTGGTCGAGCAGTGGCAGTCGGTCCGATCGGCCGTGATCGACACGCTGTTCGGCCCGTTCCCGCCGGTGCGCGGGCCGGCGGCCCTGCTGCGTGCCCTCGGTGTCGGAGGTTCTCTGCGCTTTGCGCGCTTTCTGCTGTTGCCCGCGAACCGGATGGTCACCGAACTGTTCCACAGCGAACAGGCGCGCCTGGCGATCCTCGGCAACGCGATGCACGCGGACATCCCACTCGATGCGCCCGGCAGCGGCGTGATGGGCTACTTGCTCACGATGCTGGCTCAGGACACCGGCTTCCCCGTGCCGGTGGGAGGAGCCGGAGCCCTGACCGACGCGCTGGTCCGCAGATGTGAAGCCGGTGGCGTCCGGATCGTCACCGACTGCCGGGCGACCGGAATCGACGTCGGGTCCGGGAAGGCCACCGGCGTCCGGACGGCAGATGGGGAACGATGGGGTGCGCGGCACGCCGTGATCGCCGACGTGGCGGCGCCCACGCTGTACCGGGACCTGCTACCCGCAGACGCGGTACCCGCCCGGGTGCTGGCCGATCTCGAGAACTTCGAGTGGGATGCCCCGGTCGTGAAGGTCAATTACGCCCTGGGCGACAAGATTCCCTGGAACTGCGCCGATCTCGGACGAACAGGTACGGTTCACCTCGGTGCAGACCGGCGCGGCATGATCCAGTGGATGGCAGACCTCAACACCGGCGTCGTCCCGCAGACGCCGTTCCTGCTCTTCGGTCAGATGACCACTTCTGATCCGAGCCGCTCTCCGGCCGGAACCGAAAGCGCCTGGGCGTACACGCATCTGCCCCGCGACGTCGCCGATAGAGAGTCCGCGGAAGTGCTCTCAGGTCGTGTCGACGACGTACTGGAAGCCCATGCGCCCGGTTTCGGTGAACTGATCGTCGGGCGTCATCTGCAAACCCCGGCGGACCTGAGCGCTGCGGACGAAAATCTCTTTGCCGGTGCGGTCAACGGCGGAACCTCGCAGCTCTACCAGCAGCTCATCTTTCGCCCATCCCCGGGGCTCGGGCGTGCGGAAACCCCGGTGGCCCAACTCTTCCTGGGTGGGGCGTCTGCGCATCCGGGTGGGGGAGTGCACGGGACCTGCGGCCGTAACGCGGCGCGGGCGGCGCTCGCCTCCCGAGGTGTGCGCGGACTACCGCGCCGCTTCATCACCGGCAAGACGATCGATCTGCTCAACAACTGACGAAAGGACACCTCATGATCGGCGTGACTCACGAGACCTCTGCGACCCCTGCCCAGGTGTGGTCGATCCTGTCCAACGGATGGCTGTACTCGTCCTGGGTGGTCGGTGCCTCCCGCATCCGCGACGTCGACAGCAACTGGCCCCAGGAGGGCTCGAAGATCCATCACTCGGTGGGGGTCTGGCCCGTCCTGCTCAACGACGAGACGGTCTCGCTCCAGTCTTCGGCCGGACACCTCGAACTGTCTGCCCACGGCTGGCCCGCCGGCACCGCGCGAGTGAAGGTGCACGTGGAGAAGTCGGCCAACGGGTCACTGCTGACGATGGACGAGTTCGCGGAAACCGCGCCCGTGAAATGGATCCCGACCAACGCGCAACGCCTGGCCACGTCCCCGCGGCTCAAGGAGTGTCTCCACCGACTGGCCCTGCTCGCAGAGAACGGCGCCGCCTGAAAACTGCTGCGCCACAAAAGCACACAGTTCAGTCATATGCACACGTTGAAAAACGTGTGCATATGACTCGTTGGGGTGTATTTGTAGGAGATGCGATCAGAACCAGAGCGCGGTGGCGTTATCGGCACCCACCTGCCGGGCCACCGAATCGGGAAGTCCGTCGAGTACCTGCGCAGCCTGCACACTGCGGTCGCGCACGATCGCGGGGTCCGCGACGGTGTCCGAACCCAGGACGAACCGTTCCGGATGACGGCAGATGAGGTCGCGCCAGTCGTCCCGCAGGGTGCCATTCGGAACGATCGAGTCGAGCAATACCCAGGACAGTTCGACGGTGAGATTCGGATTGTCATCGACCAGTTTCTCCACGAGATCCAACTGGTCATCGGGACGGACGCGGCGGGAGACCCCGGCATGGCACCACACGATCGCGGTCTGTCGATGTCTGGAGATCGCGTTCTCGAATGGTTGGACATACTCGTGCGCTGACGGACGACCGGCTGAACTGGAGTCGTGATGGATGGAGATCGGGACGTCGTGCTGCGCGCAGAAATCGAAGATCCCGTCCATCGCGGCGTGGTCGGCAACCGGTGTCTCGCCCAAGGTGAGGTTCGTCAGATCGTCGTGGCGCAGCAACACTTCACCGACACCCGCCCAGCGGTCTGATCGGGACCACACCGCGTCGAGGTGATCGACCGCGAGCCGGTCCGTCGGATCGAAGCCGCAGATCAGTGGTGCGACCGGCATGCCTGCGTCGTCGAAGCCGGCCGAGGCATCGAGCACGAGAACGTCTGTCAGAGAATGGTAGTGGCAGGGTGCGTTGTCATCGAGGTAGTAATCGGGCTTCATCGGCTCGGCGGTGGACCACTTCTTCTTCAGCGGCAACCCGAAAACAACGGCCCGATCGGCGCCGCCCTGCCTCAACGCGTCGATCAGATCGTCGATGGGAGCCGGTCGCTGTAGGAAGTCCACGAGATGGACGTGGGTGTCGGTCCAGGTCATCCGCACGCTCCTGACGATTGTTCTGTAAACCCATGCGCTCCAGGCAAACCCAGGTTCTGCAATACCTGGTTTTGCCTGAAGCCGCTGGGTTTGTGTGCGAGCTAGTCGATCTTGGCGCTACGGAGTTCGTGACCCTTCGACGTCAGGCACCGACCACTGGTCAGGTCCCACGACCAGCCATGCAGATTGCAGGTGAGCTTCTCTCCCTCGATGACCCCGAACTTGCTCAGATCGGCTTTGAGGTGTGGGCACCGGCGCTGAATTTTCCAGCCGTCCTTCTCAATCGACGATGAATCATCGTGCGCTTCGCTGAACCAGCCGTCCGCGTACGCAATTCGTTCGTCGGTCAGGCACTTGAAGAAGGTATAGAGGAACTCGTTGTACCCGCCGATACGCCAGGTGGTGAAACGGGTCGAGAGAAAGATCGTGTTGACCCAGTCGGGTTCGTTGTCGCGCAACACGGTCCGGACCAGTTCGGGTGCGATCCGGAAACCGTAGCGGTACTTGCCCTCTTTCTCCTTGGGCTCGCGCACGGTGCGGTTGGGGAAGTCGAGGACCACGGTCTCGTCGCCCATCACCAGACCGACCGGGTAGCCGATGCCGTCGCAGATCAGATCGCTCTGGGCCATGATCGGCTCGAACAGCTCCTTGAGCGGGGCCAGCAGCGGATCACCCTGTGCAGGTGCCCACGTTGCCTTCTGGGCGGCGATCACCGGCGCGAACTTCTGGGCCATCTTCTCCAGGTACGCGGCCTTGTTCTCCCCGAACACCTGCTCCGGCGGGTATGGGTGTGAGATCTCGTTCAGCTGAGATCCGGTGAGGTCGACCGTCGACCCGGAGACCATCATCAGTCCGCGATGCTTCACGCCGTCGTCGGTGCCGTGTTCCTTCATCTGATCGAGGAAGGTCTCCTGGTCAGGGAAGATGCAGGTGGGATCGTTCTCGATGTCGTTGAGGTAGCGCAGTTCGTCGTCCAGGAACATCGGCGGGCCTGCCGAGGGCACGACCCAGGTGGCGCCGACCTGCTCGATGTACGACCGCGCACGGTCCATGCCGCGCTGCCGCTTCTGCGCGGCGAAGTTGGCTTTCGATCGCTTCGGGATGTCGTAGACCATCGGGTACCAGATGGCACCCGAGTACTGCAGCAGGTGGATGTCGATGTGGCCGAACTGGTCGGCGATGACGTCGAGGTCGACCGGCCGGGCGTCGTTCATGTTGAAGACGGTGGTCTCGCCGTCGCTGACCACCAGGCCGCTGTCGCCGATGGGTCCGTCTGCCGGCGCCCGCAGCGCGACGATCATGATCTCGAGGCTGCCCTTGTCACCTGTGACCGTCGTCTTCACCGAATCCTCGGTCTCGACGAACTTGTGGAACCCGAGCTTCTCGAGCTCGCGCTTGAGGTCGGGGACCGGGTAATCGGGCAGCAGCACGGTGGTGTCCTTGTTCACGTGATCGCGCAGGTTCTGCTCGTCGAAGTGATCGCGGTGCAGGTGACTGACGTACAGGTAGTCGCAGTTGCCCAGCGAGGTCCAGTCGAGTTCGGTGTTGTCGGGGAAAGGCACCCATGAGGCGAAGTACGCAGGGTTCACCCACGGGTCGCACAGAATTGATCCTGCTGCTGTCTGGATATGGAATCCCGCGTGCCCAACGCTCGTGACCTGCACGTGTTGCCTCCAAAATTGTGGTGCCTAGAACGTCCACCAGAGTATCGACCAGTTGATGGGAGTCGGGTGTCAGCCAACGCTAAGCTCGCAGCATGGAACCGGTCTACGACACTGTCATCGCCGTCGCACGTTCGCTGTGGGCGGCTGAAGGACTGAAATTCACGGTGTCAGGGGTCGAGAACGTACCGAAGACCGGAGGCGCGGTGATCGCGGTGAATCACACCGGATACCTCGACTTCACCTATGCCGGATTACCCGCGTTTCTCCAGGGCAAACGCAAAGTCCGGTTCATGGCGAAGAAGGAGGTCTTCGACAACAAGATCAGCGGTCCGATCATGCGCAGCCTCAAACACATCCCCGTCGACCGCGCGGCCGGGGCCGACAGCTATCGCGCCGCGGTCGAATACCTGCAGCGTGGCGAGCTGGTCGGTGTTTATCCCGAGGCCACCATCAGTCGGAGCTTCGAGATCAAGGCCTTCAAGTCCGGTGCCGCCCGGATGGCGCAGGAAGCGGGGGTCCCGATCATCCCGACCGTGATCTGGGGCGCGCAGCGAGTGTGGACGAAGGGCCACCCCAAGCGGCTGGGAAGGACCAACACCCCGATCTCGATCGGCGTCGCAGAGCCGGTCGAGTCGAGCGGCGATCCGGCCGAGGTGACTTTGCGCCTACATCAGGTCATGAGTGAGCAATTACGCACTCTGCAGGAGACGTACGGCCCGTATCCGCCCGGAGCGTATTGGGTTCCTGCGCGCTTGGGAGGCGGTGCACCGACTCTCGAAGAGGCCGACCAGATGGATGCCGACGAGCAGGCGGAGAAGGCAGCGAGGCGAGCTGCGGCAGCGAAGGACGGACAGGCCGGCTGACCCCTCGAGCCGACCGGGCTCAGTCTTCGACAGGCTGGGCGAGGTTCCATTCGAGGTTGACGATGGTGCCGTCGGGACCCGGCTTGATCCGGGGGTGGTCGGACAGCGCCTGCATCAGCGGGATCCCGCGTCCGCGCAGCCGGCTGGTGGTCGGGGCCGGCTCCTGCCAATGACCCTGGTCTTGCACAGTGACATGAAGTTGCTGGTCAGCGGGATGATAGGTGGCGCGCAGTGTCATCGTGCCCGGATCGTCACGATCGGCATACGCGTGCTCCACTGCGTTCGCCAAGGCCTCGTAGGCCGCGAGTGTGATGGCGTCCGCGCGGTCGCCGGCGCTGGGAACGTGCTGCGCCAGCCACTCCGCGAGGAGCTGGCGCAATTGTGTGGCCGACATCGGATCCGCACTCACGTCGGAATACGTGAGATGCAGGCCCTCGGTCGGCGAGTTGGTCATGATTAAATCGGCACCCACGCACCACTGGTACCCATGAGCAGCTCCTTTTATGCGGAGTACGGATCGTCACGTTCTTCGGCGAACTCAACAGCAGCTTCGTCCACGGTCGAATATATGGTGATCGTTTCATCCAAACCGACCAGCCGCATAGGCCGCGCGGTGGCCGGACCGTCTGCGACGACACCGAATCGGCTCGTCGGCGCGATGTTCTCATGTGCCGTGACCAGAGCAGCCATACCGGCCGACGACAGGAAGTCGACCGCGGTGATGTCGATGATCAACGCCGCCGGAACCCCGCTCATCGCCTCTCGAACCGCGTCCGCCAATTGCGGCACCGTGAGTATGTCGATGCTGCCCCGGACGGTCAGCACGACCAGACCGCCGGTGCGGTCGGCGGCGATCGTCAACCCGCTGCCCGGGACGTCTTTGCTGTCACGGACGGTCGGTGAGAGCCCGTCGATCGAATCCATCGATACCCCCCTGCTCGGCTGGCATGTGCACAACACGTCCGCCGACGAGGTCGCGCCGAACGCACGCGGCTGCTAGTTGAACCGGCGAACTCCATATTTGCACATTCTGTGTGCCCGTCGACCAGATGGTGATCTTTGCCGTGCGCGCGGACGGTGGGCTGCGGTCGCCGAGGAACCCCACGAAGGTGACGTTGCGTCGAACCCGCTGTGCGAGTGCAGAACTCGATGAAAAAAAGTTGCGCGCAGGTATTGGCAGTCCAAGGCGTCGAGTGCTAAAAAAGTAATCGCACAGTGATTGGTCGCCCGCCACGGTGGCGGGCCCGAGTGAGGAGATGGAGGTGGGTTGCTGTGCTGCGTTTCGACCCGTTCAGTGATGTGGATTCCCTCGCCCGAGGTCTGCTGGCCGGTCAGCAGATCGGTTCGACGAGGACGCCCCGTTTCATGCCAATGGACCTGTACAAGGTCGATGACCACTACGTTCTGACCGCTGACCTGCCAGGAGTCGACCCGGGTTCGGTCGACGTGAGCGTCGACAACGGGACCCTGACGTTGACCGCCCACCGGTCGTCGAGGTCGGAGGAATCGGTCGAGTGGCTCTCCAGCGAGCGCTTCTACGGCTCCTATCGGCGCCAGCTCACCCTCGGCGACAACATCGACACCGCAGGCATCAGCGCCGACTATGCGAACGGCGTGCTGACAGTGACCATTCCGGTCGCGGAGCGGGCCAAGCCGCGACGAATCGAGATCGCACACGCCGACACGATGCGGTCCATCGATCCGGTCTCGACGTCTCCGGACTGACCTGTGCCCGAAAGCTGTTGATGTTCGGCTGTTTCGGTACAAGGTAGGAGGTGAACGATTGGAAGAGAACTCTGCTGTGGTCTGGCCTGATCCGAGTCCCCTGCAGGACTGGTGGTCCGAGGTCATGTCTGCACGCTCGAAGTGAGAACGCGCGGAGACGGGTTCTTTGCCGCTGAACTAGGCTCGTCGGCATGGAACCCGTCTTCCGGGCACTGGAGATCACCGCCCACGCGCTGACCAAGGCGCAGGGGCTGAAGATCACCTTCATCGACGTAGAGAAATTGCCGGCGACCGGAGGCGTCGTGCTGGCGATCAACCACACCGGTTATCTGGACTTCCTGCCCGCAGCGCTCGGCGTGCAACGTCGGGGACGGCGCGTGCGGTTCATGATCAAGGCCGAGATGCAGAAGATCGCGATCATGCGGTTCCTGATCAAACACACCCGTACGGTGCCTGTCGATCGCGCCGCCGGAGCGCAGGCCTATCTGCTCGCCGTCGAGACCCTCCGCGATGGCGAGGTGGTCGGCGTCTATCCCGAGGCCACCATCAGTCGCAGTTTCGAGATCAAGGACTTCAAGACGGGTGCCGCGCGGATGGCGCTCGATGCCGAGGTGCCCATCGTCCCGGTCATCGTCTGGGGTGCTCAACGCATAGCCACCAAGGGCCAACCCCGCCACCTGGGCCGTACCAAGACCCCGATCATCGTCCAGTTCGGCGAACCCATCCGCCCGCATGCCGGGGCCGGCGACGATGCGGTCGAACTGACAAAACGGCTGCGCACAACGATGAAGCAGCTGCTGCTCGCGGTGCAGCAGCAGTATGGCGAGCACCCGGCGGGCGCCTTCTGGGTGCCGTCCCGTCTCGGTGGTGGCGCTCCGACACTGGCCGAGGCCGACGCCCTCGACGTGGCCGATGCGGCTGCCCGGCGGGACAAACGGCAAGATGGGTGAATGCCGCAACCAGAGTTCGTCGGGCCGCCGACGCTGATCGCCAGTGATGTGGACGGCACACTGATCGATGACAACAACGTCGTTCCGGAGCTCGTCCGCACCATGATCAGCAAGGCGACCGCCGCCGGGGCCACGTTCGTGATCGCAACCGGCCGCCCACCGCGGTGGATTGCCGAGATCACCGACCAGATCGACGTGCAGCCGCTGGCGGTGTGTGCCAACGGGGCCATCGTCTACGACACCGCAAACGACACCATCCTGCACTCGGCGACCCTCGGTCCACAGGTACTGACCAAGCTCGCCGAGCTCGCGTACGAACAGATCCCCGGTTGTGGGCTGGCCGTCGAGCGGGTCGGCCGCAGTGCCCACGACGCCGCGACCCCTCCGTTCGTCGCGACAGCGGGCTACCAGCATGCCTGGCTCAATCCCGACCACATCGAGATGAACGAAGCAGATGTGTTGTCGGAGAACGCCGTCAAGATGCTGGTGCGCCGACCCGACATGAGCAGTGACGAGATGGCGAGGCGACTGACCGCAGTGGTCGGCGACATCGCCGACGTCACCTTCTCGACCGACAACGGGCTGATCGAGCTCTCGGCCCCCGGGGTCAGCAAGGCCCATGGCCTGACCACTCTGGCCGAGCTACGAGGCCTGCCCGTCGACGCGTCCGTAGCCTTCGGTGACATGCCGAACGACGTCGAGATGTTGCGTTGGGCCACCAGAGGTTTCGCGATGGCACACGGTCACCCCGCGGCGCTGGCCGCGGCCGATGAGGTCGCGCCCGGCAACAACGAGGGCGGCGTCGGACAGGTCCTCGCCCGCTGGTTCTGACCCCCCGGAAGTGGTGGGTTCTGGCGAGCAAACCCGCAGGTCGCGCTCGCCAGAAGCCACCAAGATCGGGTCAGCCGGCGGGCGCTGTGGTGGGTGCCGGTGCCGGTGCAGGGGTACCGCGCTGTTCGTTGTAGCTGTTGGTGAACTCGTCGACGTAGGTCCGCAGCACTTGGACGATCCCGGTGATGAGGTTGAAGAACAGTGTTCCGCCCTGGAACGTCTGACTCACGCCGTCAGGACCCGTGGTCTCAGGCGAGGTCGGCAACCCGAGTGAGGAGTTCTCGAATCCCAGTGCGCCCCAGGCTTTGGCGATGGCGCCCTGGATGACCTGCGCGCCGGTCGCCTCGGACCAGTAGATCTTGCCGTTCTCGAAGTCGGCGTACTTCGCGGTGCCGTCGGGTGTGGTCTGCTCGACGGTCGTCGCGTTGCCCAGGGTGCCGGTGGGTCCGCCGGTCGCGACCCACTGTTGTGCGATGGCGCCCTGATCGGTGGTCGAGAGGACCTCCGGGGCCGGTGCCGGCGCGACGGGCAAGGCGCCCGCACCTGCTGCGATCGCGCGGATCTGGGGCAGCGCCTCGTATCCGTACTGCCCCGGGCAGGCGGTGCTGTAGAAGTCCCGGTGGCCGCTGATGATCGGCAGGGTCGCGGTTTCACCTGCGGCATACAGGCCGCCGTCGAAACCGCGAGAGACCACCGAGCCCGTCCCGTTCGGGTCTTTACCGGCCAGGCGCAGCCGCCAGCCGAGGTAGGTACCGGCCGAGTTGATCATCTCCGGCGTCGGGGCGATCTCGTCGAGGTTACCCATGAGCGACAGGCCCATCGTCTCGTCGTTGAAGCCTCCGGTGTGGGTGCCCTGGACGTTCTTGTCCAGTCCGCCGAAGGTGCCCTCGAAGATCTGGCCGTACTTGTCGACGAGCACGTTGTAGCCGATGTCGCACCAGCCCAACGTTTGTGCGTGATACGCGTAGATTCCGCGCACGATCTCTGCGGACTGCTCGCGGGTGTAGTCGTTGGTGCCTGCGGTGTGGTGCACCACGGTCTCCTTGAGCTCCGGATCGTACGTCGGCTCGGAGCAGCGCATCGATTCGTCGGCACCCCACTGGGCGCGGGTGATGACCTGGGGTTCACCCGTCGGTGCCGGGATTCCCGGGAGTACCGGGGCCGCAGGTGCTTCGGGCGCAAGCGGTGCTGCCGGGTCCACCGGCGCAGCCGGGTCGGCCGGGGCCTGCGCGCCCTCGGCCGAACCTGTGCCGGGTGAGATCAGGGCTGCGCTGAGCGTCGACACCGCCTGCTGCAGCGGGTCGGCGCCAGGGGCTCCGGTCGTGGTCAGCATCGGTTCCTGCTTGGGTGTGAATGCCTGCGGCACAACCTCGCCGGAGGTGACGGTCGAGGTGGGTACCGAGGTGTCGGTGCGTTTGGGTACCGGTGGTGTCGTGAAGGTTGTCGATGTGGTGGGGCCGGTCGGTGATGCCGAGCCGGTCGACTCTGCCGGGCTCGGGGACTGCGCGGGGGCGGTGTTCGTCGCGCCCGGTGCTGCGACGCCGTTGTCGGTGACTGCGATCTGGACGAGGTTCGTGCGGCCGACCCAGACGGGCTCGGTGCCCTGCTTGTTGGGATCCTTTTCGCTGACACCGTCGGCCTTGTCGGCGGAGATCCACGGCCCCCAGGTGCCGTCGGGCTTCTTCGCCCGGACATAGGCGGTGGTGTTCGCCACGCCTTCCCACGTCAGGCCCACCATCGAGAACGGGTTGTCCTGACTCACCTCTTTGACGATCGCGCCCTCAGGGGTACCTGCAGGCGCATCGGTGCTCGGTGACGTTTCCGGTGCGGTGGTCCCCGGCGGTGTGGTCGTTCCGCCGGGCGCGCCCGGTGCGGTGGTCGACGGGAGCGCCGGCAGGAGCTCGGTCGGGATCAGGCCCGGCGGGATCTGCAGCGGGATGTCAGGGAGATCGATGCCGGAGACATCGATCGGCGGAAGGGTGACCCCGGCGTCGGCGAGACCGGACTTGACCAGGTTGAGGACGATCGTCGGTACGTCGTCCAGGCTTACCTGACTGATCGTGGTCGGCGTCAACGCCGACGCGGCGGGTGGCTCACTCGGGTCGACGGCGATCGTCGGCGCGCTGCCGCCGATCAGGACCGCGAGCGGACTCGCGACCACAACGGCGGCAACCGTGCCAAGGATGATCGATGGCTTCGGTCGGCGGTAGCGCACGTGGTTCTCCTTGATATGTCGCACCTGGTGGTTCGTGGTCTTCACCGCCATCGGCCGGGCACGCCGAAGGAGGCGTCCAGGCAGATGTCGACTTCCCCATCGACTTGTCAGACTTCGAAAGCGTGTCCGTTGTGCGGCTCGAAGTCCACGACCCCGCTCGGCGTGGCGTGAAACTTGTGATGCGGTTGTTATCGGGTGGGGCTTATGTGACTCAAATTGAGCCACTACTGTCACTTGAGTCCCACTAGTCACATATCGCGGCTGTCGCGTGCGTGCGTCGACCGTGGGCGAACTCGAGAAGGGACACCCATGCCGCGTATTCCAGGGCTGTACACAACTCGACCCATCGGGGGCCGGGCTGCGTATGGTGCCCGGCTGCGCAGACCGGCTGCTGCCGGGGTGGCCCTGATCCTCGCCGCGGGAGCTGCTGTCTGGGCCGTACCCCAGGCAGTCGATTCGGATGTGTCTCTCACCGTCGGCGGTGAGGTCACGCTGATAGGGCATGGCAACGGGCATGGTCGCGGGATGGGCCAGTGGGGTGCGTTCGGCTACGCAAAACAAGGCTGGACCTCGACTCAGATACTGAGTCATTACTACGGCGGCACCACCGCGGGGAAGGTGGACAACGTCGACGTCTCGGTCATTCTCACAGGTGAGACGTCGGTCAATGTCTTCGCGGACGCCGGTTTGAAAGTTGGTGATGTGGTGGTGGCGCCCGGACAGGCCGTGAGTCTGTCGGGTTCCACCGCCACCATCACCGCCGGATGCGGCGGGGGCGCCGTGCAGTCGGTGGAACTACCGAGGCCATTGGTCTCACCGATCACCCCGGGGCCCTCACGCCCCGGCCCCGAACTCCTCAAGATGTGTGGTTCCAACACGACGTTCCGGGGCTCACTCGGCCTCGACGGAGGGCGCGTGATCAATGTGTTGCCCCTCGACGACTACGTCAAAGGCGTGCTGCCCAGAGAGATCTACCTGAATTGGGCAGAAGAAGGGGGTGCCGAGGCGCTCAAGGCACAAGCCGTTGCTGCCCGCACCTATGCACTCGCCTCGATCGACATCAGCAAACCGATCGACGACACCCAGAACTCCCAGGTCTACGGCGGCTTCGGCGGTGAGGACCCACGCTCGAATGCAGCAGTCGACGCGACTGCGGGCATCGTCCTCAACAAAGCGGATGGCAAACCGGCCTTCACCGAGTTCTCGTCATCCACCGGCGGTGCCACCGACGGCCGTGATTTTCCTGCGGTCATCGATGACGGTGATGCGATCTCGCCGTTCCACGACTGGACGGCAGCGGTCTCCTCCGACAGCATCGCGTCCGCCTTCGGCGTCGGTTCCCTCACGGGTTTCGAGGTCATCGAGGCCTATGGGATGGGCGCCGAGAACGGCCGTGCGGCCAAGGTCCGCATCAGCGGCACCGGCGGCACCGTCGAGGTTCCCGCGCAGGAGGTGCGCACCAAACTCCAACTGCGGTCGTCGTTCTTCTCCGTGCAGGGCCAGGAAACCAAGCCGGCCATCGTGGCGCCGCCGTCCGGCGTCGGGGCCAACGCCCCCGCCGTGCCGGTTCCGGGTGCCGTGCCGGGAATCCCTCCGGTGACCCCGTCCGTTCCGGGCGCCACCGGCGACACCCTGAGCCAGTTGCTCGCACTCGCGGAGGCGGCGATCGGTGGCAAGTTCTCCGAACTCGGTGGTAGCTCCGGCCTGCTCGGGGCGGTCCTGGGACCGGTCGAGGCAACGCCGTCGGGAACGGGTGCGGTACAGCAGTTCCAGAACGGCTCGGTCTTCTTCAGCCCGGAGAGTGGGGCGCATGCACTCGGTGGACTGTCGTTGCTCAACTTCGCGTTGCAGGGCGGGGAAAGCGTGCTCGGCCTTCCGCTCGAGGACTCCCTGAGCACTCTGGCCGGGCCGCTCACGCAGATCTTCCAGAGTCGGTTCGCGAACGGCATCCTCGAGGTCGATCCGACCACCGGACTCGCTACTCGCAGATAGTCCGCACCACATTCAGCCTCATATGACGGCTTCGAGGGCAATGCTCCCTCGACGGTGCCGTGAGGGGATGAATGTGGTGGTCAGTCCCGAGCGGGTCGCGGTCTGAGCAACAGCGGCAGCAGTATTCCGAAGAAAAGGGCAATACCGACCCCGAGCAGCGTCTCGTTGATCCGCTCGAACAATCGGGACGGCGCGTCGTCCGGATTGGAAAACCCGAGCAGCATGATCACGAAGAACGTGGTGAACGCCGGCGTGACATAGAACCTCGATCCGTGCGTCGCCGATGCGAGCGACAACGCGAGAAGGAACACTGCCGCGAAAACAGCTGCGGGCGGTCCACTTTCGATGAGCAGGAGCGCCACCGCACCGCCGGAGACCACCGAAACGACGCGACCTGTCATACGTGCGAGCTGTACGTCGCGGACCGGTCTCATCACCATCAGTGCTGCGGCGCACGCCCAGCCGACGTGGTCGAAGTCGAAGACGAACCCGATGGTGGCGGCGAGCGCGCCCGCCGCTCCGAAACGCAGCCCGTAACCGAGGCCGGGCGACCCCGGGGGCTGATCGCCGGCGGCCGGTTCGCGTTCGGGTACGGCCATGGCGCACAACCAGACCAGTACCGAGCCGCCGACAAAGAGTGCTGTCAGCTCGGCGGACTCGCCGACCGTGTCGTAGCTGAGCCCGACACCGACCATGGGTACGGCGAGCGTCATCAGGAGTCCGCCCAGCCGGGCGAACCGGGCGGTACCCGCCAGCAGCACCGCTCCGACGGCCAGCCCGAAGATCACCGGCACGGCCACCACGGGTAGTGGTGCCACCAGTGAGCCGAGCATCATCGGTAGCCCGATGAGCAGTCCGGCGAGCAGCAGGACGATTCGTTGCCTGCGCAGCGGCGCGATCCCGACGATGGCGGCGGGCAGTACCCCGACCCCCAGCGCCGCGGCCGCGGCGATGTCCGAGAACGCCACCACCACAGCGGGGATCGCTGCCACCGCGCCGACGATCGCCGCGGCCGGGTTCCAGGCGAACCACCGCTCACCCATCAGCAGAGGCAGAGCCCGGCGGACTTGAGCCATTCGGCAAACGCTGCCTGATCAGTGCTGTCGGTCATCCACCAGGTGACGGTGCCGTTGCCCGGCGAGTACACAATGTACGCGACCGTGCCGTCGTCGAAGGTGTCGAAGTACGCATACGTCGTATCGCCGTCGACCACCCGCGAATACAGCTCAGAGGTGTTGCTCGCGGCATGCTCCTCTTCTGCGAGGGCCTTGATGTCGGTGTCGGCGACGACCTCGATGAGTCCGATCGCGCTGGCGGGAGCGCCGACCGTGCCCTGGCCGGCAACGGCCGGCGTCGGTTCGCAGAAGATGCTCGCGAGTGCGTAATCGATGCTGTCGATGGATACGCAGGTATCGGTCTCGACGAGGTCGACGTTGGCGTCCGCCAGCGCTTGTTCGTCGGAGTTCAACGATGCATTGGCAGTCGAGGTGTCGGTGGTCGGCTCGACCCGTTCGGTGGTCGTTGCGGACGACGACGTGGACGGCTCGGACGACGCGGTGGGGCCGGGTCCCGGGTCGTCGTCGCCGGAACTCGCGAGAGCCACTCCCAGGATGCCGGCCACGATCAACACCACGACCGCCCCGATAGCGATGATCGCGATGTTGCGATTGCGGTTCGGGTTGGGTGGTGTCGGGTTGTGCGGGTTCGGGGCCCCGCCGGCGGCGTACTGGGATGCCGCGGCGTACTGGGGCGAAGGCCCCGAGGCGTACGACGGCTGCCGGCCGTACGGACCGGGTGGAGGCATCGGGGGCGGCGTGTTCGGCCCGCCTCCCCAGGCCGGTGTACTCGACGCGGGCGTCGGTGGCGGCGTCGGCGCTCCCCAGGGGGCCGGCGGCGGCGTGGCGGGCTTCGACAGCGGCACCGGGGCGACGGGTGGTACCGAGGGTGTCGGTGCGCCCACGGCACCACCTTCGTTGACGATCGCCTCGAGCGCACCCAGTGCAACAACGGTTTTCGGATTGTCGAGGGTGGCGACGGTACCGAGTTCTCCGAGTCTGCGGTGCACCAGCGGCACCCGGGAAGAACCGCCGGTCAGGTAGAGCTGCACGTCTGTGCCCGCACCCGCCCGCGCCAGGGTGCGGGTGGTCAGATCGACCACGGAGTCGACGTTGTGGGCGATCAGTTCTTCGAACTCGCCGCGGGTGAGCTCGAGGATCGCCTCGTGGCCACCGGCGCTGATGTTGATCACGGCGCGCGGCGACTCCGACAGCAGCTCCTTGGCCCGCCGGATGTTGTCGTCGACGGCGCGCTTGGTGGTCAGGTTGGCGCCGGTGCGCAGGTATTCCAGCAGGTCCGGTGCCCGCGAGGTGAGCTGCTTGTCGACCCACCGCCGGATCATGGCATCGAGATTCTTGCCGCCGAGTCCGTTGTTGCCGTCGTGCGCGATCAGATCGATGGGACCGCCGTCGCCGGAAGCGGGGTTGCCGGAGGCGATCTTGACGACTGCGACATCGCACGTGCCGCCGCCGTAATCCACCACCGCGACCGTCTGCCCGGGCTTTGACACGATGGTCGAGCCCGGGTCCGCGGTCGCCCGCGTGTAGTGGGCGATGGCGGCACGAGGTTCGGAGATCAGTGTGACCGCACCACGATCGAACCCGATCAGTTCGGCGGCGCGGGTCAGGACATCGATCTCCTCCGGGGACCAGGCGACCGGATGGGTCAGGATGAGCCGCGCCGGCCGGGTGCCGCCGCGCCGTTCCGAGGCGCGGTTCAGGGCCGAATTCAACACGGCTGCAATGAGATTCTCGAGCGGGAGGTCGAGGTTTCCGACGGGTACCGTGCCGGCGGCGATGTGGCGTTTCGGGTGGGTGATGAAGGCGGCAGGGTTGTTGGTCGCCTGGTTCACCGCCGCCTCTCCGACCACGATGTTGCGGTAGGAATCGGCATACACCGAGGAGGACATGATGTCGCTGGTGTGCGACAGCGGCACCACCTGCGGGGCACCCGAGCCCGGCTCATAGGAGGCGGCAGCCGTATTGGAGGTGCCGAAGTCGATCGCCAGCCACCAGTGCATCGACATCGGTGCAGGTCCTTTCGTCTTGTGTGGAGAGTGGTTCGAACCGAGGTGATCCGGGAGATGGGACCCCGCTGCCGCCAACGTAGTTCATGCTCGTTGTCAGAGGATCTGGAACCCGTCGGGGATGCCGTTCTGGTCGACGTCGGAGATCGCGAAGTCGTGGGACCCGTCCTGGTCGATGTCGGCGAAGACCGTGTCTGCGGTGCCGTCCTGGTCGAGGTCGGACATGCTCGTCTCGCTGAATCCGTCACCATCGGCGTCGTAGGCGATGGTCTCGACCTCACCGTCCTCGGTGAAGTCCTGGACGATGGTGTCGCCGAGGCCGTCTCCGTCGGTGTCGAGCAGGACGGACTCGTCGTAGCCGTTGCCGTCGTAGTCTGCGTACTCGATGACCGTCGGGCCTGTCGTCTCGGTCGGTCCCGCCGTCTCGGTGGTGGAGGGATCGGTGGTCGAGGGATCGGACTTGATGGAATCGGACATGGTCGGTGCTCCTCGGTTGCTCTCTGCTGCGATGGACTCGCGGTGTCGTCAGTAGGAGAGCCGCCGGGCCCGAAATGTTCCCGGGTTGCGCGTGATGTCTACCGGTCAGACGACGCCGGTGTCGCCGGAGCCCGGATCCACCTCGGTCCACTCGCCTGTGCCCGGATCGTTGACGTAGGCATTGTCGATGTCGCCGTCCTGGTCGACGTCCACGAATGCGACATCGGCGCTGCCGTCGGCGTCCTCGTCGACCACTACGGTGTCGGCGTTGCCGTCGCCGTCGGTGTCCACCGCCGCCGTCTCGAAGTAGTTGTCACCGTCGGTGTCGTAGGAGAGGGTGTCGATGGCGCCGTCCTGGTCGGCATCGGAGGCCACGACATCACCGACGCCATCACCGTCGACATCGACCAGGGCCGAGTCCACGACCCCGTCACCGTCGTTGTCGAAAACCTCGAGTATCGCGGCGTCGGTGGGCTCGGGGGTGTTGGGATCGGTCATGTCCAGGCTCCTTGAACTCGGGTGTCACCATCGTCGTGGCACGCAGCTTGCTGACAAGCACACTCCGGTTCCGCGGCCTGTGCGCGGGAATCGGTGAAAAGTTTCGCAGGAGTTTTCCCGGCTGCCGACGACAACCAGACCGCGCCGGCACCCGGGGGGAGGTGCCGACACGGTCTGGGGGCTTACAGCGGGCGTCTTACAGGGCGCTGGTGTCAGGGGTCTCGACGCTGGCGGGGTCGATCTCGGTCCACTCGCCGGTGCCGTCGTTGACGTAGGCGCTGTCGATCTCGCCGTCCTCGTTGTCATCGACGAAAGCGATGTCGTGGGTGCCGTCTGCGTTCTCATCGAAGTAGACGGTGTCCGCCTCTCCGTTCTGGTCGGTGTCGGAGATGGCGGTCTCGTAATGGTTGTCGCCGTCGGTGTCGAAGGCGATCGATTCGGCTTCTCCGTCCTGGTCGTAGTCCTGGACCATGACGTCGCCCGTGCCGTCGGCGTCGATGTCGACGAGTGCGGATTCTTCGGTGCCGTCGCCGTCCACGTCGAGTATGTCGAGGACGGTGGCGTCTTCAGAGATCTCGGGCATCGTGTTGTCGGACATGGTTTCTCCTTGTTTGTTGTGGATTGGCCGCAAGCTGTTGTGGCCGGGTTGTTGTTGATAGGAGGGGCGCAGTCCCCACAAAGTTCCCGGGGCCCGAGAATTCCTCGAAAAAGTTTCGGCGAATAGCATGAGCGCCGGGGCAAAGCAGGAAGCGGACAGATATGACATCGAACGACATGGTCGACCCGGAGCCCGGCGAGTTCACGTTTGCTCCGCTGTCGCCTGCGGGTTTCCTCACCCGGGCCGCTAAGGCCTTCGCCGACCGCATCGCCGTCGTCGACGGCGAGCATTCCTTCACCTACGCAGAGCACCACCGTCGCGTACTGGCGCTGACCGGAGTACTGGGCGCGGCGGGCGTCCGGGCCGGCGACCGGGTGGCGGCGTTGTGTGCGAACAGTCACGTGATGCTCGAGTTGCACGGCGCGATCCCGCTGCACGGGTCGGTCCTGGTGCCGTTGAACACCCGGCTCTCGGTCCCGGAGATCAGCTACATCCTCGAGCACAGCGGGGCGACGATCTTGTTCGCGACCGAAGAGTTCGCCGAGACCGCGGCTGCGGTGGCGGACGCCGCAGGTATCGACCTGGTGCTCGCCGGAGCCGGCGGTGATTACGAGAAGCTGCTCGCGGATGCGCCGGGGCCGGTGCTGCGGGACCCTCATGAGCGCGGGCTCCTCGCGATCAACTACACGTCAGGGACCACCGGGCGGCCCAAAGGGGTGATGTATCACCACCGTGGGGCCTACCTGCAGGCCGTGGCGATGGCTTACCATTCCCGGCTCGACCCTGCGTCGAAGTATCTGTGGACGTTGCCGATGTTCCATTGCGACGGATGGTGTTTCACCTGGGCGGTCACCGCCGCCGGTGGCACCCATGTCTGTCTACGGTCCATCGACACCGCCGAGATCTGGCGGCGGCTGCGCGAAAGCGGTGTCACGCACTTCAGTGCGGCGCCGACGGTGCTGACGATGATCGCCGAGGATTCGGCTGCGGCGCCACTTGATCGCGCGGTGGCCGTGGGTACCGGGGGAGCTCCACCTTCACCCGTGCTGCTCTCCCGGATGTCTCGACTGGGCATGGAGGTCACCCACCTGTACGGGATGACCGAGACGTTCGGGCCGATCATGGTCAACCAGTGGCAACCCGAGTGGGATGAGCTGGAACGGGACGAGGTCTCGGTGCTCAAGGCCCGGCAAGGGATCGGCAACATCGTCGCCAGACCGGCACGGGTGGTGACGCCTGAAGGCATCGATGTGCCCGCCGACGGAAACACCATGGGAGAGTTGGTGGTCAGCGGAAATGACGTGATGCTCGGCTACTACCGGGACCCGGATGCCACCGCTGCAGCCACGATCGACGGGCATCTGCGGACCGGTGATCTGGCCGTGATGCACCCTGACGGATACGTCGAACTCCGAGACCGCAGCAAAGACGTCATCATCTCCGGCGGGGAGAACATAGCCTCCGTCGAGGTCGAGCGGGTTCTCGACGCCCATCCCGATGTCGTGGAATCGGCGGTCGTCGGACGCCCCGACGAACGCTGGGGTGAGGTACCGGTCGGCTATGTCACGATCCGGGCGGGTCGGGATCTGAGCGCGGAGGAGCTGATCGATTTCGCGAGAACACGTCTCGCGCGTTTCAAGGTCCCGAAGGAGATCGTGTTCACCGAACTCCCGAAGACATCGACCGGGAAGATCCAGAAAAACGTCCTGCGATCGGGACTGCGCTGAGTCGTCGACCCGTTCAGGGCGGTCGGATCGGGGCGATTTCGGTCTGAAACCTCACGGTGGCGCCGCAGGTCACGTAGATTTACTCCCGCCACGAACTTCGCCTTTCAGCTCTTCGACTCACTTCGTAGAAGTGCCGCCAGACATCGGGTTCGGCCCGCCGGCCGCCGTGGCATGAGCTGCCGAGGGAGACGACGCCATCGATATCAACACGATCACGGAAGTGGTCCGGCACCCGCCCGACCGGCCGGGGCACGACTGGCGCGACGGAGACGCGTGGCTGGCCGGGGGTACCTGGCTGTTCTCCGACGAGCAACCCCATCTGCGCAGGTTGATCGATCTCGCCGCCCTCGGATGGGACTCGCTGACCGCTGGTCCGCACGGCCTTCAGATCGGAGCCACCTGCACCATCCGCGAGCTCTACGCGCTTGTGACTCCTGATGATTGGACTGTCGGTCCGCTGCTGCGCACCAGTTGTGAGGCGTTCTTGGCCTCGTTCAAGGTGTGGAACTCCGCAACGGTCGGTGGCAACATCGTGATGGCCCTGCCTGCGGGGCCGATGACCACGGTGACGGTCGCACTGGAGGCGACCTATACCCTGTGGTCACCCGACGGCACCGAACGGACAGTTGACGCAGTCGATTTCGTGACGGCGAACAACCGAAATGTGCTTGCCCCGGGAGAGATCCTGCGCCGCATCGACATTCCGGCCTCCGCGCTCCGCAAGCGCTACACCCATCGCCGGTTCACCCTGACCAAGATGGGGCGTTCGACGATCTTCATGATCGCCACGCAGACGCCGGGCAGCGACGATCTGCTGCTGACCCTCACGGCGGGAACGACGCATCCGGTGCAGTTGGCCTTCGATTCCATGCCCGATGCGGATACCCTTCGCGACGCCGTCGACGCGGTACCGGCAGACGTCTGGTTCGACGACCCCAACGGCACGCCGGACCATCGGCATCATCTGGCGAGGCACTTCGCCGAAGAGATCCGCGTCGAACTGGCAGGCGGCACCCCATGACGTACACGGTGAACGGTAAGACCTTCTCCGAGGAACCCGATCCAGGGCAATGCCTGCGTACCTTCATGCGCTCATTGGGCCATCATGGCGTCAAGAAGGGTTGCGACGGCGGCGATTGCGGGGCGTGCACGGTCTGGCTCGACGGCAATCCCGTTCACAGTTGCATCACCCCGGCGTTCCGGGCAGACGGGCACGAGGTCACCACGATCGAGGGGCTAGGCACACCTGAAGCTCTGCATCCGATGCAGAAGAACTTCTGTGCTGCACCTGGATTCCAGTGTGGGTTCTGCACGGCAGGCATGATCATGACCGCTGCGACGTTCACCGACGAGCAGAAGCAGGATCTGCCCCGGGCGCTCAAAGGCAACCTGTGCCGTTGCACCGGATACCGCGCGATCGAAGACGCGGTGAACGGGGTCGCGGAAATCGAGGAGGCGAAGCCCGGTCACGCCGTCGGCACCAGCGTAGGTGCGCCGGCCGCCCTCGACATCGTGACCGGGCGGGCCGAGTACACGATGGATGTCGAGATGGACGGAATGCTCCATCTGAAACTGCTGCATTCCCCGCACGCGCATGCACGCATCGTGTCCATCGACACAACCGCAGCGTTGGCGATCCCCGGGGTGCAACGGGTCTACACCTGGGAGGACGTGCCCCGCAAGCTCTATACGACGGCGATCCACACCGATCACCTCGTCGACCCCGACGACACCTACATGCTCGACAACGTCGTCAGGTTCGTCGGTCAGCGGGTGGTGGCGGTGCTCGCCGACACCATCGGGGCGGCAGAGGAAGGCTGCAGGCGAGTTGTCGTCGAGTACGAGCCGCTGCCCGCGGTGTTCGACCCCGTCGAGGCGATGAAAGACGGAGCCCCGGCGCTGCACGGCTCGGACGACCCGTTTGTGCAGGATCCCGAGCACAACATCTTGCTCGAGATCCACGGCCACGTCGGAGACGTCGAAGCGGGTTTCGCCGAGGCCGACGTCATCCACGAGGGCACGTATTCCTCGCCGCGCGTGCAGCATGCGCATCTGGAGACCCACGGTGCGGTCGCGTGGATGGAAGACGGACGGCTCAACGTCCGGACCAGTTCGCAATCACCGTCCATCGCCAAGATCAAACTCTCGCACCTGTTCGATCTGCGGCCGGACCAGCTCCGCGTCTTCTGCAAGCGCGTCGGTGGCGGATTCGGTGGCAAGCAGGAGGTGATCGTCGAGGACCTGGTGTCACTGGCGACGCTCGACACCGGCAAACCGGTCAGTCTCGAGTTCACCCGCACCGAGGAGTTCACCACCGCCTCACCGCGGCATCCCATGACCCTGACCATCAAGCTCGGCGCCAAGGCGGATGGAACCCTCACGGCGTTCTCGGTGCACAACATCTCCAACACCGGTGCTTATGGCAACCATGGCGGTGAGACCTTGTTCGCAGGCGGCGCGGCCGTGGCGATCTACCGCTGTGCGAACAAGAAATACGACGCGTACTCGGTGTACACGAACACCGTTCCGAGTGGCGCGCTGCGCGGCTACGGCATGACTCAGCCGTCGTTCGCGGTCGAATCTGCCATGCACGAGTTGGCGGTCGCACTGCACATGGATCCGCTCGAGTTGCGCCGCCGCAACATCGTGCGCCCCGGTGACGCGCTGGTCGCGCTCGAAGACGGGCCCGACGATGTGATGTTCAGTGAAGACGGGCTCGGTGATTGTCTCGACCTGGTGGACGCGGCGTTGAAGCGCAACACCATCGAAGGACCCGCAGGTGACGAATGGTCGGTGGGCGTCGGAACCGCCAGCTCGGTGCATGAGACCGCGCCCCCGACAGAACACATCTCCGAGGCCTGGGCGACGCTCGGTGACGATCTCGTCTACGAGCTGGCCGTCGGAACCGTGGAGTTCGGTGAGGGCACATCGACCGCACATGTGCAGATCTGTGCGAATCAGCTCGGCACCACACCGTCTCGCGTGCGCTTGATCCAATCAGACACCGACAAGACGGGTTTCGACACAGGTGCCTTTGCCAGCGCCGGGCTCTTCGTGGCGGGAAACGCAGTTCTCAATGCGTCGAACGCACTCCGGAGCAGGATCCTGGCGTTTGCGGCGTCGCATACCGGGGTGCCCCTGGCCGACTGCTCGATGGACGATGACGGGGTGCTGTGCGGTGACACGAGATTGACGCTGGCCGAGGTGGTGGCGGCGGGCAAGGCCCGGGGGATCAGGTTCACCGAGGCGCGTAAAGCCTACGGATCGCCGCGTAGCGTCACCTCGAACACGCACGGCTTCCGGATCGCGGTCAACCGGATCACCGGCGAGATCCGCGTCCTCTACAGCGTCCAGGCCGCCGATCCGGGGGTCGTCATCAACCCGGCACAGGTACGCGGACAGATCGAAGGTGGTGTCGCGCAAGGCCTCGGTTTCGTTCTCACCGAGGATCACCACGTCGATCACACGGGGACGATGATCAATCCGAACCTGCGGAACTACCGGATCCCCACCTATGCGGACGTGCCGCGCACTGAGGTGATCCTGGTGGAGTCCCAGGATTCGGTGGGCCCGATGCGTTCTAAAGGTATGGCGGAGTGCTGCATCAACCCGGTCGCCGGGGCAATGGCCAACGCTCTCTTCGACGCCACGGGGGTTCGCATTCGTGAGCTTCCGCTCACCCCGGACCGTATATTCAGCACGTTGCTCGAGCACCAGAAGACGGTTGTCTCAGCGGCGGCAACCGCTTGAAGAACTCAACTTTCGCAACCAGTAGGAGATGGCGATGAGCGCCGACACGACCACCAACAACGCCGCGACGGTGATCATCGGCCAGAAGGTTCGGCCGGGTGCAGAGGCCGCATTCGCCATCTGGCAGGACAACATGAATGCCGCGGCCGCACAGTATCCCGGCTTCATCGCCGCCGAGACGGCACAGCCCACCAACGTCCAGCCCGACTGGGTCGTCGTCTACCGCTTCGATTCAATCTCCAATGTGCAGGCCTGGATCAACAGTTCGACCCGCCAGGAGCATCTCGATCTCGGCCGCGACTACTTCGACGGACCGGCCACCCAGCAGGTGATCAGCGGCGGGTCGAGGCCCACCGACCCGCTGGTGACGGTGGTCGTGACCCATCGGGTCAGACCTGAACACGTCGAAGACTTCCTTGCGTGGCAGGGGCGACTTCGGGAGGCCGAGACCTCGTTCGCGGGTTTTCGTGGGACCGAGTTGTTCCGCCCGATCGAGGGTCTGCAGGACGAGTGGACGGCGCTGTACCGCTACGACACCGCCGCCGATCTCGATGCCTGGCTGACCTCGCCGAAGCGCACGGCTCTGCTCGACGAGGGAAAGAAGTTCGACGACTTCGAACTCCGCACCATCGACAACTCGTTCGGCAGCTGGTTCGCCTTCGACGACAAGGGACACGAGGCCCCACCGCCGTCGGACTTCAAGACCTCGATAGCGGTTTGGGTTGGTCTGTACCCGACCGTCGTGCTGCTGACGCTTGCGCTGTCGCCGCTGGAGATGCCGCTGTGGCTGGGCCTGCTGATCGGCAACTTGATCTCGAGCTTCGTGATGAGCTATTTCACGATGCCCTACTACGTCAACAAGCTCCTCAAGATCTGGCTGTGGCCGAGACAAGACCGCACGGTGTCATGGACCAACGGCTGGGGATGGGCGATCATCGCCGGCGTCAACGTCTTCTGGGTTGCGGTGTTCTTCCTCTGCACCACGGTGTTCTGGAGCCTGCCCTAGCGATCAGAAACCGGTGCGGTCGAGCCAGGTGTCCCAGACCGAACGGTCTCCGATGATCTCGACCCCGGCGTCATCGGTCGGGCGTCGCCGAGTCAGCGCGAGCAGCAGATCGACCGATCGTCCGCGGACGGCCGTCGTCGCCTTGGCGTGAGAGTGCTCGACGCCGAGCGCATCGCCATCGCGACGGATGAACCATTCGCCTGCCGAACCGAGATCCTTCTCGGCCGCGTGCAGGTGCAAAGTGGACCCGTCGTCGAGTGGGGGAGTCCGTCGGCCGGCGGGCTCTGCTGCGAATATCTCGAACCATTCGGAGATGCAGTCAGCGGACAGTTCCGGCGACAGCGTGTAATCGCGTCCCACCGCGAGCTCTGCGTCTGCGCGATGGACCGTGGTCTCGTGCAGGCGACGGCGGATCCACCAGGAGGCGGGACGGGGTCCTACGAAGGTCCATACCGGAGTGTCGGGACCGGTCGCCCCCACCGCGTCGAGCAGTGTCCGGACGCCACCGTGGTACCACTCGATCGCACCATCGATGTCCGCCGGCGGCTTACCGTCGGGCACCTGCCGAGGGTCTCGAGGGCCGTCGGCCTTCTCGGCGACGATCTGGGCGGCCCAGCGATCACCTCGGCCGATGTGGCGGAAGAGCTGCTGGATCGTCCACTCCGGACACGTCGGTACGGGCGCGCCGTGGTCCGCGCCTCGGAAGACCTCACCGAGTAAGCGGTTCTGTTCGAGGAGAGCAGCTGAGTAGTCCATGGCTGAACGATACCGCCCGGGTCTGCCGTGACCGTGCCGGAAATCGCCGACGGAGGTCAGCGGCCGGCCAAGGCCGGCGCTCCGGTACCGGGTGTCGATGGCGGCAGTATCGTGAGCAGCCGTGGGCTCACTGTCGTCGAGGCCGGATCGGGCCGTCCAAGAGCATATTTGCGTACCTCGCCACCCGGGCCGGCGACCAGCAGGTCAGCGCCCGTGGTGGTGCTCGTGGTCGCGAGCCGGGCACCCGAACCGGGGAAGGCTGCGAACGATGCGATCTGACGGAACGCCACCGAGTCGTGGTGATGGGCCGGATTCTGCAGGTACATCTCGGGTCCACCGTCGAGCAGCGATCCACTGGACCAGACGTTCACCACGCCTTCGCCCGAGGCCATCCCGGTGACGATGCTCTGTGCGCCACCCTCTGCGCCTGCAACCCATCCCGTCGCCAATGACACTCCACCGGTGTAGGTCTCGTCGAAGGCAAGAAACTCTGAGGTCTTCGTCGGTTCGCCTATCTTGACCGCGTGTTCGGGGTCCGGTCTGGAACCGGGGCGCTCGTGTCGTGCCGTCGGCTGGTAGAGGTCGTAACGGAAGGTCTTGATCAGCGGTGACTCACCGGGCCCCGGCGCCGTCACGATGCTCATCCGGCCGGAAACGGCGTCGACCATCCCCGTCGCGACGGTGACCCCGCTCGTCGACCCCGGGTAGGGCGTGAAGCGTGAGAACTCATCAGGTGCCGTGCCGGACGGAGGCAGCACGCTCGAATAGATCCGCACCTGCGATTCGGTGCCGGGTCCTGTACCGACGATGATGTTGTCGGCCAGAGCATTTCCATCGATATCCGCGCCCGCGACGTTCACCCCACCGCGGACGTCGGCAGGGAAAGGTGCAAAGCGGGTGATCTCCTGCTGGAAGGGTGCACCACCCGCACCGCTGTACGCAACGACCTGCGGCGCGACCCCGGGCCCGGTGCCGGCCAGCAGGTCGAGCACCATGTCGCCGTCGACGTCTGCCATGGCCACGGTCGGTGTTCCCTCGAACCCGGGAAAGGGAGTGATGTTTGCCAGGGGCCGGTCTCCCGTGCCGTCGAGGACCTGTACCGCAGCTGCCCTGCCGGGTGAACCAGGCACTGTCACTGCATAACTCGACACCTCGGGGATCACATTGACCGTGGCCATCAACCCGTTGTCCTCGTGGTTGAGGCGGTGGCAGTGGATCACGTATGTCCCGATGTACTCGGTGAACTCGGACCGCAGGGTGAGAGAGGCCGGAACCAGGGCGTTTTCCTGGTCGTCGGTCACCGGTGCCGGAACGTTGATGTTGTCGACGCCCCACGGCTGTACGCCGGTGGTGGTCCCGGCGATCGGATCCACCATCTCGGTGACCTGAAAGTCGTTGACGTGGATGTGCATCGGATGTTCGTCGTTGTTGAGGTTGGTGATCTTCCATTCCTCGACCGAGTTCAGTCGTGGCTGGATCAGAGGGATGTTGGGGTATGTGCTCGAGTCGAAGGCATACGTGAACGCCTTGGGATCGTTCTCGCTGGCCAACGTGTTCGTGAAACCGCCTGACACGACGAGTTCACGGCTGACGTCCACGGGCATCGCCGAGGTGTCGACAAAGGACGTGTAGGCGTTCAGTGGCTGCCCGTGGTCGAAGGCGGTGGTCTGTCCCTGCCCCTCGCCCGGTGTGGCGTGGATGAGCTTCTGGGTGGGAAAGGTGAAGAATCCGTCGGCGTAGCTGATGTGCCGTGGGTCGACGGTGACCGTACCGAGTTCGGCGGGTGGGTTGTCGGTGCCGTTGTTGGTATAGAGAACACCGGGATTGGAGACCGGCTCGGCACCGGCGAGCGGTGGCATGTCGAGGATGAGATCACCCGTCGCCGGCATCGTGACCGCGATGGCGTACCGGGACGCGGGCGGGACGACGAGCCGAGTGCCGTCACCGCCTACGGGGCCCGCGACCTTCGTGTAGGGATTTCCGTCCTGGCCGACGATGGCGAACGTCGGATGGTTGCCGGTGGCGGTCTCCGTGAGCCGCAGTGGCATGTAGGCGAAGTCGCTGATGTTCGCGAGCACCCAGATCTCGGTCTGGCCCGGTTCGAGTTCGAGCTTCGGCTGGAACAGTCCGTTGACGGTGAACTGGACATCACGTTCGTTGTCGGGCAGGTCCGGATTCGCTCGGATCGTGGTCTTCTCGCCGATGAACGTCTGCAGGTTCTGCGGGACCATCTGGTTCTGGCCCCGATGATTGTCGGGGGACAGGGGTCCGGAGTACCAGTTGGTGAAGTACTGCGACCCCTTCGCCGTCTCGGCAAAGTTCGTCGGCGCCAGGACCGGTCGATAGGTGCCGTCCGCGAGCTGCGCAGGGTCGGGCGGGGTGAGCGTACTCAGATACTGCGGCCAGCCCGGATGATTGAGTGTCGCGCCGTCACCGCTGCGGTCGAAGACATAGTTGTACTGCAAGGCCATATCGCGAATCGGTATGTTCTTCTCCGTGACGATGGGCAGGTTCCCGTCTGGCCGCCCGATCTCCAGCAGGCCCGCCAGACCTGAGTAGGTCTGCGCGGCGGTGAGGGTGTGACGATGGCTGTGATACCAATACATCCCGTTGGGCATGTCATCCGGAATCGCATAGTCATAGGTGTTGCCCAGGCCCGCGGGAATGTCGAGAAGCACGTTGTCCGCGTTGCCATCCGGGCTCACATGGAGTCCGTGGGTGTGCAGATTCAGCGGCGATGATTCAAGCGCGGGAGGGTAGATCGGGACCTCACCGCCCTTGGGCGTGAACGCCGGGTCGTAGTAGTCCCTGATCGTCAGGCCCTGCAGGTCGTTGTCGTAGTGGACGATCAGTCGCTCGCCGGGGTCGACGCGCAGGGTCGGGGCGGGATACAGGTTGTCGCCGGTGGTCTCGCCGTTCGACGCGGTGCCCACGATGACCTCATATCCGAAGATGAGGAAGTCCGACACCGGACGCGACGCGGTGTCGAGGGCGACGGTGCCCTGATGGGCGGACAAACGTACCTCGAGTACCCCGTTCACACTCGAGAGCTTGACAGGTTCGGTATATGCCACGGGGCTACCGTCCGGGCCGTGGTTGGCACCGGCGTAGGCGAGGTCGTCATCGGAACCCCCGGACATGCAGGCGGCGATGACAATCGCCGTCGTGAGGGCGATCGCCATGGCGGATGAGAGCTTTGCGCGACTGTCGAACATGCTCTGCGTCCCTCACATCGATGCCGGACATCGATATAGGTCGAGCTCCGCCTCCGGCTGCGTCTCCGCGTGAGCCGCCCCGGTGGAGTCGCTGCAGCGAATGCGAGAACCATAGCCGGAAGAGGGGCCCAGATCAGCGTGAATGCCCGAACGCCCGACCGCTGATCAGATCGCGCGGCGCATCATCGAATAGGTGTGGAGCAGGACTGCGACGGCTTGTTCTTCGGCAGCGGACCCCCCGAGCAGGCCGGCTTCGTGGACGCGGCGGAGCCGGTTGTCGAGTTCCGCGGCCATCGCGCCACGTTCGGCGCCGACGGGCAGACCGATCCGGCCGGCGATCCCGGACCCGACCAGCACCTGCCTGAGTTCGCCGACCCATGGCGATTCCGGATCGGTGCGGGTCAGCGAATGCATGGCCTTGAACTCTTCCATCGTGTGCGCCTGGGGGGTCTGCCGAACCTTCCGCAGTATCGACCTGATCCGGCCGCCGGCCGGATGCGTCAGCGCCAGATGTTCGATCTGCGTGCAGGTCGAGACCGCCCGGGTGATCAACACCGATCGGGTCAGGTTGACGTCGATGTTGTCCCGCAGTTCATCGACGCCGGAACGCTGTTGGAGCCAGGCGTTCACCGCGTGCGCACCCTGCGGCGCGACCGCGCGTGCGTGGCGGAGGCCGTACTCGCCGAGCAGGTCGAGAAGTCGATCACGCCCCGCGTGGGTACCCGGTGACGGCGTTTCGGCCTCGAGCCAGAGCTCGAGTTGCATGTCGGACAGCCCGGCCAGGGCGGAGAGGGCGTCGGCGTCGGCCTCGGTGAATTGTCCGGTCTGGGCGGTCTGCGCCAGCAAACCGGCGACCGGCTGGACGGTCAGCAGTGCCGCCGACATCGACCGGGCGATCTTCTCGGACTGCGCGCGCGCCGTGGCGATCGGGTCCTCGTCGCCGAATGCGCCCTCTCCGATGGTGTCGGCCTTGGCCAGGGCACCAATGGTGTTGACCGCGGAGAAGCCGAGATCATGAAGGAACGCCACCTCGTCGGCCCTGGGGGTGGCGTCGAACAGGAAGATCGCCGCGTCGGCGCCCACAGACGCATCGCGGGTCTGTCCGTACCCGTCGATGAGCGCGCGCCGCGTCGCCTGTTCGTTGCCCGTGGTGATGGTGGCCAGACCAGGGGTGTCGATGAGAACCATGCTTCGCAGCAGCCGACTGGGCAGAAAGCGGTCGAGGTAGGCGACTTCGTCTGTGGGGCAGTTGAGCTCGGTGGGGCGGCCGTCGGTCAGCCGGACACTGTGCCTGGCGCCGCCGACCTTGACGACCTCGGCCCGCGACGGTGCGCCGTCTTGATACACCGCAACGACTTTGGTGCACTCGGTGGCGGCAGTGTCGGCAACCCTGTCCCCGATGAGAGCATTGACCAGCGTCGACTTACCGGCCTTGACGCGGCCGACCACCACGACGCGGGGCGGGGCCCAGAGGGCGTCGCGGATCTGGGCGGTGGAGCGGGCCAGTGGGCGGTCGATCCGGGCGATCTCGGCGAGCGCGGCGGTGAGCTGATCCCGTAGGGCGTGGGGTCGGGTGCGCCGGGTGGGTTGGTGGACGGTGGGCTGATTCGGGGTGGGTCGTTGAGGGGTGGGCTGATTCCGGGTGGGTCGTTGCGGGTTGGGCTGATTCACTGCGCGGTCTCCACGTCGGCGTCCAGGACGGGGTCCTTGCCCAACGCGACGGGGCCCTTGGTCCGGGCCTCCGCCTTGAGACCGTCGATCGCGGCGTCGAGTTGTTCGATGAGAGAGACGATCTCGGCCAGTCGCCGGCTCAGGCCCCGAACCCTCTTGTCGCGGGTCGCCTTGTCTTCCTTCGCGGCCTCGGCGCCGGCGTTGATCTGATCGGTGATCACGTCGGTCTGGGCCCGGAGGTGACGGCGATACGCCACGACGATCTCGGGTCGCGCCGTGGCGACGGTGCGATCGATGACACGCAACGTCGATTTGTTGGCCAGCGACAATGTCTCGCGCAACCAGGTGATCAGGTGCTGCCTGCCGTTGCGCATCGCTCGATACCCGAGGTTGACCGACAGCCAGACCCCGCCGGCGACGAGTCCGATCGGCAGCACGGCCGCCATTGCCAGGCTCCCGAAGATGGCCCCGCCGACCATGCCCCCGGTGAGCAGATTGGCGCCCATGAACCCCATCATCAGAGCGCTGGGATCCACCACATCCTTCCATTTGCGTTGGACCTCAGGAGAATTGATGTCCTCGGCGACCATGGCCCCGGCCACCGCATCCATGATGTCCTCCCAGTGCTCGTCGTCACCGAAGAGCGACGAGACGATCTGGTGCAGGGACTCGGAGAAGTTCTCGAACGCGCGTGCCGTCGCCGCCTGGAGGTCGGACATGATCGCGGCGGTGAACACCTGCGGCTGCTTGCGCAGGATCCGCCAGCCCTCACCGTTGATCCGTTCGCTCCAGCCCTCCTTGATCTTGTTCAGATCGGAGTCGAGCAACCCTACGGCGCGTTGGCGAGCGAGGGTGATGTCCCGGGAGAGGTGTTGATCCCATTCGGTGCCGTGCTCACGCAGTGCCTTGAGTGCGGCCTTCTTCTCGGCCAGATCATCGAGCGCCGACGAATCGCCCTGCACGACAGCGATCTCGGTGTCCAGGCGGACTTTCATGCGGTGCATGCCGCTGCGGCACACCTGGAGGCCGTCGAGCATCGGGGCGATCTCCGCGTCTTCCAACAGCGTGTCGATGGCGGCGCGGAGGGCGGGAATCCCTGAGGCTGCCAGAATCTCGTCGCGCGTGTCCGCCGGTTGCTCGAGCGCGGTCAGCGCCCGGACACCCGACACCCCGATCACCTCGACCGTGCGGCCCAGCCGACTTCGCACGATGGACCGGTTCTCCTCGGCGATCGTGCGCCAGTTGCGCCTGTTCTTGTCGATTTTCGTCATGGCCACGACCACCGACCCCGACGTCTCGGTCGCGGTCCGCAGGAACTCGATCTCGGGCGCTGTCAGCGGGGCGGCGCTGTCGCACACCATCACGATCGCGCCCGCCCTGCGTGCCGCGGTCAACGCGAGCCGGGCATGGCGGGGATCGAGCCCACCGGCCCCGGGGGTGTCCACCAGGGTGAGACCGGGCAGATGGAGGGCATCGACTGCGACGACCGCCTCGGTCGGCAGCGCCTCGACGGTCTGATCCTGCACGTGCCGTCCGTCCATCGTGACCCAGTCGGGTAGCTCGGCCGCGTCGATCACCCGCGTCGAATCCGCGAACACCAGGCGCGCGGAGCCTGCGAGCAGGGTGTCGTCAGGTGGTGCGAACCAGACGCTGGCGCTGGTGGTGATGTCGACACCCACCGGTGCCAGATCCGGGTGGCCGATGAGTGCGTTGACCAACGTGCTCTTGCCGCGCTTCACCTCTCCGACGAACACGATGGCACCGGCGGTGTCGGCGGCATGGAAGCGCGCGTGCGCGAGCTCGGCCGCGCGTCCCTGTCCGAACTTGCGGAGGGTTGCGGACGCGGTGGCGAGCGCATCGGCCGCCTCGGCCGTGGCACCTGCGGTCACAATGACTCCCGGGTCAGTCGTTGGAACGGTTTCACTGCCGATTACTCTGCCGCATCCGCAGCCATCTGCGACATTTATCAAGTGACTGACATGAGCGAGCGGGAACTCGTACTGCGGAGCCAGGACGGCGACCAGGCGGCATTCGGAGAGCTCGTCACCCGCAACCGCGATCAGATCTGGGCCATCTGTCTGCGGATCACGGCCAACAAGTACGACGCAGAGGACGCGTTGCAAGACGCACTGATCGCCGGTTGGCAGAACATCGGCAAGTTCCGGGGCGACTCGAAGTTCACCAGTTGGATGTACCGCATCGCCTCCAACGCCGCGCTCGCCGTCATCCGCAAGCGACTGGACACCTCGGCCGACGGACCGCCCGAGTTCGAGTCGAACGCGCCGCGAATCGATTCCCAGGTCACCGATGTGGCCCGGGTCCGGGCCGCGCTGAGCGCGTTGCCGATCGAGTTCCGGGAAGCAATCGTGTTGCGCGAGTTCGGCGATCTCTCGTATCAGGAAATCGCAGACCAGCAGGGGGTGGGCGTGCAGACTGTGAAGAGCCGGATCAACCGGGCCCGCGCCAAACTGCTGGAGATTCTGCACGATGCCTGACGCAATCCCCGCCCCGCTCGATGTCATCCCCGTCTCCACCGACCCCACCGACGCGCTGATCCGCTTCGCCTTCGGGCTGGATGCCGGCGACAAGGAGATCCTCGAATCGGCCTTCACCGAGGACGTCGTATTCGACGTCAGCCAGGTGGGGGACGAGCGCAGCGGCTTTCCCGCGATCGAGGGCCGCGACTCGGTCGTCGAGATGCTGCTGATGTCGATGGGCCCGCTCGACACGATGCACGCGTTGTCCAACTTCCGCGTCCACGTCGGCGGCGACGTCGCCCGCCTCAACTGTTACGCCATGGCGCAGCATTACCGGCCCGGTGAAGGACGTCCCAGAGACAAGACCGATCAGGTGATGATGGGCAACAAGTACGACGCCGAGCTCGTCCGTGACGGCGCCGGCTGGCGGATCAGACGCCTGACCATCGTCACCGTCTGGTCGCAGGGCAACCCCGATGTCTTGATCGACCACCTCCGCTGACCCGATCTTGGTGGGTTCTGGCGACCAAAAGCCCAGGTCAGGCTCACCATAACCCACCAAAATCGGGGGGTGGGGGAGTCAGATGTCGAGGTCGTCGGCGGGTGCGTAGTCGTCGCCGGTGTGGTCGGTGAAGTCGGTGGTGTCCGACTCGTCGGTCTCTGTGTCGCCGCCGTCGATGTCCCCGGAGGTGTCGAAGGCGTCCTCGAAATCACCGCCGAGAAGGTCATCTCCGTCACCATCGGTGTCGGTGACATCGTCGGTCTCATCCGGGATCAACTCGTCGAGTCCGCTGCCTGCGTGGTCGAATGCGGCTTCGAGGCTCTGATCGAAGACCGCCGGATCGACCTGGTCCTCGGCGCCGATCTGCGAAAAGATCGAGTCGAGCTGGTCATCTGGGCTGGTCACGGTATTTCTCCTCGGGTCGGGGGACGTCGGCACGCGGGGTACGACGAGGGTTTGTCAGTTATTGGAGTCTCCGGCACCCCAGAATGTTCCCTGGTGAGCAGAATGTTCCCTGGTGAGTCGGACCCTGCTCTCGGGTCGGTTACCCTGAACACCCGTGACCCCCGACAACGCCGCCCCCGGTGCTTCTCGATCCGGCATCGATAGTTCTCGATACGACCTCATTGTCGTCGGTTCCGGCTTCTACGGCCTGACGATCGCAGAACGAGCAGCGAACGACCTCGGCAAGCGGGTCCTGGTCATCGACCGGCGCAACCATCTCGGCGGCAACGCGTACTCCGAAGCCGAGCCCACCACGGGGATCGAGATCCACAAGTACGGTGCGCACCTCTTCCACACGTCCAACAAGAAGGTGTGGGACTACGTCAACAAGTTCACCGATTTCACCGGGTACCAGCACCGGGTCTTCGCGATGTACGAGGGTCAGGCCTACCAGTTCCCGATGGGCCTCGGTCTGGTCTCGCAGTTCTTCGGTCGCTACTTCACCCCGGACGAGGCGCGCGCGCTCATCGCCGAGCAGGCCAGCGAGATCGACACCGACGCGGCCTCGAACCTGGAAGAGAAGGCCATCAGCCTGATCGGACGGCCCCTGTACGAGGCCTTCGTCAAGCACTACACCGCCAAGCAGTGGCAGACCGATCCCACCGAGTTGCCCGCTGCGAACATCGCGCGGCTGCCGGTGCGCTACAACTTCGACAACCGCTACTTCAACGACACCTACGAGGGCCTCCCCGTCGACGGTTACACCGCCTGGCTCGAGAACATGACGAAGAGCGACCTGATCGAGGTACGCCTCGACACCGACTGGTTCGACGTTCGCGAGGATCTGCGAGCGCAGAGTCCGGATGCGCCGGTGGTCTACACCGGGCCGCTGGACCGGTACTTCGACTATGCCGACGGTGAACTCGGCTGGCGCACGCTCGATTTCGAGACCGAAGTGCTCGATACCGGAGACTTCCAGGGCACCCCGGTGATGAACTACAACGACGCCGCCGTCCCGTACACCCGGATCCACGAGTTCCGGCATTTCCACCCCGAGCGCACCTACCCGACGGACAAGACGGTCATCATGCGCGAGTTCAGTCGCTTCGCCGAGAGTGGTGACGAGCCGTACTACCCCATCAACACCCCGGAGGACCGGGCGAAGCTCAGTGCCTACCGAGCCCGCGCGAAAGCGGAAACAGCCTCGCAGAAGGTGCTTTTCGGTGGCCGCCTGGGCACCTACCAGTACCTCGACATGCACATGGCGATCGCCAGTGCGCTCACTGCCTATGAGAACACGTTGGCGCCGCACCTGCAGTCGGGTGCGCCCCTGGCGACAGAGAGTGAACAGTGACGGTATCGACAGCGGCCGAGCAGTCGCAGAACCCGCAGACCTTCGATGCGGCCAAAACCCTGCTGCAGCGGGTGATCCTGCCCCGACAGGGTGAGCCGCTCGATGTGCGGTCGCTGTACCTGGTGGAGTCCGAGTCCAACTCGCGCCGCGCTCACGCCCCGTCGCGCACCTCGGTGCTGCTGGGCGCGGAGTCCGAAGTCAGCTTCCTGACCTACTTCAACGCCTTCGCCGCCTCCTACTGGCGGCGCTGGTCGATTCTGAAATCGGTTGTGTTGCGTATCGAGGTGATCGGCGCGTGCCGCGTCGATGTGTACCGGTCGAAGATCGACGGATCCCGCATCGCGGTGGACGGAAATCTCGTCCCCACCGACGACAGCGGCCGCGGTGTCATCGAATTCGAGGTCGGGCTGGAGCCTTTCGAGGACGGCGGCTGGATCTGGTTCGACATCACGACCGACACCGACGTCGAGGTCGTCTCTGCCGGCTGGTACGCCCCGATCGATGCGCCCAGCGGTCCCGACACCAAGCGGGTGACGGTCGGCATCCCGACCTTCAACCGCCCCACCGACGCGGTGAATGCGTTGCGCGCGTTGACGTCCGATCCGCTGGTCGACGAGGTCATCGACGCCGTCATGATGCCCGATCAGGGCACCCGGCTGGTCACCGACGAGCCCGGCTTCACCGAAGCCGCTGCGGCACTGGGTGATCGCCTTCACATGTTCAAGCAGGGCAACCTCGGTGGATCTGGTGGCTATTCACGGATCATGTACGAGGCGCTGAAGCAGACCGACAGTCCGTACGTCCTGTACATGGACGACGACATCAGTATCGAGCCCGACTCGATCCTGCGCGCCCTCGCGATGTCGCGATTTGCCAAGTCTCCGATGCTCGTCGGCGGACAGATGCTCAACCTGCAGGATCGTAGTCACCTGCACTGCATGGGTGAGGTGATCGACCACCGCAACTTCATGTGGACGGCCGCGCCGTTCGTGGAGTACGACCACGACTTCGCCGAGTATCCACTACGCGACCGCGAGAACTCGAAGAACCTGCACCGGCGGATCGACGTCGAGGGCAACGGCTGGTGGATGTGCATGATCCCACGCGTGGCCGCGGAACAGATCGGCCTGCCGCTGCCGCTGTTCATCAAGTGGGACGACTGGGAGTACGCACTGCGGGCGGCCAAGGCCGGTTACCCGACGGCCACCATCCCCGGCATCGCGATCTGGCACATGGCCTGGAGTGACAAGGACGACGCCATCGATTGGCAGGCCTATTTCCACCTGCGTAACCGGTTGGTGGTCGCCTCGCTCCATCACGACGGCCCACTCGGCCCGATTCTGCAGTCGATCACCAAGGCGACCGCGAAACACCTGCTCTGTCTGGAATATTCGACTGTGGCCATCCAGAACGAGGCCATCCGGGACTTCTTGGCCGGACCCGAACACATTCGCGATCTCTTGCCGACCGCACTGCCCAAGATCGCGGCGATGCGCAAACAGTTCCCGGACGCAGTCGTCCTACCGTCCGCGACCGAACTGCCCCGAACATCCGGTGAGGCAACGCATCTCGGGGTGAACATCCCCGCGAACCCGATCAGCAAGATCAGGGCACTCGGAGCTGCGGTGGTGAACAATCTGCGGCCGGCGGATCCGCGCCATCACGAGGTGCCCCAGGCCAACTACCCGCCCATCGAGGCCCGCTGGTTCAGTCTCGGCCGCGTCGACGGGGTGACCGTGACGACCGCCGACGGCCGTGGTGTGGTGTACCGGCAGCGCGACCGTGACAAGATGATCGCCCTGGCGAAGGAATCAGCCGCGCTTGTGAAAGAACTGCGGGCTCGTTTTCCCGAACTCCGTGAAACGTATCGGTCCGCACATGCTGAGCTGACCAGTAAGGAAAGCTGGGAGCGTGTCTTCGGAATCGATTGAGGTCCCCCAGAGTTTCATCGGTCCGCTCAGCGGTGAGGTCAAGATCCTGGTCGGCGTGCAGAAGGCACTGTCCGACCGCCCCGGTGTCCTGGCGTCGGCCCGTGGGCTGTCGCACTTCGGTGAGCACTCCCTGGGCTGGCTCGGGCTGGCGGCCGCCGGTGGGGCCGCAGCGCAGGTCCGGGGCGACAAGGCGAACCGCAACCAGTGGATCGCTGCCGGTGTCGGCGCGTTCGGAGCGCACGCCGCATCTGTGGTCATCAAACGGATCGTGCGCCGCCGCCGACCCCACGACCCCCGGATCGCGATCGGGGTGGGCACGCCCAGCAAGCTGAGCTTCCCCTCCAGTCACGCGACCTCCACCACCGCTGCGGCGATTCTCATCGGTCGCGCTGCGGGATTACCGTCCGGGGCGCTGCCTGCGGCACTGGTGCCGCCGATGTTGCTGTCCCGGCTCGTGCTGGGTGTGCACTACCCGTCCGACGTGATCGGTGGCGCCCTGATCGGAGCCACCTGTGCAGCCGCGGTCACTGCGGGTGAAAGACTGACGAGAACTGAGAACTGAGGGAGTGCAGTGAGCGAGGAGCCGATCGAGCACGAGGTCGTGCGCGGCCCGCCCAAGAATCTGGCAACGGGTTTGGTCAAGGCGGTCAGGCCCCGGCAGTGGGTCAAGAACCTGTTGGTGCTGGCGGCACCCCTGGCAGCGGGTGCTGTCGACGAGCCGGATGTGCTCTGGCGTACCGGCGTCGCCTTTGTGGCGTTCTGCCTGATCGCGTCCTGCATCTACCTGGTCAACGATGCGCTCGACGTCGAGGCCGACCGTAACCACCCGACCAAGCGGTTCCGTCCGATCGCCGCGGGTGTGGTCCCCAGGTCGCTGGCGTTCGTGCTGGCGGCGGTCCTCGGGATCACGTCCCTCGGTATCTCGTTCCTGGCGAACTGGCAGCTGGCCGTCGTCATCGCGGTCTACCTGGCCATCCAGCTCGGATACTGCTTCGGTCTCAAGCACGAGCCCGTGATCGACATCTGCATCGTCTCGTCCGGGTTCTTGCTGCGTGCCATTGCCGGCGGCGTGGCGGCCGAGTTGCCCGACGGGCTCTCGAAGTGGTTCCTGCTGGTGATGACCTTCGGATCCCTGTTCATGGCGGCGGGTAAGCGCTACGCGGAGCTACAGCTCGCCGAACGCACCGGCGCCAAGATCCGCAAGAGCCTCGAGTACTACACGACGACCTACCTGCGTTTCGTCTGGACGCTGTCGGCAACAGCCGTCGTGCTCTGTTACGGGATGTGGGCATTCGACACAGACGGTGGACACAACGAGAACGTCTGGTACGCCCTGTCGATGGTGCCGTTCACCATCGCAATCCTTCGTTACGCCGTCGACGTCGACGGTGGTCAGGCGGGCGAACCCGAAGAAATCGCGCTCGGTGACCGTGTTCTCCAGCTGCTCGCCATCGCCTGGTTAGTATGCGTTGGTGTCGCGGTCTATGCCATCAGCTGAGAAGGGCCGGCCATCAGCTGATCCGGGGGTTCGTACAGCGCAACCACGGGTGTTCGGCCGCACGATCAATCCGGCCACCATCTCGCTGTGGATCAGCGCCGTCGTCGTCGGCGTCATCTTCGGATACGGCGCCTGGCAGCGTCGCTGGATCGCCGACGACGGTCTGATCGTTCTCCGCACGGTCCGAAACCTGTTGGCCGGCAACGGTCCGGTGTTCAACAAGGGCGAGCGCGTCGAGGCGAACACCTCGACGCTCTGGACCTATCTGATCTGGTTCTGGAGTTGGGTGACCGATGCCCAGACCGAGTACGTGGTGCTCTGGATCGCACTGGTGCTGTCGATAGCGGCCGTCCCGCTGGCCATGTACGGCACCGGCCGGCTCTACCGCATCGGCAGGGGACAGGGCCCGATGAACCCGGGCTGGATGCTCCTGCTCCCGCTCGGCGCACTCGTCTACATCGCTCTGCCGCCCGCGCGGGACTTTGCGACCAGTGGCCTCGAGACGTCGCTCTGTATCTTCTGGGCCGCGCTGCTGTGGTGTCAGCTGATCGCGTGGAGTCAGCGCTCGCCCGATCCGGCCGCCTGGGGGCGCAAGCAGGTCGTGACGACGCTGTTGCTCGGTTTTACCGCCGGGCTGTCGCCGCTGATCCGCCCTGAGCTGACGCTGGTCGGCGGCCTGGCCCTGCTCTTGGTCTTCTGTAGCCCGATGAGCTGGAAGATGCGGATCGCCTTCGCCGGCGTCGCGGCGGTTCTTCCCGTCGGCTACCAGATCTTCCGCATGGGTTACTACGCCCTGTTGGTACCGAACACGGCCGTCGCCAAAGACGCCTCCGGGTCGAAGTTCGATCAGGGGCTGACGTACCTGGGCAACATGTTCAGCCCCTACTTCCTGATCCTTCCGCTGGTCATCGCCGTGATCGCTGCCGGACTCACCTGGTACCTGCGTCGCAGTGCAGTGGATACCTCTGCTGAGCGTCCCGTTGATCTCGTCAAGCACGAGGACGACGCTCCGGTGAGCTGGCGTACACGCGCGGGTTCGATCAGTCGCAGGTTGCAGAGTCCCGCCGCGGTGGTGACGCTGATCTTCGTCTGCGGCTTCCTCGAGTCGTTCTATTGGGTACGTCAGGGCGGCGACTTCATGCACGCCCGGGTCCTGTTGGTCCCGCTGTTCCTCCTGATGCTGCCGGTGATGGTGATCCCGGTTGCTCTTCCCGCCGGGTTCGGGCTGCGCCGGAGTGACACCGATGGTTCGCGGAGTGTGCGTCCACAGGTGGTCGGCTGGGCCGGGACGGTGGTCATGGCTGGGTTGTGGATCACGACCGTCGTGTGGGCGATCTCGACCTCACATGTGGCAGGCATGAAGAACGGCACCGAGATCGGTCGCGGTGGCATCGTCGACGAGCGGCGCTACTACATCCAGAACATCGGTGTCGAGCACCCGATCACCGCTGAGGACTACCTGAGCTACCCGCGGATCCGGGCGATGGTCGCGTCGATCAACAAACACCAGGACACCGGTGGGGTGCTGCTGCCCTCCCCGAACTACGACGAGTGGTATTTCGATCCGCTGCCGGTTCCTCCTCCGCCGGGCGTGGACAAACAGATCACCGTCTTCTATCTGAACCTCGGGATGACGAGCATGAATGCCTCGCTCGATGTGCGCGTCATCGACCAGATGGGGCTGGCATATCCGATCGCGGCGCACTCGGATCGGCTTCCGGACGGCCGCATCGGTCACGACAAAGACCTCGACGCCGAATGGGTGGTCGCGGAATCGGGTGCCTACCCCCGATACCCGGTGCTCCCGCCCTTCGTCAGCGCCGACGGGGTGCGCCAGGCGCAGGTGGCCCTGACCTGTAAGCCGACGGAGGACCTGATCGCGTCGTATTCGGCACCCTGGACGTTCGCGCGCTTCAAACACAACCTGCGGCAGGCGGCGGGATTCACGTCCTACCGCATCAATCGCGTGCCCGAGTACGAGTTGGAGCGGTGCAAACTACCCATCCCGGCTCCGGTCTATCCGAACTAGGCACCTGTAGCGTGACGAATGAACCGGCGTGAGCGTCACGCTCAGTTACCTGAGCACACGCGCATGGTTTCCTGAGAAAAAGCTGATAACTTGAGGTCTCGCACCTGGTCGCCGCAACCCTGCGCCGGGCCGGCAACACGCAAGGTCTCGAATGTGTAACGCGGCGTTTTGCAGGTGCGATACGTATGGGGAAGAACGATTTGGGCAGGTCACGAGGTCGTCTAATCCGACAGTGTGACCGATCACAGGGTTTGTCAGACCGGAAGCTATCTAATAGGCTCCGGTCGTTGCCAAAGGGCGGCACGCTGCGTTCGTGAAGCTGTGTGACACCTGAGGATCTTGGTGTCCTCGTGGCCAGAGTTATTTTGCTGAACTGCAGTCCGGGCCGTTGCCGCTGGATAGAGAGAGAGTTGTATTCGATGCGCGTACGCACACCGTTTGGGCGAGTGGGGTTCGGTAAGCGACTCGTCGCTTCCGTCGCCGCACTGGCGACCATTGCCGGCATCGGCGTTGTTGCCGGTACAGGCACCGCCAGCGCCTGGGGCACCGGAACCGGGTTCCAGCAGTTCCGCGTGGACGGCTGCGGGATGCCGGGTGGGGTCAAGGTCCGCTCGTGGAGCAAGCCCGGCAACTACAAGACCGTCGTCATGCTCGACGGCCTGCGTGCGACGAACGACGTCAGCGGCTGGGAGCACGAGACCAATGTGCAGAACATGGTCGATCGCGGCGTCAATGTCGTGATGCCCGTCGGTGGTGCCGCGAGCTTCTACAGCGACTGGAATGCTCCGAGCAACTTCAACGGACAGACCTACACCTACAAGTGGAACTGCGTCATCGCGAACACGCTTCCGCAGGCGCTGTACGCCAAGAACATGGTTCCCGGCGGCAAGCTCGCGATCGCCGGCATCTCGATGGGTGGCAACGCTGCGCTCGTGGTGGCCGCGAACAACAAGCGCTACTACTCACACGCCTTCTCGATGTCGGGCTACCTGAACCTCTCGGCTCCGGGCATGAAGTCGGCCATCCGCGTCGCTCTGCTCGACGCCGACGGCGGCCCGTGGAACTCTGACAGCATGTGGGGCCCGCCGTGGAGCACCCGCTGGTACGACAACGATCCGTTCGTGCAGATCACCAAGATGCACGACCTGAAGGTTCGCGTCGCATCGGGCAGCGGTATCCCCGGTGGCTACAACCAGAACGACAACGCCGTCAGCATCGTCCAGGGCGTGCCGCTCGAGATGCTGTCGCTGGCACAGACCCGCGCGTTCGAGGTGCAGGCCTTCGTCAACCGCGTCCAGCTGACCACCGACTACCCGTTCGCCGGTACTCACAAGTGGGGCTACTGGCAGGACATGATGTGGCGCGCACTCCAGCAGGGCTGGTTCCGCTGATCTGTCTCCCGTGACCCACTAGTCACAAAATTCACACCTGTCACAGGTGTGGCAACCTCAAAACAGAACGCTCTACGTGTAGACAACACGTAGAGCGTTCTGTTTTTGGTTCGGTCCCAGAGAGTCGGCTGGGTGTGACTTGGAGGAGTAGATCTACATGCGGAAGCAATTTGTGCGCGGTGCGCTCGGACTGATGGCCGGCGCGATATCGGTGTGCACGGTGCTCGGCGTGACGACGCCCGCCATGGCCGCGCCGGTGGTTCCCGCCCCGCAGGCCCCCGCCGTCAGCGCTCCGGTCGCCGTGCCGGGGGTCAAGATCACCAACACCTTCTGGTATTCCGACCGACGGGTCGCGATGTGGGTCTACTCGCCCGCGATGGGAACCAACATCCAGGTGCAGGTGCTCCTGGCCCGCGATTGGAACTACCGCCCGGCGAACAAGTTCCCGCAGATGTACATGCTCGACGGGCTACGAGCCCAGGACGACCAGAACGGCTGGATCCTCAACACCAACATCGAGGACTTCTACAAGGACAAGAACGTCAACGTCGTCCTGCCCGTCGGCGGAGAGTCCAGCTTCTACACCGACTGGGCCGAACCCGACAACGGCAAGAACTATCAGTGGGAGACGTTCCTGACCAAGGAACTGCCGCCCCTGATGGAGAGCCAGTGGCGATCGACCGACGTCCGCGGCGTCGAAGGACTGTCGATGGGCGGCAGCGCAGCGATGATGCTCGCAGCCCGCAATCCCGGTTTCTTCAAGTTCGCCGCGTCCTTCTCGGGCATCCTGCAGCTGAGCTCGTTCGGGATGCCGCAGGCGATCCAGTTCGCGCAGAACGACGCGGGCGGTTATGACTCGGCGAAGATGTTCGGTCCGCCGACCGCACCGGCGTGGAAAGAACACGATCCCTACGTCCTCGCAGACAAGCTGCGCGGGACGAGTCTCTACGTGTCCTCGGGCAACGGCCTGGTGGGTCAGTACGACACCGCATCCACCATCCCGGGTCTGGCCACCAACTACGCGGGCGTCGGCCTCGAGGTCCTCTCGCGGGTGACGTCGCAGCAGTTCGCGAGCAGGCTGAACCAACTCGGGGTGCGGGCGCAGGCCGTCTATCGCGCCTCGGGGACGCACACGTGGCCCTACTGGCAGTTCGAGATGGAGCAGGCGTGGCCGCAGGCGGCCGGAGCCCTGGGGCTCGCGGCAGACAAGCCGGCCTGTGCCACCGGCGGCGCCATCGCGCCCGTCTACAAGGCGAACAAGTCGCTCGGCGAGTGCCTCACCCCGGAGTACGACGTACCCGGTGGGCGCGCACAGGACTTCCGCAACGGACGCATCATCTGGTCGGCCAAGACCGGAGCACAGGTGGTCGGTGGCGGCATCGGCGGCGCGTACGTCGCCGCGGGTGGTCCCGGCGGTTGGCTCGGATTCCCGACCAGCGGTGAGCTCGCCACCCCCGACAAGGTCGGCCGCTTCAACCGGTTCCAGAACGGCAACATCTACTGGACCCGGACGACGGGGGCGCACCCGGTCGGTGGCGCGATCTTCGCGGATTGGGGCAAGAGCGGCTACGAACGTGGCCCGCTGAAGTACCCGACCGGCGACGAGCACAACACTCCCGGCGACAAGGGACGCGTGCAGGACTTCCAGGTCGGCTCGTACTACTGGAATCCGACGAACGGCGCACATTCGGTGCAGGGCAAGATCTTCGAGAAGTACGCGGCCCTCGGATACGAGGGTGGCTGGCTCGGATTCCCGAAGACCAACGAGATCGGCCTGGCCCGGGGCGGCAAGCTCACGGCCTTCGACGGCGGCAACATCTACTGGACCGCCACGAAGGGTGCCTACGCCATCGCACCCGGCCCGATCTTCGACGCCTGGGGCAAGGCCGGGTACGAGAACGGCAAGCTGGGTTACCCGATCAGCGATGCGCAGGAGATCACCGGCGGAACGCGGGTCCTGTTCGAACGCGGCGTGATCGAGGTCGTGAACGGCGTCGCCGTCGTCAAGTAAATCCTCAGGTCGCTTCGGTAGCCTTGCTGGCATTCGAGAACGGCGGGTTCGGAGCCGGGCGGCTCCGCCCTGCCGACCTTCTCCTGATGACGTGAGAAAAGGACGTGACATGACAGGCTCCACCATCCGGGTTCTCACCGCCGGGGCCGCGCTGCTGATGACCGCGGCGCTGGCCACCGGTTGCGGTGACGACTCGACGGCATCTGCGCCGACCGATGTGGTCAGCTCCACCACCAGTGCGCCGAGCAGCACGAGCGCCACGAGCAGCAAAGCCGCACCGTCCAGCAGTGCCGCGACCTCGACCGAGGCCAGCAGCGACGGTCAGCCCGACGACACCGAGGGCCTGCCCGCAACAGGGCCCGCACCGGCCGACGTACCCGAGGGCGTCGAGTCGGACAACAAGACCGAGGCCTATCTCGCGGAGCTGAAGAAGCAGGGTGTGAGCGTTCCCAACGACCCCGACAACGCGCTCGCGCTGAGTGCCGCCCAGGCCGTCTGCAACGGCAAGGAGCAGGGCACGAGCATCGACGACATCAAGATCTTCGTGGTGCCGCTGGTGGGATCGGGAACCACCGATGAGGCCAAAGCCAACGCCGACGCCGACAAGGTGATCAAGGCCGCCGAGTCGAAGTACTGCTGACGCCCCCGAGATGAGCGCCAAAAAGAGAAGTAAGGGCCGGTTGCTGCTGCTGGCGATCCTCGGTCTGGGGATCCTGAGCATCATCGCGATCATCCTCGTGGTGATCTTGATCATCAATCTGTTCAAGCCGGAACCGTCCGGCCCCACCGGTCCGAGCGGCTCTCCGTCGAGCTCGGCCCCGCGGCCGACCGCCCAGCCGGCGGACTGCCCCGACGTGCAGGTGATCGTGGTACCGGGAACGTGGGAGTCGGCAAGCGACGACGACCCCTACAACCCGACGTCGAACCCGAACTCGTTGATGCTCAAGGTGTCCGCGCCGCTGGCGAACGAGTTCGACAGCTCTCGTGCCGACGTCTACACGGTCCCGTATGTGGCGCAGTTCAAGAACCCGACCAACTTGGCCGACCGGCAGGTGGACTACAACACCTCGCGCGCCGAGGGAACCAACGCGACGCGGGCGAAGATCGCCGAGGTCAATCAGAAGTGCCCGCTGACCAGTTTCGTCCTGACAGGGTTCTCGCAGGGTGCGGTCATCGCCGGCGACATCGCAGGTGAGATCGGTAACGGCCGGGGCCCGGTGTCGCAGGATCTGGTCGTCGGGGTCGGGTTGATCGCCGACGGTCGCCGCCAGCCGAATCAGGTCGGTAACGCCGGACCGAACCCGCCGGGGGTCGGGGCGGAAATCGCCCTCGACATCCTGCCGATCCCGGGAATCGACCTCACGGGGCCACGGCCGGGTGGATTCGGCGAACTCACCGACCGTAGCTATTCACTGTGTGCGCCCGGCGATTTGATCTGCGATGCACCGACGATCGCGAATCCGGTCGAAGGTCTGACGAAGCTCATGGGCGCGATCAACAACCCGGTGCACGCGATGTACAACACCACGCGTTACTGGAGCGACAACGGACAGCCGGCCACCGTCTGGATGACCGACTGGGCGCGAGGTGTCATCGACAAGGCGCCGTTCCCGAAGCACGAGTGATCGCATTTTGCCGGGCTCGGGTCCGGAAGTAACGTTGTCCCGGCCAACCCCTGGCTGACCGGGATATCGGGCGGACTGGGCCCCGGTCCGGCCTGCGATGGTGCCGGGTGACTTTTGTGAAACAGGAGACCTGAGATGACGTCAGCGAATGCCGAGTCGGGCCTGCGCAAGTTCCGGTTCGGGGCGGGTGGCGAGGGCAACCGTGACGAAGGTGGTGCCCGCAAGTTCGTCAAACTCGCGCAGACCGCCGAGGAATACGGATTCGACACCTTCGCTGTGCCCGACCACCTCGGCAACCAGGTCGGCCCGCTCGCCGCGCTCGGCGCGCTGAGCCAGGCCACGGACAAGATCCGGCTGGCCACCTCGGTCCTCGCGAACGGATATCGCCATCCGGCTCTGCTGGCGAAAGAGGCCACGACCATCGATGTGCTGTCCAAGGGCCGTCTCGAACTGGGCATCGGCGCGGGCTGGATGAAAGAGGAGTTCGACAAGGCCGGGATCGAGTTCGAGTCCCCGGGTGCCCGGATCCGCCGCCTCGACGAGTCGCTGACGATCCTCGATGGCCTACTGCGCGGCGAAGAAGTCAATTTCGACGGCGAGTTCTACACCATCAAGGGCCTCGTCGGCAGCCCGCGACCGCGGCAGGGACCTCGGCCGCCGATCGCGGTGGGTGGCGGCGGACCCAAGATGCTGGCGCTGGCCGCAAAGCACGCCGACATCATCTCTGTGGCCACGGGCACCACTGCCGAGGGCAAGCTGCGGTTGTCGGACATGACGATGGAGAAGACCATCGAGCGCGTCGATCGCATCCGGCAGGCCGCCGGTGACCGGTTCGCCGAGATCGAGCTGAACTGGACGATCGCGACCATCGTGGTCACCGACGACCGGGAGGCGACCGCCGAGATGGCACTGGCCGCTCTCGATCAGGGGTACCCCCCGAACATCGCGATGGACGTCAAGCTCTCCGTCGAGGACATCCTGCAGTCGCCGTACCTGGCGTTCGGGTCATTCGAGCAGATCGCCGAGCAGATCCGTGAGGTCCGGCGCAGGACCACGATGTCGTACGTCGGAATCTTCCCGACCCAGATGGATGCGTTCGCACCGGTCATCCCGCTGCTCAAGGGCGAGTAGCCCATGATCTTTGCCATGGTGGCGTAGGTTGACCCTCGGCGCTATCCCCTCCGGGGTGACCACCTGGCAAAAGGAGAGTTACTGACCGGTAGTATGTTGGCGATTTGGCTCGGGCCTGAACGCGGCTGCGAGTCTTGTTTGGCTTGATAAGAAGAATAAGGAACGCTGAGAGGTCGAGGCGTCTACAGAACCGGTGACCACACGTATTTCGGCAGGTGTCGGAGTCGCTATCAGGAGTGCGAATGAACAACGAGTTTGACCAGTTTTTGGATGAGGACGGCAATCTGTTCTTCACCGAAGACGCAACCCTGGTCGACTACGTCGAGCGCAACGTCGCGGAGCAGGCCGACACCCTGGCTTACCGGTTCATGGACTACAGCCGCGAACGTGACGGCGAGGCCATCGACCTGACGTGGTCCCAGTTCGGCAAGCGGTTGCGTGCCATCGCCGCCCGTCTGCAGCAGGTCACCGAACCGGGCGACCGCGTGGCGATCCTGGCCCCACAGTCGCTCGAATACGTCATCGGTTTCTTCGCCTCGCTGTATGCGGGCAACATCGCCGTACCGCTGTTCTCCCCGGACGAACCCGGCCACACCGACCGGCTGACCGCAGTGCTCGCCGACTGCAAGCCCAGCGCGATCCTGACGTCGACCAAGTCGGCCGAGGCCGTGCGCGACTTCTTCAAGCCGCTGCCCGCCAAGGAACGCCCTCGCGTCATCGCCGTCGACGCCGTCCCGGATTCGGTCGGCGAGACCTGGGTCCGCCCGACGCCGAAGCTCCACGACACCGCGTACCTGCAGTACACCTCGGGTTCGACTCGCGTCCCGGCCGGCGTGATCATCACCTTCGAGTCGGTGGCGGCCAATGCGCTGCAGATGATCGACGCGATCGAGTTCGACCACAATTCGCGCGGGGTGACCTGGCTGCCGATGTTCCATGACATGGGACTGCTGACCGTCATCCTGCCCGCACTCGGTGGCAAATACATCACCATCATGAGTCCACAGGCCTTCGTACGCAGGCCCGGCCGATGGATCAAGGAACTCGCGGCGCAGGCCGACGGGACCGAAACGTTCGCCGCAGCACCGAACTTCGCCTTCGAACACGCGGCCGTGCGCGGCCTCCCGAAGGAAGGTGAGGACCTCGACCTGAGCAACGTCATCGGTCTGATCAACGGCAGCGAGCCGGTCACGGTCAGCTCGATGAAGAAGTTCAACGATGCGTTCGGTCCCTACGGTCTGCCGAAGACGTCGATCAAACCGTCCTACGGCATGGCCGAGGCGACGCTGTTCGTCTCGTCCACCAAACGCGACAACGAGGCCAAGATTGTCTACGTCGACCGCGAGGAGCTCAACGCGGGCACGTTCAAGATCGTCGACCAGGACGCACCCGGTGCGGTCGCGCAGGTATCGTGTGGTCAGGTCTCGGTGAGCCAGTGGGCGGTCATCGCGGACTCCGAGACCGGTGCGGAGCGCCCCGACGGCCGCGTCGGGGAGATCTGGCTGAACGGTATGAACATCGGACACGGCTACTGGGGACGTCCGGAAGAGACCGAGGAGACGTTCAACAACACTCTCGTCACCCCGCTCGACGAGGGCAGCCACAGTGTCGGCGCACCGAAGAACAGCAAGTGGATGAAGACCGGCGACTACGGCGTCTGGCTCGATGGTGAGCTCTACATCACCGGCCGCGTCAAGGATCTGGTGATCGTCGACGGCCGCAACCACTACCCACAAGATCTGGAGTTCTCCGCGCAGGAGGCCAGCCCCGCCCTGCGCCCGGGCTTCGTCGCCGCGTTCGCGGTCCCGGCGAACGAGCTCCCTGAGGTCGTGTTCGAGAACTCGGCCAGCGGCCTGAAGTTCGATGCCGACGACGCGTCGGAGCAGTTGGTGATCGTGGCCGAACGTGGACCCGGCAAGAAGGTGGATCCGCAGGAGGTCGCCGACACGGTGCGCGCGTCGGTGGCGCAGCGACATGGCGTGATGGCACGCGACGTACTGATGGTCCCAGCCGGATCGATCCCGCGTACCTCCAGCGGCAAGATCGCCCGACGGGCGTGCAAGGCGGCGTACATCGACGGAACCCTGCGTGGTGGCTACCAGCAGACCGCGTTCCCCGATGCGCCGAACGAGAATCAATAGTCTGGACTGGCGATGCCTGAACTGAACAGCTCGAGCGAGAAGAACCTGAACTCGGACGACAAGTTGCCGGGCTCGACGTTCGGTCCCGGGACTGACGACGATGGCGTCGACGTGACGCCCGTCGGTACACCACTTGCATCGGAGCACGGTTCCGACGGTGAGACCGCCGGGGACATGACCGTCACCGAGTTGCGGGAGTGGCTGCGGCAGTGGGTCTCCGACACCACCGGCCTACCGGTCGACCAGGTCTCCGATGACCGCCCCCTCGAGGAGTTCGGGCTGTCCTCACGCGACGCCGTGGCGATGTCCGGCGACATCGAGGACAAGACCGGGGTGATCCTCACCGCCACCGTCGCCTATCAGCATCCGACCATCGCGTCCCTGGCCAAACGCATCATCGAGGGCGATCCCGACGAAGGTCGCGACGACGACGAGGACTCCGCCCGCTATCAGCGCGTACGCGGCGACGACGATGACATCGCGATCGTCGGTGTGGCCACCCGGTTCCCGAAAGCGGGCCACACCCCGGAGTCGACCTGGGACCTGCTGATCAACGGGCGTGACGGCATCAGCGATCTGCCGGAGGACCGCTGGACCGAGTTCAAGGCCGAACCGCGTATCGCCAAGGTGCTTGCCGATGCCAATCTGCACGGCGGTTACCTCGACGACGTCAAGGGATTCGACGCCGACTTCTTCCAGATGTCGCCGCGCGAGGTCGAGATGGTCGACCCGCAGCAGCGTCTTGCGCTCGAATTGACCTGGGAAGCCCTCGAACACGCGCACATCCCCGCCAGTGACCTCAAGGGCGGTCAGGTCGGTGTCTTCATCGGTAGCTCGACCAACGACTACCAGATGCTCGCGGTCTCCGATCCCGAAGGGGCCGGCGAAACCGCCGCATACGCCCTCACCGGCACGTCCACATCCATCGTCGCGGGCCGGGTGTCGTATTACTTCGACTTTCGCGGTCCCTCGGTCGCCCTCGACACCGCCTGCTCGTCATCGCTGGTCGCGGTCCATCAGGCCGTGCGCAGCCTGCGCTCCGGGGAGTCCGATGTCGCCCTTGCCGGCGGCGTCAACATGCTCATCACGCCGGCGGCGACGCTCGGCTTCGACTCGGTGGGCGTGCAGTCGAAAGACGGACGCATCAAAGCTTTCTCGTCCGACGCCGATGGCATGATCCGTGCCGAAGGCGGCGGACTCGTCGTGCTCAAGCGCCTGTCCGACGCACGACGTGACGGCGACAAGGTGCTCGCGGTGGTGGCAGGTTCGGCGGTCAACTCCGACGGCCGGTCCAACGGACTGCCTGCGCCCAATCCCGAAGCGCAGGTGCAGGTGCTGCGGTCGGCGTACACCGACGCCGCGATCGATCCGCGGGACGTCGACTACATCGAGGCGCACGGCACCGGCACCATCCTGGGTGACCCGATCGAGGCCGACGCCCTGGGACGCGTGCTGGGCAAGGGCCGCGACGCCGACAAGCCGACCCTGCTCGGATCGGCCAAGACCAACTTCGGTCACCTCGAAGCCGCCGCCGGCGCTGCGGGTCTGATCAAGGTGGTGCTGGCACTGGGGGAGAACAAGCTCCCGCCGTCGCTGAACTACGCCGGACCCAACCCCTACATCCAGTTCGACGCCCTGCGCCTGCAGGTCATCGGAGAGGCCACGGACTGGCCGCGCTACTCCGGTCATGCCGTCGCCGGCGTCTCGGGCTTCGGATTCGGTGGCACCAACGCGCACGTGGTGGTGCGCGAGGTCACGCCCGAGGACCTCGCCGGTCCGGTCGCCCAGGACCCGGCCCCGGCGGCCCAGGCCACGGTGGAGGCATTCATCGATGACGATGACGACGACGAATACCTGACCGACGCCGAGCGCGCCGCGCTCGGGCAACTCGCCACCGCCACCTCCGCTGCCGACGAGCCTGCAGCGGAGATCGATCCGACTGAGGGCTTCGCGCCGTGTAAGGCGCAGGGTTCGGTTGTCCCGCTGGTGGTCTCGGGATTCCTGCCCTCGCGGCGACGTAAGTCGGCCGCCGATCTCGCTGACTGGTTCGAGACGGACGAGGCGAAGGCGACACCGCTCGTCGACATCGGCCGCACCCTGGCCCACCGCAACCATGGCCGTACCCGCTCAGTGGTGATGGCCCGCACCCACGACGAGGCACTCAAAGGCCTGCGCGCGGTGGCGGACAACAAGAACAGTCCGATCGTCTACACCTGTGACTCACCGGATTCGGCGTCCGCGGTGTGGTTGCTGTCGGGCTTCGGTTCGCAACACCGCAAGATGGCCAAGCAGCTCTACACCGAGAACCCCGTGTTCGCCGCCGCGGTCGACAAGGTCGACGCGCTGGTCCGAAGCGAGCTCGGATACTCCATGGTCGAGATAATCCTCGACGATTCGATCACCTACGAGATCGAGACCTCACAGGTCGGCATCTTCACCATCCAGATCGGGCTCGCGGAGTTGTTGCGCCATCACGGCGCGGATGCCGGTGTGGTGGTCGGACATTCGATGGGTGAAGCCGCAGGTGCGTACATCACCGGTGGGCTCTCGCTCGAGGACGCCGTCCGGGTCATCTGCCAGCGGTCCCGCCTGATGGGTGAGGCCGAGGCGACGCTGACCGGCGACGACATCCGGCTCATGGCGTTGGTCGAGTACAGCGCCGATGACATCACCGATGTCCTCGTCGACTATCCCGACCTCGAGATCTGTGTCTACGCCGCGCCGACCCACACAGTGATCGGCGGACCCGAACCGCAGGTCGACGCCATCGTGGCGCGCGCCGAGAGCGAGGGCAAACTCGGCCGGAAGCTTGCGACGAAGGGTGCGAGCCACACGTCGCAGACCGATCCGCTGCTCGGTGAACTCGCTTACGAGCTCACCGGGATCGAGCCGTTGTCGCCGAAGATCGGCTTCTACAGCTCGGTCGACCGCGAGGCGTTCTACCGTCCGGGCCATGCACCGGTGCACGCGGTGGAGTACTGGACCAAGGGCCTGCGACACAGTGTCTGGTTCTCCCAGGCGGTGTCGAAGTCCGTGGAGAACGGGCACACCACGTTCCTGGAACTCTCTCCCAACCCGGCCGTGCTGATCTCCGTTGCCGCGGTGACGTTCTCGGCCGGTATCCACGACGCCGAACTCATCGAGACACTTCGCCGCAAGGAAGACGAGAGCTACGGCGTGATCAATGCGCTGATGAAGCTCTACGTCCACGGGCATGCCGTCGATGTCGGATCGCTCTTCGGGCAGGGCGATTTCGCCCACGTCCCGCGAACCCGCTTCGAGCGCAAGCCCTACTGGCTCACCGCGTCGATCTCGGGTGGTTCCGGCGAGGGCCGGATCCCAGGATCACATGTGTCACTGCCCGACGGCCGCCACGTATGGCAGGTCGCGGCGTCCGCGGCCACCGATCTGACCGAGCTGGTGAAAGCCGCGGCAGGGCAGGTGCTGTCCGACGTGCAGGTCACCGCGGTCCAGCCGCACGGCGAGGCACTCGGAGCCACGACCTTGACAACAACCCTCGCACCCCACCCCGGCGGCGGTGCCCTGCAGGTGCATGCCGCCCGCGGTGATTCGTTCCAGCTGTTGCTCGACGCCGTCGTCACCTCCGGTGCGGCAGTGGCGGCTCCGGCTGTTCCCGACTCCGCTGCGGCCCCGGTCAGTGCGGAGAAGTCTGGTTTCGTCGACAACTCCGTGACGACCGATCCCGAGGTGTCCGATGAGATCGGTGCCCGCTGGGATCCGAAATCGGGCGAGAGCGTCGATGATCGGCTGGCCAACATCGTCGCCGAGTCGATGGGTTACGAACCCGAGGACCTGCCCCGCGAGATCCCGTTGATCGAGCTGGGCCTCGACTCTCTGATGGCGATGCGTATCAAGAACCGTGCCGAGTGGGAGTTCGACATCCCGCAGCTGCAGCTCCAGGCGATGCGAGATGCGAACCTGCAGGACGTCGTCAAGTTCGTCACCTACGCCGTGGAACATCGCGACGAGGTGCAGGCCCTCGCCGCCGAGGCCGAGGGCAAGGGCGAACTCGATACCGCCGCGCTGGCCCAACTGATCGAGGCCGGTGACACCAACGACGCGGGAGAGCCCGAAGCACAGGCACAGGCGATCGCCGAGGCCGAGACGGCAGCGGCTACCGAAGCCCCTGCCGAGCCTGCGGTGACCACCGAAACCGTTGTCGCTCCTGCGAACCTGCAGAATCAGGCAGCAGTCGCCGCCGCGGCCGGCGCTGATGTGCCTCCGCGCGACGCCGCCGAGCGCCTCACCTTCGGGGTGTGGGCAGTGGTGACCGGCAAGTCGGCGGGTGGGATCTTCAATCCCCTTCCGGTACTCGACGACGAGATGGCCGAGAAGCTGACCGCCAGGCTCTCCGAGCGTGCGGGTGGCGAACTCGACATCGAGGACGTCATCGACGCCGACAACATCGAGACGATGTCGAACTACGTGCGCGAGCACCTCGAGGGCGGTCTCGTCGATGGGTTCGTCCGCTACCTCCGGACACCGGAGAACTCCGATCGGACACCGGTATTGGTGTTCCACCCCGCCGGTGGTTCGACCGCTGCGTACGAAGCTCTGCTCAAACGGCTTCCGGCCGACGTGCCCGTCATCGGGTTCGACCGTGTCGAAGGCACCATCGAAGAACGCGTCAAGCAGTACTACCCGAAACTCAAAGAGGTGCAGCCGGAAGGGCCGTACATCCTGGTCGGATGGTCGCTCGGCGGCGCACTCGCGTACGGCGCCGCGCAGTTGCTCACCGAGGCGGGCGACGAGGTGTCGTTCGTGGGCCTCATCGATGTGGTCAGGCCTCGCGAGCCCATCGTCGACACCCCGGAGGCCAAGCGGGCCCGGCTCGAGCGCTACTACGAGTTCGCAAAGCGCACCTACGGTCTCGACGATGCGCCGCTGCCGATGGAACGTCTGGTGAACGCCGATGACGAGGGACAGTTCCGGATCATCATGGAAATGCTCGCGATGAGCGACGCCAAGATCCCCGGCGGGATCATCGAGCACCAGCGCACCAGCTTCCTCGACAACCGGGCCCTGACCACCGTCGAGCCGACCAGGTACGACGGCAAGGTGATCCTCTATCGCGCCGAGAAGATGCACGAGGGCGCCATCGAGTTGGAGCCCCAATGGGCCGTGATCGATGAAGACGGTCGATGGGGTGAAGTCGTCGACGATCTCGAGATCGTCCACGTCGGAGGCGATCACCTGGGCATCGTCGACGAGCCCTACATCGGAATCATTGGTGCCGATCTGACCGCACGGCTCGACGAACTCGCAGGGAAAGTGACCAAAGATTGACTGACACGACCGCCGGGAAGCTCAAAGAGCTCCGCGAAAAGCTCGAGTCCGCAAAAGAACCCGGTGGCGACAAGGCCATCGCGAAGCGCGCTGCCAAGGGCATCGGGTCGCCGCGTGATCGCCTGAACATGCTGTTCGATCCCGGTACCTTCGTCGAGATCGGGCAGCTGGCCAAGATGCCCGGGGCCGCCGACACCGGGTATGGCGACGGCGTGGTCACCGGCCACGGCTTGGTGAACGGCCGTCCCGTGGCGGCGTTCTCGCACGATCAGGCGGTCTTCGGCGGCACGGTCGGTGAGATGTTCGGTCGCAAGGTCGCGGCCATCATGGAGTGGGCGGGCAAGGTGGGTTGCCCGGTGGTCGGTATCAACGACTCGGCGGGCGCCCGCATCCAGGACGCCGTCACCTCGTTGGCCTGGTACGCCGAGATGGGGCGCCGTAGCGACCTGATCTCAGGGCTGGCTCCGCAGGTGTCGGTGATCCTCGGGAAGTGCGCGGGCGGAGCGGTGTACGGCCCGGCCAACACCGATGTCCTGGTCGGCGTCAAAGACCAGAGCTTCATGTTCGTGACCGGGCCCGATGTGCTCAAACAGGTGACCGGCGAGGACGTCACCCCCGAGGAGCTGGGTGGTTCGTTCAATCAGGCGCGCTGGGGCAACCTGCACCACCTCGCCGATGACGAGCAGGCTGCGTTCAACTGGGTTCGCGACTATCTCGAGTACATGCCGTCGACCGTTCACGAGCGGCCGCCGATCGTCAACCCCGGGCTCGAACCCGAGATCACCGAGACCGATCTCTCGCTCAACACCTTCATGCCCGACAACGACAACGCCGGCTACGACATGCGCGACATCATCGTCCGCATCTTCGACGACGGATCGTTCCACGAGATCGGCGAGCTCTACGCGTCCAACATCCTGACCGGATTCTCCCGGATCGACGGGGCGTCGGTCGGGATCGTGGCCAACCAGCCGAATGTCATGTCCGGTGTGCTGGACACGGATTCGTCGGAGAAGGCCAGCCGATTCGTCCGGCTGTGCAACGCCTACAACATCCCGCTCATCTTCTTGGTGGACACCCCGGGCATCCTCCCCGGACTGGAGGAGGAGCGGAAGGGCACGATCAGGCGTTCCGGTCGTTTCCTCTACGCGTACGTCGAGGCCGATGTCCCGAAGATCACGGTGGTGCTGCGCAAGGCGTACGGCGGCGCGTATGCGGTGATGGGCAGCAAGCAACTCGGCGCCGACCTGAACTTCGCGTGGCCGACGGCCAAGATCGCGGTGATGGGAGCCGAATCCGCAGCGGCCGTGCTGACCCGGCGACAGACCGAGAACGCGACGCCCGAGGAAGCCGACAGGATCCGCCAAGATTTCATCGACTTCTACAACACGGCGATGGCCACCCCGTACCTCGCGGCCGAGCGCGGCTACATCGATGCGGTGATCGAACCGTCCGAGACCCGTCTGGCACTCCGGAAGGCGTTGGCGCAGCTGAAGGACAAGCACGTGATCAGGTCGCCCCGTAAGCACCTGTTGATGCCGATCTAGCAGCACCCACCCACAAACCCACCCGTTGCAGACAAATCCAGGGGTTCGAGAGCCCTGGGTTTGACCAGAACGGGTGGGTTTGTTGTCACCAGGCTCAGCTCGACTCGAGTTCTGCGTCCTCATCGGGATGGCGGATGTTGCCCGCGAACATCACGCCGATCGCGAAACCCATGATCGGGAACAGGTAGGCCCAGGTGAAGCCGATGTCGGGTAGGTAGCCGTCGTCGCCGTCGACGAGTTCGGCGTTGTGCGGCACCAGCCACACGGTGGCCAGCACCGCGGCGCCACCCAGCGTGCATCCGGCGACGGTCATGATGCTGAGGAACTCGCTGCGGGTGGCGGGATCGAGGTGCTCGGTGAACCGCAGGGTCGCCCATCCGAAAACCCCGCCGCACAGCGCGAAGATCGGTGGGGTCAGCCAGATCAGCAATGGCACCTTGAGGTTCAGGTCCTGACCTCGCGGCACGTGGATGGTCGATTCGAGCCCGTCCACGTCCGGTGCGATGAAATACCAGGCGACGACGGCGATGATGCCGATGCCGAACCCCACCAGCGCTGCCTGTAGCCAGACGGCCCTCCACAGCCGTGTGACCATCACCCGTCCTCCCGCATCGTCTTCCCGGTCAGTTACCCAGCCTCAGTGTTCCATGTCTGGGCAGCGGAAACGGCGATTAGACGGGGTCGAGCTGTCAGTAGCCGACAGCCCGCATCGGCGCCGGTGACCACAATCCCGAATGCGTGCTCGAACCCAGTTCGATCTGCGCGGGCTTCGCGGTTGCGATCTCGGTGAACTGCTGCAGAGAACCCCAGTCCCGTCCCCAGTCGTTCCGTAGATAGGAGGGGATGATCGTGGGCCGCAGCATGGCCTGGGTGATCCCGAGTGGACCACCCGCATCACCGGACATCCAGGTCTGGCTGTTCTGCCTCGTGGCCTGGGCGTCCGGCAGGATGCGCCACTTGGGAACCTCTGTGACGCCGTACTTGACGGCCATGGGCTGCTGACATGGGAAGACCATGGCGGGCAACCAGTCGACGAGCACCGGATCATTGGTGCCCACAAGGTCATTGAGGGTGCGCAAGGTGGTGATGCGCGGAGGCGTCACCGCCAGCCACTGATCTGGTGCAAGCGAGGTGTCCTTGGCGATGATCCGCACGACCGATGCGCCCGCGGGGGCGTCGGAGAGCGGGAACCTGAGATTTCGCCAGATCGGCGGGTCCCCGATGTCGATGGGTGTCATCTGGCCCATCGGTATCACGGTGTTCCCGGGTCCCGGACGGCCGAACTCGGCGATCAGTTCTTGTCCCGGCTGCACCACGCCTTCGCCGTCGACCGCGGTGACCCGTCCGGCCGCTGACAGGGTCATCAGCGGAGCATTCGGATTGGACTCGGGCATCTGGTACCAGGAGGACGTCAGGTTGCCACCGGTCGAGCCGAAGCTGCCGAGAACCGGTGTGTCGGCGGGGTCGAGACCGAACGGCAACCGCACGGTCGAGCCGTTGACGCCGAGCGAGCCCTGCCCGCCACCGGTTCCGGCCTCGTCGGCGTCGGTCGAGTCGTCATCGGAACCGGCGCCGGTCTGGGCGGTGTTCTGCGCCGCAGCGGTGTCGCTGGACTCCGTCGCGTCGACCGAGAGGTCATTCGGCACGCCGTTGGGGGTGAACCCGGTCATGTCGGCACCTGCCAGTGCCTCACCCGGGGACAGGTCGGTCTGCCCCGCGACCGTTGCCGGTTGCAGCAAGCCCGTGTTCGGATCTGGTTCCACGAGAACGTCATTGGCGAGCGCGCAGATGTTACCGCGCAGGGCGTCGACATTGGAGTTCAGCCATGACCAGCTGTCCTTCTGCACGTACGCGGCCTTCGCGAACGATGCCATCATGAACAGCACCATCAGGCCCGACAGCACCGGCATGGGGGAGAACGCCAAGCGGTGCAGGCGCTTTGAACCCTCGGTGCGTTGATCGGCATCGACGTAGTCGTCGCGGAAGTGTTGCCACAGACCGACCAGGGTGGTGGCCACGGCGATCACCAGCACGATCCATGTGACCCGGATGCCCGCGATCTGTGGCGGCTGGTCCCACCACGGGATGCCGTAGCTGGCGACGAACCACCAGCCGTTGGTGCCTGCGAAGGACAGCGCCACGACATAGAGGACGGCGGCGGCGAAGAAGGTGCGATTACGCCTGCGTCGCAACAGGGCCGGGGCCATCATCGCACCGGCGGCCGCCGCCAGCGCGGCGCCGATGCCGGCGTAGACACCGAGGTGGTGCGTCCACTTGGTGGGGGTGAAGGCCAGGAAGAACATGAACCCGAACACGCCGGCGACCAGACGCCAGGTGGGTCCCTTGGCGATACCCATGGGCTTGCGGCGGCGCAGCAACATGAGCAGCACGACCATCAGGCACAAGAACGCCATGAGGATGCCGAAGCGCCTGGACAAGGTGCCATCGGCGGTCGGCAACATGAGGTAGTAGTAGCGAACCGGTTCCTGCCACCACTCGAGTGTCGGCCCGACCTCGGACGCGACCTGCGACGACGTGAGGATGGTCGAGAGTGTCTGGTCGGCGAAGATGTTGTACAACACCGCGGTTCCGGCGGCCAGGATCGGCGTCAGCAACGGCAGCAGGCCATCTCGATGCCTACGGGCCATGATCCGGCGGAGCAGGGGACGGATGCCGGCGAGGAGCAGGGCGACAGCCATGAGGCCGCCGGGTGCCAGTGCCAGGGTGAACGCCGCGATGGTGGTCGCGAGAGCGAGCGGCAACAATCGTCCGGTGGCGATCGAGCGGTCCACCGAGACCCACGTGAGCAGGGCACCGACCGCCAGGGCGGGCTCGGGTCGCAAACCGTTGTTGTAGGGCATCCAGATGGCCAGGAAGACGAAAGCGGCCGACCACAGCGCGGGGGTGGAATGTCGGACGGTCCGGCCGAGACGTGGGATGACCTCGCGAGAGATGAGCCACCACCCGAGCAGGCCGAGCAAGAACGCAGGCAATCGCATCCACGGGGCAGACAGGCTGACGTTCGCCATGGCCGAGATCACCTGGTAGTGCCAGCCGAAGGGATCTTGTGGGACACCGAAGTAGCGGTAATAGTTGTCGACGTATCCGGCCTCGCCCGCGATGCGGCCGACCGTGAAGTTGTAGCCGTCGTCGGAGGTGTTGGAACCCATCAACCACCAGAACGCGAGCACCCCGAAGACCACGACGTCGGAGACGCGGATGGTCCACCACCGTGCGGGCAGGAATCGGTGGTGGCCGCGTCCGTCGCGCGCGTCGAGCAGGGCGAGAGCCACCAGCGACAGCACCGTCATCGCGATCCCGATGACCATGGACAAGAACTTCAGGGTCGTCGGGGTGGTGACGAAGCGGGTGTCGATGGTGGCGTTGAACTCGAGTCCCGCGGGTGAGGTGTTCTCGGGCAGTTCGGTGAAGACACCCACGATCTGAGGCCGCAGGTTGGGGTCGGGTACGTCGAAGGAGAGCTGACCTTCGGAGCCACCGTCCACGATCTCGCCGGAGGCACCGTCGCCGTCGGCGTTGAAGATGATGCGGCAGTTCGGATTCGACTGCGCGCTCGCGCGATCGGCGGTGAGCAGCACGACGTCACGACCGGTGACGGTGATGCTGTCGGCGGTGGCCCGGATGAACAACCCGCGTGAGGTGGCCTCGGCGCCGCCGGTGGGCAGGGTCGAGAGCAACACGCCCCCGCCGGCGGGCAGATCGGCCGCGGTTGCACACGGCACCGACACCCGCAGGTCGGTGGGCACGAACGACACCAGCGGCGCGGCGACGTTGGTGACCGAATTGTCTTGCGGCCAATTGAGTTCTGCCGTGGTCTGTTTCACCGGCATCAGCGGGCTGAGGCAGGCCAGGAGAAATCCGATGAGACCGGCGACGACCGCGACGATCTTCACGTTTCGGTAGCCGGAACCGGCGAATCCGCGGACGGATCGGTTTGTGCTGATGGTGCTTGCCTTTTCACTCATTGCTCTGCGGCACCACTCTCAGGGAGCCGGTACGGGCCCATCCCCATTTGCTCTCGGTGCCGGTGGTGATCGTCGCGGATGGTGCGTCGGGCACCAGCGGGGTCAGTCGTTCGAGTGAGCCCCAGTCCCTGAACCAGTCGTCCTTCAGGTAGGTGGCGACAGTGTTCGCGCTGGTCACCGATTCGCTCACAGCGAGCACGCCGCCGTCCTCGGCTGCTTGCCAGGTCTTGGACTGCGATGCCGCGGTGGTGCGGTCCGGCAGGATCCGCCACTGCGGGATCTCGGCGACACCATCGGTGATCGCGAACGGGCGCTGACAAGGGAATTGGCTCCCGACGCTGAGGTCGATGAGGGTCGGTGCCTGCGATCCGACGACCTCCTGCAACGTCTGGAGTTGTGGCGCCCGCGGTGGGGTGATCGCCAGCCACTGCTTCGGGTTGACGTTGTTGTCCTTGGCGATGATCCGCATGGCGGTGGCGCCGGCGGGGACCTGATCCATCGGGACCCGCAGGTTGCGCCACGGCCGGTTCGGCTTGTCCGGACCCGGGTCGATCGGCCGGATCAACGGTCCGAGCTCGGTGAAGGAGCCGTCCGGTCCGTTCGCGCCGAACTGCACCTGGAGCTGTTGACCGAACGTCGACACCCCTTCGTCGTTGAGGGTGAAGACCGGCCCGGCGACACTGAACACCAGGAGCGGTGAGGCGTCGCGGGCAGGCAGCTCGTACCAGCCGGTCTCGAGGTTCGCCTCACCGCTGTCGTAGCCGTAGCTGCCCAGCACCGGGGTGGTCTCGGGATCCAGACCGAAGGGCAATGCGACCGTGGACCCGTTGACGGTTTCGGGGCCGGTGCCCCCGGTGATGCCAGCGCCCGCACCGGAAACCACGAACGGCTTGTTGAAGCTGGCCGAGACGTTCATCTGGCCCGGCCGGGCCGATCCGGCCTCGGGAGTCAGATCCGGTGCGACGCCGTCGGGGGTGAACCCGACCGGGTCGTCGCCCGCGAGGGCCTGCGACGCGGTGGCCCCACCCGCAGGGGTCAGCGTGCCCTGGTTCGGATCCGGTTCCACGAGAACGGCATCGGCCATTGCGCAGCTGTTGCCGCGGAGGGTGTCGAGGTTGGCACCCAGCACGGTGTACGCCGGGTAGCGGGCCAGCGCGGCCTTGGCGAAGACCGCGAGCATGCAGATCACCATGAAGCCTGCGATCAACGCGATCGGCGAGGACGCGACGAACAGACGCCGCCGATCGGAGCGGGCGGCGCGGTCCGAGCCGCCGCCGGTCCCGGCGTCTGTGTCCGGGCCGGAGTCGCTGCGGCTGTGTGTGAGTCCCTTGTTCTCGACGTAGTCCAGACGCAGGTGCTGCCACACCGCGACAGCGCCGGCGATCACAGCGAGGATGAGGAAGAGCGTCGACACCTCCCGTCCCGCGATCACCGGAGCCTTGTCGAACCAGGAGATCCCGAAGTCGAATGCCCAGGGCCAGGCGTTCTCTCCGGCCATGGCGGCGGCGAGGGCGAACATCAGGCCCGCCACGAACACCGAGAGGTTCCGCGTGGAACGGGCCGCCGACTGGGCGACTGCGATGGTCGCCGTGGCTGCGAGTGCGGCAGCGAATCCGGCGAAGATGCCGAAGTGGATGGTCCACTTGGTGGGGGTGAACATCAGCAGCAGCAGCGTGATCAGAGTGGCGCCGAGCACTCGCCACACCGGACCCGGATCGATCGCGCGGATCTTGCTGCGCCGCAACATGACGGCGAGGGTCACGAACACCGAGGCGAGGAGCAGCAGAACCGGGACGCGCCGGGTCAGGGCGCCGTCGTCGGTGGTGACGGTGAGGAAGTAGTACCGCAGGTACTCCTGCCACCACGAGATGGTCGGTCCGACGATGTAGCGGGTGCGCACGGCGTCGAACACGGTGGAGAGGGTCTGGTCGCGGAAGACGACCAAAACGACGAGGGACGCGGCAGCCACCGAGGGCGCCATCAGGGACGCGAGCCGGAAGTAGCGGACGCGGGGTTCGGTGGTGGGGGAGGGGTCTCCGTGGCGATCCTCGCGACTGCGTTCGAGAAGAATTCTGAGCATCGGCCGGGCGCCGACGATCAGCACCGCGAGGGCGATGACGCCTTGGGGGGCGAGCGCGAGTGTGAATCCGGCCACGAGCGCGGCCAGTGCCGCAGGCAGTAGTCGTCGTGTCGCGATGGCGTGCTCGACGGCCCACCAGGTCAGGAGCGATCCCAGGATGATGATCGATTCGCTGCGCAGCCCGCTGGCGAACGGGATCCAGAAGGCCGTGAACACGGCGGCGGCGGCCCAGACGGACCAGGCGCTGCGCCGGACACCGGCGCCGAGCCGCGGCAGCAGCACCCGCGAGAGGATGAACCAGGACGCGAGGCCGGCGAGCAGGGACGGGATGTGCATCCAGAGCCCCGACGCGGACACCTTCGACCACGCGGCCAGGAAGGAGTAGTACCAGTCGAACGGTGCTTCGGCGATGCCGTAGAAGCGGTAGTAGTTCGCCAGATAGCCTGCGCCGTCAGAGGCACGGCCCATGTTGAGGATGTACCCGTCGTCGGGCGATGCGGCACCGAGGAAGTGCCAGATCAGCAGGACGGCGGTGACAGCGAGGTCGGTGATGCGTGGTCGCAGGATCTGCTTCCAGGAGCGTTTACCGACGAGCCGGTGGTACCCACCGATCCGGTCGAGGAGGGCAAGGCTCACCAAGGACGTGAGCACCGCGATGACGCCCACGATCATGGCGAGGAGTTTCACGACGGACGGCGAGTTCGCGAACCTGGTGTCGACGACGGTGGTCACCGAGAGTCCCTGCTGCGCAGCAGCATCGACCTCGGCGGGTGACAGCGAGGTGAAGATTCCGTCGAACTGCGGGCGCTGATCGATGCCGAGCGTGCTCGCCGGTCCCAGTCCGACGAATTCGGCACCGACACCGCCGGGGCCTGACCAGATGTGGAGCTCGCGGCACTGCGGCGATCCCACCTCGGCCCGTGGCGCACTGACGGCGAGTTCGTTGCGGAAGATCACCGAGACCGCGGACGGGGAGGCACCCACGACCAGAGCGTTCTGGTTGAAGCCCTGAGCTGCCTGCGGCATGGTCGCCAGGACCAGCCCGCCTTCGTCGCCGAGGGTGTCTATCAGCGCGCAGGGAATTCTTGCATCGAACGTCCGGGGGGTCTGGGCGATGAGCGGCGCGGTGACCGATGCGGTGTCACCAGAGAGGGCTTGCCCCTGCGGCCAGTTGATCGTGGAGGTCGACTGGGTGACGGGCAACAACGGGGTGATCGCACACAAGACGATTCCCACCAGACCCGCGATAATTGCGGCCCAACGGACAGTCCCCGCACGGGGGATGTGAGAGGACACAGGCACGAGCAACGATGGTATTGCACCGACCTGAGAGTTCTTACCTGCCCCGAGCGTGCGAGGAGATCGCGTGCTCTGCTCACGTCGCGGGCCAGGTGAGCGGCGCCTGGACTCAGTACCGGATCGGTGCCGGACTCCACAGACCGGAACGGGTGGCCTTGCCGAGGTCGAGCTCCGCGACCTCCGCGGGCTCGCCGTAGGGCTCGTAGCTCACCAGTGAGCCCCAGTCCCGGCCGATGTCACCTTCCAGATAAGAGGGCACGGTCGTCTTCTCGAGGGCCACCTCGATCCAGCCGAGTGGCCCACCACCGAAGGCGTCCTGCCAGGCACCGACGGCCGCAGACAGGTCCGCACCGGGCGCGATGCGCCATTGCGGGATCTCTGCGACCCCGTTGAGGTGGTCGAACGGTCGCTGGCACGGGAATGCCAGACCACTGGTCCAGTCGATCTGGACCGGGTCGGTGCTGCCGACCATGGTCTGCAGGGTCTGCAGTCGCGGCGACCGGGGCGGGGTGAGGCCGATGAAACTGTCCTGGGCGAGGTTCTCGTCCTTGGCGACGATGCGGATCGCGGTGGTGTCGGCGGGGAACGAGCTGCGGTAGGTCCGCAGGTCGCGCCACGACGGGCGCGGGCCCGGGTCGATCATGTCGACCTCGCCGGCCACCTGGAAGTCCTCGTTCGTCGATCCCGAACCGGTCGAGTACTCCATCGTGACGTTCTCGATGTCGAACTGACCGGCCACGGCCATCGTCACCAACGGGGTGTCCGCGGCCTTCGGCGGCAGGCGGTACCAGGACGAGGTCAGGTAGGCGGGGAACTGGTTGTCCTGGGAGTAACTACCGAGTACGGGGGTCAGTGCGGGATCGAGGCCGAAGGGGAGCTTCGCGGTGCTGCCGTTGATCCCGGCCTGATCGGTCTCGCCGCCGCCGGTGCCGCCCGCGTTGGAGTTGAGGACGTCGGGTGAGATCGCGACATTGCCGCCGAGCACACCGAGACTGCCGGCACTGGCCGTCGAATCGAGGGTCAGCGGCAGGCCGTTCGGAGTGAAACCGGAGGTGGGCGTGGCGTCAGCGCCCGGATCGGCCGGTCCGATGAGGCCACCGACGATGTTGCCGTCGACAGGGGTGAGGATGTCGGCGGAGGGGTCGGGCTCGACCAGGACCTTCTCGGCCATCCCGCAGGTGTCGCCCTGCAGAGCGGCGACGTTGGAGGTGGGAATCGAGAAGGATCCACTCTGTTGCACTCCGGCACCGACGGCGGTGCCGATCTGGAACACGACGAGGAACGCGCCCGCGACAGCCAGGGGTGCGGTGGCGAGGGTGCTGAACCAGCGGCGCCGCGAGGTGGTGCCCGGTTCGGCGGGGGTATCGGGCTTGAAGGGTTCTCGGAAGTGGAACCAGAAGGCCACGAGCAGCGCGGCCACACAGAGGTAGAGCAGGGCGCTGCCGAGGGCGACCCCGAAGCGAACCGGTAGGGCACCCCACGGCATGCCCCAGTTGGAGTAGTAGAAGAAGGCGTTCGGTGCGGTGAAGGCGAGACCGGTGATGAACAGCACCAGCGCGATGAACAGCATCCGGTTGCGCCGGGCGTGCATCGCCTCCGCGCTCACCGCGATCGCCGCGATGGCCGCCAGCGCTGCGGCGAGGCCCGCGAAGACACCGAACTGGTGGGTCCACTTGGTCGGGGTGAACATCATGAAGATCAGTGACGCGAACGTGATGCCGACGATGCGCCGGGACGGGCCGAGGGCGGTTCCGGGGATGCGACTCTTGCGGATCAGCATCGCGCCCGAGACGACCAGGCCCACCAGCATCGCGAGGACGGCGAATCGCCGCGAGACCGATCCGTTGGCGGAGAACTCGAAAAGAGCTGAGTAACGGTCGATCTCGTTGTACCAGTGCAGCGAGGGTCCGAGCGCGGACTTCATACGCGTCGACTGGGTGAAGGCGGCGAGGGTCAGGTCGGAGAACACGACGAAGATCACGAAGGTGCCGGCAGCAAGGACCGGCGCGAGCATCGCCAGGTAGCTCTTCGCGTCGGCGCCGATGGCTCTGGCCCGTTTGATCAGCGCCATCACCATCGGCCGGGCACCGGCGATGAGCGCCGCGACGGCCATCAGGCCGGTGGGGCCGGCAGCCAGGCTGAAAGCGCCGATGGTGCAGGCCACCGCGGCAGGCAAGGTTCTGCCGGTGGCGATCGCCCGCTCCACAGAGCACCACGTCAGCAGCGCGCCGAGGCAGATGATCGGCTCAGGACGCAGGCCGTTGTTGAACGGGAACCAGGAGGCCAGGAACACGAACGCGGCCGTCCAGGGCACGATGCGGTTGACGGTGGCGGCTCGGCCGAGCCGGGGCAGTACCTCGTGGGAGATGATGAGCCACACCAGGATTCCGCAGGCCAGAGCGGGCAGTCGCATCCACGGGCTTGCCGTGGTGACGTGTGCGAGCCAGCCGAACACCTGGTAGTACCAGCCGAAGGGCGCCTCGGGGGCGCCGTACCAGCGGTAGTAGTTGGCCGTGTAATCGGCGTGCTCGGCCACCCGCGACATCGTCAGGATGTAGCCGTCGTCGGACGTGTTCGGGCCGACGATGTGCCAGATCAGCAGGGCGCCGATGACGACGGCGTCGCGGGCGTTGAACTTCCACCAGCGCGCCGGCAGGAAGCGGCGGTGCTTGCGACCGTCCGTACCGTCGAGGACCGCGAGCGCACCCAGCGAGATGATGGTGCACACCACTCCGACGGCGATGGCCAGCCACTTCAGCACGGTCGGGGCGGTGCTGTATCGGTCGTCGATCGTGGCGTGGGCTTCCAGACCCGGAATGGATGCGGCATCTCCGGTCAGATCTGTGTAGATCCCGGTGAGTTGGGGGCGCTGGTCACCGTCGGTGATCTCGCCGACAACGGGTTCGCCCTCGGAATTGGTCAGGCCCACGAACTCGGCGCGCACCGACGTCGCGGTGGCCGTGACGACGATTTCCTGGCAGTCCTGGTCCTCCATCTGCGCGAGGGTGGCCATGGCGACCGGGGTGTTGCGGACCACGACCTCCACGGACTGTCGGTCGAGCGCATCGGTCGCCTGGCCGGATTTACGAACGAACAAGCCGCGGGCGACCGCCTTTTCGGCTTCCTTCGGCAGGGTCGAGACCAGCACTGTCTGTCCCGGCGCCGTCAACTGCCTGACCGCCGAACAGGGCACAGAGATCTCGAGGTCCACGGGCACATAGGAGACGAGTGGCGAGAGGACCGACTGCAGCTTGTCCTGCTGCGGCCAGTTCAGCTCGGCGGTGGTCTGATTGACGGGCAGCAGCGGTGTCGCCAAGGCGAGGAAGAGGCCGATCAGGCCGGTGACGATCGCGGCGATCTTCGCAAATCGGACCCGGTCCCCGCCGGAGGGCGGCTGGTTGGATCCGCTGGATCGCGGCCGAGTCGTTCCAGTCGCGTTGTCAACGGCGTCAGCAGGCACAAGGCAAGATGCTATCGCTCACCGCGTGTGGCGATGGTCCGCGGTCACGCGCGGCGCCATACAGTGGCACGATGACCTCCACGCCGCCCATCCTGCTGCTGAACGGACCGAACCTGAACACGCTCGGCGTCCGCCAGCCGGAGGTGTACGGGACAGCCACGCTCGAGGATGCCGTGACACTGGCCACGGAGGTCGCCGGCGAGCTCGGCTGGACGATCGACGCGAGGCAGACCAATCACGAGGGCGAGATGCTCGAGTGGATCCACGCCGGGCGCGGAACCGTCGCCGGCATCGTCATCAATCCAGGGGCGTGGACGCACACCTCGATCGCTCTCCGCGACGCACTGTCGGTCCCGGAGGTCCCCATCATCGAGGTCCACATCAGCAACGTGCATGCCCGTGAGGAGTTCCGACGGCACTCCTATGTCTCCGGGATAGCGGCGGGAGTGATCGCCGGTTTCGGTATCCGGGGGTACGAGTTCGCGATCCGCCATCTCGTCGATCTGGTCACTCCGGGACCCGGCGATTAGGTCATTCGACGTAACATGTGATCAGCGTCACACATAGTCTCTTCGGTGCAAGTCATACCGGACTAAACGCCCGCAATCGAGGTGACGTCGGCCCAGTTCACCGGCCCGCTGAGTGAAATGCGGGAAGGGAAACGCGTCGCCCTCGGTTATGCTCCACCAGAACCAATGCGTCCACTCAGGCGTCGATTGGTGAACGCGATGTGTCGGGGCCGTTATCTGCGCGCGGTAGTTTCGCATTCGATCCCCAAGGCGGATCGGGGCGTAAGAGTCGGTCAGCAGTTGGAGGGTATATGCGGGAGGTCTTGTATGGCGCCCCGTGATAGCCGCCGCACCTTCGCCCCGCCCGAGAGCCCCGCGTCGCCGCAGGGCCGGGCCGATTCGGGCGAGATCGACCTGGTCGCGCCGGACCTGGACCCCCGAGAACTCGAAGCCTTCGAATCCGAGCTCAAACAAACCGGATTCCGTGCGGTGGTCACCCGGGTCAACCGGTATCTGGCCCGGCCGCGCTGGTGGGTCGAAGTGCTGCTCCTCGGAGCCCTCTACGCCGTCTACTCGGTCATCCGGAACAGCGTCGGCGAGGTCGCTGACCAGGCCTATCGCAACGCATACGAGATCCTCCGCATCGAAGACGCCTGGCACTTCGCGCTGGAGCGGCCGCTGAACGAGCTGGTCCACACCACGTCCTGGCTCGCCAACATCGTCGCCCTGCAATATGCGACGCTGCACTTCCTCGTCACGCCTGCCGTCCTCATCTGGCTCCTGTTCCGACGCAAAGACCATTACCGCAAGGTCAGCGGAACGTTGGTGCTGTGTACCGGGCTCGCCCTGTTCGGTTTCTACTTCATGCCCACCGCACCGCCACGGCTGCTGCCGGGCGAAGGATTCGTCGACGTGATGGCGCAGACCTCGTCCTGGGGCTGGTGGCCGGAATCCGGCGCGCCGGGTAGCGATGCGATTTCCAACCAGTTCGCTGCGATGCCGTCCCTGCACTGCGCCTGGGCGACCTGGTGCGGACTGGTGCTGTTCTTCCTCGCCAAATGGCAATGGCTGCGCATTCTGGGGCTGATCTACCCCTTCACCACATACTTCGTGGTCATGGGCTCGGGCAACCACTTCATCCTGGATGTCGTCGCCGGAGTGGCGCTGCTCGCCATCGCCGCCGCGATCGTCTACGCCCCCACCCTCCTGCGGTGGTGGCGAGGCAGATCTGCGGATGCGCCGGCCGGGGCGGGAGTCCCGATCGGATGAGCCTCTCGGTGGCCCTGCCGGCGAAACGCTGGCGGGGCCTGCTTCCGCTTGGGGTCGCGCTGATCGCCATCGTGGCGCTGTTTCTCGCTCATCCCACCGTCGGAGACCTGCAGGCAGCGATCGCGCGAGAGGAAGCCGCTCGGTCCGGCGTCGGCCTCGGCTACTGGTTCGGCTGGTACGGCGGTGTCTCGCCGGGTAGTTACTCCCTGATCGTCCCGGCCCTCTCGACCGTCACCGGCTCGCTGCTGTTGCTGTGCCTGGCGACAGCCGCGATCGCACTATTGGCGTTTCCCCTGTCCAAGGGTGCGGCGTACCCCACCGTGCTCGTCTGGGCGATCACCGTCGCCGCGGTGCTGAACATGCTCTCCGGCCGGGTGGCCTTCGCGGTCGGCGGGGCCATTGCATTGGCGGCCATCGTCGCCTTCAAGAAGGGCTACCGATCGCTGACAGTGATCGGATTGCTCGTCGCAGGGCTGGCGAGCCCGCTCGCGCCCGCGTTCGTCGGACTGGCGGTGCTCCCTTTCGCGGCCGGACGTGACGACGCGGCACGGCGGGCGTGGTGGGTTCTCGGGGGTGCGGCGCTCGGTGTCGGCGTTCCGTTCCTGATGTTCGGCAATCCGGGCTCGCAAGGCTTTCCGGCGACGACCCTGTTCTGGGTGGCGGCCATCGCCGTCGGCACCGGATTGGCACTGACAGTTCCACCGGCGCGCTGGATCGTGCCCCTCGCGAGCGCGGTCGCGATCATCATGTTCCTGGTCCCCACCGGGATCGGGTCCAACCTGAGCCGGTTCTTCGCTCTGGTGCTGCCGTGTCTGTGCCTCTACTACTCGCCGAAGTCGCTCAAGTTCTTGGCGATCGCGCTGGCGCCCGCGCTCATCTACGCCACGTTTGTCGCCACCGCGGATCAGGTGGTCGCCTCCGACTCAGGTGAGAGCGATACCTCCTACATCCCACTGCGCTCCCAGCTGATGGCGCAGTCGAACATCGAGAACCATCGCGTGGAACTCGTGGACGCCCAAACGCATGCCGGCTCACACAAATTGGGCATGACCATCAATCTGGCCCGCGGATGGGAAAACCAGTCGGACTCGCGATTCAACCCCATCTTCTATGACGAGAATGCGCTGACACCCGAGTCGTACCGACTCTGGCTGTCCGAGAACGCGGTGGCCTTCGTCGCGGTGTCGGCCGATCCGCTCCGCCAGATGAAAGCCGAAGCAGCACTGGTCGAGCAGGGCCTGCCCTATCTGCAACGGGTCTGGGCCAACGACAAGTGGGAGCTCTACAAGGTCGACGATCCGCGGCCGATCGTGCCTGCACCCCTCACCGTCGTGGAGTCATCGCCCGCGAAGATGGTCCTCGACGTCCCCGATACCAACATCCATCCACTTCAGTTGCGTCACAACAAGTATCTGGTCGCCCGCAGTACCATCGACGAGAATCTCTACGCCTGCATCCAGACCACACCGGACGACTGGATCACCGTGCAGGCCCCACTGCCCGGCGAATACGTCCTGGAGGGACTGCTCTCCGTGCGTGGTGTCGTCGGGGCCCAGCCTCCAGATTGTGCGCCCAGTTAGACAGAAGCACACGCTTGAGTCATAAACACACGTTGCGACGTGTGTTTTTGACTCAACGATGTGCATCTGTGGGGTGGCGGCGCTACTTCCTCACGACGAGAACGAAGGGGCCGATCGTGGTGACCGTGAAACGCGGATCGTCGAAGACGTTCTGATTGAACGTCACCGTGTAGCGGCGGACGTTGGGGTCGTTCGGGTAGACGTCCTCGGCCAGCCTCAGGTCGTAACCTTCTGGGCTGTACCGGAACAGGAACACCGTCGGTGGCCGCCAAGGCGCTGTGTCCAGCTGCTCGATGAGGCTGTCTGCGGTTTGTGCCTGCGACCAGGTCTCGATGGTCGCAGCCCGTTTGTCGAACTCCGCCAATGGATTCGCGTAATGCGACGTGAGGCCCTGGAAGCCGAGGTAGGGGTAGATCGAGAGGAAACCGTAGTCTGCGGTCAGCACCACGACGTCGTCCTGGGCGCGGCCACCGGTCTGCTCGTCGATGGTGGCGCTGATCTCGGGAAAGTATGCCTGCGCGCCCGGGGGACGCTGGTCGGCGCGCACGCCGTAACCGTCGGTGTCTGTGTAGGCGACGATGATCTCGGAGGCGAGATGACCCGGGATGCTCTGCGCCACCGCGATTGCCGCACCGGCGGCCAGTACGCCGACGACCGTGCGGACATCGCCGAATCGACGGACGGCGACGGCCGCGAGTTCGGCGAAGCCGTACACGCCCGCGACTCCGAGCACCACTGCCAGCACCGGTTCCATCCGGAACGAGAGCAAGGTGGTCCCCATCGCGGTCAGAGCCATCGACAGCAGGCAGAACACGTAGATGGAGAAAACGGTGACACCGAAGGTCAATGCGACCGTGCGGGTCCGGAATCGGAGCACGATCCAGATCAGCCCGACCATCGTCAGTGCACCGATCAGAGACCAGTGCAGCATCGGTGTCGGGAGCACGGCCCCCGAGCTCGGTAGGTAGTGTTCGGCGGTGCCGCCGGAGGCCGGCTTGTTCTGTAGTCGCGCCCACAGGTAGGGCGCCCACACGATCATCGCCACGAGCCCGGCGACCACTGCCATGGCCGCCAGTCGGGCGCCATGGATCAGGACTACCCGCCATCGCCGCGATCTGACGGTGGACGGGTGAGTTGTCTTGTTGGAGAGCTCGAACCAGGCTGACGCGGCCAGGTATAGCGCTATCAGCACCGCGGTCAAGGCGTACAGGCCGGTGTACAGCGTGTAGAAGGTGGCGCTCGACCCCAGAAAGAGCCCCCCGGCAACGATCGCTGGCTTACTTCCCGAACGGAGTCCGTGCAGGATGGTGATCAGCGTCGGGGCGCCGAGGATGACCAGGACGGCGGCGTACGGCTCCGGGCTGACGTACATGAGCGTCAGGACCGTGGACGCCAGGCTGACCGCGATCGCCCGATCGGTGCGGATCATGCGCTGCCACAGCGCCATCGCGATGGCGGCGGCGACCGCGATCGAGATGATCGCCCACGGCTTGAACGCTTCCCAACCGGGTTGACCGGTGAGGCTTGCGTAGCGGCCGCCCAGCCAGAACCAGCCGGCCGGGTAGTACGGCGGCAGGTCGGCGTACGTCATGTCTGCCAGATGCGGACTGGTGGTGAGCCGGGTCAGGTACTCGGTCCGGAACTGCTGATCGACGGAGATGCCGAACAGGTACAGCTTGGTCGCGCCGAGCGGCATCGCGAGTGTGACCGCCGCGAACGCCGAGATACCCACCCACGACAGCGGTTTGATCGCCCACGCGGCCCTGCCAGCCCGGGAGAGCACCACCGCGACGAGCAGTAGCGCGATGGCCACCACCTGGCCGGTGGTGGTCAGCGCGGTCTCGACATTGGACGAGTTGAATGCGGGCCACTCGACCCTGGCGATCACTGCCAGGCCGGCTCCTGCGACGACGAGCGCAACCAAGGCCGCGCCGATCAGGTTTCCGATCGCTGACAGATGTTTCGGCATGGATCAGATGGGCAGTTTGCGGAAGATCGGCCGCGGGATGTGGCGCAGGATGATCATCACGAAGCGGAAGGGTCCCGGAGCCCAGACGAGCTCTTTGCCCTTGTCCGCCGACGCCACGGCGAGCTTGGCCACGTCTTCCTTGTTGACCGTCAGCGGCGCTTCTTTCACGTGCGCGGACAACCGGGTGCGGACCATGCCGGGGCGGATGACGAGAACGCGGATGTTGTATTCGCGCAGCGCTTCTCCGAGTCCGAGGTAGAAGCCGTCGAGGCCGGCCTTGGAGGATCCGTAGACAAAGTTGCTGCGGCGCACACGCTCGCCGGCCACCGAGCTCATCGCGATGATCTGGCCGTGGCCCTGCTCGCGCATCTTCTCGCCGAGGAGCACACCGACGGAGACCGCGGCGGTGTAGTTGATGTTGGCGGTGAACACGGCTTTGCGCTGGTCCTGCCACACCTCTTCGTCGACACCCTGGACGCCGAAGGCGACGATCGCGACGTCGATGTCGCCGCCGGCGAATGCCTGCGCGATCACCGCGGGGTGGGTGTCGGGTGCGAGGGCGTCGAAGTCGATGCGCTCGACCGAGGAGGCACCTGCCGCCTTGATCGTCTCGACCGCGGCATCGCCGGCGGGGTCGCCGGGCACAGTGGCCAGGACCACCCGCATCGGGCCCTTCTTGAGGTACTCGGAGGTGATCGCGAGCCCGATCTCCGAGCTGCCACCGAGCACGAGGATCGACTTGGGTACGCCTACGGCGTTGATCATGAATGTTCCTGTCGTTGAGATGAAGTCGGGTCGGCAGTCGAGCGCAGGCTCAGTCGAGTTCGAGCCGGCGCGCCATGTCGGAGATGAAGACCCCGGTGGGGTCGATCTTGCGGCGAGTGGCGATCCAGGAGTCGATCTGCGGGTACATCGCGTGGAAGTTCTGCGCGGAGGTGCGGGAATCCTTTGCGGTGTAGAGGCGTCCACCCATCGCCATCACCCTGCGGTCGAGCTCGTTGAGGTACTCGCCGAGGCCGCGTTTGACGGGGAAGTCGAGACACACGTTCCAGCCACGGAACGGAAAGCTCAGTGGGGCTTGGTTTCCCTCGCCGAACAGCTTGATGACATTGAGGAAGCTCACGTGGCCGGACGCCTGGACATCGGCGATGATCTTCTTGAACTCGTCCTCGTTGCCGGTGGGCACGATGAACTGGTATTGGGTGAAACCACCGGTCCGGCCGTACGCCCGATTCCACTCTCCGAAAATGTCGAGGATGTGGTAGAACTGCGCCAAATTCTTGACCTGACCGGTCTTGTTCGACCCCATCCGGTAGTACGCCTCACCGACGATCGAGAAGTCGAACTTGTTGGCCAGGCCGTTGGGGAAGACGTCGGGGAACGTCACGAGTGGCTTGCCGTTGAACTTCAGCGGATCCTTGCGGAGCTTCGCGGGCAATTCGTCGAGACGCGCCAGGTTGCCGCGGCTGAACGAACCACGGCCGAGCTTCGGCGGCTTGCTGATCGAGTCGAACCACCCCGAGGCGTACTCGTAGCCGTCCTCGAAGCCATCTTCGAGGTGCAGTGCGATGGTCTCGTCGAGGCTGTTGGTGGTGGCGGTGTCTGCGATGAAGTAGGCGCTCTCGGTCCGCTTCATCTGCACCTTGGCGCGCAGGATGATGCCGGTGAGACCGATCCCCGCGACGGTCGCCCAGAAAAGCTCGCCCGCGGGGTCGTCGGAGCTGCCACCGGGGGTGAGGGTCAGGATGCGGCCGTCGGCCACCAGCAGCGTGATCTCGAGCACATGCTGGCCGAACGTGCCCGCGCTGTGGTGATTCTTGCCGTGGATGTCGTGGGCGATGGCACCGCCGATGGTGACCTGCCGGGTGCCCGGGAGCACCGGTACCCATAGTCCGAAGGGCAGGGCGACGGCCATGAGCTCGTCGAGGGAGACCCCGGCGTCCAGATCCACGACCCCGGTGGCGTCATCGATCGAGTGGATCCGTTTGAGCATCGTCATGTCGATGGTCAAACCGCCGATGTTCTGCGCGGACTCGTTGTAGGAGCGTCCCAGTCCGCGGGCGATGACGCCTCGGCGGAGGTAGGACGGCTTGTCGGCGTTTGCGTCCGCGACCTGCGCGAGCGCCTTGGCGATCACCTCGACATCGGGTGTCGCCAGCACGTGACCCTCGATCGGCGTCGTTCGGCTCCAGCCGACGAGCTTGCGGGTTTCAATGGGCAATTCAGCGGTAGACATCGCAGCAGAGCCTACCGCTCCGGAGACGAAGCGAAGCGGAGCTCGACTTGGGTGCTCGCGATATGACAACGAGCGGTGTAAGAATCCCCGTATGACCTCACGATCTGTGTTCATCACCGGAGCGGCCGCCGGGATCGGCCGCCACACTGCCCTGACCTTCGCGCGCAAGGGCTACTCCATCGGCGCCTACGACATCGACGAGGCGGGGCTGGCCACCCTGGCCGAGGAGGTGAAGGGTCTGGGTGCCCAGATCGTCACCGGCCATCTCGACGTCACCGATGCCGAGGAGTTCACCACCCGTCTGGACGAGTTCGCCGCGGCGGGTGGCGGCCGGCTCGACGTGTTGATCAACAACGCGGGCATCCTGCTGGCCGGCGCCTTCGAAGAGATCCCGCTGGCGACCCAGCACAAACAGATCGACATCAACATCAAGGGCGTCACGAATGGCTGCCACAGCGCGTACCGCCACCTGAAAGCAACGCCGGGCTCGGTGGTCGTCAACATCGCGTCTGCCTCGGCGATCTACGGGCAGGCAGAGCTGGCCAGTTACAGCGCCACCAAGTTCTACGTGCGCGGGCTCACCGAGGCACTCGACATCGAGTGGGGCCCGCAGGGGATCCGGGTCGTGGCGATGTGGCCGCTGTTCGTCCAGACGGCGATGACGGCGAACGTCTCCACCGGCACCACCAATTCACTCGGCATCAAGCTCGGGCCGCAGGATGTGGCCGACGCGATCGTGGCCGCGGTCGAGGAGAGCAAGGTCGACAAGCTCATCCACCGGGTCCACTACGCCGTCGGTAATCAGACGCGGGCGATGTCGCTGGGAGCGCGGTTCTCGCCTGCGTGGCTGACCAGGGTGGTCAACAAGAAGCTCGCACAGCCGCACTGACAGGCAATCACTCCGCGAGCACGGCCGATGCGGCGTTGTGGCCAGGGATGCCGCTGACCCCGCCGCCTCGCCGTGCTCCGGCGCCCGCGATCAGCAGCCTCGGATGCCGGGTCTCGACACCCCAGGTGCCGACCTCGGCCGCGGTCTCTGCCCAGGGCCACTGGAGCGGCCGGTGGAAGATGTTCCCGCCGGGCAGTCCCACGGAGTCCTGGAGTTCGAGCGGTGATTTCGCCTCGATGCAGGGGGCGCCCGTCGAATCGGTCGCGATGACATCCGAGATGGGTTCGGCAAGCACGGAATCGAGCGCTGCGAGGGTCGCTGCGACTGCTTCGTCCTTGGCTCCTGGCCGGCTGAAGACGCCGGGCGGCATGTGCAGGCCGAAAAGGGTGAGGGTGTGCATGCCGGTGAGTTCTGGGCCGAGAATGCTGGGGTCGGAGAGGGTGTGGCAGTAGATCTCGCTGGGTGGCAGCGACGGGATCTGCCCGCGTGCGGCGTCCTGATACGCCTGCGCGAGTGCCCCGAAGCCCTCGTGGATGTGGAACGTGCCCGAGAATGCGACCTCCCGCGGCGTCGCCGTGTCGCGTAGTCGGGGGAGCCTGCGCAGCAACAGGTTGATCTTGAGCTGCGCTCCTTCGGGCGCGGGGCCGGTGCCGAGCGGCTCCTCGAGGAGTTCATCGAGAACGGCTGGGGCGCAAGCGCCCAGAATGTAGTCGGCGGCTGCGGCCCCGCCCCGCCACGCGACGCGGCCCGTTTCGGGGTCGATGTCCGTGACCTCGACCCCGGTGCGGATCTCGGCGCCTGCCGCCACTGCCGCGGCTGCGAGAGCCCCGGACACCGCGCCCATCCCGCCGACCGGTACGTCCCAGTCCCCGGTGCCGCCCCCGATCAGGTGGTAGAGCAGGCAGATGTTCTGGCGCAGCGACGTCTCGTGCATGTCCGCGAAGGTCCCGATCAAGCCGTCGGTGGCCACGATTCCGCGCACGGTGTCGTCGGCGAAGGTGTCGGCGATGATCTCTCCTGCCGGCCTCGTCGTCAGCTGCTTCCACAGATCCATGGCGCCGTCATCACCTCCGGCGATGGACGCCATCTCCTCGGCACCGAGAAGTGGCTCCAGCATGGTCGGGAAGACGCCTTCGGCGATCGTCGTCATGGAAGCGTAGAACCTCTGCCAGGCAGTGAAGTCCGAATCAGATCCTGTCGCGGCGTGAAAAGACGCCGCGGTCGCGGAGTCATCGGCGGTGTCGACGAGCAGCCCGCGCGTGGGATCTCCCGGGAGTGGGGTGTACGAGGAATACCGGCGCCGGATCAGGGTGATGTCGAGGCCGAGATCGGTGATGATCTGACGTGGCATCAGGGATACGAGGTACGAGTACCGCGACAGGCGGGCGTCCATGCCGGGAAACGGCCTCGCCGACACCGTCGCGCCCCCGAGATGATCGGACCGCTCCAGCACCAGCACCCTGCGACCTGCTTGTGCCAGATAGGCCGCGGCGGTCAGCCCGTTGTGGCCCGCGCCGATCACGATGTCGTCATAGGACTGCATGGTGATCATGATGCCGTCAACGGTGGCTCGATGGATCGGGTCCTGGCGGCAACGGCGATGTGGGGGCTCCGATGTCGCGATGTTCATTCTTATTCTGGTGACGTTTATTTACGAACGTCACGTTCATTTATTGCGGTGGCGTATCGTATTCATGAATGCATTGTGTCGATAAGGAGGATTGCCGAATGAGTACCTGGGGATTCGGGGCCTTCGACAACGATGACGCTGCCCGATGGGCCGCAGAGTTCGACGCATCCTCTTCTGCCGAGCGCGCGAACGTGGTGCGGGCGGCACTGCACACCGTCGTGGAGCATGATCGCACCGCCGACCAATTCGCGGCCATCGCGGCGGCGACGACGGTGGCGTCCAGTCTGCCGGGTGGGCCCCTGCTGGCCCCCGGCTATGGTCCGAATCCGCAGCTGATCGAGAACATGCACGTGGCCGATGACCTGCCTGAGCTGGCAGTTCGCGCACTGAACCGGGTCAGGGTCGCGGAGTCGGGGTGGTCGGGTCTGTGGGATCGGGCAGGGGCACTCGACGACGCGATCGCGGTGATCGATGCCATCGTCGACGAACTCGAGCTGCGGACGACACTGCCGGAGTACGCCGCGCTCAGTGCGTGACCGCGCACGCGGAAGATCGACGTCTCGGACTTTGTGGATCAGTGCGTGAGATAGTTTCGTGATATGCGGCGCGGCAGCCCCGAATGCGTAGCCTGGGTCACAGAGCGCGCAATTTATCAAGTAGCGGTTCGGCGGCCTTGGCCAGGAATTCTTCCTGACTGTCGCCGCCGATTTGAACCAGCGCGACGTCGGTGAAGCCGGCATCGAGAAAAGGCCGCACGTTCTCGGCCAGTTCGTCGAGGTCGGGTCCGCAGGCGATCGACGACTCCACGTCTTCTGGGCGGACGAACTGCGTAGCCCCGGCGAATGATGCCGTCGTCGGCAGGTCCGCGTTGACCGACCAGCCCCCGGCGAACCAGCGGAACTGATCGTGCGCGCGAGCGACCGCCGTCTTCTTGTCGGTGTCCCAGCAGATCGGGATCTGGCCGATCTTTCGCGAGGGACCCTCGTGATGGTCATCCCAGAGTGAGACCAGTGAACCCTTCGGATCGGTGGCGATCAGATGATCGGCCAACGGTGCGAGTTGCTTGACGGACTTGTCGCCCGACACCGCGATACCGATCGGGACCCCTCCGTCCGGCAGGTCCCAGATGCGAGATGAGTCGACGCGAAAGTGGTTGCCGCTGTACGTGACCAGATCCCCCGAGTGCAGAGCCCGGATGATCTCGACCGCCTCGACGAACATGTCGTGGCGTTCGTCCACCGAGGGCCACCCCTGACCGACGGTGTGCTCGTTCAGGTTTTCTCCCGACCCGAGGCCGAGGATGAAGCGGCCGTCCGCGAGGAGTTGTACGGTCGCTGCCTTCTGGGCGACCACCGCGGGGTGGTACCGGATGGTCGGTGCGGTCACATATGTCGCGAGTTCGACCCGCTCGGTGGCATGGGCAACCGCGCCGAGCACACTCCAGGCGTACGGGGCGTGGCCTTGGGACACCAGCCACGGCGAGTAGTGGTCACTCATCACCTCGAAATCGAAGCCGGACTTCTCGGCGGCCGTGGCGTAACGGACCAGATCCTTGGGCCCGCTCTGTTCCGTCATCAATGTGTATCCGAAGCGCATGTCCGGTGGAGTTCCCCGTCGGTGCCCACCCAAACCATCCGAATCCGAGGCCACCCGGCCACCGCGGGGCAAAGCTTGTAACGTGTGTCACATTGCTTCGAGACACGGGCATCCCTGCACCGACCGAGAACCCCACAGGAGTGCGCATGCCGTATATGCCGATCACCGAATCGATGTTCTTGCTGGCTGAATCGCGTGAGCATCCGATGCATGTCGGGGGACTCCAACTGTTCGAGCCGGCGGAGGGCTCGGACGATCTCGGTGAGCAGATGTTCGAGGCGTTCCAGGCACAGACCGATGTGCACAAGCTCTTCCGGAAACGACCCGCGTCGCCCGTGGGGTTGATGGGCACCGTGCGGTGGAGTTACGACTCCGACGTCGACTTCGAGTACCACGTGCGACGTACGGTGCTGCCGCGACCCGGCCGGGTCAGGGAACTGCTCCGCTATGTCTCCGCGAACCACGGCGCGATGCTGGACCGGCATCGACCCATGTGGGAGCTCCACCTCATCGAGGGGCTGGCCGACGGTCGCATCGCGCTGTACACGAAGATCCACCACTCGCTGGTTGACGGGGTGTCTGCGCTGAAGCTGCTCGAGAAGACCCTGTCCCCGGACGCTGCGGCGCGATCCGGCCGCGCCCCTTGGGATCCCGAGCTGTTCATCAGGCGCCCCAGGCTGGAGTCCGAAGCCGACGAGGTGTCGCGGAGCATCCTCTCCGAGGGCTGGAAGATCGCCGGCGAGCTTGCCGGTTTTGCTCCCGCCACCGCCCGGGTCGGGATCCGGGCCGTGCGTGACCACAATCTGAAACTGCCGCTGCAAGCGCCACGCACCATGTTCAACGTGCCGATCGGCGGGGCCCGCCGCTTTGCCGCGGAGCAGTGGTCGGTGACGCGATTGAAGGCGGTCGCCGCAGGACTCGACATCACGATGAACGACGTGGTGATGGCGATGTGCGCGGGTGCGCTGCGGTCTTACCTCATCGATCAGAATGCGCTGCCGGAGCAGCCGTTGATCGCGATGATGCCGGTGTCGATGCACGCCAAGGACAGCGATTCGTCCGAGGGCAACGCAGTGACCGCGATCCTGGCGAATCTGGCCACAGATCAGCCAGACCCCGAACGCAGACTGGCAACGCTCGTCGATTCGACGCGATCGAGTAAACAGGTCATCCGCGAACTCAGCCCGTTGCAGGCGCTCGGCTTCGGTGCCATGGTCGCGGCACCGCTGGCGCTGTCGACGGTGCCGGGGTTCGTCCGCTACACCCCACCACCGTTCAACGTCATCATCTCCAATGTTCCTGGCCCGCAGAAAGACATGTACTGGAACGGCGCCAAACTCGACGGCGTGTATCCCGCATCGATCGCGTTGGACGGTCAGGCGCTGAACATCACTGTCGCCACCAACGGAGACATGGTGAACTTCGGGCTCACCGGTGCTCGTGCCGAGGTGCCGAGCCTGCAGCGACTGCTGACCCACCTCGACACCGCCCTCGAGGAGCTCGAAAAGCTTTGCGACATCGGGGCCTAACCGGACGCTGTCTGACTCGAACGTGCACGATGGGGGACGTTCGAGTACCAACGAGAGGACTTCATGGCCACCCCGACCATCTCCGCTTTCCTCGACGCCCTGAGTTCAGGTGATCTCGAGGTCATCGACCTGACCACCCCGCTCAGTGCCGACACCCCGGCGTTGCGGTTGCCCGAGCCCTTCGTCAACCTCATCGACTTCAGCCTGGAAGAGGTGAGCGCCTACAACGAACCCGGTCCGTTCTGGCGCCACAACAACATCCACACCGGCGAGCACATCGGCACCCACATCGACGCACCGGTCCACTGGATCACGGGCCGCGACGGCGACGACGTCTCGCAGATCCCCGTCTCGCGGCTCATCGGCCCGGCGGCAGTCCTCGACCTCACCGAGAAGGTGGCCGCCGACCCCGACTACCTCCTCACCGTTGCCGACGTCGAGGAATGGGAGAACAGTTTCGGACCTCTCGCCGTCGGCGCCTGGCTGCTGCTGCGAACCGGATGGGAATCGCGCGGCCATTCGCAGGACGCGTTCCTGGGCATCGACGACACCGGCTCGCACACCCCCGGCGTCGCCGTCGAGTGCGCCGAGTGGCTGGCAGGCCGACGCGAGGTCACCGGCCTCGGCGTCGAGACCGTCGGCGTCGATGCGGGATTGGCGGGTGGTTTCGACCCCGCCTTTCCGGTGCACAACTACTTCCTCGGCAACGACAAGTACGGGCTCACCTCACTGCGCAATCTCGGCCGACTGCCTGCCACCGGCGCGATGATCGTGGTGAGCCCGCTCCCCATCGTCGGCGGCACAGGAAGTCCGTCGCGGGTGCTCGCGATCGTCGACAGCGCGCCGCCCGAAGAGATCGGCGCCGACCAGGCCGGGGTGTGAGCACCTACGGACCCACTGTCGCCGACGTCGTCGGTCGAGTCCTCGCGGATCTCGGCGCGGGCCACTGCTTCGGCGTGGTCGGCAGCGGCAACTTCGTCATGACCAATGCCCTGCGCGCGGGCGGGGTCCCGTTCACCGCCGCCCGCCACGAGGGCGGCGCCGCGACCATGGCCGATGCCTACTCGCGGATGTCGGCGCGCGTGGGGGTGGTGTCCCTGCACCAGGGCTGCGGACTCACCAACGCGATGACCGGGATCACCGAGGCCGCCAAGAGCCGCACTCCGATGGTGGTGCTCACCGCCGACAGCCCCGCCGCCGCGCTGCGCTCCAACTTCCGTATCGACCAGGACATGCTCGCGCATGGTGTCGGCGCCGTCAGTGACCGGGTCTTCTCGCCCGACACGGTGGTCGCCGACGTCACCCGCGCCTACCGCACCGCAATCACCGGGCGGCGCACCGTGGTCCTCAACGTGTCCATCGACGTGGCTGCGATGCCGGCGTCGGTGGAGGGACCCATCGTGGCGTCCTTCGAACATCCGCGGGTGCGCCCATCTGCACCGGCGGTCGACGAACTCGCCACCGCGATCACCGCGGCTCGGCGACCCGTCTTCATCGCCGGGCGGGGTGCCCGTGACGCGCGCTCGGTTCTCGTCGAACTCGCCGAGGCCGCAGGCGCTTTGGTGGCGACCTCGGCGGTGGCGAACGGACTGTTCGTCGGCGATCCGTTCAACCTCGGCATATCGGGTGGCTTCTCGTCGCCGACGACCGCGGAGCTGATCTCCGACGCCGACCTCATCGTCGGCTGGGGATGCGCGCTCAATCAGTGGACGATGCGCCACGGCCGGTTGATCGGTTCGGACACCTGCGTGGTGCAGGTCGACGACGAGGTGGATGCGATCGGCGCGCACCGGCCGGTGTCGCTCGGGGTGGTGGGTGACTGCGCGTCGACCGCGGCTGACGTACTCGCCGAGATCCGGAACCGCGGATCGGGGGATCAGGCTCGGTACCGCACCGACGAGGTGCGCGCTCGAATAGCGGAAACATCACGCTGGCAGGATGTTCCGGTCGACGACATCTCGACCGGCCGGCGCATCGACCCACGTGCGTTGTCGATCGAGCTCGACGCAATCCTGCCTGCCGACCGCGTGGTGTCGATCGACTCCGGCAATTTCATGGGCTATCCGTCGACCCACCTGGCGGTGCCCGACGAAAACGGGTTCTGCTTCACCCAGGCTTACCAATCGATCGGCCTCGGCTTGTACACCGCCATCGGAGCGGGGATTGCTCAACCGGACCGGCTCCCGGTGCTCGGGACGGGCGACGGGGGGTTCCTGATGAGCATCTCCGAACTCGACACCGCGGTGCGCCTGGGTCTGCCGTTGGTGGTGATCGTCTACAACGACTCCGCCTACGGCGCGGAGGTCCATCACTTCGTCGAGGGTGATCACGACACCGTCACCTTCCCGGACACGGACATCGCCGCCGTCGCAAGAGGATTCGGTGCCGTCGGCGTCACTGTTCGCACCATGGCAGATCTGGAGGCGGTACGCGGGTGGATCGACGACCATGGCCGGTCCGGTGCTGCGCGGCCGTTGGTGATCGACGCGAAGATTGCCGACGACGGTGGCTCCTGGTGGTTGGCGGAGGCGTTCGCCGGTCACTGATCCATGACGGGCGGCGCCTGATCCGACCCCGAGCTGGCAAGATGGCCACCAACCCGTCGAGGAGGGGAATCAGATGGCAGGACATCGGATCTTCAGCACCAGCTTGGCCAGTATCTACCCGCACTACGTGGCCAAGGCCGAGCGCAAAGACCACACGAGGGACGAAGTCGACCAGGTCGTCTGTTGGCTGACCGGCTACGACGCCGACGGGATACAGCAGGCGATCGACGAAGAGATCGATCTGCAGACCTTCTTCGCGCAAGCACCTGCTTTCAACCCCAGCGCAGAACTCATCAGGGGTGTGATCTGCGGACACCGCGTCGAGGACATCGAGGACCCGCTGATGCAGAAGATCCGCTACATGGACAAACTCGTCGACGACGTCGCCAGGGGCAAGAAGATGAGCTCGATCCTGCGGGGCTGACGTCGGCGCGGCTGCGGGACCGATGTCACCGAACGCCGCGTCGGTCAGTCCTGTGGAGCCCCGACGATCGAATCGACGATGTCGGCAGATCGGATCGCCAGGTTCGACAGCAGTGTCGCGGTGAGTCCGTGCGAATGTTCCACACCGCCGTTCAGGTACACGTTGCCCTCGTGGGCGGTGGGTCGCCGGATGCGATAGTCCCGCGCGACCTGGGGCAGTCCTGAGTCGTCGAAGCAGTATTCCTTCTCGGGTTCGGCCAGTAGGTCACGCAGGTCGATCGAACGAAAGCCCGTGGCGTACACCACCGCATCCGCGGTGAGGGTCTGGGTGGTGGTCGTCGGAAGGTGATTGATCGTGACCCGGACGCCGTCGCTGGTCTCTTCGGTTTTCTCCGAATCCAGACGCGAGGCACCGTGGACGAACAACCGGCGGTTGCCCTGAACCTTCTCCTGGTATTCGCGGGCATACAACTCGGCGATGACCTCGGAGTCGACGGCGGAGTAGTTGGTGCTCCGGTGGTAGTCCAGCAACCGCTGGCGGACCTCGATGGGGGCCTCGTGGAAGTCGTCGACCGCCTCAGGGTCGAACACCCGGTTCGCGTAGGGGCTGTCGTCGGCGGGCGTGTACCCGTATTTACCGAAGACCGCATGCACCTGTGCGTCGGGGTAGGCGTCGTGCAGGTACGTGGTGATCTCCGCGGCGCTCTGCCCAGCACCGACGACCACGAATCGATGATGGGTCAGTTCGGGGAGCTCCTCGAGCTTTCCGAGCAGACCATGGCTGTGCCACTGCCGAACCGATGGTGAGACCTGTTCGGGTAGCACGGCACTGATGCCCCCACCCACCACCACGTTGCGCGCACGGACGGTGCTCTCGGATCCCGACTGGTCTCTGGTGTGGACGAGGAACTCGTCGCCGACGGCTTCGACCTGCGTCACCGAGGTGTCGTAGGTGACCTTGTCCTCGACCTGCCCGGCCGCCCAGCCCAGATAGTCCGAGAACTCGGCCCGCGATGGGAAGAACGTCTGGTGGTTGATGAAGTCGACCAGTCGGCCCCGCGTGCACAGGTAGTTGATGAAGGTGAAACGACTCTGCGGGTTTCGCAGGGTGACAAGATCTTTGAGGAAGGAAACCTGCATCTGGGCACCCGGGAGCAGCATGTCAGGATGCCACGCGAATGAGTCCTTGTTGTCGTAGAAGTGTGCGCGGAGTGGTTCCGCGGGGTGCGTCTCGTTGTGCTCGGCGACTGTGATGGCCAGGGCGAGATTGCTGGGGCCGAAACCGATCCCGAGGAGGTCTACGGGTGAAGTGTCGAGCGACATGCTGTTCAGCCCTTCGGAGAAAGAACGAGTGGGGAGTGCGCTGATGTGTCGGTCAGCGTGCGAGCGCGGCCTCGGTCATCCGCTGCAGATAGCGGTGATTGAGCCTGGCCCTCGAGATGAGCACCACGAAGTCAGCCATGTCGAAGTCCGAGTCGTAGGACGGTGGACCGCACACAGCAGCCCCGATGCGCATGCAGCCCTGCACCATCGGGGGGATCTTCACGCGACCTGGATCGGCGATGTCATCGAGCCCTCGACCATCGACGCTGACGGGGTTCTTCGGAGTCATGCGCAGGTCGGGATCGGAAAGGTTGAGGCCGTAGGCAAAGTCCCGGACCCTGCGGACCAGTGAGCCGCGGGGCCCGCCGTCCTCCATACGGACCGAGGCACATCCGATGGCGTGCTCATGACCGGTGAGCTCCTGGTACTTCAGGACTCCGGCCCAGAGCAAACCCATCACCGCTCCGCTGCGGTGTTCGGAATGGACGGCGGCGCGGCCCAACTCGACGAGGTTGGGCCTCATGGCGTCGAAACCCTCACTGAACTCGAAGATCGTATCGGTGAAGTAACCACCCGCTGCCACGGCGCCGTGCGGAGGCAGGAGCCGGAAGGTGCCGACCACCTCCCCCGAGGACTCCGCGCGGGCCACCATGTGGTCGCAGTGACTGTCGAATTGGTCGATGTCGATCATCTCGCCGGTGTGTTCGCCGCGCACCGCGTTGGGCAGGGTGGCCCCCATCTCGTCGGCAAACAGTTTGTAGCGCAGACGTTCTGCGTGTTCGATGTCGACGGGGTCGGTGGTCAGGCTGATGGAATACCCGTTTTCAGTGGCTGCGGGAATGAGCGGGGTGATCGTCATGGATGTGCACTCCTTCGGGGGCTGTGGCTGCGGATCGTTGGCGATCGGCACGGATGAGGCCGTAGACGGCGAACGTGAACACGGTCGCGGCAGCGGCTGCCGCGAGCAGAGCCGCCTGCAATCCCGCCGCGGACGCATCGCGGACCAGTCGGGTGATCTCGGACAGTGCGGCGTTGTACTGGTCCGGGATGAACGAGAGGATCTGGAGGCCGGCGCCGGAACCCAGACCGTCGGTGATGGCGGCAGACTCCGCGGGCGGGACGTCGACGGGAACGCCCCCGACCGTCAGTGAGGCCAGATCATCCTTGGCGCTCGACGTGGCGAAGTGGGTGAACAAGGCTCCCATGCCCGCTATCCCGATGACGGTGCCGATCTGCCTCGCGGTACTGACGACGCCGGTCGCCATCCCGGCGTCGGCTTCGCGGACGAACGTCAGGGCCGCGTCCGAGGCGATGGCGCTCATCATTCCGACTCCCAGGCCGGCGACGACCATCCCCGTGATGAAGTGTGTCCACCCGGTGTCGGCGGAGATTCCCGTCATGGCCCAGAGTCCCGCCGCGATGAGCGCGGTCGAGAGCGGCACCACCTGATGCATCGGTAGCTTGCGTGTGACGATCATCCCCACCGGCGCACCGACCACACATGCGATCGTCAGCGGCAGCGCCCGGACCCCGGCCTCGAACGGGGTGAACTCCAACGTGTTCATGAAGTACAGGGCCAGGTAATTGGTTGCGGCGATGAGGGTGCCGGAGGTGATGAATGCCGCGAGCGAGACGCCCGCGAATCCCGGCCTGCGCACCACCGACAGGTCCATCAGCGGATCACTCACGCGCAGTTCCCACAGCACGAATGCAACGGCAAACAACGCGGCGAGGGCGAACAACCCGAGGATCAGCGGCGAGGTCCAGCCTTTGGCGTTTCCTTCGATGATTGCGTACACCGCGGTCACCAAGGTGATGCTGAGGGTGACGGTACCCAGGACGTCCACCCGGCGGGTCGTGTCGCCCAGTGATTCCTCGACCCGCACGAGCGCGACCACCAGTGCAACCGCGCCGATCGGGATGTTCACGAAGAAGATCGATGGCCAGCCGAACGCGTCCACGAGTGCGCCGCCGAGGAGTGGCCCGGCGGCGCTGCCTGCGCCCATCACGGCTCCGTAGACGGCGATCGCGGTGGAGCGTCCCTTGCCCACGGGGTAGACGGCCGCGATCATCGGCAGCGAGACACCCAGCATGATGGCACCGCCGAGGCCCTGCACCACGCGCACCGCGTCGAGGGTGGTGATGTTGCCCGCCATTGCACAACCGATCGAGGCGGCCACGAAGAGTGCGAGACCACTGACGTACATTCGCTTGCGGCCCAAGCGATCTCCGAGAGTCGCCGCGGTGAGCAGGAACGCGGCCATGGGTAGGGCGTAGCCGTCGACCACCCACTGCAGACCGCTGAGGTCCGCCGACAGGTCGGACTGGATGTCGGCGAGCGCCGCCGAGACGATGGTCATGTCGAGGAGCAACATGAAGACGCCGAGGCACACCACGGTCAGGGTGGTGCGGGCGTGTGGAGCGCGGGCGCCCAGCGTGGTTGCCGACGTGGTCTGTTCCGGGGCGCGGTGACTCACCGGCCGCTCGTTCCCGCGGCTACCGCCCGGTCATCAAGCGTCGGGTCGTAGATCTCGAAGAAATCGGTCAATTCGGCCACCCCCCACTTGAATTGGCGTCGGTCGCACGGTGCGTACTTCGTGGTGCTAGGAATATCCGGTCCTGAGGCATTCGAAACCCTGGAGATATCAGATGGGTCGGCAGCGGAAGTTGCCGTGAATTACTTACCGGTCATCCGTACGAGTGCGTCGTGCACCGGCGTGAACTGCGAAGATGGCGAACGGCTTCCGTGCGAGGAGTTTTCCGAACTCGCGAAATAGAGGTCGATTTTTCGCATTTTCCGGAAACTAACGCATGATCCTGTTCATGAACCTGGTGGCGTCGTCGACAGATGTCGCCATCGTCGTGAAGTGGTCGTCTTCCGGATAGACGTGGACTTCCACCGGTTCGCGGTTGGCCACCATTTCGGAGACCAACGAGGCGGGGAACGGGATCGGCACATCGATGTCTTGCAGCCCGTGCCCCAGGAACACCGGCCGGTCGTAGCCGCTTGCGGGCGTCTCCATGTGCCGGCGCAGGACGCCGTAGGCATCGGGCAGCGATGACACCGGCTTCATGAACGCCGCCCGCAGGTCGCGGCCGTCCATGAGGTTCTTGAACGAGGTAAGGCACATCGTCTCCGCGGTATCGACGAGCTGGCGGCCGAGCGGGGTGAGCAGACCGTCCACATCCAGATCTCGCCGCGCGTCGCGTAGGCCGGCCACGATGTACATCGCGTAGGTGGTCAGACCGGCGGGGAGGATCACCGGCGGAAACCCGGGTCCGCCGAACTGCACGAGCCACTCGATGTTCGCGGGGGTCCCTGTTCCTACGACGCCGCGGTAGTCGAGTCCCGATCCGGCATCGAGTTCGGTGGCGCGCCTGCCCGCGTTCAGCGCCGCTCCGGCACCCTGGGACTGACCGGTGATGGCATATTTCGGTGACAGGGGCAGCCCCATCTGATGGGCGGCCTTGACCGAGTCGATGACCGAACTCGCCTGCACCCGTGAGTTCAGGTAACTCATCAGCCCGGGTGTGCCCTGGCCCGCGTAGTCGGTGCCCACGATGGCGTATCCCTGGGCGAGCCAGTGCTCGAGCAACGCCAACACTCGCGGTCCGAGTCGGTTCGCGGACGGCGTGCAGTCGTCGCCCAGTCCGACGGTGCCGTGGGCCCACGCGATGACCGGCCAGCCCCCTGGCGGCGCCTGACCCCGGGGGACATAGACGAAAGCGGTGCTGGTCGCCCGATCGGTGTGCTGGTTGGGCGTGGAGTAGAGGATTCGGAAAGCGTCCCCGACCGGTGCCTGCACCAACTCTGGATCCAGAGGCACCGATCGGATCAGGGTGCCGGGCACATCGGGGATCGGGCCGTCGTACTGTCGGGCGTCGAGTCCGGACCACCGTGGCTGATCGTCGACAACGGGTGCGGGCGCGGCCAGAGCGGTGACAGGCACCGTCAGCAGTAACAGCGCCAGTGCGAGAACGAGAGCCCGGGCACCCACATCTCGACGTTAGGCGATCGAAGCACCGTACGTAAGGCCTCCGAGTGCAGAAGCTAGGGTGTCGGGGTGTCAGATGAGCCGGCGGAGGAACGCCGAACGCATGAGCAGTTCGGGTCGGCCCATGCGCCGATGCCGATCGAACTGCCGCTCGACGATCAAGAGGCCTCCACCGACGTCGACTTGAAGACCCAGCTCATCCGGTTCGTCATCACCGGAGCCGGTTCGGGCATTCTCGACTTCGGGCTGACGCTGCTGCTGCAATACGTCTTCGGCGCCCCTGAATGGGCAGCCAAGGCGGTTGGTTTCGTCTGCGGAACGACGATGGCCTACCTCATCAATCGGCGCTGGACGTTCCGTGCGGAGCCGAGCGCCGCACGTTTCTTCGCTGTCGCACTGCTCTATCTGGTGACGTTTGCGGTGCAGGTCGGCATCTACACGGGCCTGTCGCGGCTCTGGGATGAGCAGATCCACTGGAGCCTGCTCGCCTTTGTGATCGCTCAGGGTACTGCGACGGTCATCAATTTCGTGGTCCAGCGAGCGGTCATCTTCAAGATCCGGTAGTCCGGTCTTGGTGGGTTCTGGTGAGGGCGACCTGGCGGAGACGAAGCCGGAGGCGAAGCTCGACCAGTGTGTCGGGTCTCCAGAACCCACCATCTTCGGGGTGTCAGAGGGTGTTGACCCACGCGAGACGGTCGGACGACAGCGAGAAGGTGTCCTCGAACAGGACGACGTAGGTTCCCGCCGGTGAGCCCTGCCGGGAGTCGAAGCACACGTCGCCCGCGGTCTGCCCGCCTGGCGCGATCTCCCCGGAGTTCAGCGGCTCCCGTTCCGGGGCGAAGGTCGCATCGCGGATGGTCCCCGTCGCGTCCTGCAGACTCCAATCGATGTAGCTGTTGAAGTCGTTCTGCTTGTCGCCGACGTTCTTGATGGTGACCGTGCTGCAGAGATAATTGCCGAACGTGGTGTTGACGGGAGTCAATGGCGCGACGGTGTATTCGAGATTGTCGCGGGTGATGGTGTCGCCGCCGACCGCGACCGTGTCGTCGTCGAGCTTGCCGGGGAACTCTGGTCCGGTGGCCTCGGGAGCAGCGCTTCCGGCTTGCGATGTCTGAGATGCCTTGGTGACACTGGTGTCGCTGTCGCCACCGACGCTGGTGGCGACGATCGCGGTGCAGGCTCCGATGAGGAGTACCGGGACCCCGACGACGATCCACGGCCAGACCTTGCGCTTCTTCTTCGGGGGCGGCGAGTAGGGGCCGGCGCCGTACGGCTGGTTGTAGGGCTGATGGTCTCCGGGCTGACCTGGATTGGTCATGGCAGATCCTCCTGTTTGCGAGGTGTTCGGGGTCGAGAAACAGCACATCGCAGACCGGCACCCGGGCGCCTCGGCCGAACGGTCGGGCCGGGTCATCCTTTGGGCCGGAAGTTGCAGCGGGTCGGACCTTTCGGCCGATCACGGACCGTCGGAGTCACCCCGTAGCCTCCTACCGTGACCGCAACTTCCGGGGAGATCGTCCGCCGCCGCCTCTGGACCACCGGAGCGGTGTGCCTGAGCGTGTTCGGGTCGTTGCTCGGGGTCTCGCTCACCCAGGCGTCGGAGACGATCCCGGAGTGGAACTCCTGGGTCGGATTCCTGCTCAACCTGGGTGCGGCCGCCACGCTCGTCTGGCGGCACCGGGCACCGACCGTGGTAGTCGCTGCATGTGTTATTGCGCCATTGTTCTTCGCGACCGACGCGACTGCGGCGCTGATCGCGCTGTATGCCCTCGCGCAGTCGGAACGCGGCCTGCGGCTGGCAGCGGGAACGATTGCGGTGTATCTGGCCTCTGCGGTGTCGCTGACCTACGATGCCCATCGCACCCGCGACAACTCGCTGCTCACGATCGGATCACCCCGGGCCGAAGAAGGGATGCCCAAACCGAACTGGGATATCCCGCTGTGGATCCCGTGGATCGTTGCGGCCGTGGTGGTCGGGATCGTGTTGACGGTTGCGCTGCTACGGCACACCCAATTCCAGCTCGCCCGCGCAGAAATGAGCCGCGATCGGGCGACCAAGCAGACCGACGTGATGCGCGACGAGATGATCAGGACCGAAGAGCGGACCCGCATCGCCCGGGACATGCACGACACACTCGCGGCGAGCCTGAGCCGGATCTCATTGCTGGCGGGCGCTGTTCAAGTGGGCGGCACGGACAATCCGGAGAAGATCGTCACCAATGCCTCGATGATCCGGTCCACCGCCCATGAGGCGCTCGACGAACTCAAGAACATCGTCGGGGTGCTGCGCGGATCGTCGCCGGCCGGGCGCGGTGGCCATCAGGGGATCGACGGGGTAGCGGACCTGGTGCAATCGGCACGCGCCGCCGGGGTGCACGCCACTCTGTTCACCGACCTCGCACCCGGAACGGTCGGCACCGTGTCCGGCCACGTGACGTACCGAGTGGTGCAGGAATCCCTCACCAACGCACAGAAATACGCAAGTGATCAGACCGTCCGGATCGCAATTACCGGTGCCGACGTCCACGGCATCCGGATCAACGTCCGCAACACGTTGAGCGCCCGGCCACCGGCGGTACCCGGCGGTTCGCGCGCCGGCCTGCGCGGCCTCGCGGAGCAGGCCCACAACATCGGCGGCACGTTCCAGGGTGGCGTTCTGGGCAACGAGTTCGTCCTGGATTGCTGGCTGCCCTGGTACGCCTGATCCCGCGCAGTCGATGTCGCAGGGGCGGACTACTCTGATCCCATCATGACCGGAACCAGTGTGATCACCGTGCTGATCGCCGACGACGATCCCTTTGTGCGGCGCGGGGTCTCGGACATCTTCGCCGCCACCGATGACATCACGGTCGTCGCTGATGTCGACGACGGTGATCAAGTCGTCGGCGCCGTCCACGTCCATCGGCCGCACGTGGTGCTGATGGATTTGAAGATGAAACGAACCGGCGGCCTCGAGGCGACCCGTCAGCTGATGACCTACCCGTCGCCGCCCAGGGTGATCGCGATGACGGCCATGGATGTCGATGACCTGGTGGTGCAGGCAGTTTCGGCCGGTGCGCACAGCTTCCTGAGCAAGGACGAGGCGCCGGAGACCTTTCAGCAGTCCGTGCGGGCCGTCGCGGCAGGCAACACGTTGTTCAGTCAGGAATCGCTACGTCGGATCGTCGCGGCCGGGTCGCCGCACGCGCCTGCCCCGCCGGCGGATCTGTCCATGCTCAGTCCGCGCGAACTCGACGTCCTACGGGCGGTGGCCTGTGGGATGTCCAACGCGAACATCGCCACCGAGCTCTTTCTCAGCGAGACCACCGTCAAGACCCACATCTCGGCGGTCTTCACGAAACTCGGCACCCAGAATCGCGTGCAGGCAGCGCTTGTCGCCTTCCGCGCCGGCCTCGTCAGCTAGCCCGATCTTGGTGGGTTCTGGCGAGGCCCACCTGGGGAAACGCTCACCAGAACCCACCAAGATCGGGGTGTCAGCCGTTGACCTTGCTGATCACCGAGTCGGCGAACATGTTGAGATTGTCGATCTTCTTCTGCAGCGGCTCGGTGTCGTTGCCGACGATGTAGGGGATCCGGAAGCCGACGATGACGTCGGTGATCCCTTTGTCTTCCAGGCGCTTACAACCGTCGGGTGTATAGGCGTCATAGGAGATGACGTGGATCTCGAAGGGGTCGTTGCGCTTTCCCTCCCCCTTGCGGATGTCCTGGATCTTGTCCAGGAGTGCGTCGAGCTCTTCGGGCTGCCCGCCGCCGTGCATCCACCCGTCGCCGCGGATCACCGCGCGCTTGAGGGCCAGATCGGCGTGTCCGCCGACCAGCAGGGGGATCGGCTTGGACGGCGCCGGATTCATCTTGATCTTCGGGATGTCGTAGAACTCGCCGTGGAACTCGAAGTACTCGCCGGTGCTCAGGCCACGGATGATGTCCATGCATTCGTTCATCCGCTTGCCGCGCCGCTTGTAGTCGACGCCCATGATGTCGTAGTCCTCGGCCCACGGGCTGGTCCCGACCCCGAGGGCGAATCTGTTGTTCGTCATCACGGCCACCGACATGGCCTGTTTGGCGACAAGCGCAGGCGGCCGGATGGGCAGTTTGAGAACGAACGGGTTGAACCGGATCTTTTCGGTGACCGCACCCATGGCAGCCGCCATCACGAAGGTCTCGATGAACGCCTTGTCCTCGAGGAACTCCCGGTTGCCGTCTTCGGTGTACGGATACGTCGAGTCGGATTCCTCGGGGTAGGCGATCGAGTCCGGGATGGTGAATCCTTCGTACCCGGCCGCTTCCGCGGCCTTGGCCAGCGGCAGATAGTAACTCGGATCGGTCATCGCCTCGGCGAAGGTGAACCGCATGCAGATCCTCCTAGATTCGTCCCTTCGTGATAGTAGAACACGTTCTAGTTTCACCCGGAAACGTTTTGCTCAGTTGCCTCCGGGGAAGGTGACGACGTCGTAGGTCAGCGGCATCTCGTCTTTGCGGTCGGGACCCGAGACGGGCGGACCGAATGCGGGGGGATTGCCGGTGGTGACCATGGCGTTCACCGCGTCGTCGCCGGCGATCACGTTGTCCAACGTGAATGACTCGAAGACGAACGGCAAGCCGTTGGACGCCAGAGGATCCACGCCGTCCATGAGGTGGAAGTGCAGGTGAGGCGAATCGCTGTTGCCTGAGTTGCCCAACAGGGCGAGCTTGTCGCCGGTCTTCAATTCCTGGCCGACCTTCACAGCGACGCTTCCCGGCTGGAGATGGGCGTAGAAGGCGTAGTGGCCGTTGCCGATGTCCTGGACGACATGGTTGCCGCCGTACTGGTCGACCGTCAGGCCGGTGGGATTGGCGCCGGGGACCTGTTCCGGCAGATCGTTGACCACGGCCACCACCTTGCCGTTTGCCACGGCGTGGACGTCGGTGCCGAAGTACGCGTAGCTGGCGGTTTTGCTGATGTCACCGGTGAACAATCGGCCCTGCGGATCGAGTTGGACGAAGTCGATGGCAAAGCGTTCCGGAGCCCAGTACTTGCCGTTGAGTGGACTGACTGCCGTCCGATGCGCGGTCATCCCGCAGCACCCGTTGCCGTCGACCCAGCCGGCGCCGGTCAGGGGCGGCGCGATCGCCATTGCGGTCTTGTCCTGAACCGGAGTCGTCGAGCTGACAGTCATCGTCTTGGGCAGCAGCGGGGGTATCGCCTCGGCGATCTCGACGCTGATCTCGTTGTCGATCTGGGCCGGCGCGGCCGTGTCGGCGGGCACGGTTGCGTCCATCCAGATCTTGGCCGCCTGCCCTGGTGCCAATGTGGTGGTCTGGTCGGTCGCTCCGAACTTGAGCATCCATTGCGCGACCTCGTCAGGTCCGAGATCGACAAGGGTCTCGCCCGCTGCCTTCGCAGTCACCCCCGTGATGGTGGTCGGCTGCGACAGGGTGTTGATGACCTGCAGCTCGTATGCCATGTGCTTGCGGTTGTCGGTGCCCAGCACAGGGATGGGGTCGGCAAGTGTGGACGCGACGATCGCTGTCAGTTTCACCGGGGTCGATGTGGCCGGCGCCGGCGATGAACCGGCGGACGACGATGCGGAGCTGCTGTCGGAGTCGGAGTCGGAATCAGAACAAGAAGCAAGAGCCAGAGTGGCCACGCACGCGATACCCAAGAGTTTGACGGTCGGTCTCATTGTCTGAGATTAATGGCCCGTAGCAGGTCATGCGCATACTTTGATCAAGGTTTCCCGAAGCGTTCACGTCGGCCGAGAGTTTGCAGGTGAAGCCATTCGCGGAAGCCCGGGACGTCTCGCTGCTGAACCAGGAAATACCAGCCGAAACGGGCGTACTCCTGGGGCAGCAACTTTCGCATGCCGGGACGACTCATCAGGTACCCGCGGTTGCGGTAGGTGAAGAACCGTTTCGTCTCGTTGTCCGGGTACTGGGTGTGCATCCGGCCGCCCAGGATGGGCCGGAACTCGTCCGCGCCGTCAGGGTGCAGGTAGGCGGTGGTCAGGCAGGTCCCGAAATCAAGACCCGAGCGGACCAGTCGTCTGTGCATTTCGACCTCGTCGCCGCGGACGAACAGACGCAGGTCAGGGACGCCGACCGCGTCGATGGCGGCGGCGGAGAACAGCGCGCCGTTCATCAATGAGGCAATCCCTGGGAGCAGCTCGGAGGCCTCGCCGTCTTCGAAGAGTTCCGACCGTTTGCGGCGCCAGACCAGGCCCCGCCGTAGGGGGAAGGCGAGGGTGTCGGGATCGTCGATGTTGCAGACGACGGGGGAGACCTCCGAAAGGCCATGTGAGACGGCGCATTCGAGCAGGATCCCGAGAACCTCTGGCCCCTCGGGTCTGCCGTCGTCGTCGGCACACCAGACCCAGTCGGCGCCCAGCGCCAGCGCGTGCAGCATGCCGAGCGCAAACCCGCCTGCCCCGCCGAGGTTGTGCTTCGACCCGATGTATGTGACGGGAACCGACTGTGCAGCAACGAGTTCGGCGACCGCGGAGTCGTCGTCGTTGTCGACGACCACCAGGTGGTCGACCGGCCGGCTCTGGGAGGTGAGGACGGTCAGGGATTGGCGCAGCAGTTCGAGTCGTTTGTGGGTCACGACCACGGCGACGATCCGTGGATCGGCGGTGCCCTTCGATCCGGCGTCAGCCATCCCGTTTGACCTCGGCCATGACCTCGCGCACGTGGCGAGCGGCGTCGGGACCCTCGTAGGCGTTCACCACTTCTTCGATACCGCCGTCCATGCGAATGGTGCCGTGATCGATCCACAGGGCCCGGTCGCACAGCTGTGCCAGGAACTCGTTCGAGTGGCTGGCGAACACCAGGATTCCCGACCGTTTCACCAATTCCTCCAGCCGGACCCGGGCCTTCTTCATGAACTCGGCGTCGACGGCACCGATCCCCTCGTCGAGGATCAGGATCTCGGGATCGATCGAGGTGACCACACCGAGTGCGACACGGACCCGCATGCCGGTGGAGTAGGTACGCAGCGGCATCGCCAGATAGTCACCCAGCTCGGTGAACTCGGCGATGTCGTCCATCTTCTTGAGCATCTCGCGCCGGCTCATGCCCAGGAACATGCCGCGGATGACGATGTTCTCGTAGCCGGAGATCTCCGGGTCCATGCCGACCCCGAGGTCGAACACGGGTGCCACTCGACCGCGGATGGAGCACGAACCCCGGGTCGGTTCGTAGATGCCCGAGAGCAGGCGCAGCAGCGTCGATTTGCCGGCCCCGTTGTGGCCGACCAGGCCGATCCGGTCACCGTGTTCGAGATGCAGGTTGACCTGTTTGAGCGCCTCGACCACCACGACGTTGGACTCGTTGGCTCCGATCACACCCCCGGCGCGGCCGAGCACCGACTTCTTGATGGACCGGGTCTTGGCGTCGAAGATGGGGAAATCGACGCAGGCATCCCAGGTATCGACTCGAACTGAACTCATGACCTCACACCCAATACGCAACGCGAGCACGGTAATTACGCAGAATCATCAACGCCAGAACCCAGCCGGCAATGGTGCACGCGATGACGATCAGCCAGTGATAGAGCGCCACTGATTCACCGAGCAACGGACCGCGGGTGATCTCGAGGTAGTGGTACATCGGGTTGATCTGGACCAACTTGACGCGGCTGGAGTCGGCTCCGACGTTCTTCTCGAGATCGGTGGCACTCCAGATGATGGGCGTCATGAAGAAGACGAGTTGCACTGCGGTGGCCAGCAATTGGCCGATGTCGCGGAATCTGGTGGACAGGATGCCGAATACGATCGAGACCCACACCGCGTTCAGGACCAGAAGCGCGATGCCGGGTAGCACCAGCACAACGGTCCAGTTCACCGGCTGGGGGAAGATGATCAGCAATACCGCGTACAGCGGGATGTTGTGGGCGAAGATGATCAGCTGCCGCCAGGTGAGGCGGTACACGTGCACGCTCAGCGGGGCGGGGATCTGCTTGATCAGTCCCTCGTTGGTCGTGAAGAGCTCGGCACCCTCGAGGATCGACCCGGAGATGAAACCCCAGAAGATGAAGCCGAGCATGACGTACGGCAGGAAGCTGCTGATCTCGTTGCCGAACAGCTGGGAGTAGAGCAATCCCATCGCGACGGCCGTGACGGCGGTGGCGATGGTGATCCACAGCGGACCGAGCAGTGAGCGGCGATAGCGCTGCTTGATGTCCTGCCAGCCCAGGAGTAGCCAGAGTTCCGACTGCCGAAATCCCGACGACAGGTCGCCGAAGGCCCTGCGAAAAGTCCGTGAATTGGACTCAGCTGGTGGCGGACGCACCGGCTCGGGATCGACTGCTGTTGACACGAGAGACGACCCTACCGCGACGACCGAGGTGTCAGAGATACTGCCCGGTGCCGGGGACCCCGTGCTGCCCGGGCTGACCGCCACCGAGTTGACCCGTCGGGAGCTGCCCTTGACGCATCTGCTCGAGCTGCGCACGGGCCGCCATCTGCTGGGCGAACAGTGCGGTCTGGATGCCGTGGAACAGACCTTCGAGCCAGCCGACGAGCTGGGCCTGGGCGATTCTGAGTTCGGCGTCGGTGGGCGTGACGTCGTCGGTGAACGGCAGCGCGAGCCGTTCGAGTTCCTCGCGCAGCTCGGGGGCGAGGCCGTCCTCGAGTTCGCGGATCGAGGAGCGGTGGATCTCCTTGAGCCGGACGCGGCTCGCCTCGTCGAGCGGAGCGGCCCGCACCTCTTCCAGCAGCTGCTTGATCATGGTGCCGATCCGCATGACCTTGGCGGGCTGCTCGACCATGTCGGCGACCCCCTGCTGTTCGTCGCTGCGGGCCTGCTCGGCCTCCGCGGACGGGACGACAACGATGCCCTCGTTGCCGTCGGAGGGGGAACCTTGGCTGAAAATATCGTCGACCATGCGTCCATTGTCCAGATGCGGTGGTTTCGGATCTGCGGCAGCCCCACAACCTGGGTGCGAGGTCGGAGTGACGGTCTAAGGTGGCTGCCATGGCTTATGACGTCGCCCGGGTTCGGGGTCTGTTCCCGTCCCTCGGCGATGGTTGGATCCACCTCGATCCGCAGGCGGGCATGCAGATCCCGGATTCGGTGGCGACCACCGTGTCCAAGGCCTTTCGTGGGCTGGTCTCCGAGCCCGGCGGCATCTATCCCGCGGCCAAGCAGTCGGCGGGAATCATCGATGCGGCCCGGCAGGCAGTGGCGGACCTGGTGAACGCGGACCCCCGCGGCGTAGTGCTCGGACCATCGCGTGGACATCTGCTGAATGTGCTTGCGGAGTGTTTGAACACCCGCGTGTGGCTGGGGTCCGAGGTGGTGGTCAGTCGACTCGACGACGAGGCGAACGTACTGCCGTGGCTGCGCGCCGCGGATCGTTTCGGAGCGAAGGTGCGTTGGGCCGAGGTCGACATCGAGAACGGTGAACTCCCGGTCTGGCAGTACGAGGGGTTGGTCAGCCGCTCGACCAGCGTGGTGGCGATGCCACTGGCGTCGTCGACCATCGGCACCGTCGTCGACGTCGCGACGGCGGCAGCCACGGTGCACGCCGTCGACGGACTGCTCGTGGTGGATGCGACGAGCGCAGCTGCATATCTGTCGCTCGACATCGAGGAGCTGGGCGCCGATGTGTTGGTGGTGAGCGCGTCTCGGTGGGGCGGCCCGTCGACCGCGGCACTGGTGTTCCGGAACCCCGAACTGCTGACGCGGGTGCGATCGATGTCACTCAAACCCGACGCAGAAGGGCCGGAAAAGCTCGAGGTCGATGGCCACCAACACGCGTTGCTGGCGGGGCTCGTGGCCTCGATCGAGCATCTGGCAGGTCTGGACGAATCGGCGGCCGGCACCCGGCGCGAGCGTCTGGTGCAGTCGATGACGGGTTTGGCCGACTACTCGCAGCGGTTGCTGCAATACCTCCTGCATTCGCTGCGTCAGCTGAACCTGGTGTCCGTCGTCGGAGAAGCGGAGGCCCGGATCCCGGCGGTCAGCTTCACGGTCTCCGGTGTGACGGCGGACAAGGTGGTACGCCGGCTCGCCGACAACGGGATCTGTGCTCTCGCGGACGTCAACAGCCGGGTCCTCACCGGCATCGGGGTCGGGGACGTCGGTGGTGCCGTCACGATCGGTCTCGGGCCCTACACAACGCCCTACGAGGTTGATCAGCTCGTGCGGACCCTGGGTTCCCTCGGCTAGCCCGATTTTGGTGGGTTGTGGCGATCAAAACCCCCAGGTCGGCGTCGCCAGAACCCACCACTTCCGGGTCAGAGGGTCAGCAGAATTTTCCCGGTGACCTTGCCGGAGTCCAACAAAGCGTGGGCCTTGGCGGCGTCTCCGAGCGGAAACGTCGCTCCGACAACGGGTTTGACCCTGCCTGCCGCGATCATCGGCCAGGTGGTCGCGACCGTGTCGGCGACGATGGCGGCCTTGTCCTCCAGGTCTCGGCCCCGAAGCGCTGTCGCGTGGATCGTTCCGCGTTTCGCGAGTAGTGCGCCGAGATTCACCTCGGCCTTCACCCCGCCCTGCATGCCGATGACCACGAGCCGACCGTCTTTGGCCAGTGCAGAGACGTTGCGGGCCAGATACTTTGCGCCGATGATATCGAGGATGACGTCGGCGCCACCGTGCGACTTGATCACCTCGAGGAAGTCGTCGTCGTGGTAGTTGATGGTGATGTCGGTTCCGAGGTTGCTGCACAGTTCGAGTTTGTCCGCAGAACCAGCGGTCACGGCGACCGTCGCGCCGAGCTCTTTCGCCCACTGGATGGCATGGGTACCAATGCCACTTGCCCCGCCATGCAGGAGGATGAGCTCACCCGGCTGCAGATGGGCGGTTCGCTTGAGGTTCGAGAGCACCGTGCAGGCCACTTCGGGGAGGGCCGCGGCGTCCACCACGTCGACACCATCGGGGACCGGCAACACATGGCCCGCGGGCACGGTGACGTATTCGGCATAGCCGCCGCCGGCGAGCAGGGCGCAAACTTCTTGTCCGGGTGACCACGAGTCGACGTCGGGGCCGAGTTCGTCGATGGTTCCAGAAGCCTCCATGCCGATGATGTCGCTGGCGCCCGGCGGCGGCGGATAGTTGCCCTGCCGCTGGAGCAGGTCGGCGCGGTTCACGCCGGCGGCCGCGACCTTGATCAGGACTTCGCCCGGTCCGGGACGCGGCTTCTCCACTTCGGTGACCACCAGGTTCTCGGGTGGACCGAACTCTGTCACCGTGATCGCTCGCATTGTGCCCATGCTCCACTGATACCCCAGTTGTGACACTCTGTGTCGAATAGTGGCGTCAACCGGCTAGGTTGCGAGGAGTAACCTCAGAGTTTGTAAAACTTGATCGCCGACTGATTTGGACTATGACAGAGGACTCTGCTGTGCCGTGGCTCGACGACGCCGAACAGATCGCGTGGCGGTCCTTCATGAACGGCACCCAGCGCCTGTTCGACGCCATCAATGACTCGCTCGTCGAAACGTCCGGCCTCACGTTCGCCGATTACCGGATCCTGGTGTTGCTGTCCGAGAACGATCAGATGCGTATGAGTGCGCTGGCCGACGGTGCGTTGAGTACAAAGAGCACCATCTCGCGGCGGATCGCCCGGCTCGCTGAGGCCGGGTTCGTCGAACGCCTGGCCAAGGACCACGACAAAGATGCCCGGAACAGGGTCTGTCGCATCACCCCTGCTGGCCGCGACAAGCTGCACGAAGCGGCAAAAGGGCATGTTGTCGCAGTGCGGACCTACCTGCTTGATCACCTCGACGACCACGAACGCGAGGCCATGGGCACCACCTTTTCGAAGGTCGACAAGTGGCTGCGTGACAACCCGCAGAACCGCGTCAAGTAGTCTGCTGTCCGGACGAACAAACAGCGTTTGACGTCCGAAGGAAGCGTGGCAGAGCGGCCGAATGCACTCGCCTTGAAAGCGAGCGTGGGTGAAACCACCGGGGGTTCAAATCCCTCCGCTTCCGCCAAGTCGCCTCTCCTGTTTACTCAGGTGGGGCGTTCGTTATGCCGCTGATCGTCAGCGGCCTTGATGCTCTCTGGCCACAATCTGCCCACACCCGTCACTGAGGCTGCCTGATGCCGGGCGATTCCAGCGGCGTCGAGATCGTCGTCAAAGAGAGGCGAGTACGTTCCTGGCCCGGCTTCGTTTCGTTCTCAGGGTGAAACCGTATTTGCGCAGGTGAGACTCGCCCCGCAAGTCGGAGCCTACTGTTGAAGTGACGCATATCACTAAAATCTGTCAACAAAGTCGCAACTTTTTAGTGCTTTTCGGCGCCATGTGAAATAACTTGCTACGTCGTACGAGGGTCAGTCCAGTGGCTCGACGCGGGTGAGCAGATTAAGGAATTCACGATTGATGAACAGTCGATCGCGGCCGACCTTCAAGTCTTGCAGAAGCCCAGCATCGGCTAGTGAGCTGAGCCAGCTCGTAGCGGTCGGTCGCGACACGGCACAGCGCTCGACCACCGTGTTGATCCTGCAGTAGGGCTGCTCGAACAAGACCGACTGGAACTCGGAGTGTGCAGTTCCCTTCGAGATGGTTCGTGACCGCTGTCCGAAGTCATCCTGTAGGTCGCGGATTGCGTCAATCTTGCGGAGGGTCATCCGCGATGTCTTTTCGATGCCGCGAAGTACGTACAGAATCCACTCCTCCCAGGCGCCAGTTGCGGTGACTGCGAGCAGTAAGCGGTAGTAGTCATTTTTGGTGTCGATTATGTACCGGGAAAGGTAGAGGACCGGCATGCGGAGGAGGCCGGCCTCGACCAACATCAGGACGTTAAGAATGCGTCCCGTTCTGCCATTGCCATCGGAGAATGGGTGGATAGCTTCGAACTGGTAGTGAGCCGCGGCCATGCGAACCAAGGGGTTCACCTCGTCGGTGTGAACGAACTTGTCCCACTCGGACAGCTTTCCTTCGATGAGGTCGCGGCCCTCGGGCGGGCTGTAGATCACCTCATTGGTGTTTGGGTTCGCGATCCGCGTCCCCGGCATAGCCCGCACTTTCATCTCTCTGGCCTTGATGATGCTGCACACGGCCGCGGCAGTTGACGCCGTCAGCCCGCGTTCGTTTGTCAATCGAAATCCCCTGTGCAGCGCAGTCCGATATCGCAAAGTCTCGCGGGTGGCCGGGTCGGCCGCAGAAGTGTCTTCTCCGATGTGGCGAAACAGCTCGTCCGTCGTGGTCACGATGTTTTCTATCTCTGAGCTTGCTTGGGCTTCGAGCAGTGGGATGGAATTGATTAGCACGGTGGGGTTGGGGATCGACACCACGGCTTGATCGAGTTGGGCTAGCGCCGCGCTGGCACCGATTGCCGCTCTGAGGACATCTTTGGTCTCCAACTCGTCGGCCGCGGGGGGAGGCAGTAGCTCGTTGTTCGGCTTGTCGCATCGCCAGGTCATCGAAGAATACTTTCACCCAAGGGATGATATGTAAAGATTTAGGTCAATTTTTTATATGAACTGGGCACCTGTAAACAAACCTTTCGAAGACCCGATTGGTGCGCGGAGGGCACCCCGAAGACGGCAGGGGTGCCCTGCGCCCCAACCTGCCCACACTTATCCGCGAAACAGGGCGACTCTCACCAACCCGATGATGGGTCGTTGTGGCGGCCTCCACCTGGTGTTTTGTTCGCCACAAGGCCACATCATCGGGCAGGATGCGTGACATGTCATCTGAGTTCGACGTCCCGCCGGAATCGCCGTTCGCGCTGCTCTCCTCCCCGGAGAAGCGGGCCTGGTTCGCGTATATGAAGCTTCAGCTCAGACTGCGCTACGAGATGAACCGGCAACTGCAGGCCGACAGCGGGATCTCACTCGCGGATTTCGACGTACTCGTCGCGCTGACCAGCGAGGCCGGGGGCCGGATGAGCGTTTCCGCCTTGTCGACACGGATCGGCTGGGAGCGCAGCCGGACGTCTCATCATGCGAAGCGGATGGCCGCTCGTGGCCTCGTCGAGATGAGTAGATCAGAGCAAGACCGACGGGTCACCGAGGTCTCGCTGACCGAACACGGCTGGTCGACATTGCGAGACGCCTCGCCGGGCCATATCGGACTGGTCCGATCGTTGTTCTTCGAGAACGTGGACACCGATGAACTCGACACCCTCAGCACCACGATCGAAAAGATCTACGACACCGTGATCGAGAACGGCACCCTTCCGAGGCCCGTGGATCACCCTTGACCTCTAGCGGTTGACAGGTGCGGCCCGCGCGGGCACATTTAGGTGACTTATCACGTAATGCCGGAGGAGACCTCGTGCCGTACACGATCGCCGAACTGATGGAAGTCAACCTGCTCGGGGTGTTCGGGGAGAGAGATGACAGCAAACGCGAGGCGAAAGCCGCCGAAATCTACTCTGAGAACGTCAGTTTCGCCGACCCCGAGGGCGTGGCCACGGGACGCGAGGCGCTGACCGCGAAGGCGAAAGAACTACTCGACGGCGCACCCGGTTTCGTCTTCTCCACGGATGGACCAGTGCTACAGACGCAGGATCTCGGTCACCTTGCGTGGACGTTCGGGCCCGAGGGAGAGCCTCCGGTTGCGTCCGGCATCGACATCGCGATCGTCAAGGACGGCCAGATCGTCTCGGTGCACACACTGCTGAAGTAGCCCGAATGCCCGGAATTGGGTCGTTGTGGCGGTGCCCACCTGGCCTTTTGCTCGCCAGAACGACACATTTTCGGGGGGGCGGAAGTTACCGTTTCGGCTTGCGTGGGCCTTTGCCGGGGATCTTTCCGGCCGCTTCTCTGGAAGCGCGTTTCGCGGCGGCCTTCTCTTTGGCCGACCGTTTCGGGGCAGGTTCGGACTGACCTCGCGACGACGTCGCCTTGCGTCCGCGCACGATGCCGATGAACTCCTCGGCGAGCTCGGATGTCGGGGCCGGCCACAGCAGGCCCACCGCTCCGGTCGGGGCGTCTGTCACCGGACGATAGGCAAGATCCTTGCGATGATGCAGTCGGGCCAGGGACTGCGGGACCAGCACGAGGCCGGTGCCCGCTGCGACGAGTTCGATTGCGTCGCCGGTGGTTTCCGGTCGATGTTCCACAGCGGTTCCCGGCCGTTGACCGACCAGTAATGGTTCGTCGAGTGGCCACAGGAGATGTTCGTCCGCCAGATCGCCGATGGAAATCTCATCGACCGCGGTGAAGACGTGGTCTTTCGGCACGACCACGACCGTCGTCTCCCGGTAGAGCTCGATGGTGTGGTGTGGCCCAGGGTCGCGGTGACCCAGGGCGTCGGGCAGCCGGGTGATCGCCATCTGCACATGCCCGTCGCGGATCGCGTCGGCGCACTCGGCAACCTCGATCGGGACGAGTTCGAGCCGTACCCGCGGTAGGCGTTCGCTCCAGGTGCGTGCCCACTTTCCAGGTGTCACGCCAGGTACAAACGCCAGCTGAAACGACGAGGCATTGTCAGGCGCGGTCACGCCCACAGGCTACCGGCCGATAGTCTCGGGATATGAGTTCGCAGTCGATGAAGCCGGCCACCGCCGCCAAGAAGTTGGACGTGTACCTGCCGGCGACGCCCGCCGAGTTCCAGGAGGGCGTCATCACCCGTGCCGAACTGGAAGCCCTGCAAGCGGATCCGCCGACCTGGCTGCGTGATCTGCGCGTCAACGGACCCCACCCGAAAAACCTGGTGGCGATGAAACTCGGTATCTCGAAGGGCGCGCTGGTGCGGCACGACATCACCGAGGCACTGACCACCGCGCAGATCAACGAACTGCTGTCCGAGATGCCGGAGTGGCTCGAGGCCGAGCGTGCCACCGCGGTCGCGGTTCGCGCCGAAGCCGCCGCCGAGAAGTCAGCACCTCCTGCCGACCGGCCGCGTTCGCGCAAGCGCCGATAACCGCCCGATAGTGGTGGCTTGTGGCGAGCCCGACCTGGGGCAAACGCTCGCCAGAACCCACCAAGATCGGGTCTAGAAGCTGGCTTCGACGGGGGCAGGCGGGAGCGTGACGACCTGGCCGGCGTAGCTCAGGCCTGCGCCGAACCCGAGTAGCAGCGCGGTCTGGCCGCCCTTGGCCTTACCCGTCACCAACATCTCCTCGATGGCCAAGGGGATCGACGCCGCCGAGGTGTTGCCGGTGGTCTCGATGTCGTTGGCGACCGGAACGTCGTCGGCCAAACCGAGGTTTGCTTTCATCAACGTGTTGATGCGGGCATTGGCCTGGTGGGGGATGAAGACCTCGATGTCATCCTTGGACACCCCGGAACGTTCGATCACACTCGACAGTGCCTTCGGCAGAGTGATTGCGGCCCAGCGGAATACGCGGGTGCCCTGCATCTCGACCACCATCCGTCCGACAGGCTCGGTCTCGGGATCCCTGGTTTGGAAGGCTTCGGCGCGGTCCATGTATTCGGGGATGTCGTAGTTCTGGGAGATCGCGTCGCTGTTCTCACCGTCGCTGCCCCAGACGGTCGGTGAGATGCCGTTCTCCTCGCTCGGCCCGACGACGACGGCCCCCGCGCCGTCGCCGAAGATGAAGGCGGTGTTGCGGTCGGTCGGTTCCATGACCACAGACATCGTCTCGACGCCGACGACGAGGACGTACTCGGCCGAGCCCGCGCGGATCATGTCGGTGGCCAGTCCGAGTCCGTACCCGAAGCCGCCGCAGCCCGACGCCACGTCGAACGCCGGGATGCCGTTGATTCCCAGGTCCAATGCGACCACCGGCCCGCCGTGTGGGATCTTCGTTTTCCAGCTGCCGGTGGCCAGGATGATCGCGCCGATCTGCTCGCGATCGATACCGCTGTTCTTGATGGCCCGTTCGCCGGCGGCCACCGCCATCGATCGCGCGGTCTCGTCACCGCTGATCCAGCGTCGGCTGCGGATCCCGCTGCGCTCGAAGATCCATTCATCGGAAGAGTCGAGTACTTCGCACACCTCGGCATTGCTGACGACCCGTTGTGGTCGGTAGGCGCCGATGCCCAGCATGGAGACGTTGACGTGTCCCGTGGTTGTCGCAATGTTCATGGTTGTAGCCGACCCTTCGATCTGATCACCAGAAATTCATCAGCCCAGGACGTTACGCCTGTGACGTTGTCGAACCCAGCAGGCGGTCGGCGCGGGGGACGACTACATTTCTCTCGCGGGGGGACGCCGCGGTGCTCAGGCGCTGCCAGGACTCACCCGGAAGGCAGTACCCTCTCGATGCGCATCACCAGGACTCTTCGAGTGTTGACCTCGGTCATCCTGCTCGGACTGATCACCACCACCTACGGCGTCGGAGTCGCGACTGCCGACCCCGACACCGCGCACGTCACCAGCGTCGACAAGCTGACCGACCAGCATTGGGTGATCAACGTGTACTCGCCGGCCATGGATTCGGTGGAGGCGCTCGACGTACTGGTACCCGCAGATCGCAGCATTCCGGCCCCGACGCTGTACGCGTTGAACGGCGCCGGCCAAGGAATTCTCAAGGACTCCGGCTGGTTCGAGGCCACCGACATCGTCGACTTCTTCGCCGACAAGCAGGTCAACGTCGTCTCGCCGCGCGGCGGCAACTTCAGCTACTACGCGGATTGGATCTCCGACGACCCGGCTCTCGGCCGCAACAAGTGGGAGACCTTTCTGACAAAGGAACTGCCGCCGGTGATCGACGCCGAACTCGGTACCTCCGGCGTGAATTCGATCATGGGTATGTCGATGAGTGCCTCGTCGTCGCTCTTCCTCACCGCGGCGAGCGGCGACCTCTATCAGGGTGTCGCGTCGTTCAGCGGATGTGCTCGTACCACCGACGAGATCGGATACCAGTACATGAAGCTGGTCGTCGAGACCCGCGGCAAGGGCAAACTGGAGAACATGTGGGGCGAACGCGACAATCCGCTCTGGGCTCGACACGACATGTATCTCAACGCAGAGCAGTTGCGCGGGAAGACGATCTACCTGTCCAGTCGCACAGGCCTGCCCGGCAGGTTCGACAACAACGACAACGTGCGGCTCAACGGTGATCGGCCCTACGACCTCGCCGACCAGATCATCCTGGGTGGCGGGATCGAGGTTGCGACCGGACTGTGTACCCGGCAGGTTGCCGACCGCCTTGCGCAGCTGGGCATCCCCGCGGTCACCGATCTCGACGAACCCGGCAGCCATTCGTGGTCCTACTGGGAACAGGACATGCGCAAAGCGTGGCCCACCCTCGCCAAGTCGATGGGCATTCCGGCCTGATTCGGCGGGGCGTCATCCGTTTTTCATGCGATTCACCGCACATGAACAGCGGCAGAGTGATTAAGTTATTGCGTGAAACACGTCTATCGCGGTCAAATTTTCCATATCTCCGGATCACCGAAAGTGACCGCGGCCCACGAGGCGCTCGTCTTCGTCGAGGACGGCGCACTCGTGGTCGACGAGAACGGCATCGTCGCCTGGTGTGGTGAGTTCTCCCAGCTCCCAACCGAACACGAGCACTCGTCAGTGGTCGACTACCGCCCGGGATTCATCCTTCCGGGGTTCGTCGACACCCATATCCACTTTCCGCAGACCTACGCGGGCGACTCCTACGGCGGAGGCCAGCTGCTGGAGTGGTTGGAGCGCTGCATCTTCCCGTCGGAGTCGAAGTTCGGCGACCCGGATTTCGGGTCGATGGCGGCGGTCGAGTTCACCAATCAGCGGGTGCGGGCCGGGACGACGGCAGCGATGGTCTTCGGATCGGCGTTCCCGCACGCCCAAGACGCTCTGTTCGAAGAAACGAAGCGTCGCGGCCTGCGGCTCGTCAGCGGCCGCGGGATCCAAACTCGCGGACCGGGTTCGGCCGACCCCCTGATCACGAGTGAAGAGAAGGCCATCGAGCTGACCGCCGCGGAGGTGGACAAGTGGCACGCCGCCGACACCGGTGACGTCGACACCGCCCTGCTGCACGTCGCGCTGGTGCCCCGGTTCTCCCTGTCGGTCACACCGACGACGTTCGTGGCATTGGGGGAGTTGTACAAGGATCTGCGGTCCAAGGGCGTGTACGTCCACACCCATCTGAACGAGAACAATCGCCCGGGCACCGGTGAGGTCGACGCGACCAAGGCCGATTACCAGGTGAACTCGTACCTCGACACCTACGACGGCAAGTTTTTGCCCGGCTCCAAGGTCGGCGGGGAGTCCTTGCTCGGGCCCCGCACGATCATGGCGCATTCCGTGCACTGCCAGGACGGCGAGCTCGCCCGCATGGCCGAGACGGGCACCTCGATCTCGCACTGCCCGGTCTCCCAGTTGTTCCTCGGATCGGGCACCATGCCGTGGCTGCGCACCGTGGCGTCGGGCGTCAACATCTCACTCGGTACCGACCACGGCGGCGGCGACGAATGGCTCATCTCGCGAGTCGCCAACGACGCGTTCAAGCAGCACATCACCGAACCCGGCGACGCCGGGGTGTCGATGCATCCGGCGGAGATGCTCTTCGTGTCCACCCTCGCCGGCGCGCGGGCACTCGACCAGGAAAACCGCTTCGGAAACTTCGACACCGGCAAAGAAGCCGATTTCATCGTCATCGACCCCGAGCAGTGGCCTTCGCTGAACAACGCCGTCACGTATGGCGCACGCGCCGACGACGCCGACATGGCCCGGGATCAGATCCTGTTCGCGCTCCTGATGCAGCTTCGCGAGCCCGCGATCACCTCGGTGTACGTTCAGGGCCGCAAGATCGAGGACTGACGCCTGGAGACGAAGCGGAGCGGAGCTCGACTGGTGGGGCTGGAGACGAAGCGGAGCGGAGTTTGACCGGTGGGTGATTCAGATGCCCGATGAACCGGGCGAGGCAACAGTTCTTGTCGCCTTTCATCCGGCACCCCCTGCCGACTTCGTAGCGTGGGTCGAGGAGGTCAGCACGGCGGTCGCGACCCAGCCGGGTTTCGTACACGTGGCGGCCGCTGAACACCTGCAGCAGGCGATCTCGCTCTCGTTCACCGAAGAAGTGGCGCTGCAGACCTGGCTGGATTCACCCGGCTGGTCTGCGCTCCTCGCCTCGGGAGTTCGCAGCGGGATCAGGCGCGAGTTCAGCGACCTCGTCATCGTCGACGGCGAGGAGCCACCGATGGGCGTCGGCGTTTTCGTGCATCGGGTGGAACCGGCGAATCTGTCCGGGTTCGTCAGCGCCCAGCGCAAGCTGATGAGGTTGAGCGCTGTGGCCCCGGGTTTCGAATACTCCGTTCTGATCGGACCGAGGCTCGCCGAACCCGGCATCGAGGAGTGGACTGCGGTCGTCAAGTTCCGCAACGACAGTCTGCTGGCCGGCTGGCGCGAGTCGCCGGCGCGGGCGGGGGTGCTGGGCGAACTGCGTTCCAACCTCGAGCAGGATTTCTCGGAGTCGTTCGAGACCAACTCGTTCGGCTCGATCGTCCGGGTCACCGACGGAAAGTCCGCATCCACTCCCGAGTGGAAGGTCGGGATGATGGTGCTGCTGGTGCTCTACCCGACCGTGATGATCCTGTCCCGGTTCATCGGGCCGTCGTTCGACGACTGGGGCGCCGAGCCGTGGCTGTCGATGTGGATGAGTCAGATCTTGTCGGTGTCGCTGCTGACCTATCTGTTGATGCCGGCAGCCACCTGGGTGTTCGCATTCTGGCTCGACCCTGAACGCGGTTCATCGGCGAAGGTGTCGGTGATCGGCGCCGTGGTCGTCGCCGTCCTCTACGCCGCGACGCTGGCGATTTTCGCGTCCGTGCGGTGGCTGCAGTTCTGGGACTACGCCTGAGGCGCTGCCAGGGTCGGGTCAGTCGACCGTCGGGCCGGGTTCGTCGATGATCCGGTCCACGAGATCTTCGGACAGCTCTTCGTCGGGCGCGACCGCGACGGGGAACTCGGGCTGCTCCTCGAGAGGCACGTCGGGCTCTTCCTCGGCGATCTTCTCATCAAGAGATTCGCCCTCGAGTTCTTCTCGGGGCGTGGTCCCGAAACTGTCGGCCTCGCTCCAGTCCTCCGGTGGATCGGTCACGTCGTCGTCTGCGCCGATGCGTTGTTCGTCGGGGTCGAGGCTCTCGCTCGGGTTCAGGGTGTCGCCGGGGCCGTCTTCGATGCTCATTTTCGCAGCGTGCCCGAATGGAATGCGCCCGAAACAACCCTCAGGTGATGAACGCCTGCGGTGCCGGACGGCCGGTGGGGTCGGGGTGTTGCAGGCGGTCTGCGCAGACAGCGGCGAGTCTGGAGCGAGCAGCGGGGTTCGGCACGGCCGAGGGGTGTTCGGCGAGGAGTTGCTGGACGCGTAGAAAGAAGCGCTGCGACGAAATGCCGAAGCTCGTGAAGATGTCTTCCGCGTCTCCGCCACCGAACGGTGCCCAGCGACGTGCAAAGTCGAGCATTCGCACCGCCTCGGCTGTCAAAGTTTCTTCGCTGTGCTCGCCGGCTGGCGACGATGGGTGCAAACCCGGCATGGCGACTCCTCGGGTGATCCGATCTGGCCGCGATGATCCCGCGGCAACGGAAGAGCCGGCCGGGCGACGCACGACCAACGGTTACAGAAGCCGTGCGGCACTGAGGGATTGGCTGCTCGTTGCTTGAGCGACACGCGGCAACGGTGGGGTGACCTCGCAGCCGACGCGTACAACGAGATTAACCTCGGGGGCCCCACGATTCAAGGATTTGGCGGATCGGTGCGGTTCGGACCGTACGGGTGGCGCGAACTCGCCTTTCGTCGGTGTCGGCAGTCACAGCCGGTGTGAGAGTATGGAGGAGTCGGTTTAGACGAAGCCGCGCCCGCGCGCTGGCACATCTGGATGCTGAAGTGCTTTTGCACCGACGAGTTAGGGGTCTTCTATGGCGCCGAATAAAAGAAAACCGAGTTCCGTCGCAGATACTGCCGATCTGACCGGCGATGGCCTGACCATCGCGACAGTGGGCCACGGCGACATCTCAGTCCTCACGGTGTGGGGAAGTATTGATCTGTTGACCGTTTCGCAGCTGACTACAGCTGTCGAGGATGCGGTCTCCGCCCGGCCTGCAGGCCTGATCATCGATCTCACCTACACCGATTTCCTGTCCTCCGTAGGAATGTCCGCGCTGGTGCGGGCGCAAGAAGCGATCGGAACGGAACGGCGGTTCGCAGTGGTGGCCGATGGCCCGTCAACGTCGCGCCCGATCAAGTTGGTCGGATTGGACCGGACTCTGGCGTTGTACGCGACCATGGATTCGGCACTGGCCGAGATGACGGCCACCGACCTGCCCGAACATGAGGGCCGAGCGACCGCGTAGGTGCGCGGCCGAAACAGTGGAAGGCGACGGTGTGATCGAAGGCAGCAATACAGGCATTCATCTGACCATCGCGAATCTTGTTCGAGACATGCATGACTCGCTGAAAAGCAGCGATCTGGACGCAATTCTCACCTCGATCACCGCGGGGGCCGTCGAGTACGTCGACGGTGCGCAGTATGCGGGGATCATCCTGGTCGACAAACGGAAGAAGACGACCGAATCGGTGGCTGTCACCGATCCGGTCGTCGAACTCCTCGATGGCATCCAGACGCGCGTCGGCGAGGGCCCATGCCTGGAGGCAGCATGGGAACACGACACCGTGCGCCTCAACAACTTCGCCGATGAGCCTCGCTGGCCTGCATTTGTTGCGGAAACCCTTGCGCGTACGTCCGTGGTGTCGAGCCTGAGCTTCGAGCTCCACAGCAGCGACAGCACTCTCGGGGCGCTCAATCTTTTCTCCGAGCGCGAGAATGCTTTCTCTGCCGAGGCCGAAGAGGTGGGCCGGGTCTATGCGACGCATGCTGCGCTGGTCCTGCAACGCGCGCGCGAGAAGGAGCACTTCAACAGCGCTCTTGCCAGCCGCGATGTGATCGGGCAGGCCAAGGGCATCATCATGGAACGTTTCGATATCGACAGCATTGCCGCCTTCGAACTGATGCGGCGGTTGTCCCAGGACACCAACACTCCGGTGGTGGAGCTGGCGAGGCAGCTCGTGCGACGCGACCAGCCTCGGGATGGTCAACCCGGCAAGAATTGAGTCGGGGACTCGATCGAGCGGTCCGGCGGGTGACCGGTGGCCTGGAATACCACGCGGTGACCGATGAGGACCGCATGATCGGCGAAACGTTCGTAGTAGCGGCCCAGCAGGGTCACGTCCACTCCCGCGCCGATTCCGTGGTCCCATGTCCGGTCGCTCAGCACGGTGAACAGGTGCTCGTGAAGCGCATCCATCGCATCGTCGTCGACTTGCAGGCGGCGAGCGTCGTCCACGTTTTGACTGGTCAGCGCTGCAGCGGCGTTTCCTGCCATGGCAACGGCCAGGGCCCCCATGTCGGCGAAATAGCCTTCGACCTCCGGTGGCAACGCATGCATCGGGTGCCTGCGGCGCGCGACTTTGGCGACATGCAGGGCCAGAGCGCCCATGCGCTCGATGTCGGCGACGACCTGGAACGTCGTGACGATGGATCGCAGGTCGCCGGCCACGGGTGCCTGCCGCGCAAGCAAACCGAAAGCGCGTTCCTCGGCCACCCCTGACATTCGTTGGATGTGCTCATGGTCGCTGATGACCTGTTCCGCCACAGCGAGATTCGCGGACAGGAGCGCAGCTGTCGAGCGCTCCATCGCGGTGCCTGAGAGTTCACACAGGCGCGCGAGCAGCGTGTTCAGCTCCGCCATCTGCGCATAGTAGGCAGTTCGCATCGTTCAGCCGCGCCGCATCGAGACAATAGAGGCCGTGGTCAAGGCTGCTCCCTGGGTCTGTGTACGTCTGCCGGTCAACGCGGGTTTACCCAGGACAGGGGCCTTCTACACCTGATGTGGGTATCGTTTGACGATGGCACTCGACGACGCGACCATGGCGCTGCTGGCCGAGTTGGGCAAGGACGCCGGCCCGCCCATCCATGAACTCTCCATCGAAGAAGCCCGCGCCATCGGTGGCGCGCTGGCCGGTCTGAGTGGCGCCGGTCCCGATCTGCACGCCGTGCGCGAGGACACCGTCCCCGCGGACGACGGATACCCGATTCCGGTGCGGGTCTTCATCCCGTCCGAGAACTCCAGCGGAGTCCTGGTCTACTTCCACGGCGGCGGGTGGGTGATCGGTTCGATGGCGGACTACGACACGTTGGCGCGAAAGCTTGCCGCCGAGACGAATTGCGTTGTGGTGCTGCCAGATTACCGGCTCGCTCCGGAATATGCGTACCCGACTGCAGCCCGTGACGCCTGGGATGTGACGAACTGGACCGCGGCGAGTTGGCCGACTGAGCCCTTGGTCGTCGCGGGCGACAGCGCGGGAGGCAATCTCGCCGCCGTGGTCGCCCAGCAAGCCGTGGCCCGAGGTGGGCCCGCGATGGTCCTGCAGATCCTCTGTTACCCGGTGACCGATCACCACCTCGACACCGTGAGCTACCTCGACCCCGCGAACCAGCTACTGCTGGACCGCGATCTGATGATCTGGTTCTGGGACCAGTACGCACCCGATCCGGCCACGAGGGCGAATCCGGATGCCTCACCGCTGCAAGGTCGATTGGCCGGAACCCCACGGGCTCTGGTGCTCCTGGCCGAGCACGATGTCCTGCGCGACGAGGGGGAGGCGTACGCCAGGGCGCTCGCCGAATCAGGAGTTCCCGTGACAATGACCATCTTTGACGGCCAGATGCATGGATTCTTCCAGCTGGTCAATGTGCTCCCGGGCGCAGAACTGGCGGTGCGGACGGTTGGGAACGAGGTGCGTTCGGTGATCGGTGGCCCCGTGGTCGACATGCAGCCACCTCTTGTGTGACCTAAAGTAGGCCTGCAGCGGAACGCGTCCACAACTGACTTGCCGTCGACACGCGTCTCGCGAGGAGTCACCCATGTCAACCCCATCGTTTGCTGTTCCCATCGTGGACATCTCGCCTTACGTCGAAGAGGCCGGCGATGCGGCCCGTGCCGAGGTCGCAGCTCGCATCGACGCCGCCTGCTCCGAGGTCGGATTCATCCAGATCTTGGGCCACGGCATCCCTGAGACCGTTCTCGACGATTTCACCGCAGCCATGGACGCTTTCTTCGCGCTGCCACTGGAGACGAAGAAGAATTACCGCACGCCGCCCCGGATCAACCGTGGATACGCCCCACCCAAGACGGAGTCACTGTCGCTGAGCCTGGGCATCGAATCAGCGAACCGGATGAACGACTTCTTCGAGGCGTTCAACGTCGGTGTGCGTGCTGCGGACTATCCAGACCACGCCCTGCCGGCCGATGACTACGCCGAAAACCTGTGGCCTACTGAGGTATCAGGCTTTCGGTTAGGAGTGGCGGGGTACTTCGCGGAGGTCGCCAGGGTGGCTCGCACGTTGACGCGGATCTTCGCTGACGCACTGGACCTCAGTCCACGGTACTTCGACGGATTCACCGACCACTCGCTCGACGTGCTCAGGATGAACAACTACGCATTGCCGCCCGGTGAGATCGAGATCGACGGTGAGTTGACCGGGATGGGTGCGCACACGGACTACGGCATCGTCACGGTGCTCTGGGCCGATCAGGTGGCGGGCCTACAGGTTCTCGGGCATGACGGCAGCTGGAACGACGTGTCGCCGGTCGATGGTGCGCTTCTGGTCAATCTCGGTGACCTGATGGCGCGGTGGACGAACGAGCGCTGGATGTCGACCGTGCATCGGGTCAAGCCGCCTATCGTCGATGGCAGTATCAAACGGCGTAGGTCGGCAGCCTACTTCCATGACGGCAACATCGACGCGACCATCGCGACGCTGCCCTCGTGTGTGGGGGCTGGCAGCAAGTACCCACCCGTGACCGTCGCCGATCACATCGCCGGAAAGCTGGCGGGTTCCCGTGCTGGAGTTGCCAATTCATCCGCGAAGCGCGAGGCCGAGCGGGTCAGGACCGCTGCTGCCGACGCCTGATCGGTCAGAGCCACTCACGGCGCTTGAAGACGAGGTACAGCGTCGTCACGGTCACGACGATGATGATGGAACTGGAGATGAATCCGCCGCTGTGCTCGAAACCCGGGAACGGGACATTTTGGCCGTAGAAGCCGGTGACGGCGGTCGGCACCGCGATGATCGCCGCCCATCCGGTGAGTTTCTTCATCACCGTGTTGAGCCGGGCGTCCTGCAGGGACAGGTTTGTCTCGAACAGCGAGGTGATCATGTCGCGTAGGGATTCGGTCCACTCGGTGGCTCGCAACACGTGGTCGTACAGGTCGGTGAAGTTGGGATCGAGTTCACTGGGGGCCTTGTTCTCGAGCCGGCTGCGCTGAATCATCGACACCACTTCGCGCATCGGCATCACCACGCGGCGGAGCGCCACCAGATCCTTGCGGAGTTGATACGTGCGCTGTTGGAGTTCGCTTCCTCTGCGTCTGTCGTCGAAGAGCAGGCTTTCCAGTTTCTCGATGCTGTCGTCGAGTTCTTGCACGGCATCGAAGTGTCCGTCGACCACCACATCGAGCAGGCCGTGCGTCAGTGCGCCAACGCCGTGTTGCTGCCCGCCCATCTGGTCCCAGCGCTCGAGGACCTGGTTCATGTCGAACTCGTCGGAGAGGCGGACGGTGATCAGCGCGTTGTGCTTGATGAACATGGAGATCCGGTGCGTGTGGATCGCGTCGCCGCGCTGCGGCTCGCCGGCATCGGGGTCCATGTCGACCGCGTAGACGGTGATGAACTTGTGCGTCGGGTATGACGTGGCCTTCACCCGTTCGGCGGCTGCGAGGGCGTCTTCTACCGCGAAGGTGTTCAAGTCGAGCTCTGATGCGAGTTCGGTGAGGGCCTCGTGGCTGGGATTGACCAGGTCAGCCCACACGAGAAGGTCTTTGTCGTCAATGCAGTCCGAGACCATGCCGAGGTTGAAATCGTCCTGTAATTCACCATGTCGCCAGATGCGGCCCTGCACGTTTTCGATCACCGTCCCATGGTGCCACCGGATGCGCCGCTGAGCCCTACCCCGGCAGATACGCAGCCTTGGCTGCCCGAGTGAGCCGGTGGCTTTGTCCCGAGTGGCAGACACCAAGCGCATCGAAAGAATGTCCAATATCTTTTCGGGTTCAGTGAGCATTCGAGTCGCCTGTCTGGCACGGCCGTGGTGCGAGATGGAGCAGGTTCATGAAAGCTCGGCGAGCACAGGAGCATTCGTAGCCCTCGCGAATTCGGATGGGGCGTTTCTTGGATCTTGTCTCAATGTACATGTTTTGGCGAATATTGCTGATGCGGCGACAGTAGCGAATGATATTTAAACGTTGACATTGACTATTTTTAAGGGTTCAATTCGAATCAGCGGCCTGTAGTGACGCAAAGTACCCGACCCGGGAAAGTCATTACAGTTCAGGCAATTCAGGCCCGCGGGGTTTCCTCAATTTGCTGGGATGGACGTGAACGGTGGCTGGCCGACCGACGGCGCAGTCATTGATCTCCTGAGCACAGATTGGCGTGGTTGCCGCATGCGACAAGCCCTGCAAGTTCATCGATTTTCCGAATCAAACCGACGAAGACGAGGCATGCAGGCGATATCGGCCGCGGCTGTCCTCGCAGTATGTGTCGGGGGCGCCGTCGTAGGAAGCGGCACCTCTTCTGCAGAGCCACTCGACCCGGGTCTGGCCACAGCGGGCAGTTTCGGGGTGCTCGCGGCGGCGTCCATCACGAACACCGGCGCCACCACGGTCACCGGTGATATCGGGACGTCGCCGGGCACCGCGATCGACGGCGGCATCGGCTACAGCGGCGAGCGGTATTCCGCAGGCCCAGTGGCTTTGCTCGCGCAGAACGACGCGCGGACCGCCTACACCAACCTTGCCGGCCAAGAGCCGAAGCAGGCGAAACCCACCGAATTGGGCGGTTTGACCCTGAAGTCGGGCGTCTACAACAACGCCACCAGTTTCGAGATCACCGGGACACTCACCCTCGACGCCGAGGGCGACCCCAACAAGGTCTTTGTCTTCCAGGCCGGCACCTCGACCCTGATCACCGCATCCGGTAGCAGGGTGTCGATGATCAACGGCGCGCAAGCGTGCAACGTTTTCTGGCAGGTCGGCACCTCGGCCACCCTCGGAACCGACTCGGTCTTCGTCGGTAACTTGCTGGCTCAGGCCTCCATCGCTGCGCAGGCGCGAGCGGTCATCGACGGGCGACTGATCGCGCTCGGAGCAGGCATCACCCTCAACACCAACACGATCACCCGATCGGCGTGTGAGACGGGGCCGACGACAACGACGACCGTCCCGACGACGACGGTGCCGACCACGACGACTCCCCCCACCACGTCGCCGACGGTTCCGACCGTCGTCACCCCGCCGGGTCCGGTGATCCCGGGGCTTCCGAGTATTCCGGGACTGCCCAGTATTCCGGGGCTCCCGGGTCAGCCAGGCGGACCGGGTCAGCCGGGTACTCCGGGAGGACCGGGAACCCCGGGTCAGCCGGGCACCCCAGGCCAGCCGGGTACTCCGGGAGGACCGGGAACCCCGGGTCAGCCGGGCACCCCAGGCCAGCCGGGGACTCCGGGTCAGCCGGGCACCCCTGAGGCACCGGGCGAAGAAGGACCCCAAGGGCAGGGTGGTGGAGGCAAGGAAGGCCCCATCACCACGCCGCAGGCTCCGTCGCCGGGCAACCAGGTTCCTGATGTACCCCGCGGATCGGTCGACACCGGTGACGGCAGTACAGCACTCAGTGCCTCATGGTCTCGGCAGTTGAGCTTCGCCGTCTCGACGTCGGCATAGTGACATTGCTTCAGGTCCCCGTCGCCCGTACCGGGCGGCGGGGACGTCGGCAACTCCTGGCGTTCTGCGCCGCGCTCGCCGCGATGTCGTTGCTGCTCATCGGCTGTGGCGGCCAAGAGCAGCTCGCGGGCAGTGCGCCGGCGCCGACCTCAGAGAACCCCGCAGCCGCGTCGCCCATGTCGTCGTCGCAAGTCGGCACCTCGAATCCCACTGCTCTGATCAAGTCCACTCCCACCCGCATCGAGATCCCTTCGATCGGAGTGGATTCGACGCTGATGGGGCTCGGACTCGATCAGACCGGCGCCATGCAGGTGCCGCCCGGTGGATTTCCCGCCGGCTGGTACACGGGTGCCCCGACCCCCGGTGAAGACGGCCCCGCTGTCATTGCCGGACACGTGGATTGGGACGGTGAGCCGGGCGTCTTCTTCGACCTCCGCAACGTGAAAGACGGTGCCGCGATCGCTGTCACCCGACAAGACGGCACCGTCGCAAAGTTCGAGGTGACTCGCGTGTCCGCGTTTGCCAAGGCGGAGTTCCCGACCGAACTGATCTACGGCAGCCTCGATTACCCGGGGCTGCGTCTGATCACCTGTGGTGGTTCGTTCGACGAGAGTGCCGACAGCTACGACGACAACATCGTCGCGTTCGCAACACTGGTCGGAAGTAGTTGAGGTTCGGCCGTTTTCTCCGTTGATCGTCAGTGGTCGACGGAGAAGCCCGACCGGATCGCGTGTCGCTCGGACGCGAGTTCGACGAGGCGATCGATCAGTGCGGGGTAACTCAGTCCGGAGGCCTCCCACAGTTTGGGGTACATCGACGCCGGGGTGAAACCGGGAATCGTGTTGACCTCGTTGAGGAGCCAGCCGCGGCCGCCTTCTTCGTAGAAGAAGTCGACCCGGGCCATGCCTGAGCACCGCAACGTGCTGAAGATGGTGGTGGCCAGCTCCCGGACCCGATCGGACTCCGCGGGAGGTAGTTCGGCCGGGATGACCAGCGCCGCAGCACCGTTGACGTACTTGTCTTCGTAATCGTAGAACTCTGATCCCGGCCGGATCTCGCCGGCGACGGACGCCTCCGGGAAGAGGTTGCCGAGCACCGCCACCTCGACCTCGCGGGCGGTCACGGCTTCCTCGATCACCAACACCTCGTCGTACCGCAGTGCGAACTCGATGGCCTCGGCGAGTTCGGCAGCGTCGTGCGCCTTCGAGATACCCACCGACGAACCGAGATTGGCCGGTTTGACGAACACGGGCAAGCCGAGCTCAGTAATGGTGCGTTCGACGAGCGAGGCGGTCTCACCGGTACCGGCGCGGAACTCGATCCAGCGGCACTGAGGAATACCGGCCTGGGCGGCGACGATCTTGGCCATCGCCTTGTCCATGCACAGCGCCGACGAGAGCACCCCACTGCCCACGTAGGGCACATCGGCCAACTCCAGCATTCCCTGGACGGTGCCGTCCTCGCCGTGCGGGCCGTGCAGCAGCGGCAACACGACCGTCGGCCGATCGCCGCCGCCGGCGATCTCCGCCAACGGCTCCACCTCGGTGCCCGCGGGTTCGAGGGAGTCGGGCAATGCGGGTGTCGCCTCGGCGAGTGCGGCGATCGCCTTGTCGTTGCGGATCCACGTCCCGCCGGTGGTGATGCCCACCGGGATCAGCTCGTACTTGGTCCGATCCGCTGCCGCGAGCACGTGAGCTGCGGTAACGCACGACACATCGTGCTCGGCGGACGCGCCACCGAAGAGGACCAGGAGCCGCAGACGGCCATCATGTGCGGGTTCTGACATGCCGACACGATACCGAACCTCTGATGTGCGGATCACCGATGGGATTTCAGGCTGTGCAGGTCAGCGCTGAAAGGGTTCGGGGTGTGCGCCGCACGGCGATGCCGGTAGCGTCGACGCGTGCGATTCAAGGCGAGCGACGTGGCAGCGGCAACCGGTGGTTCTCTGGCAGGCCCGGATCTGGACATCGACGGCGCCAGTATCGACTCGCGCAGCGTCCGGCCGGGGCAGCTGTTCGTGCCGATCGTCGCCGAGCGCGACGGCCACGACTTCATTCTCAAGGCCCTGGAACAGGGCGTAACGGCCTTTCTGACCGACCGCAGCGGTATCGATCGCGGCGGCGACGTGGCTGCGATCGAGGTACCCGACACCGCGCTCGCCCTTGCCGACCTGGGGCGGGCCGCACGCAACCGCGTGGGCGGACCCGTCGTCGGGGTCACCGGATCGGTCGGGAAGACCTCCACCAAGGACCTGTTGGCCGGCGTCCTGGCCACCACCCTGAAGACGACCGCGAACGAGCGATCCTTCAACAACGAACTGGGTCTGCCGTTGACCCTGCTGGGCGCCGCGGACGACACCGAGGCGGTTGTCGTCGAGATGGGCGCTCGAGGAGTGGGGCACATCGCGCTGTTGTGCGGCATCGCCCGTCCGACGGTCGGCATCGTGACCAGAGTCGAAGGTGTGCACCTCGAGTTGTTCGGTGATCTCGAGTCGGTGGCGCGAGCCAAGGGTGAGTTGATCGAGGCCTTGCCGGACGACGGTCTTGCCGTGCTCAACGCCGACCATCCGGTGGTCGCCGCGATGGCATCGCGGACAAGCGCCGGGGTACTGCGGTTCGGGCTGTCTGCTGATGCCGACGTTCGTGCCGAGAACATCAGCATGGATGACGAGCTCCGAGCCAGTTTCTCGCTGCGTACCCCGTGGGGTTCGGCAGAGGTGAACCTCGCCGCCCGGGGGGAACACCAGGTGGCCAATGCACTCGCAGCCGCCGCAGCGGCCGGCGGCATCGGGGTCGGTGTCGAGGCGATAGCAGCAGGGCTGGCCGGCGCCGCCATCTCCGGGCTGCGCATGGAACTGACCCGCACCGCCGGGGGAGTGCTCGTCCTCAACGACGCATACAACGCCAACCCGACATCCATGGTGGCCGCCCTCGACTCTCTCGCCGCCCTCGCAGCAGGTCGCCGGATCGCGGTACTGGGTGTGATGGCAGAACTCGGCGCATCCGCGCCCGCCGAGCACCTCGCCATCACGGCCCGGGCGCGGGAGCTCGGGATCGACGTGATCGCGGTCGCCGCGGACGACTACGGACCCGACGCGGTGCACGTCGCGGACGTCGACGAAGCGGTTGCCGCTTTGTCCGATCTGCACGCCGGAGATGCGGTGCTGGTCAAGGGTTCCCGTGTCGCAGCGCTGGAGCGGGTCGCGGCTGCGCTCGCAGGGGCCTGACCCGACCATGACGCCCGGTCCAGCCACGAATGCTCCCGGGCGCCGCACCGACTCCCTGACCGGGATACGCGCGCTGGCGATGATGCTGGTGTGCGCAACACATGCCGGCTTCTGGACCGGCAAGTACACCGACGACTTCGAGGGCTGGTTTTTTGCGCGACTCGAGGTCGGGGTCGCGATCTTCTTCGTGTTGTCGGGTTATCTGCTGTTCTCGCCCTGGGTGCGGGCGCTGCGCGAGGACGGGCCGAAACCGGATGTCCAGCAGTATTTCTGGCACCGCGCACGACGAATCCTGCCGGCCTACTGGCTGACGGTTCTCGGGGTGTACGCGATCTTTCTGTGGCGCGAGGACACCTCGACCCTCGGGCACGGCGTCGGCGGATTGCTGCGCAATCTCACGCTCACCCAGATCTATGGGTTCGGTCACCTGCATTCCGGGCTGACCCAGATGTGGTCGCTGGCAACCGAGGTCGTCTTCTATCTGCTGCTACCGGTGTTCGCATGGTTGATCTGCCGGGTGATCTGCCGCGGGCGGTGGCGACCGGGCCGGATGATCGGCGCGGTGTCTGTGTTGATGTTGATCACCCCGGCCTGGGCGGTCCTCACACACGAGTCAGCAGACATCGACGTCACGGCGCGACTCTGGGCACCGGCGTTCCTGGCCTGGTTCGCGGGCGGCATGTTGCTGGCGATCATCGCGCAACTCGTGCGCAGCTGGCATCCGTCGCTGTCCATTCTGGTGGCGATCCTCGCGTTCCAGATCTCGTGCACGTCGCTGGCGGGCGAGCCGACGATCACACCGAACTCGATGTCGGCGACCATCGTCAAATCAGTGCTGTACCTGGTCATCGGCTTCTGTCTGATCGCACCGCTTGCCATCGGTCCGGCGGGCAATTGGTGGGACAGGGCGATGTCGCGGCCGGTGGTGGTGTGGTTCGGTGAGATCTCGTACGAGTTCTTCCTGGTGCATGTCATCGTGATGGAACTCGTCATGGACCTGCTCGACTACCCGATTTTCACCGGCTCGGTGGTCGGGGTGTTCATCGTCACGGTGGTGCTGTCGACGCCGGTCGCCTGGGCGCTGCACCGGATCACGGCACCGCTCTGGCATCGCAAAACGGCCCCGGTCGCCGCTGTCCGGTAATACTGGATGAAAGCCCCATTTTCGGAGGACCCCATGGCCCAGCACTCTGCATCCACCGCCGGCGGCGGCGCCGCGCAGATCCGCGGGTGGTGCGATCGGGCGAGGATCCCGGGTAAGCACCCCGATCTCTCGGACCCGGCGGCCATCCTGATCGCCTCCGGCTTCCTCTCGGACCAGGCCCGCGCGGTCCTGGTCCGGCGCAGCACCGCCGGGCTCCCCGTGCCTGCCATCGGCGGTTTCGGTGAACTCCGCAGGTTGCAGCGGGAGATCGGTCAACTCGAGGACCAGTTGCGCAACCCACGGCTGCCCAAGGTCGCAGCCATCATCGTGAAGTCGCGGGTCGTGGCCCTCGGGCGCCGTCGCGACACCGCACGCAATCTGGTGACCGCGTCCAAGCCGGTCTTCGCCGGATCGGTTCGGGGTATCCGGCGCGAACGTCGCGAAGGCCTGCACCTGGACTTCAGCGAGCGCGAGCGATTGTTCAACGGTCTGCTGTTCACACCCGCGCCGAACAGTCTCGACGGCAACTACCTGCGCCGCGCCGGTGCGATGGCGGCGAGCACGGCGGCAGGGGTACTCGGGCAGTTGTCAGACGGACGTTCGCGCGCCGGGCAGTGGGTCGCGGACAAGGCGGCCGTCATCGACGGCTCCGATGTCGAGGGCACCGCGACCGCGAAGTTCGTCGACGGTTACGAGACCATGCTCTACATCGCCGGCAACGCCTATGACCGGATCGTCCGCTCCGCGGCCTGGCGCAGCGACCATTTCGCTGTCCAGCGGTCGCAGATCAACGTGCACGCCGAATTGGCCGAGATCGCGGCCGACGTGATCAACCTCCGCACCGTCCGGATCGAACTGGACCGGGTCCGCATCGTCGCGGACTCCGACGCGCGTCTGGCCGAGCAGTTGCGCTCGCGGGAGGCCGAACTGCGACCGGTGTGGTCGCAGCTGATCGATCGGGTCGGGGCGCTGTGGGACGTCGCCGACGCCGTTGCCGCCGCGGCGCAGGAACTGCAGATACTCGACCAGGTGAATTACGCCGGGACAATCGATCTCAGGATCGACCAGCTGATCGCGAGGTCGGGGGAGCGGGAGATGTCCGCCGAGAACACCCGCCGGCTGGGCGAGCAGCTGGGTGCCGGGCGATCTCACCTCCGGGACTACCGAAATATCCTGCAGGGCAACGTCACCGGCATTCTTGGAGAGCCCGTTGAGAATTCGGTCCCGCCCGCCCCTGCCCGGGGTAGGCCGCAGCTGGGCAAAGAGACGGAAGGCTGACGGGGTTCAGTCTCGGCGCCACTGCCGTAGATAACCCTTTTCCAGGTCGGTCAGTCGCCGTAGGCTCTGCTTCTCTATGTCGACCACCGCCATCTGCGTGCTCGCAACGCATGCGGGTCTGGAGTCCGGCGCCGCGCCGGCGCCGCGGATCTCGTAGCCGATTGTGAAGTCCACAGAGCGAAAAGCTTTGATCCACATGGCGATAGCAAGAGGACCGTCTGTGTGGCGCAGTTGGGCCTGATACCTGACCTCCACGGTCACGATCATCGCGCTCTTGATCAACGGCGCGTATTGCTCGCCGGCGCTGACGAGCCAGGCCACCCGCGCTTCTTCCATCAGGGTGATCATGCGGGCATGGTTGATGTGCCCGAAGGCGTCCATATCCGACCATCGCACCGGTACCTGGGCGACAAACGCGAACGAATCTCCGGAAGCGTCTGTCTCGTTGTGCATATGCCGGATTCTCCGTGTTCGTTGGCGGATATGGGGGTCGGTACGCTCGAGATTAGCCCCCTGTCCTGGGCCTTCGTCGGATAGGGCAACGCGCTCGGACCGCGGGCGAATCGGACGTCGTCTGTGAGTTGGTTAAGAGGACTTTCCCTCCGGTCACTGCCGTCGGTAGCCTTCGCGTTCTACTCGTCCCACAATCCCAGGAGTTCATTTGATGCTGCGTTCCTCAGGCGTGTTCCGGGTTCTCGGCACGTTCGCCGCATGCGGCGCACTGCTCGTGTCAGGTGCGGGCGTAGCCCTGGCCGAACCCACGCCTCGGACGGCGCAGATCGAGAAGACCACCGAGGTGTCGCCGCAGCGACACGACTTGATCGTCTCCTCGCCCGCGATGGGCGGCAAGGTCCAGATCAGTGTGCTCACCCCCGCCGATCTGAGCTATTCGCGCGGCACGCTCTACCTGCTCGACGGAGCCGGAGCCGAGGACAAGGTCAGCGACTGGCTCACCAAGGGCGGCGCCGAGGACTACTTCGCCGACAAGGACGTCACCGTGGTCCTGCCGTCGGGCAAGGGCGCTTTCTACACCGACTGGCAACAGCGTGACGCGGCGGTCGGCAAACCACAGTGGGAGACGTTCCTGACCAGGGAACTGCCGCCGCTGATCAACTCCACGTTCAACGGGAACGGCAACAATGCGATCGCCGGGCTGTCGATGGGCGGCCAGGCTGCGTACGCGTTGGCCGCGCGGCACCCTGGGCTCTACACAGGGGCGGGATCGCTCAGCGGCTGTCCTCCGGTGACGGGCTTGGCCAACGAGGGCTACGTACGGACGACGATGGCCAAGGACGGCGGCGACGCGACCAACATGTGGGGTCCGTTCGGGTCGCCGGGCTGGGCCGCCCACGACCCGTCGAAGCGGCTCGACGCGCTCCGGGGCAAGAACCTCTACATCTCGGCGGGGTCGGGACTGCCCGGACCGCTGGATCAGACGACCGAACTCGACGACGGCATGAGCCGGGAGCAGACGATCGCCGCCGGGGCCGCACTCGAGATCGGTGCGTACCGCTGCTCGGTGGAGTTCGCCGTGGTGATGCGGGCCCGCGGGGTCGGCGCGACGGAGAATTTCCACCTCATCGGCACCCACGCCTGGCCGTACTGGGCCGAGGACCTCAAGGCCATGTACCCGGTGCTCGCCAGAGGTTTGTAGGACTTCGCTCGCCGCACCCGGGCGCTCGGGTAGGTTCCCAGATCGGGGCGGCGACGAGAGCAGGGATTTCTTGGTGAGACGAGGACCGCGCGCCGTGCGCCGGTTGGGTGTCGCCGCGTTCGCGGCCGTGGCGATGATCTCGGGTTCTTTCGCACCGGCGGCGGCGCATCCGGTGACCGCATCCGTCGACCGTGTCGACGTCGTCGGTCCGCAGCGTCACGACCTGCTGATCAATTCACCCGCGATGGGCCACCCGGTCCAGATCACCGTCCTGTTCCCGCAGACCTCGCAGGCGCGTGGCAGTCTCTACCTGCTCGACGGCGGTGGTAGGAAAACCGGCGTCAGTGATTGGATCAACGAGGCGGACGCGGAGAAGTTCTTCTCCGACAAGAACGTCAACGTGGTGCTGCCCGCCGGCCAGGGTGCGTACTACACCGACTGGGAGCGCACCGACCCGGCCTTCGGCCGCCCGCGGTGGGAGACCTTCCTCACCGACGAACTGCCACCGCTGATCGACGAGCTCTACAACGGCAACGGAAACAACGCGATCGCCGGGCTGTCGATGGGCGGGCAGGCCGCCTACACCCTCGCGACGCGCAACCCGGACCGCTACACCGGTGTGGGTTCGGTGAGCGGCTGCCCGCCGACGACAGGCGCCGGCAACGAGGCGCAGATCAGGGCAGTCGTCGCCAGGGACGGTGGCGACGCCTCCAACATGTGGGGTGGCTGGGGCGGCCAGGGCTGGGTGGACCACGACCCGGCGCGCCGACTCGACGCACTTCGTGACATGAACATCTTCATCGCCGCCGGATCCGGCGTACCCGGACCGCTGGACCAGAAAACACGCCTGGATCCCGGGCGCAGCCGCCTCGAGAAGATCGCGACGGGGTCGGTGCTCGAAATCGGGGCGCGTGAATGCTCGGAGAAGTTCGCCGAGCTCATGCGTGCCGACGGTCTCCGGCCCACCGAGCACTTCCGCTCGACAGGTACCCACGCGTGGCCTTACTGGGCCGAGGATCTGAAGGTGATGTACCCGGTGCTCGCCAGAGGTTTGTAGGCGTCCCAGATCCTCGCCGGGTGGGTGGACGGCTCTAGCGGGCGGCGCGAGCTTCCGCGAAATCCAGGAACGTGTTGTTCTCGTGCGCCTCGGTCACCGTCACCCGAGCGCCCTCGCCGGCGAACGGCCGGATGATGACCCCGGCCTCGGTGGCATCGCGCGCGAAAGCGAGCGCGTCCTCGCCTAGATCGAGCCAGATGAAGTTGGCCTGACTCGGCGGGACCGAGTACCCGGCCTGCCGAAGTCGTCCGGTGACGCGCTCACGCTCGATCGCTATCGCGTCGGTGCGGGCGAGGAGTTCGGGCGCGGCATGCAGGCTGGCGATCGCCGCGGCCTGGGCCAATGAGTTGACGCTGAACGGGACGTGGACCTTCAGCAGCGCGTTGGTCACCGCCGGGTCTGCGACCGCGTAACCCACCCGCAGCCCGGCGAGTCCGTAGGCCTTGGAGAACGTCCTCAGCACGACCAGGTTCGGGTACCGGCGGGTGAGCTCGATCGCGTCGAACCGCTGCGCCTCAGAGGGCCTCAGATACTCGACGTAGGCCTCGTCCAACGCGACCAGCACGTCGGCGGGAACTCTTGCGAGAAAGGCTTCCAGGGCGTCGGCATCGACCACTGTGCCCGTGGGGTTGTTCGGGTTGCACACGAAGATCAGCCGGGTGCGATCGGTGATCGCGTCGGCCATCGCGGGCAGGTCGTGGACGCGACCGTCGGTCAGCGGCACCTGAACGGGGGTGGCGCCCGCCACCCGGGTCGCCAGCGGGTAGGTCTCGAACGAGCGCCACGCGAAGAGGACCTCGTCGCCGGGCCGCGTCGCGATGGTGATCAGGTTCTGACACAACGTGACCGACCCGCACCCGGTCTGCACGTTCTCCGGCGCGACGTCGAGGTGTTTGGCGAGCTCACTCGTCAGCTCGACTGCGCCGTTGTCGGGGTAGCGATTGATCGCGGCGGCCGCCTCGGCGATCGCGGTCGCGACGCTGGGCAGCGGACCGAAGGTCGTCTCGTTGCTGGCCAACTTCAGCGCGCCGGGGATGTTCTTACCGGGTACGTAGGCCGGGACGTCGGCGAGGTCGGGGCGGATGTGCGGTGTCACCTGACCCAATCTAGGCCACGGCAAAAGGCCCCCGACAAGCCGGTTTGCTCCGGCCGCTATCTGCTGTGTACTGTTTTGCTTCGGCAGTTCGAAAGGACTCCACCAGGAGGCGTGCCAGAGCGGCCGAATGGGACTCACTGCTAATGAGTTGTCTCGCTAAAACGAGACCGGAGGTTCAAATCCTCTCGCCTCCGCCAGAGCACCAGCCTGACGAAAATTTAAAAGCACGCGCCCGTAGCTCAACGGATAGAGCACCTGACTACGGATCAGGAGGTTAGGGGTTCGAATCCCTTCGGGCGCACAAAAGTACGGTCCGGATCTGCATTCACGTGCGGTCCGGGCCGTATTTGTTTGGGCAGTCACGACACCGGTGAGGTATTTTCGGTGGGTGAGGCATACGCAGTGCACCCAAGGTATGGCGTTCGCGCCGACGTTGTGGGTCCTGCCGCATCCGGGCACCAATGGCTACCTGTCGACGTGGGGTGCTGTTCTTGCGGGCTATCCGCCGCGAGAGCGCTGACTTCTTCCGCCAGTCCACCCGAGACCGTGCCTCTGAGCTATTTACCGCAACCGTCAACACGATCGAGTCCTGAACGCGCTACCGTCTCTCGACCGCGGATCGCACGGAGCGCCCAGGTAACGGTTCTCGTCAACATGGAACGATCCGAGGAGAATTCCCATGCGTGACAACAGCAACCGACCCGGACCCCTCGCGCTCTTCGCGCGTGGTTCTTGGGCCGAGACATCCCGTGTGTCGAGCATCCTGCGCAAAGAGACCGTTGGCGGCGCGTTGCTGCTGGTGGCGACTGTGATCGCCCTGGTGTGGGCCAACTCGCCGTGGTCGGAGGCGTACACGAGTCTGGGGGAGTTGACGGTCGGTACCGACGCCTTGGGTGTG